>NZ_JBXGEE010000002.1:0-589692 GCF_056856975.1 Pantoea sp. PA1
TGAAGGGACGTTGAAGACGACGACGTTGATAGGCCGGGTGTGTAAGCGCAGCGATGCGTTGAGCTAACCGGTACTAATGACCCGTGAGGCTTAACCTTACAACGCCAGAGGCGTTTTTGAGAGACGTGATTTTCAGTTTGTGACGGATACGTCTGCGCGGCCCCTGTGGCGGCGCGGAAAACAGAATCTGCCTGGCGGCTTTAGCGCGGTGGTCCCACCTGACCCCATGCCGAACTCAGAAGTGAAACGCCGTAGCGCCGATGGTAGTGTGGGGCCTCCCCATGCGAGAGTAGGGAACTGCCAGGCATTATACAAGTGAAGAAGCCCCGCACCGACGTGCGGGGCTTTTTTACGTCTGCTGTTTGCCAGTTTAAGCTGAAACATTTTCATTTTCTGCATGAAACCTCGACAACTCACCCCAATCAGGCTAATGTTGGGCATCCAGATGTCTAAACGTTTATACGGTTGTATGAGGTGAGCAGGTTATGCCAATCAGGGTTCCCGACGAATTACCGGCAGTAAATTTTTTGCGTGATGAAAATGTCTTTGTCATGACATCATCGCGCGCCAGTGTTCAGGAGATCCGTCCGCTTAAAGTGCTGGTACTGAATCTGATGCCGAAGAAGATCGAAACGGAAAATCAGTTTCTGCGTCTGCTGTCCAACTCACCCTTACAGATCGATATTCAGCTGCTGCGTATCGACAGCCGTGAGTCGCGCAACACCCCCAGCGAGCACCTCAACAACTTCTACTGCAATTTCGAAGATATTCAGCACGACAACTACGATGGCTTAATCGTGACAGGTGCGCCGCTCGGACTGGTTGATTTTAACGATGTCGCTTACTGGCCACAGATTCAGCGCGTGCTGCACTGGGCAAATGAGCATGTTACCTCGACCCTGTTTGTCTGCTGGGCAGTGCAGGCTGCGCTGAATATTCTGTATGGTATTCCGAAACAAACCCGACAGAACAAACTGTCTGGCGTCTATGAGCATCAGATACTGCATCCGCACGCGTTACTGACCCGGGGTTTTGATGATAATTTCCTGGCTCCGCACTCACGCTATGCTGATTTTCCTACCCAGCTGATCACGGATTACACCGATCTTGAGCTGTTTGCTGAATCGGAACAAACCGGTGCGTATCTGATGGCGAGCAGGGACAAGCGACTGGTCTTTGTTACCGGTCACCCGGAGTATGATGCCCTGACCCTGGCCGGTGAGTATCATCGCGATTATGAAGCGGGCGTGAAACCGGAGATTCCGTATAACTATTTCCCGCAGAATAATCCGGCGCTGCCACCGCGCGCCACCTGGCGCAGCCACGGCAATCTGCTGTTTTCGAACTGGCTCAACTACTACGTCTATCAGATCACGCCGTTCGATCTGCGTCACATGAATCCGACGCTGGAATAGTCCCGCTTAATCTTCAACTGAACCGTGTTAGCCGATGGCAGCACGGTTTTTTTTCGCCTGTAAAAAGCCAGGTGAAAAGCATTCCTTTAAAAAATGAAACTTTAATTCGTTCTGAAACAGAGAGATATCGCCGTTTAAATACAAAAATGGAAATAGTTTTTGATTTAAGAAAATAAATGCTTATGCTCTGGATCTGTAGCTCACAAAACAAACAGCGAGTGGATCCGCTGCATTCGATCTTTTGAATACAGGAGAGCGCCAGCATGACAGATTCCGTGATCAGCCATACCCTGACCTTCAGCCAGCCCCTGAACCAGGGAGCAGAGAGCCTGTTTACCCCTGAAGCCATCTCGTTTTTAAAGGCTCTGGTGACACGCTTTGCGCCGCAACGCGAAGTACTGCTGCTCGACCGCCAGCGGCGACAACAACGCTATGACCAGGGCACGCTGCCAGACTTCGATATGGAAACCGCTTCCATAAGAGAAAGTGAATGGCATATTCGATCCATTCCGGCCGATTTAGCGGATCGCCGGGTGGAGATCACCGGGCCGCCCGATCGGAAGATGGTGATCAACGCGCTGAATGCTGACGTGAACGTCTTTATGGCTGACTTTGAGGATTCGCTTTCCCCGGCGTGGTCAAAACTGATCGACGGTCAGCTGACGCTGCGCGAGGCGGTGCAGGGGACACTGAGTTACACCAGCGACAAGGGCAAAATCTATCAGTTGAACGCCCATCCGGCGGTGCTGATGTGCCGGGTGCGCGGTCTGCATCTGTCAGAAAAACATGTCAGCTGGCAGGGTAAGGCGATTCCGGGCGGCCTGTTCGATTTCGCTCTCTACTTTTTCCACAACGTTCGCGCTTTACTGGCGAAAGGCAGCGGCCCTTACTTCTATCTGCCGAAAACCGAAAGCTGGCAGGAGGTCGCCTGGTGGCGTGAGATCTTTCGTTTCAGCGAGGATCAGTTCGATCTGCCGCGCGGAACGATCAAAGCGACGGTGCTGATCGAGACCCTGCCTGCGGTCTTCCAGATGGATGAGATCCTGTGGAATCTGCGCGATCATATCGTCGGCCTGAACTGCGGTCGCTGGGATTACATCTTCAGCTATATCAAAACCCTGCAACAGCATCCGGATCGGATATTGCCGGATCGCCAGTCGGTGACCATGTCGCAGCCATTCCTGGATGCTTATTCGCGACTGCTGATTAAAACCTGTCATCGCCGGGGGGCATTTGCGATGGGGGGCATGTCGGCCCTCATTCCCCACAAAGATCCGGCGCGCAATGCCTGGGTATTGCAACGCGTAACGGAAGATAAGCAGCGTGAGGCGGGCAATGGACACGATGGCACCTGGATAGCGCATCCTGGCCTGGCAGAGAGTGCAATGGCCGTCTTCAATGCCGCTCTCGGCGACCGGCCTAATCAGCTGCATGTCATGCGTGAAGCGGACGCCCCGATCACGGCAGAGCAGTTACTTGCGCCCTGTGAAGGGCAACGCACCGAGGCGGGTATGCGTGCCAACATCCGCGTCGCGCTGCAATACCTTGAGGCCTGGATTAGCGGTAACGGCTGTGTGCCGATTGATGGACTGATGGAGGATGCCGCCACGGCGGAGATTGCGCGCACCTCTATCTGGCAGTGGATTCGCCACCAGCAAATCCTGGACAGCGGCCAGCCGGTCACCGCTGAACTGTTTCTGCGCTGGCTGAACGAAGAGTTGCATCTGCTGCAAAACACGCTGGGTGAATCCCGTTTCAGCGGCGGTCGCTACCACGACGCGGCGCAGCTGATGGCGCAGATCACCACCGAACGCGAACTGGTTTCCTTTCTTACCCTGCCAGGCTACCGCCTGATCCCCTGAACAGAGGAGCTATTGCCATGACACGCACTCAACAAATCGAGCAACTTGAACAGGATTGGCAGACCGCACGCTGGCAGGGGATTACCCGCCCGTACAGCGCAGCAGAGGTGGTTAATCTGCGCGGCTCATTACAACCCGCCTGTACGCTGGCGGAGCGCGGTGCAGAGAAACTCTGGGCACTGCTGAACGGCAAGGCAAAGAAGGGCTACATCAACAGTCTGGGCGCGCTGAGCGGCGGTCAGGCCCTCCAGCAGGCGAAAGCGGGCATTGAAGCGATCTATCTCTCTGGCTGGCAGGTGGCGGCAGATGCCAACGTTGCCGGGCAGATGTATCCCGATCAGTCGCTCTATCCGGTCAACTCAGTGCCGGAGGTCGTGACGCGCATCAATCAGACCTTTCAGCGTGCCGATCAGATTCAGTGGTCTGCGGGTATAGAAGCGGGTGACAGCCGGTACACCGATTTCTTTCTGCCGATTGTTGCCGATGCGGAAGCGGGTTTTGGCGGCGTGCTGAACGCATTTGAACTGATGAAGGCGATGATTCAGGCGGGTGCCGCGGCGGTTCACTTCGAGGATCAGCTGGCTGCGGTGAAAAAATGCGGCCATATGGGCGGTAAGGTGCTGGTGCCGACTCAGGAGGCGATTCAGAAACTGGTGGCGGCCCGGCTGGCCGCCGATGTGATGGGGGTGCCCACCCTGCTGCTGGCCCGCACCGATGCCGATGCCGCTGACCTGATCACTTCAGACTGCGATGAATACGACCGTCCCTTTATCCGGGGCGACCGGACGGCAGAAGGGTTCTTTCGCACCCATGCGGGGATAGAACAGGCGATCAGTCGCGGTCTGGCCTATGCACCCTATGCTGACATCCTGTGGTGTGAAACCTCGACGCCGGACCTGGCGATGGCGCAGCGCTTTGCCGACGCCATCCATGCGCGCTTTCCCGGCAAACTGCTGGCCTACAACTGTTCGCCGTCGTTCAACTGGAAGAAGAATCTCGACGACAGCACCATCGCGACGTTTCAGCAGTCGCTCAGCGACATGGGTTATCGCTTCCAGTTCATCACGCTGGCAGGCATCCACAGCATGTGGTTCAACATGTTTGATCTGGCCCATGCCTATGCTCAGGGCGAAGGGATGCGTCACTATGTTGAAAAGGTTCAGCAACCTGAGTTTGCGGCGCGCGATCGCGGTTACAGCTTCTCGTCGCATCAGCAGGAGGTGGGCACCGGCTATTTCGATCAGGTCACCACCACCATTCAGGGCGGTAAATCGTCGGTCACGGCGCTGACCGGTTCGACCGAAGAGCATCAGTTCTGACGCGCTTTCCTGACGGATCCCCCGCCCGCACGCTGCGGGCGGGCCTTTGCCGGAGCTGATTATGCCGCCACGTGAATCTTTAATCGCCCACACGATTCTGCAGGGGTCAGATGCGCAGTATGGCCGCTTTCTGGATATCACCGCCGGGGCGCAGCAGCGGTTTGAACAGGCGGAGTGGCAGGCGGTGCAGCACGCCATGAAGGCTCGCATCCACCTCTACGACCATCATGTCTCTCTGGTTGCTGACCAGCTGCGGGTGCTGAACGGTGCGGCAGACTGGGATCAGGCATTCTGGCTGCGGATCAAGGAACACTATCAGAGCCTGCTTCCCGGCTACCCGCGGCATGAGATTGCCGAAAGCTTTTTTAACTCCGTCTACTGCCGGTTACATGGCCATGCCGATCTGCAGCCGGAGCGCCTGTTTATCTTCAGCTCTCAATCCCAGGCTACGCCGGTCACCCCTTTGCGGCCCCTGTCGCGACGTTATCTGCCGGACAGAGGCTGGCGGGCCGTGGTGGATCAGGCTCTGGCCGATTTACCGCTGACCCTGCCGTGGCAGCATCGCGCCCGGGATGTCGGCTGGATTGTCCGTCACCTGACGTCGCACTTTGCCGGTCTGGATCAGGGCTGGCTTGAGGTCAGCAGTGAGCTTTTTTATCGCAACAAAACCGCGTGGCTGGTGGCGCGCCTGCATCTGCCGGAAGGCATCGCTCCCTGTCTGCTGCCGATTCAGCGCACTGACGCCGGCGAACTCTGGATAGACACCTGTCTCACCGATGTGAATGACGCCAGCATTGTCTTTGGGTTCGCCCGCGCCTGTTTTATGGTCTATGCCCCGGTGCCTGCTGCGCTGGTCGCCTGGCTGCAACAGATTCTGCCAGGCAAAACCCTGGCGGAACGGTACAGGGCAATTGGCTGCCAGAAACATGGCAAAACGGAAAGCTACCGTGAATATCTTCAGGCGCTGGCAGAGAGTGATGCGGCCTTTGAGATCGCGCCTGGCGTGCGCGGCATGGTGATGCTGGTTTTCACGCTGCCGGGGTTTGATCGGGTGTTTAAGGTCATTAAGGATCGCTTCGCGCCACAGAAAGAGGTGACGGAAGCGCAGGTGCGCGCCTGTTATCAGCAGGTCAAAGAGCATGATCGCGTGGGACGTATGGCCGATACGCAGGAGTTTGAGCAGTTTGCGCTGCCGCTGGCGCGCTTCTCACCGGCGCTGCTGGCTGAGCTGAACGCCTGTGCGGCAGAAAAAGTGGAGATCCGGGGCGACCGTCTGATCATTCGTCATCTGTGGCTGGAGCGACGGATGCAGCCGCTTAATCTCTATCTGGCGCAGGCCAGCGCGGCAGAGCGGCATCATGCAATCGAGGAGTATGGCAACGCCATCCGGCAGCTGGCGGCCGCCAATATCTTTCCCGGCGATATGCTGTTTAAAAACTTCGGCATCACCCGCCATGGCCGGGTCATTTTTTATGACTACGATGAGATCCGCCCGATGCTCGAACTGAACTTCCGGGAGGTGCCGCGCGCGCGTTATGAGGAAGATGAACTCAGCGCAGAGCCCTGGTACAGCGTCGGGCCGGACGATGTGTTTCCGGAGACTTTCCGCTATGCGTTATGCAGCGAAGCCGCGACCGGCGCCTTGCTGCTGCAACTGCATCCGGAGCTTTTTGACCCCGGCTGGTGGCGCGCTCAGCAGCAGCGCATCGCTCAGGGCCATGTGGAAGAGGTAATTGCCTGGCGGCAGACGCAGCGTTTCAGCGTCTGCTACGCGGCAGAAACCGTTAACGACCGCTGTACGCCAGCGTAACCTGTCGCGCCTCGCGGATGACCAGCGCGCCGAGTTCAGTAATGCGGTCATCCGTCATGCGGGCAATCGGGCCGGAGATGGAGAGCGCCGCAAAGGCGTCGCCATGTTCGTCATAGATGGGGGCGGCGACACAGCGCAGACCCAGCGCATGCTCTTCATCGTCAAAGGAAAAGCCCGCTTTGCGCACCTGTGCCAGATTCTCCTTCAGGCTCTGCGGCGACATCAGCGTCTTCGCGGTGTAGTAGTGCAAGCCCTTCTGATGCAACAGCGCCGTGACCTGCTCATCGCCCAGATGTGCCAGGAACGCTTTGCCGGCACCGGAGGCGTGCATCGGCAGCTTGCCGCCAATCGGCGCAGACATCCGCATCAGCTGCGTACACTGCACCTGATCGATGATCACGGCCTGATGATCGCTGAGATCCAGCACCGCCAGATTGACCGTCTCGCCGGACTGCTCCATCAGCCTGCGCAGCACCGGGTGCACCAGCGCCAGCAGGTTACGGCTTTGCAGAAAACTGCTGCCGACCACAAAGGCGTGTGCGCCGATAGTCCACAGACCCAGGTCGCCCACCTGACGGACAAAACCCTGCTGCTGCATGGTGCTGAGCAGGCGATGGGTGGTGGAGTTTGGCAGGCCCGCCTGCTGGGCCAGTTCGGTCAGCGCCACGCTGCCGTGTGAATCAGCAATCAGCTCCAGCAGGGTCAGGCCGCGCGTCAGCGACTGGACCTGACCGCCCGCTGGTGCGGCGACAGGTGTGCTACGGGGTTTTTTGCCGCGCTTAGCGGGAACCGGCGTTGCCATGGGAAACTCCTCTTTTGCATTGTGGAAATCATTTTCGTTTTAATCGTGACGTTTGCAAACGCTGCTTTTCTGGTCAGACCTCTCAGCCCGCGATCGTTATCCGTCCCGCATAAGGTGACTTTGTCGCCAGTTAAGCTTGTGCCAGAATGAAAAACAGGCTTTTTCGCCAGCAGACTGACGTGAGTGGGGCAACGGTGAGCACGAAAATCGACGCGTTATATCAGCAGCTCGCACAACGCATTATGGTGCTGGACGGTGCCATGGGCACCCTGATCCAGTGCTACCGGCTGGAGGAGGCGGATTTTCGCGGCAGCCGCTTCGCCGAGTGGCCCTGCGATCTTAAAGGCAACAACGATCTGCTGGTGCTGAGTCAGCCGGCGGTGATCCGCGAGATCCACGACGCCTATCTGGCCGCAGGCGCTGACATCCTCGAAACCAACACCTTCAATGCCACGTCGATTGCGATGGCAGATTACCGCATGGAAAACCTCTCGGCAGAAATTAACCGTGAAGCGGCCCGGCTGGCACGATCCTGCGCCGATGCGTGGACGGCGAAAACGCCGGATCGTCCGCGCTTTGTGGCGGGCGTGCTGGGCCCGACTAACCGCACCTGCTCTATCTCGCCCGATGTAAACGATCCCGCCTTCCGCAACGTCACCTTCAGTCAGTTGGTGGACGCGTACCGGGAGTCGACCCGCGCGCTGGTGGAGGGCGGTGTTGACCTCATCATGATTGAAACGGTGTTCGACACGCTGAATGCGAAAGCCGCGGTCTATGCGGTGCAGAGCGAGATGGAGGCGCTGGGCGTGACGCTGCCGCTGATGATCTCCGGGACGATTACCGATGCCTCCGGGCGGACGCTCTCCGGCCAGACCACCGAAGCCTTTTATAACGCTCTGCGTCATGCAGAACCCCTCTCTTTTGGCCTGAACTGTGCGCTCGGCCCGGATGAGCTGCGTCAGTATGTGGCGGAGCTGTCGCGCATCGCTGAGGGCTACGTCAGCGCGCACCCCAACGCGGGTCTGCCCAATGCGTTTGGCGAATATGATCTCGATGCGGAAGTGATGGCCCGGCAGATGGGGGAATGGGCCCGTGCCGGCTTCCTGAATATTATTGGCGGCTGCTGTGGCACGACGCCGCAGCATATTGCCGCCATGGCCGCCGCTGTTGAAGGCGTCGCACCGCGGAAGCCACCGGCTATTCCGGTGGCCTGTCGTCTCTCCGGTCTGGAGCCGCTTAACATCAGCGCCGAATCACTGTTTGTGAACGTCGGGGAGCGCACCAACGTCACCGGCTCGGCAAAATTTAAAAGACTGATTAAAGAAGAGAAATATCACGAGGCGCTGGACGTCGCGTTGCAGCAGGTGCAGAGCGGCGCACAGATTATCGACATCAATATGGACGAAGGGATGCTCGACGCTGAAGCGGCGATGGTGCGTTTTCTGAATCTGATTGCGGGCGAACCCGATATCGCCCGCGTGCCGGTGATGATCGACTCTTCGAAATGGGCAGTGATTGAAAAAGGGTTACAGTGCATTCAGGGCAAAGGAATCGTTAACTCGATTTCGATGAAGGAGGGCGAGGCGGCCTTTATCCATCATGCCCGTCAGGTGCGGCGCTACGGCGCTGCCATGGTGGTGATGGCCTTTGATGAAGTGGGGCAGGCGGATACCCGCGCCCGTAAGATCGCGATCTGCCGCCGGGCTTATCAGATTCTTACACAGGAGGTCGGTTTCCCGCCGGAAGATATCATCTTTGACCCCAATATCTTTGCCGTGGCGACCGGCATAGAGGAGCACAACAACTACGCGATGGACTTTATCGGGGCGTGCGAAGATATCCGGCGTGAATTGCCCCATGCGATGATCTCGGGCGGCGTCTCCAACGTCTCATTTTCTTTTCGCGGCAACGAACCGGTTCGCGAAGCGATCCACGCCGTGTTCCTCTATCACGCTATCCGCAACGGCATGGGGATGGGGATTGTCAACGCTGGCCAGCTGGCTATCTATGACGATCTGCCCGCTGAACTGCGCGATGCCGTCGAAGATGTGATCCTCAACCGGCGCGAAGAGGGCACCGAGCGGCTGCTGGCGCTGGCGGAAACGTATCGTGGTGGCAAAAGTGACGGCGCGCAGGAGAAACAGCTGGCGGAGTGGCGCGGCTGGGCGGTAGCTAAGCGACTGGAATATTCGCTGGTTAAAGGAATAACGGAGTTTATTGAGCAGGACACCGAAGAGGCACGCCAGCAGGTGTCCCGCCCGATAGAGGTTATCGAAGGGCCGCTGATGGCGGGCATGAATGTGGTCGGCGACCTGTTCGGCGAAGGCAAAATGTTCCTGCCGCAGGTGGTGAAATCGGCACGCGTCATGAAACAGGCGGTGGCGTATCTGGAACCCTTTATCGAGGCCAGCAAAGAGGCCGGGCGCAGCAACGGCAAAATCGTGCTGGCCACGGTGAAAGGGGATGTGCATGACATCGGCAAGAATATTGTTGGCGTGGTGCTGCAGTGCAATAACTACGAAATTATCGACCTGGGCGTGATGGTGCCAGGGGAGAAGATCCTGAAAACCGCGCGGGAAGTCGATGCGGATATCATCGGCTTGTCGGGCCTGATCACGCCGTCGCTGGATGAGATGGTTAACATGGCGAAGGAGATGGAGCGTCAGGGCTTTACGCTGCCGCTACTGATAGGCGGCGCGACTACCTCAAAGGCGCATACCGCCGTCAAAATCGAGCAGCACTACAGCGGTCCGACGGTTTACGTGCAGAACGCTTCACGCACCGTCGGCGTTGTGTCATCGCTGCTCTCCGACACGCTGAAAGCCGATTTTATTGCCCGGACCCGACGGGAGTATGAAACCGTGCGCATCCAGCACGCACGCAAAAAACCGCGCACGCCGCCGGTGTCGCTGCAGGCCGCGCGCGATAACGCCAGCCTGATCGCGTGGGAAAACTACACGCCACCGGTGCCGCATCGCCCCGGCGTCAGTCAGGTTGAGGCCAGTATCGACACGCTGCGCCACTATATCGACTGGACGCCGTTCTTTATGACCTGGTCGCTGGCGGGCAAATATCCCCGCATTCTGGACGATGAGGTGGTGGGTGAAGAGGCACAGCGTCTGTTTGCCGATGCCAGTGCGATGCTCGACAGGCTAAGTGAGCAGTCGCTGCTGACACCCCGTGGCGTGGTCGGTATTTTCCCGGCTAACCGGGTCGGTGACGATATCCATCTCTATAGCGATGAGCGGCGCGATGAAGTTTTGTGTGTGAGTCATCACTTACGTCAGCAGGCAGAGAAAACCGACTTTGCAAACTACTGCCTGGCCGATTTCGTGGCACCCAAATCAACGGGAAAAGCGGATTATCTTGGCGCTTTCGCGGTGACCGGCGGGCTGGAAGAGGATGCGCTGGCGGCGGCATATGACCTGCAGCATGACGACTACAACAAGATTATGGTGAAGGCGCTGGCGGACCGTCTGGCGGAGGCGTTTGCCGAATATCTGCATGAGCGGGTGCGTAAGGTGATCTGGGGCTTCGCCCCCAATGAAAATCTCAGCAATGACGAGCTGATTCGCGAGCGTTATCAGGGGATACGACCGGCGCCAGGCTATCCGGCCTGCCCGGATCACACCGAAAAAGCGGCCATCTGGACGCTGCTGGGGGTGGAAGAACAGATCGGCATGACGCTCACCGAATCCTATGCCATGTGGCCGGGCGCCGCCGTCGCCGGCTGGTACTTCAGCCATCCTGACAGTCGATATTTCGCCGTGGCGCAGATCCAGCGTGACCAGGTGGAGGATTATGCGGCACGCAAAGGCATGTCGGTCAGCGAAGTGGAACGCTGGCTGGCACCGCATCTTGGCTACGACGAGGAGTAAAAAAGCGGGCTGAAGGCCGTTTCAGACAGCTGGAAATTTAAATCCGGGCGAATCTTACTGCAATGAATAAGCTCAATGCGCAGGGAACCCGGTCAGAAGAGGAAAGCGTCCCGCGCCAGGGACGGCGCGGGCCGAGCGGCCAGGGATGGCATTAGCGCCTTTCCGATCTGACCGGGTTTCCTGTGCGTGCACCCGCTTACCGCTGAGCAGGCTCAGGGAGCATACGCCTTGCGCAAAGTCGCCTTAACGCCATCCATGGCAGGCTCAGCGCGGGCCATCCCTGGCCCGCTATGCTTTGCTTCAGGCGTATGCTCCCATCGCTTTACGTCCGGCCGTCGTCTGAACGAGGCCGCTTCTGCTTAGTTAAAGCGCGCGTCGCGATCGGAGGTCAGATCATACAGCTGGTATTTACGACCCAGCATCTGACCGCCATCGCGCGTCAGCGGCACCCAGTTAACCTGCGCGCGACCGCGTGTTGGCGTCACGGTGAACAGATCCATTGGCACGGAGATATAGAAGCCTTTGGTGAAATCACCCTCGCCATACTCTTCCGAGGAGACGTTGGTTTTCGTGGCATACACGCCCACCATCACGCCGCTGTCAAAGCGCTTGGACACATCAACCGTCACGCCTTTATCTTTCGCCAGATACTGACCGACGCTGGCTTTCACCAGCACATCCTGCATAAACCACGGACGCCAGTAGCCGGTCAGGTTGCCGGTTGAGGCTTTATAGCGGTTGAACTGCATCATGTTGTCCCAGTCACGCTGCCGGACGTAGTTGGCATCGACGCCCACCGCCCAGTTCGCATCGACCGGACGATAGAGCACCTCGCCGCCCACGCCGCCATACATCGTCTCCAGATAACCGCCGTAGACCTGACCATAGAAGCCGTTACCAAGGTGGCCCATATAGTTGGCCTGCAGATCGTTAACGTAGACGTTATTCTCGACGTAGTCGCGGATGTGGGTACGCACGCGCGGCAGCGATGAGTCGGCCGGTGCGCCGTTATAGTTGAACTTATCGTAGTTGTTGGCGAGGTTGCCAAACAGACTGCCCCCCACCAGCAGGTGGTCGGTCAGCCAGTAATCGACGTTACCCATCACGCCGACCTGATACATGTAGAAACTCTCCGGGCCGCCCACCGACTGATTCAGCACCGGTGACAGGCTGTAGTTCAGGCGATCTTTGCGGATAAACATCCCCTGCTCAGTAGTGCCCGGATCGACTGGATCTTTGCGCGTCTGCTGCAGCGGCTGCTCATGGCCCAGCGGATAGCCTTGCAGATCGTTACGCAGGCTGGCGACCTGCGTTTCCGTGGTGACCTGCGGCATATTAAAGCGCGACTCGGTGACATTGATGGTGTCGATGCCGTCCGGCAGATGATTCATGATGATGCGGTTAGCACGATCGACGCCTTCGCGGGTATCGCGATATTTGGTCTGCTCACCGGAGACATAGAGCGTATGCCCCTGTGTCTGAATACGCGGGCCATCGAGACCGGCGTTATATTTCAGGTCGGTAAGCTGATTCCCCACCACGGTCGGCTCCAGCAGACGCGGCTGCGGCTGCGGATTGTAGGCGGGCTTCTCGCTGTCGATGTGCGCCTGGCGCAGATCGTTAAAGTTCGTGCGCAGGGTAACACCAAACATAAAGGTGTTGCCGCGTTCGTAGCTGGCGTTGATATCCGCCCAGTCGGTCACACGGTAAATCGCCCCGACGTTCAGCTTGCTGCGCTGCTCCAGACGGCCAGCAAAGTCATTCTGATAGTCGTTGCCCTCATACTCCATTTTAAGGCGCAGCGGCTGCCAGGGGGTCTGATACTCAATACCGCCAAACAGCGCCGTCGGACCGTGGAACATCTGCGAGCCGTTGATGGAACCCGCTTCACCGACCCGTGGACGCTGACAGTAGCTGTCGCTGTAGGAACAGAAGGGGTTCTTCACCGTGCCGCTGTTGCCGAGATAGCCCCAGCCGAGACCGAACGTAAAGTCGAACGGCCCCCAGGCCTTGGTCGCCACCAGATATTCGCTGTCGAACAGGCCCGTGCCGCCGAGATCGCGGGTGCCGACCGCCACTTCCGGCAGCCAGAATCCTTCCTGCCACAGACGCAGTTTCAGGTCGAAGGCTTTATCTTTATAGCTCTGCGTGCCGCTGAATTCAGAGACCGCACTGTACTGGCGGGTACGCACGTCGGTGTAACGCACGGTCGTCTCCAGCCACGGGAAGAGCTGCAGCGATGCGGAGTAATAGCGATACTGATCGTTGTCGCGGGCATTGAGGCTGAACTCCCCCTCTCTGGCCATGCGCGCGGTCGGCACCTGCATCAGGCCCACGCCGCCAAAATCAGATTGTGAAGGTCCCACCGGCGCAGGCCAGGTGTCAGCCTGCGCCTGACAGGCTGCCGCCACGGAAACAGCCAGCAGGCTGAAGAGATAACGTTTTTTCATCAGTCTGGTATCCGGTGAGTCAGTACGGAGAGGAGGCGATCGTTGAGATCTTCATAGGCACCTGGCAGGCTCCACGATGAAAAGCCGAGCCAGATAATGCTGCCTGGCTCCACTTCCACATGGCGATGATTCCAGTACGCTACCGGCACCTGCTGCGTGGCACCCGACGGAGCAATCACCGTAACAAAATTGCGTTCTGCCCCGGAAAGTAACGAATGCCCCGCAAGATAGTCACGTACGGATTTTCCCGGTTGCCAGCTCACTTTGCCTGCCCCACTCAGCGCGCCGAGCAGCAGCACGGAATCGGACGGGGTTTGCAGCCAGAGGTCATAGCTGCCTTCCAGACGACGGTTATCTGCCGGATGCAGACGGATCCAGTCCGGGTCGAGCGAGGTAAACTGGCGGCCTGTTACCCTGATCGCACTCAGCTGGCGGATCACCTCATCAATGGCCGCCGCCCGGTCGCCACTGCTGTCGGCACGCCACGCGCGCAGCTCGCCCAGCGTCTGCTGATAGTGCTGCTGTGCCACGGCGCTGGCACCGCGCTCGGCAATAAAAGTACGACGCCAGTCCGTGTTCGCCTGCAGCGGAGGAAGCGTCACCAGTTGGGCGAGATCGGCAATCTGGCTCAGTTCAGCCTGACCGCCATTATGCGGTGCGTGGACAATCACCTGCGCCGTCGCCTGCGCGCCTGCGCTGCTGAGCAGGCTCAGCCCGGCCAGCAAAAATGTTATTTTTTTCATGATTTCGCCGGCTTCAGAATAGTGGTGTCTACAGGGAAGGCATCTGCCGCCAGCATCTGATGGGCCTGCACCACATCGCCGCTGCTGTTATCGATCCAGAAGGTGTTTTCCCACGTGCGGTTACTGCTGTCGATGCTCACCTGCTCATGCCAGACGCGGCAGGGAATGCGGTTGCCCGCGAGGGTCAGGACTTCATCGGTGCCGCGCGCAAAGGTAGAACGCACGGTCGCGCCGCGAACCTTGCCCTGTTCGGTCCACTGCACGATGCGGGTCCAGCCTGCGCCATTGCTGAGGTGAAGGGCGGCAGCCAGCGGGTCCTGCTGCAGATTGCTGACGCTCAGCAGGTTATCCGGTAAGCCCAGGGTTTTTACCAGGCGCCCATGCTGTGTGACCAGCATCGCCTGATCCTGAGTCACCCATTTCTGCTGACCATTCTCGTTATAGCCCAGCACCACGAAAATACGCGGTCCCTCATTCAGCCGGGCATAGAGACTGGCGTAGGGCAGATTGTTGACCTGTTGATCGGTTACGGTGACGTCGTCAGGACCGTTAACCGCGAGCAGCAGGGTCTGTTCAAGACCTTTTTGCGTTTGTGTACAGGCCTGCAGCAGCAGGCAAGCGAGCAGCAGAGGAAGTTGGCGCACTGTGTGTCCCTGATAAGTCATGCCAAAGTAAAAATAACCACACAGACGTGTGGTTATGTTTAAAGGTGCTCTGCCCGTTACGTCTGGCGGCAAAACGGCGGACTGCGTGGCGTCGCTAAAACGTCAGCGTTGCCCGTGAGTCACCGGTCAGCAATCAGACGCGTTTCGGGTTTCCATCAACGAGTTGTGCTCGTCGTGGTTGTGGTTGTTGTACCGGTATTTGCACCGTCACCACCGCCAGAAGCGGCGATCCCGATCCCGACCAGCGCGCCCAGCGCACCGATACCGACAGCGGTCGACGTGCCGGACGAGATTGCTCCCGCCTGCGCGCCAGCTGCGGAACCCGCTTCTTCCGGCGCGGCAAAGGCGCTGGATGAGGCGGCAACGAGGATCAGGGCTGCACCGGCAACCATAGTTTTTTTCATAACAACGTTTCCTGCATTGAGTGAATGAAGGATCTCCGCCTGACGACCCTGGCTATACAGACAAGCTATGACCAGAGCGACAGGCAGTCCCATTGCGGGCGCGTTCATTATAGGGCAACAAAATATCAGAGTTCAGCGCTATAAAAACCAGGGCGGCGAAGGAGGTGATGGCGTGATTTAATCAGTCAGATTGGAGATAACCGCCTTTTATATCGGAATATTTCGGCCTGATGCCAGATATTTCGCTGCGGGTTAAAGAATTGCAAAGCGTAATGTTCTCTTTTATTAATATCTGGTACGGAATAAGAATAATCAGAATTTACTCAGGATTGCTAAAATTAAATAGGATTATGAATCAAGGGTTAACCCAGGGTAACGACACTTTTCAGGTCCATTTTATACTGGGTGTTGGCGGGTATGCTCCGGCAATGTTCAGAATTGTCTTAGGTGACTTTCGGAATTTTCCCGCGCCAGTGACGGTCTGTATATCCATAAAGCGCCAGACAGGGCGTAAACAGAGACAAAAAAGGCGGCAAATGTGCCGCCTGATTAATTTAAAGCCGATTAACGCCAGGACTTGTAGCGATTAATTAAGGCATTAGTGGAACTGTCATGACTGGTAATCTGTTCATCATTTTCCAGTTCCGGCAGAATGCGGTTCGCCAGTTGCTTCCCTAATTCCACACCCCACTGATCGAAGGTGAAGATATTCAGGATGGCACCCTGAGTGAAGATTTTATGTTCATACAGGGCAATCAGCGCACCCAGGCTGAATGGGGTAATCTCACGCAGCAGGATAGAGTTGGTCGGGCGGTTACCTTCAAAGACTTTGAACGGCACGATATGGGCCACGGACTCTGCGGATTTACCGGCATCCGTAAACTCTTTCTCCACGACGTCGCGTGACTTACCAAAGGCCAGCGCTTCGGTCTGCGCAAAGAAGTTGGAAAGCAGCTTCGGATGGTGGTCGGCGAGGGCGTTATGGCTGATGGCGGGTGCAATAAAGTCGCACGGCACCAGCTTGGTTCCCTGATGGATCAGCTGATAGAACGCATGCTGACCGTTGGTGCCCGGTTCGCCCCAGATAATAGGACCGGTCTGGTAGTCCACCGGGTGACCGTCGCGATCCACATACTTGCCGTTTGACTCCATATTTCCCTGCTGGAAATAGGCCGCAAAGCGGTGCATGTACTGGTCATAAGGCAGGATCGCTTCGGTTTCGGCACCAAAGAAGTTGTTGTACCAGATACCAATCAGCGCCAGCAGCACCGGCAGGTTCTGTTCAGCAGGCGTCGAGGCAAAGTGCTGATCCATGGCGTGTGCGCCGCTCAGCAGCTGCTCGAAGTTATCGAAACCGATAGAGAGAATGATCGACAGGCCGATGGCAGACCAGAGCGAATAGCGACCGCCGACCCAGTCCCAGAATTCAAACATGTTGTTGGTGTCGATGCCAAACTCGCCCACCGCTTTGGCGTTGGTGGAGAGCGCCGCAAAGTGTTTCGCCACGTGCTGCTGATCGCCAGCCGTTTTCAGGAACCAGTCACGCGCACTGTGGGCGTTGGTCATGGTTTCCTGCGTGGTAAAGGTCTTCGATGCGACCAGGAACAGGGTGGTTTCCGGGCTGAGATCTTTCAGCGTTTCGGCGATGTGGGTGCCGTCAACGTTAGAAACAAAGTGCATGTTCAGGTGGTTTTTATACGGGCGCAGCGCCTCAGTCACCATGAACGGGCCAAGGTCGGAGCCGCCGATACCGATGTTTACCACGTCCGTAATCGCTTTACCGGTATAGCCTTTCCACTCGCCGCTGATGATACGTTCGGAGAAGCCTTTCATCTTATCCAGCACCGCGTTCACTTCCGGCATCACATCTTTGCCATCCACCAGAATCGGGGTGTTGCTGCGGTTACGCAGCGCGACGTGCAGCACCGCACGATCTTCGGTCCGGTTAATCTTCTCACCCGAGAACATAGACTTAATGGCACCGCTGAGATCGGTCTCTCTGGCCAGCGCCTGTAACTTATCGAGGGTTTCCTGGATGATGCGGTTTTTGGAGAAATCCACCAGCATCTGATCATCAAAGGTGGCAGAGAATTTGGCAAAACGATCGGCATCCTCAGCAAACAGATCGGCAATTTCCACCGATTTCATCTGCTCAAAATGCTGTTGCAGCGCTTTCCAGGCTGCGGTTTGTGTCGGATTGATATTTTTCATGGCAACACTCTTGTTGATAAAAAGAACCGTCATCCCATCGGGTCACATCGACCCCGTTTAGCGTTTCAGTATGACCACAGTTGTAACTGAAAGGAAAAATTTTGTCAGCGCGCTCCGGGCTGGGGAGCGGAAAGCCCCCATCCTGTCGCCAGCATTCACTGGCGCGAACAGCCGGAGAGGGCAGTGACAACGTCCGACCGAGTGTGACGCGAAAGGCCGTACAAAACGTTGTGCCGAATCAGGAATGAATGCAACGGCTGAACCCATTAAGCTTCGCAGAAAAAAGGGCGCGTCGGACTGAACCCACCCAGCACTCTAGACGCTGTGGCGCAGGCAGATTTGTTTTCTGATGCGGCGCGCCAGCCATGCTGACATTGACAGCAGGGCCAGAAAAGGCTAAATGTATGCGCCTACTTGCGCACCTGTGCGCAAGCCAGAAGAGGCGCGTCGCCCAGGCAGTGTGTTGGAGGAACCGTATCCGGCGAAAACACATGATGGGGAGCGACGCCGAGGTGGGTCAGCACGCGGTGTGTTGCCTGTCGGCTACAGGGGCTGAATCCTCTGGGTTGTCACCAGAAACGTGCAGTCGACGTTTCGCAAGGTGGGGCGCTTCTGGGTGACTCGTCTACCCGATCTGGTCTGCCCGTTTCTGCTCTTTCCTTGTGCCTGGCTGAAAGAATGTTTCCCGACCCCTTTCTCAATGGCGGGAACAAGATAACCTGACACGAGGTTCTACTACATGTCTCAAACACTGATTGTGGCAAAATTTGGCGGCACCAGCGTCGCTGATTTTGAAGCGATGAATCGCAGCGCTGATGTGGTGCTGCAGGATGCGAGCACCCGTCTGGTGGTGCTTTCCGCCTCGGCGGGCATCACCAATCTGCTGGTTTCGCTGGCTGAAGGCCAGCCCGCTGCCCAGCGTGCCGTTATGCTCGATGATATCCGCCGTATCCAGTATGCCATTGTGGATCGTCTGCAGCGTCCGGATGTGATCCGCGATGAAATCGATCGGATGATCGACAATATCAGTATGCTCTCCGAAGCCGCTTCGCTGGCCACCTCAAGTGCCCTGACCGATGAACTGGTCAGTCACGGCGAGCTGATGTCCTCCCTGCTGTTTGTTGAAATTCTGCGTGAACGCCAGGTCAATGCGGAGTGGTTTGACGTTCGCAGAGTGCTGCGCACCGACGATCGCTTTGGCCGGGCTGTACCGGACGTCGACGTGCTGGCAACGCAGGCGACGGAGCAGCTGCAGCCGCGCATCGCGCAGGCGCTGGTTGTGACCCAGGGCTTCATCGGCAGTGAAAGTGAAGGACGCACCACCACGTTAGGCCGTGGCGGCAGTGATTACACCGCAGCGCTGCTCGGCGAAGCCCTTCACGCGGCGCGCGTGGATATCTGGACCGATGTGCCGGGTATCTACACCACCGATCCGCGCGTGGTGCCGACCGCGAAGCGTATTGATGAAATCACCTTTGAAGAAGCCGCTGAAATGGCGACGTTTGGCGCGAAAGTCCTGCATCCGGCCACGCTGCTGCCCGCCGTACGCCGCGGTATCCCGGTCTTTGTCGGCTCCAGCAAGGATCCGGCCGCGGGAGGAACCCGCGTCTGCAACGAAACCCGCAACCCGCCGCTGTTCCGGGCGCTGGCGTTGCGCCGCAAGCAGACGCTGTTAACGCTGCACAGCCTCAACATGCTGCATACGTTTGGTTTCCTCGCCGAACTGTTCAACATTCTGGCGCGCCACAACGTCTCGGTCGATCTGATCACCACCTCGGAAGTGAGCGTGGCGCTGACGCTCGACACCACCGGCTCCACCTCTACCAGTGCCAGCCTGCTGACCCAGGCGCTGCTGACGGAACTCTCGTCGCTCTGCCGGGTAGAAGTAGAAGAAGATCTGGCGCTGGTGGCGATTATCGGCAACCAGCTCTCTAAAGCCTGCGGCGTTGGCAAAGAGGTGTTTGGTGTGCTCGACCCGTTCAACCTGCGCATGATTTGCTACGGTGCCAGCAGCTACAACCTCTGCTTCCTGGTGCCGGGCAACGATGCAGAAAGCGTGGTGCGTACGCTGCACCGCAATCTGTTCGAGTAAGCCTCTCTGTTTTCTCAGGCCGCTTCAGCGCGGCCTGAGAAAGCGTCCGGCCGGATCACACTGGCCGGTTTTCCCCGCGTTACCTCATCCCGGATAAATCCCCTCTTTACAAAGGGTTATTATTTCCTGTTGCCAAATGGCAACCCTTTTATCCCGCCATTTCATGTACTTGCGTTGCGATCAGCCTGCGCAGTTTTATAATCCCGCCGCAAAATCCATTCACCCAATCACAGGAAATATCATGAAAAGGTTAATCGCAGAAGCGCTGGGCACCTTTGTGCTGGTGGCGGGCGGTTGCGGGAGTGCCGTGCTGTCTGCCGCGTTTCCGCAGCTGGGCATTGGCTTTCTGGGCGTGGCGCTGGCGTTCGGGTTGAGCGTGCTGGTCATGGCCTATGCGGTCGGACACATTTCAGGCGGTCATTTTAACCCGGCGGTCACCCTGGGCCTGGTGGCAGGCGGACGTTTTCCCGCGGCGCAGGCTATCCCTTACATCCTCGCGCAGCTGGCGGGTGGCATTGCGGCGGGTGCGGTGCTCTGGCTGATCGCCAGCGGCAGAAGCGAGTTCAGTGCCGCCGCCAGCGGCTTCGCGGCGAACGGCTACGGCACGCATTCGCCGGGTGGCTTCAGCCTGCAGGCGGGCATGATCAGCGAAGTCGTGATGACCGCCATCTTCCTGATCGTCATCATGGGGGCGACCAGCGAACGCGCGCCGAAAGGCTTTGCGCCAATTGCGATTGGCCTGGCGTTAACCCTGATTCATCTGGTGACGATTCCGGTGACCAACACCTCGGTTAACCCGGCTCGCAGCACGGCAGTGGCCCTGTTCCAGGGGGACTGGGCACTCTCACAACTGTGGATGTTCTGGCTGATGCCGGTTATCGGTGGTGTGGTGGGTGGTGTGATCTTCCGCAGTTTAGAGGATAAAGCAGCGTAATTTCGTCGATTTGCAGCGGATCGGCAGCAGTCGATCCGCATTTTCCCGCCTCGCCGCATCTTCGCCTTACGTCGTGATAACGAAATGTTATGATCCCGCCCGCGTCAGCAGTCGTTCCTGTATGGCGTGCTTCAGGGGCAACTCTGCATAAAACACAACACTCTTATAAGGAAGTCTGGCCATGCTCGCCACTTTAACCCGCCTGTTCCCGCTCTGGGCCGTGCTGTTATCTGTCGCCGCGTATTACTCGCCCGGAACGTTTCTTGGCATCGGGCCGTGGGTCACGTATCTGCTGATGCTGATCATGTTTGGCATGGGGGTGACGCTCAATATTGACGATTTTAAACGGGTGCTGACCCGCCCCGCGCCCGTGATTGCCGGTACCTTTCTGCACTATCTGGTGATGCCGTTAGCCGCCTGGGCGCTGGCAAAACTGTTCCATATGCCGCCCGATCTCGCTGCGGGGATGATTCTGGTCGGCAGCGTCGCCAGCGGTACTGCCAGCAACGTGATGATCTATCTGGCGAAGGGGGATGTGGCGCTGTCGGTCACGATCTCCTCCGTCTCGGCGCTGGTGGGCGTATTCGCCACGCCGCTGCTGACCCGCTTTTATGTGGACACCCATATTCAGGTGGACGTGGTGGGAATGCTGCTGAGCATCGTGAAAATCGTGGTGATCCCGATCAGCCTCGGGCTGATCATTCATCACAGCATGAACAGCGTGGTTCGCCGGGTCGAGCCCTGGCTGCCTGCGTTTTCAATGATCTGTATTCTGCTGATCATCAGCGCAGTCGTGGCGGGCAGCCAGAGCTTTATCGGATCGGTGGGCCTGATGGTGATCGCCGCTGTGATCCTGCATAACGCCATTGGCCTGCTGGGCGGTTACTGGGGAGGCAAGCTGTTTGGCTTTGATGAGTCAACCTGCCGCACGCTGGCGCTGGAGGTCGGGATGCAGAACTCCGGTCTGGCGGCGACGCTGGGTAAGCTCTACTTCTCGCCGCTGGCGGCCCTGCCGGGCGCGCTGTTCTCGGTGTGGCACAACCTGTCAGGTTCACTGCTGGCGGGCTACTGGTCCGGAAAGCCGATCAAGAAGCCCTAACACCGATGGCGCGCAGAGGTTTCCCTCCTCTGCGCGCTTATTCATAATCACGCTCATCATCGGGCTGCTCCAGCACGGTATAGGCGACGCTGCAGAACAGTGAGTTGAGACGCTTCATATCACCGAGCAAACCGAGGTGCAGCGAACTGGTCTCAATACTCTGCACGTTCTGCTGATGCAGGCGGTCAACGTGCGCGTGCGAGTAGCGGCGAATCATCAGGCGGAAACGATGTTTCGCGCGGCGCAGCCGTTTAGCACTGGTGACATCGTGCGACAGAAACACCGACAGACTCATTCTGAGGTTGCTAATCAGCAGCTCCTGCAGGCCTTCCAGCTCTTTCAGCCCCTCGGCTGAGAAGGCGCGGCCCGCCGCCAGCGACTTATCCGCCACATCGCCGCTCATCCGTTCAATGATGTCACCGGCCTGCTCCAGATTGAGCGACATCTCAATGATTTCCCCCCAGCGTCGCGAATCCTCTTCCGGCAGATCCTCTTTCGGCATCCGCGCCAGATAGAGTTTGATGGCGGTGTAGAGCACATCGACATCATCATCCAGCCGCCGTACCGTCCGCTCCTCGCGGGATTCCCCATGCATCACCTTATTGAACGCCTCCAGCATCTGCTCCAGCACGTCGCCCATGCGCAGCGCCTCGCGGGCGGCATTCACCAGGGCGAGCGCCGGGGTATCCAGCGCGCTGCGGTCAAGATGCTTCGGTTTCAGCTGCAGAGTGGTGTCCACATCGTCGGCGATGAGACGACGGCAGAGGCGCGCCATCAGGTCAGCAAAGGGCACCATCGCCACGCAGCGAACCAGGTTGTAGAAGACGTGGAAGAAGATCACCAGCTCTTCATCGTTCACCGGCAGCTTATCCAGCCATGTCGCCACGATATCGACAAAGGGCAGGATCACCACGCAGCCGATCAGCTTAAACAGCAGGCTGCCGAGCGCCACGCGCTTGCCCGCCGCATTGGAGCCGCTGGCGTTGATCAGGGCCAGCAGGCCGCTGCCCAGGTTGGCACCAATCACCAGACAGAGCGCCACCTTGAAAGAGATCACCCCGGTGGCGGTCAGCGTAGCGGTGATCAGCACTGCAGCCAGGCTGGAGTAACTGATAATAGCGAAGACCGCGCCCAGCAGGGCATCAAGCATCACATCGCCGGTCAGGCTGGAGAAGAGCACCTGGACCCCGGCGGCCTGGGTAATCGGGCGGGCGGCTTCAACAATCAGCTGCAGTGCCAGCAGGATCAGACCCAGTCCGATACTGGCCCGGCCTAGCTGTCCGGCTCGGGTCTGCTTACGGCTGAGAAAGAAGACCACGCCAAAAAAGATAAACAGCGGCGAGAGCCAGGAGAGATCAAACGTCAGGATACGCGCCATGATCGCGGTGCCGACATCCGCCCCCAGGATCACCACCAGCGCGGGGGTCAGGCTGACCAGATTCTGCGCCACAAAGGAGGTGACCAGCAGGGTGGTGGCATTGCTGCTCTGCACCAGCGTGGTCACACCAATGCCTGCCAGAAAGGCCATCGGTTTCTTTTCTATGCTGCGGCTGAGGACGCGGCGCAGATCGGCGCCGTAAACCCGCATGATGCCGGTGCGGACGATATGCGTGCCCCAGACCAGCAGGGCCACAGCGGAGAGTAAATTAAGCAGAGTTAACACGGGGGGTTGCTCCTCCAGAGTCAGGCTTAAAGCACAGACTGCCAGCCTGACGGAGAGAGCAATCTGTGAAAAGGGATTGCCGTGCTTTGCCTGATTTTTTCCTGTGTTTTAAGCCACCTGGCGCAAAGTCGACATCGCTAATTGTAGACCAATCTGACTGCCAGCGGGATGCAAATCCGCCGCCGATCGGTTAAGCACATCCACCGAAAGTTCCACATCCTGCGCCCGGATACGATAGCGGATGACGTTGCCCAGCAGGCTGTGGCTGAGGATGACCGCAGGAATGCCCTGGCCCTGCGCCGTGAACTGCATTGATTCCGGACGAATCGCCACCTGGCTGTGAAAAGGCTGGCCGGTCAGCCGCGTTGCCTGCTCAGCGCTGAGCAGGTTGTAGTTACCGATAAACCCGGCGGCGAAGAGGTCAGCCGGCTGGGTGTAGAGCGCTTCGGCATCGCCGTTCTGCACGATTTTACCCCGGTTCATCAGCACAATACGATCGGAGAGCGTCAGCGCTTCCTCCTGATCGTGGGTGACGAAAAGGGTCGTGAGGTTCAGCTCGCGCTGGATGCGGCGGATTTGATCGCGCAGATGGCGACGGATTCGCGCATCCAGCGCCGACAGTGGCTCATCCAGCAGCAGCAGACGCGGACGCGTCACCAGCGAGCGCGCCAGAGCCACGCGCTGACACTGTCCGCCCGACAGCTGATGCGGATAACGGCGCGCATAGTCGCTGAGCTCCACCAGCTCCAGCACCTCCGGCACCCGCTGGCGGATCTCTGCGTCGGGCAGCTTCTGCATCTTCAGGCCAAACGCGACGTTTTTCTCTACCGTCATGTTGGGAAAGAGTGCGTAGCTCTGGAACACCATACCGATGGCGCGCTTCTGCGGTGCCAGCGGCACAATATCGTGACCCGCCAGCCGGATTTCGCCGCTGTCGACGCCGGTTAAACCGGCCAGGCAGCGCAGCAGCGTCGATTTACCGCAGCCGCTGGGGCCGAGCAGGGTAACAAACTCACCTTCTGCCGCGCTGAAATCGATCTCCTCGAAAATGGGGGTGGGTCCATAGCGTTTATTCAGCGATCTGACCTCAAGATAACTCATACTCAGCCTCGTTCGGGATTCAGGGCGTTAGCCAGCCAGGTGACCAGCAGCACCACAAAGAAATAGGAGATCACCAGCGCGCTGGTGAAGTGACCGCTGCCGTTGCGCATGTTGTAGAGATAGACCTGCAGGGTTTCATAGCGGTTGCTGACCAGCAGGTTAGCAAAGACAAATTCGCCAATCAGAAAGGAGAAGGAGAGCAGAACCGCAATCAGCATCCCTTTGCGCAGGTTGGGCAGCACCACCCAGAGTGCCGCCTGCCAGGTGCTGGCACCAAGCAGCTGCGCGGCGTCGATCAGCTCTTTAAGGTTGATGGCCTGCATATTGTTCGCCAGCGCCCGATAGATAAAGGGCAGCGCGATGGTGAAATAACAGCCAATCAGTATCCACGGTGTGCCGGTCAGCATCAGCGGGGAGGAAGAGTAGAGCTGCAGCAAACCCACTGATGAGACCACCGGCGGTACGGCAAAGGGCATCAGGATCAGAATGTTCATCACCGCATCCAGCCGTGGATAGTAGTAAGCGATTACAAACATGGCAGGCAGCACCAGCAGCAGCGAGAAGAGCAGCGCACCAAAGCAAATCAGCAGGGAATGGCCCAGTGCCGTCAGAAAACGCGGGTCACTCCAGAGCTGGATGAACCACTTCAGGCTATAGCCCTGCGGCAGAATGGTATTACTCCAGTCAGAGGCGATCGCGTAGAGCAGCGTGGCCGCCAGCGGCAGGGCCAGCAGGAGAAAAAGTACCCCCACCATTATCCGGTGATACAGGCGCTCAGCAGATGACATGACGGCTCCTTCAGGGCTGTTTCGCGTTGAGATAGCTGCGGCGCACCAGATACTGCTGCACCAGGGTGATCAGCGCCATAATCGCCACCAGCAGCATCGCCAGCGCGCTGCCGGTGTTGGGGTCCAGCGAGATATCCCCGGAGACCAGCGCGGCGATGCGCACCGGCACCACGTTAAAGTTTCCGGTAGTCAGGGCATAAATGGTGGCGTACGCCCCCAGCGCGTTCGCCAGCAGAATGACAAAGGTGCCAAGCAGCGCCGGAAACAGAATCGGCAGGGCGATGTGCCACCCGTAGTGCCAGCGGCTGGCCCCCAGCAGAGCCGCTGACTCCTGCCACTCTTTCTTCAGTCCGTCGAACGCCGGGTAGAGCAGCAGCACGCCCAGCGGGATCTGGAACCAGGTGTAGACCAGCACCATGCCGTTGCGCGAAAAGAGCCGGAAGCTCTCAATCAGCCCGTAGTGACGCAGCAGCAGCGTCAGACAGCCGTTCAGCCCCAGCAGGATCACAAAGGCGAAGGCGAGCGGGACACCGGCAAAATTGCTGGTCATGTTGGTAAAGGAGAGCAGGAAGCGCTGCAGTCGCCCGCCGCCGAGCTGATGCAGGGAATAGCCGGTAACCAGCGCAATCACTAATCCATAGACGCTTGACCAGAGCGAAATATCGAGCGAAAAACGAAACGCCTGCTGATAAAAGGGCGAGGTCAGGATGTCGTGATAGTTATCCCAGCCCCACTGGCTGTTCATCTCACTCCAGAAGCTGTTGATGGCGATCCACAGCAGCGGTGCCAGCTGAAAGGCGACCCAGAACAGGGCAAACGGCAGCAGCAGCAGCAGGGCAAAGCCTTTTCTCCTCATCTCGGTGGCTCCGCCAGCAGCCCGCGGCAGACCGGTTTGTCATGCGGCACCTCAAGCAGTTCGCACAGGGTGCCGCACAGATCGGTCTGCTGCGGTGCCAGATCAGGCTGCAGCGAGAAGGCCCGGCCAAAGACAAACAGCGGCACCGTAGTCTCCTCAGGCAGAATGCCGCCATGGGAGCGATCGTCATTCATACCGTGATCGGCGGTCACCATCACCTGATAGCCCTCGGCCAGCCACAGCGGCATCCACTGCGACAGCAGGCCGTCGGCGATGCGCGCCCGGTTGCGGTACTGCGGTGAGGAGAGTCCCGATTTATGACCGGCGTCGTCGATGTTCATCGGGTGGATCAGCAGGAAGTCGGGATCGTGACGCAGCCGCAGGCTCTCTGCGTCTTCAAACAGATGCGAATCGGGATAGCTGTCGTCAGAGTAAAAATGACCATACTGAATCGGCAGTTCCGGCGCGTCCGTATGACGATCGCGCGCCGGAACAAACGGGGTGCGGTTATAAAGTTCACTCACCCAGTGGTAGGCCGCCGCCGCGGTGGTCAGGCCCGCCGCACGGGCAAAGTGAAAGATGCTGCGCTCGCGACTTAACCGGCTGACGCCATTGTGAATAATGCCGCTTCTGACCGGCGGGACGCCGGTCAGGATGCACTCATAAAGCGGCCGCGACAGCGAGGGCAGTTCACAGGTCAGACGGTAGTAAAAGCCGTTGCCCTGCGAACATTCGGCATGCAGATAACCCATTGCATGTTGTGCGACCTGATTGCTCAGCCCATCCAGCACCACCAGGATAGTCTTCATTTCCTCTCCCCGCCGCAGGTTACTGCTGCATGTTGATGATGACGTTTTCCTGCCACAGGCGCGGCAGCATTTTTGACGATTTATCCCAGGCGGCCTGATCTTTAACCGGACGGGCATTTTTATACTCTGACTGCGGCAGCAGGCGAGCCTGAACATCCGCAGGCAGCGTCAGATGCTCGGCACGAATCGGACGGGCATAGCCCTTCGCCAGGTTGATCTGACCCTGGTCTGAGAAGATATATTCGCGCGTCAGTTTTGCCGCGGCAGGATGTTTCGCATATTTGTTGATGAGGGTGGTGTAACCGGAAGTCACAGAACCGTCAGAGGGGATCACCACTTCGTAGCGGCTTTTATCAATCTGGTCACGGTAGTTAAGGGCGTTAAAGTCCCACACCACCGCCATCTGCACTTCCCCTTTTTCGATGTTGGCGATCACCGGATCGGTCACGCCAAGACGCCCCTGTTTTGCCAGGTCAGCAAAGAATGCCAGCGCCGGTTTCAGGTTCTTCTCGTCGCCGCCTAATGCGTAGTTTGCCGCCAGCACACCGTTGGCTGCCTGAGCTGCCACGCCGACATCACCGATAGTAACCACATACTTACCTTTTTTCAGATCGGCCCAGCTGTGGGGGATATCTTTAACCTGCTGCTTGTCGATCAGGAAAGCGATGGTGCCGGTATAGGCCAGCGCCCAGTGACCCTCTTTATCTTTGGCCCAGGCCGGGATCTGATCCCAGTGGGTCGGTTTATATGGCTGCGTCAGCCCTTTCGCCACGGCGATGGGGCCAAAGGCCGCGCCGACGTCGCCGATGTCAGCGCTGGCGTTATCTTTCTCCGCATCAAATTTCGCCAGCTCCTGCGCCGATGACATATCGGTGTCGCTGTGCTTAAGGCCATATTTGCTATTGAGATCGCTCCAGGTCTCCTTCCAGTTGGCCCAGCTGTCCGGCATCCCGACGCTGTTGACCTGGCCTTCACTGCGCGCCGCTTTTTCCAGCGCGGCGAGGTCGTTATCGGCGGCCTGCGCGACGGGCAGGGTGAGCACTACAGCACTGGCTACTACAGAGGCGATAAACGCTTTCATCTCAGTTGCTCCGGGTGTAAGTTGAGGGGCCTGACTGGTCTAGTCCAGCAAGAACCGAGCCAATGTAGCCCCTGTATATGAACGATTTATGACAGAACCGCGCGATACGGGGGAAGAAAGGCAGCAGACCCGGGTCATCCGCCCGTCACAGGCGCGTTAACCTGAACAGTTATAGTGCGGAGTCGCACCAGAATGAGGCTACTGTTGTGGAGTCAATCGCACTCAAAACGGCGGAGGCGATCGCCAGTGCACTGCTGAGCCGTATCCGGGATGGCGAGTTTCAGAGCGGGCGGTTGCCGGCGGAACGCGCCCTGAGCGAGGCTTTCAGCACCACGCGGATCACGCTGCGTGAAGCGCTGGGCAAGCTGGAAGCGCAGGGGATGATCTACCGCGAGCTGCGTCGGGGCTGGTTTATCGCGCCGCCGCGGCTGGTCTACAACCCGCTGCACCACAGCCACTTTCATGCGATGGCGACGGAGCAGGGGCGGCGGGCGACGACGGAGGTTATTGCGGCTGGCGAGGTAGCCGCGCAGGACGCCGTGGCGACAGCACTGGGTCTGGCCCCCGGCTCGGTGGTCTACTGCATCCGCCGTCTGCGGCGCATTGATGGGCGCGCGGTACTCTATGTGGAACACTACCTGAATCCGCACTTTTTCCCTGGCCTGCTGGAGGAAGATCTGACGCGCTCCCTGACCGACCTCTATGACCAGCGCTACGGTATTCGTTACGGTGGCGCGCGCTTTACCATTCTGCCCGGCCCGCTGCCGGACGTTGCCGCACCGGCGCTGAATGTGGCGACCGGCAGCCCCGGCCTGCTGATCACCCGCATCAACCGCAATCAGCAAAAAGCGGTGATCGACTGCGACTGTGAATACTGGCGCTATGATGCACTCTGTGTGGATGTCGAAGCCTGAGGAGTTATTGTGATTTACATCACACTCGCGCATGATGATGCGCGCTGATAACTCCATTTTAAGGCGCAACATGAGTGACAAAAATCCTTTGGCCCGCCACCTTGCAACAGCACTGCAATGGGTGCTGAATGTGGGCCTGCTGAGTCTGGCGATCATCCTGATCGTCTTTTTAGGCAAAGAGACGATCCATCTGGCAAACGTGCTGTTTAATACCGGCGAGCAGGCCTCTTCCTATCTGCTGATTGAGGGAATCGTGATCTATTTCCTCTACTTCGAATTTATTGCCCTGATAGTGAAGTACTTTCAGTCCGGCTATCACTTTCCGCTACGCTATTTTGTCTACATCGGCATTACGGCGATCATCCGCCTGATTATTGTCGATCACAAAAATCCCTTCGATACGCTCTGCTACTCGGCGGCGATACTGATGCTGGTCATTACGCTGTGGCTGGCAAACAGCAACCGGCTGAAACGCGAATAATTCACCTGCCGTCTGGTACGACGGCAGGTGTTCGCATCGCGTCTCTGCGCTAAACTACCGACCTCAAAATTACCGGGAGTGGTGCTATGTCTCAAGACGCGCTCAGCTTATTAGGTGCGCTCAACTGGCTTTCTCCATCGCAGGCAGCCCTCGCGCCGCCGTTGCTCGACTGGCTGATGGAAGAGGATTCAATGACGCGCCGTTTTGAACAGCATTGTCAGCGGGTGACGATTCAGCCATTGCGCGAAGGCTTTATCGACGCCAGCGAGTTGGGCGAGGAACGCGCCCTGTTGCCGGATGATGAACGCTTCTGGCTGCGTGAAGTGCTGCTGTTCGGCGACGATCAGCCCTGGCTGGCGGGCCGCACCCTGGTGCCGGAAAGCACCCTCAACGGGCCTGAGGCGATGCTGCAGCAGCTGGGTACCCGTCCTCTGGGTCGCTATCTTTTCTCCTCTTCGACGCTGACCCGCGATTTTATTGAACCCGGACAGATTGATGCATTGTGGGGGCGGCGGTCGCGTCTGCGCCTCTCCGGCAAGCCGCTGCTGCTGACTGAACTGTTTTTACCGGCATCGCCGCTCTATCGCGATCTGGTCTGAGGATTTTGTGGTGGAAAAGAGCTTAAGTATGAATAAATGGCGGGACTACAGCCGCCTGATGCGCATCGATAAACCGATCGGCACGCTGCTGCTGATGTGGCCCACGCTCTGGGCACTCTGGCTGGCTGACATGGCGATGCCGCCGTTACCGGTGCTGGCGGTGTTTGTGGCCGGGGTCTTTGTGATGCGGGCGGCGGGTTGTGTCATCAATGACTATGCCGATCGCAAAGTGGATGGTCACGTTGAGCGCACCCGACATCGGCCGCTGGCCAGCGGCGCGGTGAGTGCCAGAGAAGCGAAGCTGCTGTTTGTGATTCTGGGGCTGGTGGCTTTTGCGCTGGTGCTGACCATGAACCTGATGACCATCATGCTTTCCGTAGTGGGGCTGGCGCTGGCCTGGGTCTATCCCTTTATGAAGCGCTATACCCATCTGCCGCAGGTCGTACTGGGGGCCGCATTTGGCTGGGCAATCCCTATGGCCTGGTGTGCAGTTAGTGAGTCCTTACCTCTGGTCTGCTGGCTGGTATTCATTGCCAACATCTGCTGGACGGTTGCTTACGATACGCAGTATGCGATGGTGGACAGGGACGATGACCTGAAGATTGGGGTGAAGTCGACCGCCATTTTATTTGGTCGCTTCGACAAGCTGATTATTGGTCTGCTGCAACTGGCGACCCTGCTGCTGATGGCGTGGGTGGGGACGATGCTGCACCTGAACAGCGCCTTCTACTGGACGCTGCTGCTGGCTGCCGCCCTGTTTGTTTATCAGCAGAAGCTGATAGCCGGGCGCGAACGTCAGCCCTGTTTCCAGGCTTTCCTCAATAACAACTATGTCGGGATGGTGCTGTTCCTCGGCATTTTAATGAATACGCCGCCGTTCACTCAGCTGTTCTGACTGGAAAGGCAGCCTGTCATAGCGGGAAGACCGCGCCTGCGCAGGGGACAGGGCCAGATCGGAAAGACGCAAAAGCTGTCATCCATGACGGCTCGGCCCGCGCCATCCCTGGCGCGGGACGCTTTCCTCTTCTGTCCCTGTCCCCTGCGCGTCAGGTTCTTCGTTGCTGTAAGAAGCCTGCCAGACAGCCCTGTGCGACATAAAAAAGGCGACCCTGAGGTCGCCTTTTTTGCTTTACGCGGGTATCAGTCGTGCGCGACAGCCGTTTCAATGGTCATCCGGACATCGCTGGTCACCAGGTCAGCCAGGATGTGCCAGGTGGCCTGGGTCTGCGCCACATCCGCATCTCCGCTGTCACTGATATAGCCTTCATCACGCAGCGTCAGTACCAGTGAGGTAAAGACCGCTTTGTCGAAGAACTCCGGAGCGTTGATACCGTGCAGCACGGAGAGACGTTGTGCCAGCGTCCGGCTCTCTTTCTCCAGCGTGCCGCGGTTAATCGTCGGCTTGGCGCTGAGAATCGAGAAGGTAATGGCATAACGCTGCAGCGTTTCACGCACACCGGCGGCCAGCAGTTGCAGCGTGCGATAGCGCGCTCCGGTAAACCGCAGTTCTCCGGCCTCAAGCGTAATCAGACCCTGACGCGCCAGCTCCTGACTCAGTTCAGTCAGCAGTTGCGGCAGCTCATCCGTCTCCCAGCGCAGGAAGAGCTCGCTCTTCAGCATCGGATAGATCAGGCTGACCTGACGCAGCAGTTCCGCTTCGCTCAGCGTCTGGTGTTGCTGAACAATGGCGGCAATCAGCGACGGCATCACCAGCATGTGATGAATGTTGTTGCGGTAATAGGTCATCAGCACCGCCTGCTCACGCGGCAGAATGATGATGTCGCCAATGCTGTCCTTTTCACTCTCAAACTTGTTCATGCCCATGGCGTGATCCAGCAGCGCTTCCGCGGAGAGATCGGGCAGGGTCGCATTCGGCGAGTAAGGCACATTGCGCAGCAGCTGGGTATAGCACTCCAGCTGTTCAATCAACTGTTCGCGGGTAAGTGAGCGCTGACGTGAGGCAAGCAGGGCCGTAACACAGAGGTTCATGGCGTTAGCCGCGCCGGCTTCATTGATCCGCACCATCACGCGAGCCGCAATATCGTTCACGGTCGGGGTCAGCCAGCCGGGACGCTGTGGCTCAATCGGATCGATCGAGTCACGCCATTCCGGCACGCGCTTGTTGAGATAGTTAACCAGCGGCAGCGGTTCGCCAAAGTTAACGTAACCCTGACCGAGATTGCGCAGCTTACGCAGGCCACGCACCATCTGCATGAAGCCCTCTTTCTCTTTTGCCGCGCCGCGCAGCTCTTTGGCGTAAGTACCCACTTCCATCACATGCTCATATCCGATGTAGATCGGCACCAGCGTGATGGGACGATTGCCGCCGCGCAGCATCGCCTGCAGCGTCATGGCTAACGTGCCGGTTTTCGGGTCCAGCAGACGGCCCGTGCGTGAACGGCCACCTTCGACAAAGTACTCAACCGAGTAACCCCGGGTGAACAGCTCACCGAGGTATTCGCGGAATACCGTGGCGTACAGCTTGTTGCCTTTAAAGGTGCGACGGATAAAGAAGGCACCCAGACGACGGAAGATCGGACCGGCTGGCCAGAAGTTGAGGTTGATGCCTGCTGCGATGTGCGGCGGCACCAGGCCCTGGTGATAGAGCACGTAGGAGAGCAGCAGATAATCCATGTGGCTGCGGTGGCAGGGCACATAGACAATCTCGTGACCATCCTGCGCCAGCTGGCGCACTTTTTCGCCGCCATTGACGTTGATGCCCTGATAGAGACGGCTCCAGAGCCAGCCCATCACCCGGTCAGTAACGCGAATTGCTTCATAGGAGAAGTTCGCCGCAATCTCTTCCATCATCTCGACGGCATTCTGCTGCGCTTTCTCATGGGAGATTTTTTTGCTGCGCGCCTCATCTTCTACGGCTTTTTCAATCGCTTTGGATTGCAGCAGGCGATTAAACAGATCCTGACGGGCCGGTAAACGCGGGCCAATCGCAGCCAGCCGCTGACGGGCAAAATGGATACGCGCGACGCGGGCCAGCTTCTGCGCGATCGACTTATCTGTCCCATGTTCCGTGGCCATACGCCGCAGCGACACGGTCGGCGAGAAGCGGACAAAGCTGTCGCGCCCATGCCAGATGACCGCAAAGAACTTCTGCACGCCGTTCAGCACCCGCAGGTGTGGTGTGGCTTCGCCCTGAACTTCACGTCCCGGTGCGCGGCCAAACATCACGGTGACGGGCAGCATCTGAATATCCAGCGTGGGATTATTGCGATGCAGGTCCAGGTAATCGTGGAAAATTTTCACCGATTCCACGCTGGGTACAAAATAGGGGAAGACGCGCGGGCCATCGTGGATAAAGACGTGGCGAGGCAGCAGGGAACCATCAATCTCCAGTGGAGAGAGCGGATCGGGCAGATGATGCCGCAGACACTGCGCGCGCAAAGTCAGTAAGTCAGCCTTCGAATCGTAAGGCAAAACATACATAATAGGTCGGGTCGGATCCAGACCATGTTCAGACACGGGATCGGCCGGAATGGCCTTACTCTTTACCAGAAACGAGAGTGGTAAATTAAGCAATTTATAATAAAGTTTACGCCAACCTGACATAGACAACATGAAGCCTCTTGTTAGCAAAGCGCCGCAAGCATACCAGAAAGTGCAGCGAAGATCTGTGGTGGTGCCAAATGCACGCAGCCCAGACATTGACGTCAATCCGATAAAAGGGTTCCCACACATGGCAAATAATGCCACCGGACTTATCAGAATAGTAAAAGCCGCCGGTTACTCCTGGCAGGGGCTGCGTGCCGCGTGGCAACATGAAGCGGCGTTTCGTCAGGAAGCCCTGGCTGCGCTGGCGGCGATCATTATCGCGTGCTGGCTGGACGTTGATGTGATCTCGCGCATCCTTATGATTGGGTCGGTGGTGCTGGTGGTCATCGTCGAAATCCTCAATAGCGCCATTGAAGCGGTGGTCGATCGCATCGGTCAGGAGCATCATCCGCTCGCGGGCCGGGCAAAAGATATGGGTTCGGCAGCGGTACTGCTGGCTATCTTACTGGCCCTGTTTGTCTGGATCGCGCTGCTCTGGACACATTTGCGATAAACCTTCCATAACGCGGCTCAGGCCGCGTTTTCCCTGACAATCGGTTTTCATTTCGCCAATACCTGTATATACTCACAGCGACTGTATAAACAACCAGGGGGCGGGATGAAAGCATTAACCAGCAGGCAGCAGCAGGTCTATGACCTGATTCGCGACCATATTACTTCAACAGGCATGCCGCCTACGCGTGCCGAGATTGCCGCGCAGCTGGGTTTCCGCTCGCCAAACGCGGCAGAAGAGCATCTGAAAGCGCTGGCGCGCAAAGGCGTCATTGAGATTGTCTCCGGCGCATCGCGCGGCATCCGTCTGCTAATGGAAGAAGAAGCCTCAGAAGGCATACCGCTGATTGGCCGGGTTGCTGCCGGTGAGCCCATCATGGCGCAGGAACATATCGAGACGCATTACAAAGTCGATCCGGGCCTGTTCAAACCTTCGGCGGATTTCCTGCTGCGCGTCAGCGGAATGTCGATGAAAGATATCGGGATTATGGACGGCGACCTGCTCGCGGTGCATAAAACGCAGGATGTGCGCAATGGCCAGGTCGTGGTGGCCCGCATTGACGATGAAGTGACGGTGAAACGCTGGAAAAAGCAGGGTGCTATCGTGCATCTGCTGCCTGAAAACAGCGACTTCGACCCGATTGTTGTCGATACGCGTGCCCAGTCGCTGACCGTGGAAGGTCTGGCGGTGGGTGTCGTACGCAACGGCGAATGGCTCTGATTCTGACGCCTGCGTGCATTCGCCTTTTCTGGTGCTATTCTGTCTGCCCTGATTTTGTCGCTGCCGCCTCTGCGCAGCGACACTGAGCACGGAATGGCGAATGCGCTTTATCACGGCAACCGATAAAAATCTCTGGCGGCTCGCGCTGCCCATGATCCTGTCAAATATCACCGTTCCCTTACTGGGCGTGGTCGATACGGCAGTGATTGGTCATCTCGACAGCCCGGTCTATCTTGGCGGGGTCGCGGTCGGGACGACCGTCACCAGCTTCCTCTTTATGCTGCTGCTTTTCCTTCGCATGAGCACCACGGGCCTGACGGCACAGGCCTTCGGGGCAGGCGACAAAACGGCGCTGGCACGCGCCCTGATCCAGCCGCTGATCATGGCGTTGCTGGCGGGTCTGCTGTTTGTCGCGCTGCGTTACCCCATTATTCAGCTGGCTACCCATCTGGTTGGCGGCGATCCTCTGGTACTGGCACAGGCCGGACTGTTTATTCAGATCCGCTGGCTCAGTGCGCCTGCCACGCTGGCGAACCTGGTGATTCTGGGCTGGCTGCTGGGCGTGCAGTATGCGCGTGCGCCGGTGATCCTGCTGGTGGTGGGGAACCTGGTGAATATCGTGCTCGACCTCTGGCTGGTCATGGGGCTGCACTGGGGCGTTGCGGGGGCAGCCACCGCCACGGCACTGGCGGAATATATCACGCTGGGCGTCGGCGGCATGATGGTCTGGCGGGTTCTGAAGCTGCGCGGCATTCCATTCAGCCTGCTGAAACAGAGCTGGCGCGGTGACAGCGCCCGGCTGCTGCGCCTCAACCGGGATATTATGCTGCGCTCTCTTATGCTGCAGCTCTGTTTCGCCTCGCTGACCGTGCTGGGCGCCAGGCTGGGGCCGGAGGTGGTCGCGGTGAACGCCGTATTACTGATGTTCATTACCTTTACCGCCTACGCGCTCGATGGTTTTGCCTATGCCGTCGAAGCGTTTGCAGGTGAAGCGCATGGCGCAAAAGATGGCAGCAAACTGCTGCGCGTCTGGCGCTCTGCCTGCCGACAGGCGGCGGCGGTGGCGCTCTTCTTCTCGCTGGTTTATGCCTTTACCGGCCCGCAGATCGTGATGCTGCTGACCTCTCTGCAGACAGTGCAGCAGGCGGCCGACCGCTATCTGGTCTGGCAGGTGATTATGCCGCTGATCGGCGTCTGGTGTTATCTGCTGGATGGGATGTTTATCGGCGCAACGCGCGGACGTGAGATGCGTAACAGCATGGTGGTGGCAGCCGCAGGCTATTTTCTGACGCTGCTGAGCGTGCCGGTGCTGGGCAATCACGGTTTGTGGCTGGCGGTAACGGTTTTCCTGGCGCTGCGCGGCCTCTCACTGTGGCTCATCTGGCGCAGGCACTGGCGTCAGCACAGCTGGTTTGCGGCCTGAGCAGGCAGAACGTTTTTAGTCCGATAGTGATTGTTCCGCCGCTTATCCCCGTCGTCCGCGCTTTTTACCCTCATCCTGATGGTCATGTCCGCAGTTTTCGTGCTGCGTACAGGCGTCTGCTTCCGCGCAGTTTTCGCATAAGCCATGGGCTTCGATCACGCTGTGACGCAGGGCAAACTGCGCTTCACCCGCCAGCGTGGCGATAATCTTTTCCACGCCCTGCGCCTGCTTCTCGGTGACGGCGGCGCAGCGGTCACAGACCAGCATGACCGACGTATGAGCCGGCGCCTCAAAATGGTGACACATCACATAGCTGTTGTTGGACTCCACCCGATGCACAAAACCCTGCTCCAGCAGGAAGTCGAGCGCACGATAAACCGTGGGAGGCTTGGCCTGAGGTTCGCTGATCCGGAGCTGATCCAGCAGATCGTAGGCACTGATTGAGCCCGGCTGTTCCGCCATCAGACGCAACACTTCAGCGCGCTGCGAAGTCAGACGCACACCACGTTGCAGGCACATTTTTTCGGCCTGAATCAAAATTTGCTGCGACGTCATGGTAGTCATGAAAATTCTCCGCTGAATAAGTGATGTTATTTTATCACATAACCTGTCAGGGTGCTGAAGCGCGTTTCTGTCTGTTAAAACAGCACAATTAGCCTGAAAAAACAGCGCCTGTGGCATTTTCGCTCCTCTCTATCTCAAATCTGACGAAAAAACCGATCCACCTGTAAATCAACCGGAGCAGAATTTTTTGTCCTTTTGCTTTGCATCTCACTGAGTTAAGAAGTAATGTTCAGAAAGACTTAATAAAAGTCTGACATTATTTGAAATTAGCCGGTCCGTTTTTAATAATTACACGCTAATTCTGGTCGTAAAACGTCCAATCCTTTGAATTAAGACACTGTTTCCTTTGAATTCACAGCAATAACGCGTTAGCCAGGGTTCACAATAGGGCTGACAAACTATTCAGTTGTTGAATGTATCAACGACACTTTCTCAGGTGATGGCAGGCAAATGGTGAAAAAATCCGCTCAACGCTCAGCGCTGATCTGTTCCGCTGCAGCGACCGCGCTTTTCCTTTCTTCCTCCGCCATGGCGGCAGGGACCTGGTATGATGCACGTAATGACGCCATGGGCGGCACCGGCGTGGCATCTTCTGTTTATGGCTCTGCAGTGCTGGCGAACCCGGCATTAATGACGCGTGCTAAATCTGACGATAATGTCAGCATTATTATTCCTTCAGCAGGCATTCAGGTAACGGACAAAGATAAGCTGATCGATAAAGTCGATGATATTACCGACACCGTGGATCGTTACCGCGGTGTGATTGGTAACCTGACGTTTGCCGATTATCTGCGTGGTTATCCTGAACTGCGTGCTGCCTCCGGCGATGTCGCTGACAAGCTCAGCGATTTGCGCGGTAACAAAGCGGACGGCAGTGCGGGTGCGGCCGTCGCCGTGACAATCCCCAATGAAACGCTGCCTTTCGCCTTTATCGCCAAAGCCTACGGAACGGCACACGTCCGCGCCAATGTGGTCCAGAGTGATATCAACTACCTGCGCGGGGTTGCTAACGGTACGATTCTGCCCGTTCCGGGCGATCAGAATAACCTTCGCTCCAGTGCGAACGGCTTAGCGGCCCTGGTTACCGATTATGGTGTGGCGGTGGCGCATGAGTTCACTGTCGCCGGTCAGCCGGTGTCGGTGGGCGTGACGCCAAAAGTGCAGAAAACCTGGCTCTATAACTACACTGCCAGCATCTATAACTACGACAAAAATGACATCAACAACAGTCAGTATCGCAGCACCGACACCGGCTTTAACGTTGATGCCGGTCTGGCGACCACCTTTGCTGAAAACTGGACGCTGGGTGTGACCGGACAGAACCTGGTTTCACGCGATCTGCAGACCCGGGAGGTTAACGGGTTCCGCGACACCTACCAGATTCGCCCGCTGGTCACCACCGGTCTGTCCTGGGATAAAGGTCCGTTTACCGTGACCGGCGATGTGGATCTCACCGAAACGAAACGCTTCAAAACTCAGGATAACAGCCAGTATGCGGCAGTGGGTGCGGAGTACCGCGTACTTGACTGGCTGCAGCTGCGCGCAGGTTATCGGGCGGATATGCGGTCTAACGACGAAAATGTGGCCACAGCAGGTTTTGGCTTGTCGCCGTTTAACAAAGCTGTCCATCTGGATCTGGCTGGCTCCGTCGGTGCTAACAATACCTGGGGCGCGATGATGCAGCTGGGCTTTAACTTCTAAGCGGATTATCCCGGCTCTCCGGGGGCGGGCGATGCACTATCGCCCGCCCTTGTGTTATCCTTGCACAGAATTCCATCACCCTTAATTACCGGATTGTCTGCGCTACATGGCTACTTTTTCTTCGCAACGCTTCTCCATCGCCCCTATGCTCGACTGGACCGATCGGCACTGTCGCTATTTTCATCGTCAGCTGACCGGCGACACCCTGCTCTACACCGAAATGGTGACGACCGGCGCGATCATTCATGGCAAAGGGGATTATCTGGCTTACAGTGACGCTGAACACCCGGTTGCGTTGCAGCTGGGCGGAAGCGATCCGGCGGCGCTGGCGCAGTGCGCGAAGCTGGCGGAGCAGCGCGGCTACGATGAGATCAACCTGAACGTCGGCTGTCCCTCTGATCGGGTGCAGAATGGCCGGTTCGGTGCCTGCCTGATGGCCGAAGCCACTCTGGTCGCAGATGCCGTGAAAGCGATGCGCGACGTGGTGTCGATTCCGGTCACGGTGAAAACCCGTATCGGGATTGATGAGCTGGACAGCTATGCCTTCCTGACCGACTTTATCGGCACGGTGGCGGGCCGCGGCGAGTGCGAGACATTTATCATCCATGCGCGCAAAGCCTGGCTCTCCGGCCTCAGCCCCAAACAGAACCGCGAAATCCCCCCGCTGGATTATCCCCGCGTCTACCAGCTGAAGCGCGATTTCCCGCATCTGACGATTGCGCTTAATGGCGGCGTGAAAACGCTGGAAGAGGCACAGGCGCATCTGGAGCACCTTGACGGCGTGATGATGGGCCGTGAAGCCTATCAGAACCCCGGCATTCTGGCGCAGGTCGACCAGCAGCTGTTCGGGCGTCAGCATCCGGCGGCTAACCCGGTTGAGGTGGTACGCGCCATGTATCCCTATATTGAAGCGGAACTGGCGAAGGGCACCTATCTGGGCCACGTCACGCGCCATATGCTGGGACTCTTCCAGGGCATTCCGGGCGCACGCCAGTGGCGACGCCATCTGAGTGAAAATGCGCATAAGCCGGGGGCGGATGTCCGCGTTCTGGAAGCGGCGCTGGCCCTGGTGGCGGATAAGATTCCACAGGAAGCCTGATCCGCTCACGCCGCAGAAAACCAGCCTTCAGGCTGGTTTTTTTTACGCCATCATCTGGTCTTTTTCACCAGGTTATCTCACACCCCCTTCCCGTAAACCACGACTATTCAATAGGTTACCTGTTGGCACGCTTTTTGTAACTGTCCTGGTATGAAAGTGGATAAAGGAGTCCTGACGTGGAAATTTTATTTGTATTGGGGTTTTTCCTGATGCTGTTGCTGACCGGCGTGTCGCTGCTGGGCGTGCTGGCAGCACTGGTGGTCGCCACCCTAGTGATGTTTGTCGGCGGGCTGTTTGCACTTGTTATCAAAGTGTTACCTTGGCTGGTGCTGGCCGTGATCGCGGTCTGGCTGCATCGCGCCTTCTTTGGCGACAGCGAGGCGCGGGCACGACGTAAGCTAAGACGTAAGATCAACAGGTTAGACCGGAAAAGCTGGCGATAATTGCGGGAGTGATCACAGAGTGAGAGATTGCAAAGCCGCAATCTGCAATTAAACATATTTTTTACTTATGTTTTCTGGCAGGATGGCTTTTGTCAACGCGATGTGCCATCGACGCGACAGGAATTCATCGCCGCTGTCCCTACATCAGCGCGAACAAAAAATAAAAAAGAGAAGGGCTTCCTGCGGAAGCCCTTTTTGTTTGTCCGGTCAGGGGATCAGCAGGCAGGAACCCTGCGTGGCGCGGCTCTCCAGAATCTGATGCGCTTTGCTGGCCTCTTTCAGCGCAAACTTCTGCTGCTCCGGTACCTCCACCCTGATTGCGCCGCTTGCCAGCAGCGAGAAGAGTTCGGCGCTGGCCGTTTCCAGCTCCTGGCGGTTGGTGATGTAGCCAAACAGTGAAGGGCGGGTAACAAACAGCGAGCCTTTCTTATTCAGAATGCCAAGGTCGATGCCGGTTACCGGCCCGGACGCGTTACCGAAACTGACCATCAGCCCGTGACGGCGCAGGGAATCCAGCGACGCTTCCCAGGTATCTTTGCCGACAGAGTCATAAACCACACCCACTTTTTTCCCGTCGGTCAGCTCGCTGACGCGCGCGGCAATATTCTCTTCACGATAGTTGATGGTCGCCCAGGCCCCGGCGTTTCTGGCGATGGTTGCTTTTTCCGCAGAGCCGACCGTGCCAATCAGGTGTGCGCCCAGTGCTTTTGCCCACTGACAGGCGATTAAACCGACGCCGCCTGCGGCGGCATGAAACAGGAAGGTCTCGCCGGCGCTGATTTTATAGGTCTGCCGCAGCAGATACTGCGTGGTCAGCCCTTTCAGATAGCTGGCGGCACCCTGCTCAAAGCTGATCGCCTCCGGGAGATGCATCAGGCGATCTTCGGCCACGTTATGAAGTTCGCTGTAGGCCCCCATTGACGCCAGGCAGTAGACCACGCGATCGCCGGGTTTAAACAGGGTGACGCCACGGCCCACACGCGACACCACGCCTGCGGCTTCCGTACCCAGACCCGAAGGAAACGCCGCCACTGGATAGAGGCCGCTGCGCACATAGGTGTCGATGTAATTAATCCCGATCGCGCGGTGTTCCACCTGTACTTCATGTTCAGCCGGGTCAGCCGGGTCAAAATCCGTCCACGTTAACACTTCCGGTCCGCCGTGCGCGCTGAACTGAATACGCTTTGCCATTCTGACTCCTGTGATTGTTTCATCATGAGGGTGAGGCACGCACCCCAACTAAGGTATACTTGCGCGTCCCCACAGAAGATCGGTAATGCATTCACTATGGCAGGAAATAAACCCACCAACAAATCGAACGAAACGCAGGATCGCCAGCTGGCTGGCGTGAAAATGCCCCCGCATTCGCTGGAAGCGGAGCAGTCGGTGCTCGGTGGGTTAATGCTGGATAACGAGCGCTGGGATAACGTCTCTGAGCGCGTCGTTGCGAATGATTTTTTCAACCGCTCGCACCGGCTGATTTTTTCAGAGATGCAGCGGTTGCTGGAAAACAGCAAGCCCATTGACCTGATTACGCTCTCCGAGTCACTGGAAACCCGTGGCGAACTGGAGATGGCGGGGGGATTCGCCTACCTGGCTGAGCTGGCGAAAAACACCCCGAGTGCAGCGAACATCGGCGCCTATGCCGATATCGTGCGCGAACGTGCGGTCGTACGCGAGATGATCTCCGTTGCCAACGAGATCGCCGATGCCGGTTATGATCCGCAGGGGCGGAACAGCGAAGAGCTGCTCGACTTTGCGGAATCGAACGTCTTCAAGATTGCCGAAGCGCGCGCAGATAAAGATGCCGGGCCGAAGAACATCGAGCAGATTCTGGAATCGACCGTCTCCCGTATTGAGTCGCTCTATCAGACCCCGCACGATGGCGTCACCGGCGTCGACACCGGCTATCAGGATCTGAATAAAAAGACCGCTGGCCTGCAGGGTTCAGACCTGATCATCGTCGCCGCCCGTCCTTCGATGGGTAAAACCACTTTTGCGATGAACCTATGCGAAAACGCCGCGATGCTGCAGGATAAGCCAGTGCTGATTTTCAGTCTGGAGATGCCCAGCGAGCAGATCATGATGCGTATGCTGGCCTCGCTTTCCCGCGTCGACCAGACCCGCATCCGAACCGGCCAGCTTGATGATGAGGACTGGGCCCGTATCTCCGGCACCATGGGTATCCTGCTGGAGAAGAAGAACATGTATATCGATGACTCTTCCGGCCTGACCCCCACTGAAGTGCGTTCGCGTGCCCGGCGTATCTACCGTGAAAACGGCGGATTGAGCCTGATCATGATCGACTACCTGCAGCTGATGCGCGTGCCATCGCTGTCGGACAACCGAACGCTGGAGATTGCGGAGATCTCCCGCTCGCTCAAGGCGCTGGCCAAAGAGCTTAATGTGCCGGTGGTCGCGCTGTCGCAGCTTAACCGCTCACTGGAGCAGCGTGCCGATAAGCGTCCGGTTAACTCGGATCTGCGTGAATCGGGATCGATCGAGCAGGATGCGGATTTGATCATGTTCATCTATCGTGACGAGGTCTATCACGAGAACAGCGATCTCAAAGGGATCGCCGAGATCATCCTGGGTAAACAGCGTAACGGTCCAATCGGTACGGTGCGGCTGACGTTTAACGGTCAGTGGTCACGCTTCGACAACTACGCCGGCCCGCAATACGACGACGAATAATCTGCGCTTTATGCTGTCATGCACGATCTGTGCATGACAGCTCCCATCATCAGAAAATAGTGTTGGACAACCTCTCCGGTTATCGGGTTATCTGTAACAAAGCGACGCCTCTCACGCTGTGGAAACGGAATGACTCACGTAGACGATTACGACCTGAAAATCCTGACTTTATTACAAGCTAACGGCCGTCTTACTAACCAGGAGCTCAGCGACCTGGTTGGCCTCTCCGCCTCGCAATGTTCCCGCCGCCGCATCAATCTGGAACAGGCCAATCTGATTCTGGGCTATCACGCCCGGCTCTCGCCCGATGCCATTGGCCTGGGGATGGTGGGGCTGATAGAGGTACGCTTAATCAACCACACCACCGAATATGTGGAGAGCTTTCACCGCATGGTGGAGCAGGAAGAGGCGATTGTCGACGCCTACAAAACCACCGGTGACGCTGACTATCTGCTTAAAGTGGCGGTGGCCGATCTTAACTCCCTCAGTGCACTTATCAGCCAGTTAGTGGCGGGCCATCAGAGCGTGTCCCACGTCAAAACCTCCGTGGTACTGGGGCGCATGAAAGAGAATGGCCTGATGATGCTGCCTGCGAACAAAACGCGCTAAAAAGGTGCGTGCTGTGCGTTTTTGGTGCAGACTGGCGACCATAAACGCAAAGAATACGCATCGTAACGGGATTTTGCGCATGGAGTGACGGTTTTAACCGGAAGGTATGCACGAAATCCTGTTATAAAGCGCCTTAGATATCAACGGGATATCACCAGCCTTCGGCCAGCAGCCGATTGACGCTGCGGCAATGGTGCGTTTTTTGCATTGCAACCGCATCATTTGCACTGAGACAACCCCCATGGATAACATCGCAGAACCCTCCCGCGTCCCGCATTCGCGTATTGAAGATGCGCTGGCGATGGTGCTGGGCACCCTGATGGTTTCGTTCGGCGTCATTATGCTGAAACAGGCGGGTGCCCTGACGGGCGGCACTGCCGGTATCGCCTTTCTGCTGAGCTACCTCTCCCCGCTCTCCTTTGGCAGCGCATTTTTCCTGATCAACCTGCCTTTTTACTGGCTGGCGGTAAAACGCATGGGCTGGGAATTTACCCTGAAAACCTTCTGTGCCGTCGGGCTGGTGTCGCTGTTTACGCAGCTGCACCCGCTGTTCGTTCACTTTTCCGATCTCAATCCGTTCTATGCGACACTGTTCGGTAACGTCATCATGGGGATCGGGTTTATAGTGTTGTTTCGTCATAAGGCGAGCCTGGGCGGCATCAATATTCTGGCGCTGTGGCTGCAGGATCGCGTTGGGATCCGCGCGGGTAAACTGCAGATGGCGGTCGACACCTGCGTCGTGCTGGCATCCCTGTTTGTGGTCAGTGGCCCCATCCTGCTGGCCTCCATTGCAGGAGCCGTGATCCTCAATCTGATTATTGCAATGAACCACCGTCCGGGACGCTATCGGGTTTAGCCCTCTTTACCTCTGGACCAATCATGGAGACCTACACCGTGTTTCAAAACGTTGATGCCTATGCGGGCGATCCGATTCTGTCGTTGATGGAAGCCTTTAAACAAGATCCGCGCGAACACAAAGTTAACCTGAGCATCGGGCTTTACTACGACGAGCAGAACATAATCCCGCAGCTGAAGGCCGTAGCGGCTGCTGAAGAGCAGCTCAATGCCGAGCCAAAGCAGGCATCGCTCTATCTGCCCATGGAAGGCCTGAACAGCTACCGCAACGCGATCGCGCCGCTGCTGTTTGGTGCCGACCATCCGGTGCTGCAGGCGGGTCGTATCGCCTCGATTCAGACGCTGGGGGGATCGGGTGCGCTGAAAGTCGGGGCAGACTTCCTTAAGCGTTACTTCCCGCAGTCGGCCGTCTGGGTCAGCGATCCCACCTGGGAAAACCATATCGCGATTTTTAATGGCGCAGGTTTTGAGGTGAAGAGCTACCCCTGGTATGACGCCGAAACCCACGGTGTGCGTTTTGATGCCTTTATCCATACCCTGAAAACGCTGCCAGCGCAGAGCATCGTGTTACTGCATCCCTGCTGCCATAACCCGACCGGCGCTGACCTGACCAATGCGCAATGGGATGAGACCATTAAGGTGCTGAAAGCACAGCAGCTGATTCCTTTCCTGGATATTGCCTATCAGGGCTTTGGTGAAGGCATGCAGCAGGATGCTTATGCGCTGCGCGCCGTCGCGGCAGCCGGCCTGCCGGCACTGGTCAGCAACTCTTTCTCTAAAATCTTCTCGCTCTATGGCGAGCGCGTAGGCGGGCTCTCTGTCGTCTGTGACAGCGCCGAAGAGTCAGCGCGCGTGCTGGGCCAGCTGAAAGCGACCGTCCGCCGCAACTACTCCAGCCCGCCGAATTTCGGTGCGCAGGTCGTGGCCCGCGTCCTTAACGACGACGCGCTGAAAGCGAGCTGGCTGGACGAAGTGGAGACGATGCGTCTGCGCATTCTCGCGATGCGTGAGTCACTGGTCGGGGTGCTGAGCACGGCACTGCCGGGCAAAAACTTCGACTACCTGCTGAAGCAGCGCGGCATGTTCAGCTACACCGGCCTGAGCGTGCAGCAGGTTGACCGCCTGCGCAATGAGTTCGGCATCTACCTGGTGGGCAGTGGCCGCATGTGTGTGGCCGGTCTGAACAGCAAAAATGTGCATCAGGTAGCGGAAGCCTTTGCCGCGGTGATGTAACGGCACGCCTGCTGTGAACAAACCGCCCGCCTCGCGCTGGCGGTTTTTTTATGGCTCAGGGTTTACCTTTCGGCGACATGCTGCACACTTAAACGGGGTAACCGTTTCAGGAATAAGCTATGTGGCATCAACAGACTATTACGCTGAGCGCGAAGCCGCGCGGCTTTCATCTCATCACTGATGAGATCACCGACTCGCTCTCCGGATTGCGTGATATCAAAACCGGTCTGCTGCATCTGCTGTTGCAGCATACGTCGGCGTCATTAACCTTAAATGAAAATTGCGATCCGACGGTGCGCAGCGATATGGAGCAGCATTTCCTGCGGCACGTGCCGGAGAATGCGCCTTATCAGCACGACTACGAAGGACGTGATGACATGCCGGCGCACATTAAATCCTCGACCCTGGGCGTGTCGCTCTTGCTGCCGGTTCAGCGGGGACGTCTGGTTCTGGGGACCTGGCAGGGTATCTGGCTGGGCGAGCATCGCATTGAGGGCGGTGCCAGGCGGATTGTCGCCACTTTACAAGGGGAATCGTGATGAATCACTCAGACTTACTGACCTATTGCATGAGCAAGCCGGGCGCAGAGCAGAGCGTCCACAGTGACTGGAAGGCCACGCAGATTAAAAGCAACGGCGTGCTGTTTGCGATGGTACATGAGGTAAAAGGGCGGCCTGCGGTTTCGCTGAAATCGACGCCTGCGCTGGCAGAGCTGCTGCGCGAAGAGCATAGCGACATCATTCCCAGCGAGCATCTGAATAAATCACACTGGAGCACGCTGTTCCTGGATGGGTCGCTGAAGGATTCGCAGATCTACTATCTGGTCGATGCCTCCTTCCAGCAGGTTGACGCCGCGCGCCAGGCCGCGCTTTAACACCCCCCTGCCTGAGCAGGAGGGTGCAGGCGACCCGATCAGGCAGCCGACTGCTCGCGCAGGGTGTTGATGTCGATAACAAAGCGATATTTCACATCGCTTTTCAGCATGCGCTCATAGGCTTCGTTGATCTGATCCATCGCGATCAGTTCGATGTCCGAGGTGATGCCGTGCTCGCCACAGAAATCGAGCATCTCCTGCGTTTCTGCGATACCGCCAATCAGTGAACCGGCGATGCTGCGACGTTTGAAGATCAGGTTAAACACCTGCGGAGCCGGGTGATCGTGCTCAGGTGCGCCGACCAGCGTCATATTGCCATCCAGCTTCAGCAGGGTGATGAAGGGGTTAAGGTCGTGCTGAGCGGCAACGGTGTTCAGGATAAAGTCGAAGCTGTTGGCGTGCTGCGCCATCTGCTCAGGATCTTTGGAGATCACCACCTCATCGGCGCCCAGGCGTTTGCCATCCTCGATTTTGGACGGCGAGGTGGTGAACAGCACCACATGCGCCCCCATCGCGTGAGCAATTTTCACGCCCATGTGCCCCAGGCCACCCAGGCCTACGATACCGACTTTTTTGCCGGGGCCGACATTCCAGTGGCGCAGCGGCGAGTAGGTCGTGATACCGGCACACAGCAGCGGCGCGACGCCCGCCAGATCCAGGTTTTCCGGAATGCGCAGCACAAAGCTCTCATCCACAACCATCGCCGTTGAGTAGCCGCCGTAGGTGATCGCACCGGTCTCGCGGTCTTCACCGTTATAGGTGCCGACAAAACCGTTTTCACAATATTGCTCCAGCCCCTGCTGACAGCTCGGGCAGCTGCGGCACGAATCCACCATGCAGCCTACGCCAACCAGATCGCCGACTTTGTATTTCTGGGTCTGTGGGCCCACCGCGGTGACGCGACCCACAATTTCATGCCCCGGAACCACAGGGAAAATCGTGTTTTTCCACTCATTGCGGGCCTGATGCAGGTCTGAGTGGCAGACGCCACAGAACAGCACCTCAAGCTGAACGTCATGGGCGCGCAGCTCACGCGGCTTATAATCGAACGGTGCCAGTTTGGATTTAGCATCCTGAGCAGCATACGCATGCGTAATATTCATGGTGTCTCCAGTTTCGATGTGTCGTGAGTGTTTTTGATGAAGTGCAGCAGCGCAGAGGTGCTGCAAAAAACAGGGCGACGCCAGGGGCGTGCCAAAGAGGAACCGCTTAAGGATAGTCAGCGTGGGGAAGGGCGTATATGCCTATACATGTCTGAATCTTGCCTGATTCTGCATTTTTCTGGCTGAACCGGCAGCAGAAATAAGCAGGCCCGCACGGGGCGGGCCTGGCATCATTACTTCTGTAACAGGGGCTTCAGGAAGCGCGCGGTATGCGATTTCTCACACTCCGCCACGGTCTCCGGCGTGCCGGCAATCAGGATTTCGCCGCCGCCGCTGCCGCCTTCCGGGCCAAGGTCGACAATCCAGTCAGCGGTTTTCACCACGTCGAGGTTGTGCTCAATCACCACGATCGTGTTGCCCTGGTCGCGCAGCTGATGCAGGACCTCCAGCAGCTGCTGAATATCGGCAAAGTGCAGGCCGGTGGTCGGCTCATCAAGAATGTAGAGCGTCTGACCGGTGCCACGCTTCGACAGTTCACGTGCCAGCTTCACGCGCTGAGCTTCACCACCGGAGAGGGTGGTGGCGGACTGGCCGAGACGAATGTAGGAGAGACCCACATCCATCAGCGTCTGCAACTTACGCGCCAGCGCCGGAACCGCATCAAAGAACTCACGCGCCTCTTCGATGGTCATCTCCAGCACCTCGTGAATGCTCTTGCCTTTGTACTTCACTTCCAGCGTTTCACGGTTATAGCGTTTGCCTTTGCACTGATCGCACGGCACATAGATGTCCGGCAGGAAGTGCATTTCGACTTTCAGCACGCCATCGCCCTGACAGGCTTCACAGCGTCCGCCGCGCACGTTAAAGCTGAAACGACCCGGCGTGTAACCGCGTGACCGCGCTTCCGGCACGCCAGCAAAGAGTTCACGCACCGGGGTGAAGATGCCGGTGTAGGTCGCCGGGTTGGAGCGCGGCGTGCGGCCAATCGGACTCTGGTCGATGTCGATGACTTTGTCGAAGTGCTCCAGTCCCGCCACGTCGCGGTAAGGGGCCGGCTCTGCGATGGTGGCACCGTTCAGCGCCCGCTGCGCAATCGGGAACAGCGTATCGTTAATCAGGGTCGATTTACCGGAGCCGGAGACACCGGTGATGCAGGTGAACAGACCCACCGGCAGCGTCAGCGTGACATCCTTGAGGTTATTGCCGCGCGCGCCGGTAATCTTCAGCACCTTCGATGGATCGCCCTTCACCCGCGCCTCCGGCACGGCGATTTCACGCTTGCCGCTCAGGAACTGGCCCGTCAGGGACGCTTCCTGCGCCATGATCTCATCCACGGTGCCTTCCGCCACCACCTGGCCGCCATGCACGCCTGCACCCGGACCAATGTCGATCACGTGGTCGGCGGCACGAATCGCATCTTCATCGTGCTCAACCACAATCACCGTATTACCGAGATCGCGCAGGTGAATCAGGGTGCCGAGCAGACGCTCGTTGTCGCGCTGATGCAGGCCGATTGACGGTTCGTCCAGCACATACATGACGCCCACCAGACCGGCACCGATCTGGCTCGCCAGACGGATACGCTGCGCTTCACCACCGGAAAGGGTTTCAGCGGAGCGCGACATCGACAGGTAGTTCAGGCCGACGTTCACCAGGAAGCTCAGGCGATCGCTAATCTCTTTCAGCACCTTTTCGGCGATCTGCGCACGCTGGCCGCTGAGCTTCAGATTTTCAAAGAAGGACATCGCGTGACCGATGCTCATCTCAGAGATGGTCGGCAGCGTGGTATCTTCGACAAAGACATGTCGCGCTTCGCGACGCAGACGGGTGCCTTCACAGCTCGCACAGGCGCGGTTGCTGATGAACTTCGCCAGCTCTTCGCGCACCGCTGAGGATTCGGTCTCTTTGTAGCGACGCTCCATGTTGTTGAGCACGCCTTCAAACGGATGACGGCGAACCGAGGTGTCGCCACGGTCGTTGATGTACTTAAATTCGATGCTCTCTTTGCCAGAGCCGTACAGGATCACTTTCTGCACGTTGTCGGGCAGGCTGCCGAACGGCGCTTCAATATCAAAACTGAGATGGTCCGCCAGCGAACGCAGCATCTGGAAATAGTAAAAGTTGCGGCGATCCCAGCCACGGATTGCGCCACCGGCCAGAGAGAGCTCAGGGTTCTGCACCACGCGATCCGGATCGAAATATTGCTGTACGCCCAGGCCGTCGCAGGTCGGACAGGCGCCTGCCGGGTTGTTAAAGGAGAACAGGCGCGGCTCCAGCTCACTCATGCTATAACCACAAATCGGGCAGGCGAAGTTCGCGGAGAAGAGCAGCTCTTCGGCCTCGCTGTCATCCATGTCCGCCACGATCGCCGTGCCGCCTGAGAGCTCCAGGGTTGTCTCAAAGGACTCGGCCAGGCGCGTCGCCAGATCGTCACGCACTTTAAAGCGGTCAATCACCACTTCGATGGTGTGTTTTTTCTGCAGCTCCAGTTTCGGCGGATCTGACAGGTCGCACACTTCGCCGTCGATACGCGCACGGATGTAGCCCTGCGTCGCCAGATTTTCCAGCGTTTTGGTGTGCTCACCCTTGCGATCTTTCACCACCGGTGCCAGCAGCATCAGACGGCGGCCTTCCGGCTGAGCCAGAACCTGATCGACCATCTGGCTCACGGTCTGCGCCGCCAGCGGTACGTTGTGGTCCGGGCAGCGCGGTTCGCCCACGCGGGCAAACAGCAGACGCAGGTAGTCGTGGATCTCGGTGATGGTTCCCACCGTCGAGCGCGGGTTATGCGAGGTGGATTTCTGTTCAATAGAGATGGCGGGCGACAGACCTTCGATATGATCGACGTCCGGCTTCTCCATTAACGAAAGAAACTGGCGCGCATACGCAGAGAGCGACTCCACATAGCGGCGCTGACCTTCCGCATACAGCGTATCAAACGCCAGTGAGGATTTACCGGAGCCTGACAGGCCGGTCACCACAATGAGTTTGTCGCGTGGGATGGTCAGGTTAATGTTTTTCAAATTATGGGTGCGGGCACCACGAACTTCGATCTTATCCATTCACCTTTCCCGGATTAGCAGCACTCACCGCGCCTTGCCGACACGGCCAGAATAAACGTGTCATTATGGCACAAAAAATAGACTGAATAAATATCCAGTACTCTGTGGTCCGGACGTGCGAAGGATTAAAACCGGAACGCGGCTCGAAAGTGGGAAACAGTGAGCAGGACGTGTTAGAATTGATGGATTAGACTGAATGCATTAACTCATCGGGAGACAGCAACATGGCCAGTCGTGGCGTTAACAAAGTGATTCTTGTCGGGAATCTGGGTCAGGATCCGGAAGTACGTTATATGCCAAATGGTGGCGCTGTTGCCAACATTACGCTGGCTACGTCGGAGAGCTGGCGTGATAAGCAGACCGGTGAAAACAAAGAGATCACCGAGTGGCACCGTGTGGTGCTGTTTGGCAAACTGGCTGAAGTCGCGGGTGAATATCTGCGCAAAGGCTCTCAGGTCTACATCGAAGGTCAGCTGCGCACCCGTAAATGGCAGGATCAGGGTGGCCAGGAACGTTACACCACCGAAGTCGTGGTTAACGTCGGTGGCACCATGCAGATGCTGGGCGGCCGTCAGCAGGGCGGTAACGCCGGTGCAGGCGCGCAGGGTGGTGGCAACAACAATGGCTGGGGCCAGCCGCAGCAGCCGCAGGGCAACAACAATCAGTTCAGCGGCGGCGCGCAGTCCCGTCCGCAGCAGCCGCAGAGTGCGCCTGCCAGCAACAACAACGAACCGCCAATGGATTTTGACGACGATATTCCGTTCTGATTCATCTGGCCTGACGCGTTTAAAAAGCCCGCTATGCGGGCTTTTTTTATGCGCGGCCCCGGCCGACCGGGGCTATGACCATTCCGCCAGCACGGCATCCGTGCTCAGCACGCGCGGCACGTTGCCAGGGATCAGCAGCGAGGCCCACACCTCGTTGTGCTGATTAATCAGCGCTTCGGCCCCGACCCAGCGGCGATCGGCGGTGGTGTGCGCATCCGCCGCCACGGTTATCGCATAGCCCGCACTGGCCCCTGTTTTAATCGTGGTATCCAGACAGTAGTCGGTCGCACAGCCGCACACCACAAACGCCTCCACCTCCAGACGCTTTAACAGCGCGGCCAGCTCTGTCTGCCAGAAGCTGTCGCAGGCCGTTTTCGTCACGTAATGCGCGCCCGCAGGCTGAACCAGTTCCGGCAGCAGATCAAAGCTGGGGTCGCCCTCGCACATCGTGCCTTCACGATGCTGAATAAAGAGGATGATATCGGCGCGATCGGTCAGCCGGTTGATTCGGTCAACCCGGCCTGCCTTATCGAAACGTGGTGTGCTGAACACGCCGTTCTGCATATCAATGACGATGACGACTCGCTGTGCCATGCTGACTCCCTCAGAATGAGAAAAAAACAGTGTTACCTGCGGCGCGGCGGATAGCAATCTTTTGCATTTTCCCCCCGGTCGCAGGCATGCTAATCCGACATCGGATAAATAAGGAGAGAGAAGTGGAAGGTGTTCCGGCTGTTTTTCCCTGTGAAAAAGACCGCGCACAGTTTCAGCAACCGGCCGCGTTGCCCGGTGTGGAACTCTATCAGGCTCACATCTCCCGCTACGCTTTTGAACCCCATACCCATGAAGCCTTTGGCATTGGCACGATTGAGGCGGGTGCGCAGCGTTTTCGCTATCGCGGCACCGAATATACCGCGCCGGTGAACTCGCTGGTGACCATGAATCCGGATGAGCTGCATACCGGTGAGTCAGCCTGTGACGAGGGCTGGCGCTATCAGATGATCTACATTCAGCCGCAGCTGATGGATGAACTGACCGGCGATCGCGGCTGGTGGTTTAACGAGGCGCTGCTGACCGATCCGCGCATCGCGCAGCCGCTCTCCCGCACGCTGGCCGCACTCTGGCAGGCGGAGTCCGGACTGGCGCGCCAGAGTCTGCTTTCCGAACTGCTGTTGCAGATTCGCCCGCTGGCGCGGATGTCGTCACCGGGCAGGCCCGAGGGAGGGCATCGCTTTGATCAGGTGCGTGATTTTCTGCGGGCAAATCTGGCGGAACCGGTGCGGCTGGAGGAGCTGGCGGCGCTGGCCTCGCTGTCGCCGTGGCACTTCTTACGCGCTTTCCGCCAGCACTATCACGTCACGCCGCATCAGATGCTGATGGCTTTCCGCCTCTATGATGCCAAACAGCGACTGGCACAGGGCGAAGCCGCTGCCAGTGTCGCAGCGGCCGTCGGGTTAACCGATCAGGCTCATCTGACCCGCGCCTTTGCTAACCGCTATGGCATTACGCCTGGCCGCTATCAGAAACAGGTGCGCCAGCCCTGACACAACCGCAATCTGCTACAAGCCTTCCTCCTTCACTCCCGCCACACTGTGAAAAAAAGCTATACGGGAAAAAGTCATGTTTGCTGGTGTTATGTTTGCCGTTACCGCGGGGCTGATGTGGGGGCTGATCTTTGTCGGGCCGCTGCTGGTGCCTGACTATCCTGGTGCACTGCAGTCGGCGGGACGTTATGTGGCGTTCGGGCTGATTGCGCTGCCGCTGGCCTGGCACGATCGCCGCCGACTGCGCCAGCTGGGGCGGGCCGACTGGCGCGAGGCAGTGAAACTCTCGCTGGTGGGTAACCTCTTCTATTATGCGTTTCTGGCCAATGCCATTCAGCGCACCGGCGCACCGGTCTCCACCATGATTATCGGCACACTGCCGGTGGTGATCGCCGTTACCGCCAATCTCTGTTACGGCCACCTTGAAGGACGTCTGCCCTGGCGGCGGCTCTTTCCGGCGCTGGTGATGATGGCGGCCGGGTTGCTCTGCGTCAATGCAGCGGAGTTGCGGAGCCAGGGCGCAACGCTGGATCTTAGTCGTTACCTGACCGGTATCGTGCTGGCACTGCTGGCGGTGGTCTGCTGGACCTGGTATCCGCTGCGCAATGCCCGCTGGCTGCGCACTCATCCCGCACTGCGACCCTCGACCTGGGCGACGGCGCAGGGGCTGGTGACGCTGCCGATGGCGCTGACCCTGTATGCGCTGGTCAGCGTTCAGATCGCCTGGCAACAGCCTGACTTCCCGCTGCCGTTCGGGCCACATCCGTCACTCTTTATCTCTCTGATGCTGGCGATTGGCCTGCTCTGCTCCTGGCTCGGCAGCCTGTGCTGGAACGCAGCCAGCCAGCGTCTGCCCACGGTACTGATGGGGCCGCTGATTGTTTTTGAGATCCTGTTCGGTCTGTTATGGACTTTTCTCTGGCATCAACGCTGGCCACCTTTGCTCACCGTTATCGGCATTGCCTGTCTGATGGCTGGCGTGCTGTGGGCAATGCGTATCAAACCACAGCCGCGGGTGGTCGCCCTCAGCGGATAACCCTCACCGATCTCTGGAATAAACTGGCCGTGCGAAGCCAGCTTTGCCCGGCTTTTTAAGACAAAACCCTATCCCGATTTGCACTCTGTCCGACAGATTTTTGCCGCGAAATCGATTTCATGCGATGCGAAGGGGGAAAATCTCGTCGGGTTAACCCCTGCCATCCACCCCCGGTCAGCAAAAAAACGGCTCTTTTCACCCGCTGAAGGCGGATCGTTTACCGCCGGGATGCAATTTCCTGCACAGATAGCGCCCATAAATCAGGAAAAAAAGCGCAGCATTATGGACGTTACGCTTTTCTCTGCCGCATTTTATTGGATTGTGACCCTGAGTTATGCCCGCTAAAAACCACTATTAACTTCATTCCTCATTCAATGAGTAAGAAAATTCCGCCGCTGCGTTTTTAATTAAAGATTAATCTGTGGCATCAATGATGCGCAATGAAGAGAGTGAAAAGATAGCCACATAACGTTAGTGATAAGGAGCAATAAACTATTTATGCCGGATTAATCCTGGAGAAACTATTGCGGAAAAGGCACGCAAAGGAATTAAAGCGTAACCGCAAAAAGTTTGGGTTAGGGCCAGGATTAACTTAAAAGAAGTGTGATTATTTTTCGTTCTAAGTTTAAAGCGTCTTAATGTTATCCAGACGCTTTGGTAGTGGGGTTTAGCAGCACTTAACAAAAAAAGAGGAGGCCCAATCCCGCTAAAACGAGATTGGGAGGGGAAGAATCGGCGTAGAATGCGAGACTTTTGCTGTTGTGAATCAATTTTACCGCAAAAAAAGAAGCTTAGCCGTGAAGCCATTCATTAGTTATAAATGGAGCGGAAAGGGGTGCCGCAATTGTCCTGTTAAATGATCTTCATCTCTTCTGGTAAGAACAAATCTCAGCGTTAAGTCTGGTAAGCGCGGTAGCATGGGGGTTATCGGTTCTCCGTGCCTGACGGATAATGGTAAACGCTGCGGCTGATATCCAGTAAGCGGCAGCTGCGGCGGGTGCCGATGTCAAACGTGGTCTGCAGGAAGTCTACAGCCTGACGCTTTTCATTCGTGGTAAAGAAGTGCTTAAGCACGCTCTGCAGCATCTCTTTATCCGAGTTGAGGGTCTGCAGCTCACGCGTCGCATTCTGCAGTTTTTCTTCCAGCTCCTTGATTTTTCTGCCTTCTTCCGAAGACAACCCAGAAAACTTCTTCTTCCAGCTGTAGAACGTGGCTTCAGAGATGCCTAACTCTTCACAAATCTCTCTGACTTTCACGCCCGATTCAGAAGCTTTAATGGCATTTGTGATTTGATCTTCGCTGTATCGTGACTTTCTCATAAATGCTCTTACCTTTCTTATCGATTAATGGATGAGAATGACTTTAATAATTTCTGGCACTGTAAGATTCTATTAATGCAGTATTAAAGTGCGCCAATGGAATAGCGAAGCCTAAATTAAGATATTTAGAATAAATATCATCATGGGATAAATCTTATTTTATTCTTATCCGCAGGCCGCGCCTTCCTGGAGGCGGATTTTTGTTATAAATTCATCGCATCCCGAATACGGAAAAATTAAACGTAAACCGGATATTTAGCCTGACCGACCCGAATAATAGGGGGGTTGTGGCCGTTTAAGGTTGGGTTATTTTCAGCCTGAAATCGTTTCCATTTGAAGTGATTCGCGCCAGATATAATAAGAATTATCCTGAATTCACTCTCCGGATTATGATCAACTTCTCAATTTTCGGACCAGCCTGGTCTGAAGTCTTACATTTTCGCCAGGCCTACTGCGCGCTTATTAATTCGTTACAGGGATGTTGTACCGAAGCGGTTGTAGTTGAGTAATACTAAGGAAGAGTCGATGAAATTGAGCGTAATGTCTAATGCCGCCTGGATGATGTCTGAAAAGATCATCTCCGTATTTGGCGTCATTTTTGTGACGTCTTACGTGGCAAAATCCTTTGGCCCAACGGTGTTTGGCCAGATGGCGTTTTCAACCTCACTATTTGCAATGGTGCAAACCGTTGCCATCTTTGGCACCGAAACCATTCTGTTTAAGCGTGTCAGCAAAAATGCCTCAAAAGGCCTGCGTCTGATGAGCATCGCCCGGACGCTGCGGATGGTGCTGTTACTGGTCACTTCGGTGCCAGTCTTAATCTGGGTCTGGTACAACATGCAGGAAAATTTTCTGGCATTTGCACTGGCCTCATTTGTGGCGTCCGTTTTTGTCACCCAGGACACGTTCAGCGTCTACAACAATGCGCGGCTGGCCTCGCGCCTGAATACCGTTGCCAATGCGACAGGCATGCTGCTGAGTTTCGGCATCAGCTTTACCATCGCCTGGCTGCGCCTCAATCCGCTCTGGCTGACGCTCTCCATTGTGTCGGTGACCCTGGTGCCTTACCTGATTAAGCGTCACAACTTCTATCAGGATCATCAGGACCAGATGCCGCCGCGCGAAAAGCGTACCACCTATGTGCGTTATCTGATGTATGCCGGTCTGCCACTGGCCATCTCCAGCATCTTCATCTCTGTGCAGGTGAAAGCGGCGCAGATGTTTCTGGCAGGCACCGCGCCAGCGCGCGACCTCGGCCTGTTTGCGGCGGCGAATACCATTTCCGCCTCCTGGATTTTTATCCCGGTGGCGCTCATCACCTCCTGCTTCACTGAAATTTTCAGGGAGCGCGGCGAGGTCGCCATTAAGCTTGCCGCCCGGCTCAATGGCTATGTTATGGCGGTTTCACTGCTGATGCTGCTGATCATCTCGCTCTTCGGCGAGCGGATCATCATCGCGTTGTACGGGCCGGAATACACACAGTCAGGAAGTCTCATTACGTTGCTGTCGATAGCCACCAGCTTTTCGGCAATGGGGACCGTAGCCTATCGCTACATGGTTAAAGAGGGAGGATTCAATTACCTGCTGAGGAAAATCGTCTGTCTGATGGTCATCAGTTTGCCGCTCTCCTGGTGGTTGATCCAGGGTCACGGCATCATGGGGGCCGCGTGGAGCGTTTTCCTTTCAGAACTTTTGTCCCTGACCGTAATGAATTACTTCTTTAAAAACGGCGTCATTCAAAAGATTCAGGTTTCCTCACTCAACTACAAAACCTACAAATGAGGTCAGATATGCTCAAGTTGAAAGAAGAACTCAGAAGAAGTGTGCAGTATTTTATTAAGAAGATGCCCTGGGCTTATCAGGATCGCATCTACTACTTCCACAAGTTCAGAAAACTGCCCAATCTGCGTCAGCCAAAAGTGTTCAACGAGAAGGTGCTGTACCGTAAGTTTATCTTCGGCGATTACCAGAACTACGGTCGCCTGTCAGATAAGTACTCGGTGCGCGAATTCATTGCTGAGAAAATCGGTGATGAGTACCTGATCCCGCTGGTACACGAAACCACTGACCCGACCACGCTGAACAGCTTACCCTGCTGGAAGGGGACGGTGATTAAACCGAACCACGCCTCCAACATGGTAGAGATTCTGCTGGAAGAGCCGGATGCCCTGCGCAAGCAGCAGATCATTCATGACTGCTATCGCTGGCTGAAGACCGACTTCGCCAACGAAGCGCGTGAGATTCACTATCGCTACATCAAGCCACGTATTCTGGTGGAGAAGTACATTGGTGATGGCAAAAGCGCGCCGATCGATTACAAGTTCCATATGTTCAACAAGCGCGATGGTCGGTTTGAATATGTGCTGCAGGTGATCTACAACCGCTGCCAGCCGCTGCTGTCGATGAATTTCTACGTGAATAACCTCCAGGAGGCGTATCACAAGATTCGTGACACCGGGTTGGATGTCTCACCGATCATGCCGTCACTGGAACATGCGCTCGAACTGAGCAAGAAGCTGGCCAGTGATTTCGACTATGTGCGCGTGGACTGGTATATCCATGACGAGCGGATCTACTTTGGCGAACTGACCTTCACCCCAGGTGCAGGACTGGTCACCGGACTGGATCGCGGTTTAAATCAGATGATGGGAGATATGTGGATTCAGGACCGCCGCGGAACGCAGAGCCCGGGCGTTACAGTGCAGGATGTGAACATCCCTGCCATGTTGAAGAAAATTTAAACACACAGCAATATAAAAAACCCCGCGCAGCGGGGTTTTTTATGCCTGTCGATTGGGGATTATCGCGATCGATCAGGGCATCGGCCAGTCAGCAGGGGCCTGGCTCATCACATCGATAAACGCATGCTTTGAGATTTCCAGGAAGTTATGCACGTTTTCCATGCTCAGGGTAATGCCCATCAGCCCCGTCACAAACCAGCAGGTCACACCTAAACCAATCCCGCCACACATAAACGCCATCACATGACGGCTATCCTGACGCAGTCGGGTTTTAAGGGTACTGGCAAAAAACATCAGAACTGCGCTCAGCAACTCCCAGCGCATAACAAGAAAACTGGCGGTTAACGTGGCCATCGGTGGACCTCAATATCAGTAAGGATTCCTGACAATTCGCGGACATCACCGGCGGCAGAAAAGCGTGTCAGGAGGGGCTTTTTCGCCGTCAAACCAGGTTCAAAGTGTGACTTGGGTCACATTATATCACCCGATTTTAAATTTTGAACAAAATTTGACTCTGGTATGGCAGCTGGAGCGGGGGAAAAATGAACGGCAGGGGAGGAAATGCGGGAAATTCAGTCAGATGCGCCTGTTGCAGGCGCATCTGCCGGTCAGCGAACCGGACAGCACTCACCGGTGGTGCGCTGGGTATAGCTGCCAATGCCGTCGTTGCAGCCAAAGCTCAGCAGGCGAGGGCGCTGAATCGCCTGACGTCGCATGGTATGCCGGTAGGCAGTTGGCGTCTGCGAAAACTGACGGCGAAACACGCGGGAGAAGGTCTGCTGCGAGTCGTAGCCATATTGCATTGCGATATCAAAAACCGGGCGCTGTGTCTGCGACAGCGCTTCTGCTGCCAGGGTCAGGCGACGCTCACGAATATAGCCACCCAGCGTCTGTTTCGTCACGGTACGGAACATACGCTGCAGGTGCCATTTTGAATAACCCGATTTAGCGGCAACTTCATCGATCGACAGACTCTTGTCGAGGTTCTGGTCAATCCAGTGCGTCAGGGAATGAATGATCTCTTCTTGCATCATGGCCTCATCCTTCTGGTGCTTAATAAGTGATATAGGGAGTTTCGTCGTTTTGATAGAGAAGGAGTATAATTCCTCAAGTTAACTTGAGGTAAAGGGCCTGATGAAAAAAGAACGCAACTATCCAAAACCGGTGTTAACACCGGGTGAGGTGGCGCGCCGTAGTGGTGTGGCGGTGTCGGCACTGCACTTTTATGAAAGCAAAGGGCTGATTTTCAGTACGCGTAACAGCGGCAATCAGCGGCGATACAGTCGTGACGTGCTGCGACGCGTGGCGATTATCAAGATTGCTCAGCGCATCGGTATTCCGCTGGCGACGGTCAGCGACAGTCTCGATCACATCCCGGCTGACAAACGGATGTCGACACCGGAATGGGATGCGCTGACCCGGCACTGGCGCGAAGAGCTGGATAAGCGCATCGAAACCCTGACCCGCCTGCGCAACGATCTGGATGGATGTATCGGCTGCGGCTGCCTGTCGATGCGCGACTGCCCGCTGCGTAATCCCGGCGACCGGCTGGGCGAGCAGGGGTCGGGTGCGGTGCTGCTGGACCCGGAACAGGATGATAAACATCCGGATGTGGAGTGACGTCTATACTGAGGAGAGGTCAAAACACAGGGAATCATGATGATCACCGTTCACCATCTTGAGCAATCGCGCTCGCAACGCGTATTGTGGCTGCTGGAAGAGCTGGAAGTGCCGTACCAGATTAAACGCTATCAACGCGAACCGACCATGCTGGCCCCGGAGGCGCTGAAAAAGGTGCATCCGCTGGGGAAATCGCCGGTGATTACCGACGGCAACCGGGTTGTGGCCGAGTCGGGAGCCATCCTGGAATACCTGGAAGAGAACTACGATCACACCTTCCGGCTGAAAATCAGTGATGAGGCGTCACGTCTGCAGTGCCGCTATTGGCTGCACTACGCCGAGGGATCGCTGATGCCGCTGCTGGTGATGAAGCTGATCTTCGGGCAGATGGGCAAAGCCCCGGTGCCGTGGCTGCTGCGTCCGGTCGGGGCGGCATTCGGGAAAGGGGTGCAGAAGGCGTATCTGGATAAACAGCTAAAGCCGCACATGAAGATGATTGAACAGCATCTGGCAGCTAACCCCTGGTTTGCCGGTGAGCGCTTCTCCATAGCCGATGTCCAGATGAGCTTTCCGCTGCTGGCACTGGCGCAGCGCGCCGGGCTGGATCAGATGCCCGCCACCCGGAAATGGTTAGAGACCGTACAGCAGCGCGCCGCCTGGCAGCGCGCGATCGCTCAGGGCGGCGAGCTTTCGCTGCCAGGCTGATCCTCTTTTTCGCCCGGCGAGCCGTCTCTCTTCACGGCTTTGCCGGTGCCCCGTCCGTCAGAAACCGCTTTAACTTCAATGCGTCAGCGCGTTGCACTGGCCCCGGCTGCACGCTTTTCCGCCCCGAACCGCGGATCTTTATGCTGAACAATCTCCCTCTGACAGTTGAAACTGTGCCGCCAAACGCCGGATAATCGCCTGCCTTTTTATCCGGCCGCCTTTAGCGACCCACCCTCTGCGGCAAGGTAAACGTTTGCCTGCCGGGTCCGCCCGGTCAGGGTTACCGTCTACCCGCTTATTCCAGGGACAGCGATGGCCGCAGAGCGATCCACACAACAAAAATTTTTGAGGCTCAATTATGTCAACTGAATCACGCCCGGCCAGTGGAAAACTGGACGCCTGGTTCTCGATCTCGGCGCGAGGCAGCAGCGTGCGTCAGGAAATTCTGGCCGGACTCACCACCTTTCTGGCGATGGTTTACTCCGTAATCGTCGTACCGGGGATGCTGGGCAAAGCCGGTTTCTCCCCGACGGCCGTCTTTGTCGCCACCTGTCTGGTCGCCAGCTTTGGTTCTATCCTGATGGGCTTATGGGCCAACCTGCCGATGGCGATTGGCTGCGCGATCTCGTTAACCGCCTTTACCGCATTCAGCCTGGTGCTGGGTCAGCACATCAGCGTGCCGGTCGCGCTGGGCGCGGTGTTCCTGATGGGCCTGCTCTTTACGCTGATCTCCGTCACCGGTATCCGTGCGTGGATCCTGCGCAATCTGCCGATGGGGGTGGCGCACGGCACCGGCGTCGGAATTGGTCTGTTTCTGCTGCTGATTGCGGCGGATGGCGTGGGCCTGGTCGTTAAAAATCCGGCTCCCGGCCTGCCGGTCGCCTTGGGCCACTTCACCACCTTTCCGGTGATGATGACGCTGCTGGGTCTGGCGGCGATTATCGGGCTGGAGAAGCGCCGGGTGCCGGGCGGCATCCTGCTGACGATTATCGCTATTTCACTGCTGGGACTGATCTTTGACCCGGCGGTGACGTATCACGGGCTGTTTGCGCTGCCTGACCTGCGCGATGCGCAGGGACAGTCGCTGCTGTTCAGCCTCGATATCATGGGTGCCCTGCAGCCGGTGGTGCTGCCGAGCGTGCTGGCACTGGTCATGACGGCGGTCTTTGATGCCACCGGCACCATTCGCGCCGTGGCGGGGCAAGCCAATCTGCTGGATAAGCAGGGCCAGATCATCAATGGCGGCCGTGCCCTGACCTCGGACTCTGTCAGCAGCCTGTTCGCCGGTCTGGTCGGCGCGTCGCCGGCGGCAGTCTATATCGAGTCGGCGGCGGGAACGGCGGCGGGCGGTAAAACGGGTCTGACCGCCATTGTGGTCGGCCTGCTGTTCCTGGCCATTCTGTTTATGTCGCCGCTGGCTTACCTGGTACCGGCATACGCCACGGCACCTGCCCTGATGTATGTGGGTCTGCTGATGCTGAGCAACGTGGCAAAAATCGACTTCGCTGATTTTGTTGATGCGATGTCGGGTCTGTTAACGGCGGTGATCATCGTGCTCACCTGCAACATCGTGACCGGCATCATGATTGGGTTTGCCAGCCTGGTGGTGGGCCGTCTCTTCGCGGGCGAATGGCGCAGGCTCAACGTCGGCACCGTCGTGATTGCCGTTGCGCTGGTGGCGTTTTATGCCGGAGGCTGGGCGATCTGACTGCTGAACCGGACGTGTAACAACGCGTCCGGAATTTTTCACTTTTTTCCTCCTCGTCGCACGCGTAGCTGACACCCTTCATCGCCGTTTGTTTTACACTTTATCGCTTAACCAATGACTGAAAGAAACGACGCCTAAGGAAAGCATGGAAATCTTTTTTACTATTCTCATCATGACGCTGGTCGTGTCGCTCTCCGGCGTCGCGGCCCGCATTCTCCCTTTTCAGATCCCGTTACCCCTTGTCCAGATCGCCGCAGGTGCGCTGCTGGCCTGGCCGACGTTTGGTCTGCATGTCGACTTTGACCCGGAACTGTTTCTGGTGCTGTTCATCCCGCCGCTGCTGTTCGCGGATGGCTGGAAGACGCCGATCAGTGAGTTCCTGCATCACGGTCGTGAAATTATCGGCTTAGCGCTGGCGCTGGTGCTGATTACCGTAATTGGTATCGGCTATCTCATCTACTGGATGGTGCCAGGTATCCCGCTGATCCCCGCTTTTGCACTGGCGGCGGTACTGTCGCCCACCGACGCCGTGGCGCTCTCCGGCATCGTCGGTGAAGGCCGCATCCCTAAAAAGATTATGTCGATCGTGCAGGGTGAAGCACTGATGAACGACGCGTCGGGCCTGGTGTCGCTGAAGTTTGCCGTGGCTGTCGCCATGGGCACCATGGTCTTTACCTGGGGCGGCGCGAGCATCGAATTCCTGAAAGTCGCCGTCGGTGGTCTGGTGGCGGGTGTGGCGGTCTGCTGGCTCTACGGGAAATCGCTGCGCCTGCTCAGCCGCTGGAGCGGTGACGACCCGGCGACCCAGACCGTTCTGCTGCTGCTGCTGCCGTTCGCCTCTTACCTGATTGCCGAACATCTGGGTGTGTCAGGCATCCTGGCAGCCGTGGCGGCCGGTATGACCATCACCCGCTCCGGCATTATCCGTCAGGCTCCGCTGGCGATGCGTCTGCGCGCCAACAGCGTCTGGCAGATGCTGGAGTTTGTCTTTAACGGCATGGTCTTCCTGATGCTTGGCCTGCAGTTACCGGACATTCTGCAGACCTCGGTTGACCAGGCGCAGGCCGATCCCAACGTCGAACTCTGGATGCTGTTCGCTGATATCGCGCTGGTCTATCTGGCGCTGATGCTGGTGCGTTTCGGCTGGCTGTGGATTATGCAGCGCTTCAGTAAACGCCTGCTGAAGAAGAAGCCGCTGGAGTTCTCCAACTACTCGCTGCGCGAACTGCTGATCGCCTCTTTTGCCGGTGTCCGCGGTGCGATTACCCTGGCGGGTGTGCTCTCAATTCCCCTGTTCCTGAGCAATGGCGAACCCTTCCCGGCGCGTTATGAGCTGGTGTTTATTGCAACCGGGGTGATTCTGTTCTCGCTGCTGGTGGGCGTGGTGATCCTGCCGATTCTGCTGCGCGGCATCGATACCATCGACAAGGGTGCGCATCGCCGCGAACTGCAGAACGCCCGTGCGGTCATGGCCGGAGCCGCGATTGAGAGCCTGCACAAAATGGAAGAGCGGCTGGAGAAGGAGTCGGAAGAGAATATCGATCCGGAGCTGCTGAAAGAGGTGAGCCTGCGGGTGATCGGCAACTTACGTCGTCGCGCCGAAGGCAAGAACGACCTCGAACATGCGCTGTTCGCTGAAAACCTGGAGCGTCGCTTCCGCCTGACCGGACTGCGCGCCGAACGCGCCGAGGTCTATCATCTGCGCGCTACTCAGCAGATCTCCAATGAGACGATGCAGAAATTACTGCACGACCTGGACCTGCTGGAAGCGCTGCTGATCGAAAAAGAGGAGTAATCCGCAACGGGCGCGTCTGCGATAACGCGGCGCGCCCGCCTGCTACACCGACAGACGCGGCGGCTGATCCGGCCAGTGCTCGCGACAGCACGCTATCCACGCCTGCGCACTGCGCGACAGATAACTGCCTTCCCGCCAGATCAGACCCAGACTCCACTTCAGCTCCGACTCCAGCGGCAGCCACAATAAAGAGTGCTTATCCAGCCGCTGACAGATCGGCTCCGGCAGAATCGCCAGCCCCATTTCCGCCTGCACCATCGCCGCCAGAAAGTCCCACTGGCCGCTGCGCACCGCTATGGTCGGCGTCAGACTGAGCCGCTGAAATGCCTGCATCAGCTGACGGTTCAGCGAAAACTCCTCGTTGAAAATCAGCAGCGGATGCTGCGCCAGTTCAGCCAGTCCAATCTGCTGGCGGCCAAGCCACACCGGATGCCGGGGCAGCAGCACGCAGAGCGGATGGTGCATCAGGGGCAGGGTGTTCAGCGGCAGCCCGGCGTCAACCGGCAGGGCGGTCAGGGCGATGTCCAGAGTGCCCGCCAGCACCGCCTGCTGGACGGTCAGCCCGCCAAACTCCGAAATTTTCAGCGCCACACCCGGATAGCGGCGGCGAAACGCGGAGATCGATCCGGCTATCTGCATCCCGACCATCGGTGGAATGCCGAGCCGCAGCTCACCGGTTTTCAGCTCGTTGATGTCACCGATCTCCGCTTCCAGCTGATGAAACTCCTGCAGGATCGCCAGCCCGCGCTGATAGACCGCCTGTCCGCTGTCGGTAAGATGCAGGCGACGGCCATCGCGCAGAAGCAGCGTACAGCCCAGCTCCTCCTCCAGCTGGCGCAGCATTTTGCTGATGGTCGGCTGCGTCACAAACAGCTTCTGTGCCGCTCGGGTAAAGCTCTGCTGACGAACCACTTCAGTAAAGTAACGCAGGGCGCGGACATCCATAACTATTCCTTTCAGGCATGATTGCGATAATTTTAATTCATTTTTTTCACCTTCTGTCGCCGATTTATACTGGTGCGGTGAATTTAATCAGGAGAGAAGGGTATGGCGTTAGCACTCACACCACGCAGTCACCGCGCAGCGCAATGGCTGAGTCTGCCGCTGCAGCTGGGGTTCTATATCGGTCTGTTTATCGCCTGCGACCGGCTGGTGACGTGGCTGCATCTGCCGTTGCCTGCCAACATCGTCGGCATGCTGCTGCTGCTGGCATTGATCGTGACGCGCGTCGTGCCGCTCAACTGGGTGAAAGCGGGGTCACGCTGGCTGCTGGCCGAGATGCTGCTGTTCTTCATTCCGGCCGTGGTTGCGGTGGTCAACTATGGCGATCTGCTGCGGGTCGACGGCTGGCGCATCTGCGTGGTGATCGGCGTCAGTACCCTGCTGGTGCTGGCTTCCACCGCCTGGGTCGTGGATCGGCTTTATCAGTATGAAGTCGCGCGCGCCGCGCGTAAGCAGGGCCCCCATGCGTGATATTCTGCTCAGCCTGCTCTGTGTGGCGGTGACCCTGCTGGTCTATGCGCTGAATAAACGGCTCTACCGGCGCTGGCGGACGCTGCTGCTGATGCCACTGGTCATGACGCCGCTGGTGCTGGTGGCGCTGCTGCTGCTGACGCACATCAGCTGGCAGGATTACATCGCTGAAAACCACTGGCTGCTGTGGCTGCTGGGGCCCGCCACGCTGGCCTTCGCCGTGCCGGTGTATGAGAACGTGGCGATTATTAAGCGTCACTGGCTGTCGCTGAGCGCGGGCGTCGTGACCGCCACGCTGGTGGCCGTCTGCAGTTCCGTCTGGCTGGCGCGGTTGCTGACGTTACCGGAGTCGATTCAGCGCAGCCTTGCCGTTCGCTCCATCACCACCCCCTTTGCGCTGGCCGCCGCGGGGCCGATTGGCGGACAGCCCGATCTGGTGGCGCTGTTTGTGGTGATCACCGGCGTGTTTGGCATGGCGGTGGGTGACGTCCTGTTTCTGCGCATTGCCATTAAACAGGGCGTAGCGAAAGGCGCGGGACTGGGCGCAGCATCGCACGGCGCCGGAACGGCACGTGCTTATCAGCTTGGGCAGCAGGAGGGCGTTGTCGCCAGCCTGGTGATGATGCTTTCTGGCGTGGTGACCGTGGTTCTGGCTCCGCTGATTGGACACCTGATGTGGACGATATAGTCTACACTGCTCTGCGCAGGCGACTCTCCTGACCGCGACACGTATTTTTACGTAAAGTTTTCCGGATAATGTTGTCTCCGTTTTTCAGGCTGTTAACCTTGCGGCCGAATTAATTGTCCTTTCACGGAGTGGAATCATGTTTAAGCAACTTGTTACCGGGAGCGCCCTCGGGCTGGTTTTACTGAGCGGTGCCGCTCAGGCAATCGAAGGCAGTGTTGATGTCAGTGAACACAACACCAACCTGAATCTGGGTCTGGGCACCACCACGCCTGGGCTGTTTCTGAAGGGTAACTGGCTGCGTAGCGACCATGACGGCAGCACCTACGGTGCCGGTCTGGGTTACAACGTCGATTTCGGGCCGCTGCGTCTGGCGCCGACCGCAAAAGCGATCTTCACCCATCCTGAAGATGGAAAAGATGGATTTGCGGTGGCGCTGGGTGGTGCAGCACACTACAGCCTGAACAGCATGTGGGGCCTGTATGGCGAATACTACTATGCGCCGGAGTCCTTCACCGATCAGCTGGACAGCTACCAGGAAGCGGCGGGCGGCCTGAGCTTCACGCCGGTCTCACTGCTTAACCTGCGCGTGGGTTATCAGTACATCGAGCTGAACAACAAAGATGGACGCAAAGATAACGTGCTGGTCGATGGTCCTTATGTCGGGGCTTCACTGCGTTTCTGATGCGCGACATGAAAGAAAAGGGCGGCTGATTGAGCCGCCCTTTTTTTATGGCCTGTCTCTGCCCGTTTCAGAGGACGATCAGTGCGCTTTACCCTGTTCAATACCGGTGCCGGTCTGCGAGCGGATGAACTGCGCCCGGAAGCGCGAACGCTCCTCTGCACCCTGCGGCGAATGGTCGGTAATTGAGAAGATCCAGATGCCCACAAAGGCCACGATCATCGAGAACAGCGCCGGATACTCATACGGGAAGATCGGTGTGGCGTTGCCCAGCACCTGCACCCACACCGTCGGGCCGAGGATCATCAGGATCACCGCGGTCAGCAGACCGAGCCAGCCGCCCACCATCGCGCCGCGCGTGGTGAGTTTTGACCAGTACATCGACAGCAGGATGATCGGGAAATTACAGCTGGCCGCAATGGAGAAGGCCAGCCCGACCATAAAGGCAATGTTCTGCTTCTCAAACAGAATTCCCAGCGCAATCGCCACCACGCCCAGCGCCAGCACGGTGATTTTAGAGACCCGCAGTTCATCCTTTTCGCTGGCCTGACCTTTACGGTAAACGCTGGCATAGAGATCGTGCGACACCGCCGACGCGCCTGCCAGGGTTAAGCCCGCCACCACCGCCAGAATCGTGGCAAAAGCGACCGCAGAGATAAAGCCGAGGAAGGTGCTGCCGCCCACCGCATTCGCCAGGTGCACCGCCGCCATGTTGTTACCGCCTATCAGCGCACCCGCCGCATCTTTAAACGCCGGATTCGCGCCGACCAGCAGAATGGCCCCAAAGCCGATAATGAAGGTCAGGAAGTAGAAGTAACCCATGAAGCCGGTAGCCCAGAAGACGCTTTTCCGCGCCTCTTTGGCATCGGCCACGGTGAAGAAGCGCATCAGAATGTGTGGCAGGCCAGCCGTACCAAACATCAGCCCTAAGCCCAGTGACAGCGCCGAAATGGGATCTTTGACCAGTCCGCCAGGCTGCATAATTGCGGTGCCTTTGGGATGTACCGCCATCGCTTCGGTGAAGAGCGTATTAAAGCTGAAACCGGTCGCCTTCATGACCATCACCGCCATAAAGGTGGCGCCAAACAGCAGCAGCACCGCTTTGATGATCTGCACCCAGGTGGTGGCGAGCATGCCGCCAAACAGCACATACATCACCATCAGAATGCCGACCAGAATCACCGCCACATGGTAGTTAAGACCAAACAGCAGCTGGATCAGCTTCCCGGCCCCCACCATCTGTGCAATCAGGTAGAGCGCCACCACCACCAGCGAACCGCAGGCGGAGAGAATGCGGATCGGCATCTGCTTAAGACGATAGGAGGCGACATCCGCAAAGGTATAGCGACCCAGGTTGCGGAGCCGTTCGGCGATCAAAAACAGAATCATCGGCCAGCCGACCAGGAAGCCGAGCGAGTAGATCAGCCCGTCATAACCGGAGGTGTAAACCAGCGCCGATATCCCCAGGAACGACGCCGCGGACATAAAGTCTCCCGCCATCGCCAGACCGTTCTGAAAGCCGGTGATGTTGCCGCCCGCGGTGTAGTAGTCATTGCGTGAACGGGTTCGTCTGGAGGCCCAGTAAGTAATCCCCAGCGTGGCCCCGACGAAAATCATAAACATGATGATCGCCTGATAGTTGGTTGCCTGACGCTGCACGGCACCGGTTATCGCATCGGCGGCCAGCGCGGAGAAGGGCAGCATCAGGGCCAGCAGCCATAAGGTGAGTCGGGTCATGATTTCACCTCGCTGAGGATCGCTTTGGTTAAACGGTCAAACTCCCCGTTGGCGCGCCAGACATAGACGCCGGTCAGCAGAAAGGAGACCACAATCAGCCCGACACCAATCGGGATACCGCGGGTCACGTTGGTGCCGGCGTGCAGCGGCGTACCGAGCCAGCCGGGCGCGAACGCAATCAGCAGAATAAAACCGACATAAAGCACCAGCATAATCAGCGACAGCAGCGTCGCGAACGCCTGGCGTTTACGGACTAGCTCATGAAAACGGGGATTACGTTCAATCTGTTGATTGATTGCATCCTGACTCGAAAGGGCGTCATTCATCACATTTTCTCCAGAGGTCTTGCAGGGGAGAACCTCGCGTCAGGACGCGGATTCAGCTGGTTATAATATTTGTGACTACCGAAACAGACTGCGTGGGGCGGGGGGGGCGGGAAGCGATCTTCCCGCCGGACAGCGTGCGCTTAAGGCATGTTGATGGACTGTTTCTCCTCAAGCAGTTTTTCTACGACGCCAGGATCGGCGAGCGTGGAGGTGTCACCCAGATTGCTGGTGTCGCCGGTGGCAATTTTGCGCAGAATACGGCGCATGATTTTGCCGGAGCGGGTTTTCGGCAGAGAGTCCGTCCAGTGCAGCACATCCGGCGTGGCTATCGGGCCGATCTCTTTGCGTACCCACTGGCGGACTTCGGTGTAAAGCTCCGGTGACGGCTCCTCGCCGTGATTCAGCGTGATATAGGCATAAATCGCCTGACCTTTGATGCTGTGCGGAATGCCCACCACCGCGGCTTCGGCAATTTTCGGGTGCGACACCAGCGCTGACTCAATTTCGGCAGTGCCGAGCCGGTGACCGGAGACATTGAGTACGTCATCAACGCGGCCGGTGATCCAGTAGTAGCCATCCTCATCGCGACGGGCACCGTCACCACTGAAGTAGGCATTTTTAAAGGTGGAAAAATAGGTCTGCTCGAAACGGTCGTGATCGCCAAAGAGCGTTCGCGCCTGTCCGGGCCAGGATTCCGTGATCACCAGGTTGCCTTCGCAGGCACCTTCCTGAGGCTGACCTTCGTTGTCTACCAGCGCGGGCTGCACCCCGAAGAACGGCCGGGTGGCGGAACCGGCTTTCAGCTCGGTTGCACCCGGCAGCGGGGTGATCATGAAGCCGCCGGTTTCGGTCTGCCACCAGGTGTCCACAATCGGGCAGCGGCTGTTGCCGATTTTCTGATAGTACCACTCCCAGGCTTCCGGGTTGATCGGCTCGCCGACCGAACCCATGATGCGCAGCGTGCTGCGGTCAGTGTTCGCTATCGCCTTATCGCCTTCCGCCATCAGCGCACGGATAGCCGTGGGCGCGGTGTAGAGCAGGGTCACTTTATGTTTATCGACCACTTCCGCCATGCGGCTCGGTGTGGGCCAGTTCGGCACCCCTTCAAACATCAGCGTGGTTGCGCCACAGGCCAGCGGGCCATAGACCAGATAGCTGTGACCGGTGACCCAGCCGACATCGGCGGTGCACCAGTAGATATCATCCTGATGGTAATCAAAGACAAACTTAAAGGTGGTCGCCGCATAGACCAGATAGCCGCCCGTGGTGTGCAGTACCCCTTTGGGTTTACCGGTGGAGCCGGAGGTATAGAGGATAAACAGCGGATCTTCTGCACCCACTTCGGCTGGGGAGTGATTGGTGCTGGCGTTCTGCATCAGGTCATGCCACCACCGATCGCGGCCTTCCACCCAGCCCACCTCTCTACCGGTGCGCCGGAAGACCACCACGTTCTTCACGCTGGTGACGGCAGGATTTTTTAATGCGTCATCGACATTTTTCTTCAGCGGGATGCTGCGGCCGGCGCGGATCCCTTCATCCGCGGTGATCACCAGCGAGGCACTGGAGTCGACGATACGGCCCGCCACCGCCTCCGGTGAGAAGCCGCCAAAGATCACCGAGTGAACGGCCCCGATACGCGCACAGGCCAGCATCGCCACAGCCGCTTCCGGCACCATCGGCATATAGATCGCCACCACATCGCCTTTTTTCACCTCCAGCAGCTCCAGCACGTTGGCGAAGCGACAGACTTCAGCATGCAGCTGGCGGAAGGTCAGGGTTTTGCTCTCGCTGGCGTCGTCGCCTTCCCAGATAATGGCCGGGTGGTCGCCGCGCGTGGCGAGTTGACGGTCAAGGCAGTTTGCCGCCAGGTTCAGCGTGCCATCTTCGTACCAGCGAATGCTGATGTTACCCGGTGCAAATGAGCAGTTTTTCACGGTGCTGTAGGGCTTAATCCAGTCAAGGATTTTGCCCTGTTCGCCCCAGAAACTGTCCGGGTCGTCGACAGAGTGCTGATACATCGCCTGATACTGTTCTGCTGTGATCAGGGCATTCGCTGCAATGTTCTCTGGAACAGGATGTTTGTGGTTTTGGCTCATGGCGGATCTCCTTGAAGATGTTAATGATATGTCAATCAATAGTTAATTGAAGCCTGCCCTGAGCCTTTGTTTCTTTTTTGCGCCACAGATCACGGGATATTTCTTCGCCGCCTGAGCGGGAGGCTATCCCGATATTTCTGCTGGATAAGCCGACGGGGATAAGGGCGACAGGCATGACCTTTTGACACTCATCCTGAATAAAAAGCGAGCAAACGCGCCGGGAGCCTTTTTAACCGCTCCTGCATAGCTATGCGTAAATTCATCGAAGTAATACTTTTCATAACAGCAGGTTAGGGTTTTTCAGCGTCAGCAGCACTTTATGCTACTCAGGTGGTGAACTTTTAATCGGATCCGCCAGGGGTTGCATTTACCACAGTGAAAATGGTACTTATCTCGCCCCTGTTCTGCAGGTATCAACTCAGACCGCGTCTGAAAATGGGTATGGGAATCGTCAGATTTTCATACGAGGCGCTGTTTCAAGACACCCTCTAATTTACCGGGCTTTTTGCTCACTCCCTGTGTGTATCGTCTTCTGCACCTTCGCAGCAGAGAAAAAACGGGTTTTGACTGAGGAAATGACACGTTATGAAAGGTTTTAAAATCAGCCTGGCCTGGCAGATTCTGACAGCCCTTGTGCTTGGTATCATCGTGGGCGCTGTGTTGCATAATCAGCCAGACAATCGTGAATGGTTAGTCACCAACATTCTCAGTCCGGCAGGCGATATCTTCATTCATCTCATCAAGATGATTGTGGTACCGATTGTGATTTCATCCCTGGTGGTCGGCATTGCCGGCGTCGGTGATGCAAAGAAGCTGGGACGCATCGGCGTCAAAACGATTCTCTACTTTGAAGTGATCACCACCCTTGCCATTGTGGTCGGTATTACGCTGGCCAACGTATTTCAACCCGGCACCGGCATCGATATGTCAACGCTGGCAACGGTGGACATCTCTAAATATGAAGCGACAACGGCAGAGGTGCAGGGCGGTCCGCACAGCCTGGTCGCCACCATTCTGTCGCTGATCCCGCAGAACATCTTCGCCTCAATGGTGAAGGGCGACATGCTGCCGATTATCTTTTTCTCGGTACTGTTTGGCTTAGGCCTCTCGTCTCTGCCGTCAGAACAGCGCGATCCGCTGGTGAACCTGTTCCGTGGCATCTCTGAAACGATGTTTAAAGTCACGAACATGATCATGCGCTATGCGCCGGTAGGGGTGTTTGCGCTGATTGCGGTGACGATTGCCAACTTCGGCTTTGCCTCGCTCTGGCCGCTGGCCAAGCTGGTGCTGCTGGTTTACGTGGCGATTCTCTTCTTCGCCTTCGTGGTACTGGGCGGCGTGGCGCGTCTCTGCAAGCTGCGGATCACCACCCTGATGCGTATCCTGAAAGATGAGCTGATCCTCTCTTACTCCACCTCCAGTTCGGAAACCGTGCTGCCACGCATCATGGAGAAGATGGAAGCCTACGGCGCGCCGAAAGCGATCACCAGCTTTGTGGTGCCGACCGGCTATTCATTTAATCTCGATGGTTCAACGCTTTATCAGAGCATCGCGGCCATCTTTATCGCGCAGCTCTATGGCATTGACCTGTCACTGACCGACGAGATTGTGCTGGTGCTGACGCTGATGGTGACCTCGAAAGGGATCGCCGGCGTGCCGGGCGTGTCGTTCGTGGTGCTGCTGGCCACCCTGGGCAGCGTCGGCATTCCGCTGGAAGGCCTGGCGTTTATCGCTGGTGTTGACCGCATCATGGACATGGCGCGTACCGCACTGAACGTGGTCGGTAACGCGCTGGCGGTGCTGGTGATTTCCCGCTGGGAAAACCAGTTCGATGCAGAACAGGCGAAGGCGTACGAGCTGCAGCTGCGGACGCAGACCGCAGGCTGATCGTTCTCGTTCACGCAGAAAGGGCTCAACGAAAGTTGGGCCCTTTTTTTATGTGGCTTAGTTCATACCGGGTCGATAGGGCAGATGTCCGGCTAAAACTTCTTTTCAAACAGCAGTAAAACAGCCTGAGGGAAGAAAATGTTCACCTGACGAGTAAAGCGTCCCACGCCAGGGACGGCGTGGGCCGAGCGTCATGGATGACGAATGCGTCTTTACGATCAGGTGAACCTTTTCTGACCGGCTCCGGTTTGACAACGACGCCACTCACATCCAGTGAAAAAAGATCTCCCCCAGCGAATTAATCATTCTTTATAATGTTTTCCGGTTTGAATAATTTATTCCTTTTGCGGAGCCCGCCATGAAACTCGACCTCAGCCAGATGATTACCGAAGGCCGCAACCCGGCCAGCCAGAACATTGACGAACTCTCCACCGAAGCGATGCTGCGCGTCATTAATGATGAAGATAAAAAGGTCGCGCTGGCGGTTGAGGCTATCCTGCCGCAGATCGCTGCCGCCGTTGACGCCATCTGCGCCGCCTTCCGGGCCGGTGGACGACTGATCTACTGCGGCGCAGGCACCTCCGGACGGCTCGGTATTCTGGACGCCAGCGAATGCCCGCCCACCTTTGGCACCCCCCGCGAACAGGTTATCGGCCTGATCGCCGGTGGCCATACCGCCATCCTGCAGGCGGTTGAAAACGCCGAAGATAACCGGGAGCAGGGCGCGCAGGATCTGAAAGATATCCGCTTCAGCCGCCACGATATTTTGGTCGGTATCGCCGCCAGCGGTCGCACACCCTACGTGCTGGGTGCGCTGGCTTACGCGAACGAACTTGGCGCGACCACCGTGGCGCTCACCTGTAATCCGGACAGCGCCATGGCACAGGTTGCCGCGATTGCGCTCACTCCGGTGGTCGGCCCGGAGATTGTCACCGGCTCTTCCCGCATGAAAGCGGGCACGGCGCAGAAACTGGTGCTCAACATGCTTACCACCGGCGCGATGATCCGCAGCGGAAAGGTCTACGGCAATCTCATGGTGGATGTGGAAGCCACGAATCAGAAGCTGGTGCAGCGCCAGGTCAACATCGTCATGCAGGCCACGGATTGCGATGACGCCACGGCCCGCGCCGCGCTCACCGCCTGCGGCGGACACTGCAAAACGGCCATCCTCATGGTGCTGGCCGGACTGGACGCCGATGAGGCAAAAGCGCTGCTCAGCCAGCATCAGGGCTTTATCCGCCAGGCTCTGCAGGCAGCGGGAGCACGCTGATGGCCAGCATCACCGTAGCACTGCTGCGCGATATCCTGCAGGCGGTCGGAGGGGCGCACAATATCGCAGCCTGCGGCCACTGCATGACGCGGCTGCGGCTGACGCTCAATCAGGCCGGGCAGGCCGATCTGGCACGCCTGAAAAGCCTGCCGGGCGTGCTGGGCGTCATCGACAGCGAGGCGCAGCTTCAGATTGTCCTCGGTCCGGGGAAAGCGCAGACCGCCGCGGAAGGGATGCAGCGCCTGCTGTCACAGGAAGATATCTCGCCACCTCCGCGCCAGCAGACGGCGGATCTGGCACCGCGGGCGGCGGAGCAGAAGCAGCAGCTCAGGGCGAAACAGACCCACGGCGTTCACCAGTTTCTGTCGCGTTTTGCCACCATTTTTACCCCGCTGATTCCGGGCTTTATCGGCGCGGGCCTGCTGCTCGGTTTTGCCACGCTGATTGAGCAAAGCCTCCACCTTAATACGCCCGGCGACCATGCGCCCTGGCTGCTGCACACCGTGGCGTACATGAAAGTGTTCGGCAAAGGGCTGTTCACCTTTCTCAGCATCCTGATTGGCTACAACGCGCAGAAAGCCTTTGGCGGCAGCGGCGTCAATGGTGCCATCATCGCCTCGCTGTTTGTGCTGGGCTATGTGCCCACTGCCACCACGGGTTACTACGGCGGGATGGAGAGCTTCTTTGGCCTCAGCATCGATCCGCGCGGCAACATTATCGGGGTGCTGATGGCGACGATTATCGGGGCATGGATTGAGAAACAGCTGCGCCGCATCATTCCCGATAATCTCGATATGATCCTCACTTCGCTGTTTACACTGGTGATCACCGGCGCCATCACCTATCTGCTCATCATGCCGCTGGGCGGTGAACTGTTCAGAGGGATGTCATGGCTGTTCATCCATCTCAACAATAATCCCTTTGGCTGTGCTCTGCTGGCCGGGCTGTTCCTGATTGCGGTGATGTTCGGCATCCATCAGGGTTTTATTCCGGTCTACTTTGCGCTGATGGAAAGCCAGGGCTTTAACTCCCTGTTTCCGATTCTGGCAATGGCGGGGGCCGGGCAGGTCGGTGCAGCACTGGCGCTGTGGTGCAAAGCGGAGAAGGGGGCACTGCTGCGGGCGCAGATCAAAGGTGCCATTGTGCCGGGCCTGCTGGGTGTCGGTGAACCTCTGATCTACGGCGTCACCCTGCCGCGCCTCAAGCCCTTCGTCACCGCCTGTGGGGGCGGAGCGCTGGGCGGTTTCTTTATCGGACTGGTGGCGTGGCTGGGATTACCGGTGGGGATGAATACGGTATTCGGGCCATCCGGTCTGGTCACGCTGCCGCTGATGACGTCCGGACAGGGGATCTTCGCCGGGATGGCGGTCTATCTGGCCGGGCTGATGGTCGCCTGGACCGGCGGGTTTCTGCTGACCTGGTGGTTCGGCACCCGAAATGTTGACCTCAGCTGACGGACTGCCGGAATTCTGAAATCCGGCTAACGGATGAATAATCACCCAAAAATGTGAAAGCCGCTGCAAAGTGGCTTTTTTCGCGGCAGAAATTTAACGGAATCGCTAAAGAGAGTACAGACGCATGCCGAAAACATAAAAAAAGGTAATCGTTATCTCTCAGCCTGCCGTTTTCTCGCTGACAGTTAAGCTGTCACGGGCAGAAGGTCGGGTCTTCAAGGATTTTTGATGCGTAACAACCAGCCTGTCTCTCAGCGTGAATATCTGTTCGACGATCATGCGACACTGATGTCCACCACCGATCTCAACAGCCACATCACCTACGCCAACGACGCCTTCATCGAAGCGAGCGGATTCACCGCCGACGAGATCAACGGCCAGCCGCACAATATGGTGCGCCATCCCGACATGCCGCCGGAGGCCTTTGCTGACATGTGGGCAACGCTGAAGCAGGGCGAGCCCTGGACCGCGCTGGTCAAGAACCGACGCAAAAATGGCGATCACTACTGGGTGCGGGCCAATGCCATTCCGGTGGTGCGCGACGGCAAAGTGCAGGGCTATATGTCGGTGCGCACCAAACCCACCCCGGAAGAGGTGCGTCAGAGCGAAGCGCTCTATCAGGATTTTCGTGAAGGCCGCGCCAGAGGGCGACGTTTTCACAAAGGCCTGCTGGTGCGCAGCGGCTGGGGCCGTCCCGCCTCATTGCTGAAGACGCTGCCCCTGCGCTGGCGGATCCGCAGCACCCTGCTGGCGCTGCTGCCTCTGTCGGTGGCGGGTACCTGGGCGCTGGGTATGACACCGGCGGCCCTGGCCGGTTTTGCTGCCGGTATGGCCGCTCTGCTGACACTCAGCAGCCTCTGGCTGGAGCAGCAGATCTCCCGCCCGATCGAGCGGATGTGTCAGCAGGCCCTGCGCGTGGCGACCGGAGCCAGCCATCAGGTTGAGCAGATGGATCGCGTGGATGAGGTGGGCGTAACGCTGCGTGCCATCGGTCAGCTCGGCCTGATGTTCCGCTGGCTGGTGGATGATGTCAGCGGCCAGGCGATCAACGTTTTAAGCGCCAGTGACGCTATCGCCCGCAGCAATAACGAACTGAGTCGTCGCACCGAGCAGGCGGCCGCCAACGTGCAGCAGACGGCGGCCACCATGAACGAAATGACCGCGACGGTGAAGAGCAATACGGAAACCGCGCATGAGGTAAATACCCTCTCTGCCGACACCAGCAGTGCGGCGAGCAAAGGCGGCGAGGTGATGAGCGAGATGATGGAAATGATGGGCGAAATCGCCGACAGCTCGAAGCGAATTGCCAATATTACCAGCGTGATCGACGGTATTGCCTTCCAGACCAACATCCTGGCGCTGAACGCGGCCGTTGAAGCGGCACGGGCCGGTGAACAGGGCAAAGGCTTTGCGGTGGTGGCGGGCGAGGTGCGCAGTCTGGCGCAGCGCAGCGCCAAAGCGGCCAGTGAGATTAAAATGCTGGTCGAAACCAGCGCTGGCCGGGTCAAATCGGGCAATGAACACGCCAGCGCGGCAGGCCGGACCATGCAGGATATCGTGTCGCAGGTGCAGAATGTCACGGCACTGATTGCCCAGATCAGTGCCGCCACCGCCGAGCAGGCCACCGCACTCAGTGAGGTGAGTTCAGCGGTGGAAGATCTTGATGACATTACCCATCAGAACGCCGCGCGCGTATCGGAAAGCGCCGAGGCGTCGGGCCGCATGACCCATCAGGCAAACCGTCTGGTGGAGGCGATCAGCGTATTCCGCTAAGCGGCAGATGAGGCGGTCAGCGCCTGCGTGCCTTCGCGTCCGGCCCGCAGCGCGCCTGGCGACTGACCGACGATGCGTTTAAAGGCGCGGCTGAACGCTGCAATCGAACCGTAGCCGAGATGGTAAGCCACGGCTTCCACCGCTTCGCCATTGTTCACAATCCGCTGCACCGCCAGCCGCATCCGCAGTTCGGTCAGATAACGTAACGGCGTCATGCCGGTGGCGTTGAGAAAACGGCCGGCAAACACCGAACGCGAACAGCCCGCCACGCTGGCCAGCCGTGCGACCGTCCAGTTTTCGCCCGGCTCCCGGTGCATGGCGGCAATCGCCTGACTCAGCCGCGGATCGCGCATCGCCTGCACCAGCCCGCTCTGCTGGCCGCAGCCGTTCTCCACCCAGCCGCGCACAATCAGCGCGGCAACCACGTCGGCCAGACGCGACAGAATACCGGCAAATCCCGCCTGCCGGGTGCGCGACTCCCGTTCCATCGCCGCCAGGAGCGGCTGAATCTCCGGATACTGCGACAGCAGGGTACTCACCAGCATCACATCCGGCATAGTATTGATCAGCGGCTGCATGCCGCCCAGTTCAAATGCCATACAGGCGCTGAACAGCAGCACGCTGTGCTCATCCTCTCCGGCATCCTCCGGAGCGGCAATGGCGCAGACGCTGTCGCAGATCGGCTTGCTCGTCATATTTTTCACACACAGGCAGGCCACCTCCTCGCCGGAGATCAGGCTGTGCGGTTTACCGTGCGGCACCAGCAGCGCATCGCCGCTGTGAAGCGGAAACACCTCACCGGAGGCACTGCGCACCAGCAGTGAGCCGCGGCCGACAAAGTGAAACTGCGCCCGCCCCGGTGCGTGATCGAAGCGCAGCCCGAACGGTGCGCTTACGGCGATACGCTGATAGTTGACGCCATAAAGGCGCATCCCCATCAACAGCTCGCTGGTCAGGTCTCCATAGTGGCTCATGCGATTCCAGACGAATTATCAAAAATGAAGGTGTAAGCATCATAGATCGTCCTGACGCCTCCCTCTATGCTCTCTCACACTTTTTTATCTTCCGGAGAAGCAGCATGAGTCTGACAACCGAAGTGGCTGATGAGGTTTCCTCGCCGACCCACCCCGCGTGGGGCGCAGTTTTTGCTATGGCGTTTGGGGTGTTCAGCCTGATTACCGCCGAATTTTTACCCGTGAGTCTGCTGACGCCCATGGCGCACAGCCTCGGCGTTTCAGAAGGGCAGGCGGGACAGACCGTCACCATTACCGCCCTGGTGGCGCTGTTTACCAGCCTGGTGACCGGCAGTGTCACGCGGCGTATCGATCGCCGCATCGTGATGCTGGTGTTCTCACTGCTGCTGATCGCCTCGGCGCTGATGGTGGCGTTTGCCGGCGATCTGACGGTGATATTGCTGGCGCGCGTGTTGCTGGGGATGGCGATAGGTGGCTTCTGGACGCTCTCAACCGCCATCACCATGCGTCTGGTGCCCGTCGATCAGGTGCCGCGGGCGCTCTCCATCGTCTTCAGCGGGATCTCGCTGGCGACGATTATCGCCACGCCGCTTGGCAGCTACCTCGGTGGCCTGGTGGGCTGGCGCAACATCTTTATGCTGACCGCCGGGCTGGGCGCGTTGGCGCTGCTGTGGCAGTTCTTTACCCTGCCCGCCATGCCGGCAGAGAACAAAGCCCGCAGCGGCGGCGTACTGACCCTGCTGCGGATCGGCGTGATGCGCTGGGGCATGCTGGCCGTGATCATGATGTTCACCGGCCACTTCGCCTTCTTTACCTATCTGCGCCCTTTCCTGGAAGGTGTGGCGCAGTTCAACCTTAACCAGCTGTCGCTGGCGCTGCTGGCCTTTGGTGTGGCGAACTTCTTTGGCACCTCGCTGGCCGGTTTTCTGGTGACTCGCAGCGTGTCGCTGACGCTGAGCGGGATGGCGCTGCTGATGAGCCTGACCGCGCTGCTGCTGGTGACTTTTGGCGGGGTCAGCTGGATAGTGGGAGCGGGCGTGGCGATCTGGGGCATGGCGTTTGGTTCGATGCCAACCGGCTGGTCAACCTGGATTTCGCGCGCGGTGCCGGATGATGCAGAATCGGGCGGTGGTCTGCTGGTCGCCACGATTCAGCTGGCGATAACTGTCGGCGCGGCGGCGGGCGGCTGGATGTTCGATCTGCGCGGCGCTGGCGGCGTATTTGTTGCCAGCGGGGTACTGATGCTGCTGGCTGCACTGACCATCTTCAGCCGGGTCCGGCACCACGGTTAATCTTTTTCAGGCAGCGGATTATGCTGCCTTTTCTTTCATGAGCGGGTTATTAACCTTTTGAGCGATAACTGTACGATGCGTGCTTTTTATGTTCAGTTTTTCTGAAAGAGATAAGCAAAACCCTCCGCTTTTTCCTGATCAACTTCCGGACTATTATTTCTATCAACAAGGCAGCACGCCTTACCTGATAAAAATCAACCGAGGAATTGACCATGAAATCTATCAAAACTTTTGCAGCTGTTATCGCGCTTTCTGTTCTGCCATTCGCCAGCTTCGCGCAATCTGTGACCGCCATCGACTCTACATTGGACGGTGCTGAAGCGAAAATTGCTGCGCAGGCTCAGGAAGCTGGTGCTTCATATAAAATCACCGAAGCTTACACCAACAACGGCGTGCACATGACCGCTGAGCTGCTGAAATAATCTTTCTGCCCTCCCATGCTGACAGGACGCCTCCGGGCGTCCTGGCGGCGTTTCTGCGCGAATAATCCTGTCCCTTTCCTTCCGAAATAATTATTATTCTCAAAAACAAGATTCTCTCAGGCTGCTGGTCAGCTGTTTCTGGTTGCAATGTCGGGCTTTCATTTCACTGCATCTGCGGTGAATTCACTCTGGAGAAGTTATGAAAGCGAATACCAATACGCGCCGGACGCTGCGTCCGCTGTTACTGGCTACGGCCCTGTTTTCTGCGTCAGGATGGCTGGCTGTGCAGGCAGAAGATCTGAATCAGGCGGTGGGCAAAGGGGTCTATGAACTGGCCGTCAGCCCGAAGGAGAATGCGCTGTTCGTGGCGACAGCACAAAACAGCAGCGGCGAGGGCGGCACCGTGTTTCGTCTCGATCCCGCGACGCTGGCGGTGCAGAAGTCGATCGCCACGCCGCTGAAATCGTTTGGCGCGGCGCTCAACCCGCAAACGAACGTGCTCTATATCGGAAATACGCTTGACGGTTCAGTGACCGCGATTGATGCCAGCAGTGGCAACGTCCTCAACACGCGGGTGCTGGATGGCCGCAAGCGCAGCGAAACCGTGCGTCCGTTGCAGCCGCGTCAGGTGGCCGTGGATGTGAAAACTAACCGCGTCTATATCACCGGGCTGGGGCCGCAGAGCGTGGTCTGGGTCGTGGATGGCAGTTCGCTGAAACTGATCAGCACGATCCCGAACACCGGCAAAATGGGCACAGGCCTGGCAGTGGATTCAGCCGCGCAGAAGGTGTACGTCACCAATGCGGATGGCGAGCTGGTGACTATAAACGCCCGCACCAATGCCGTTGAGAAAAAACAGAAGATTGATGGCGATAAAGCGCACTTCTTCCTGAACATTGCGCTGGATACGCGCGGTCAGCGTGCCTTCCTGAGTGATTCAAAGCAGGCTCAGGTGCTGGTGGTTGATCTGCGTAGTCAGCAGGTCATACAGCGGATTGCCGTTCCGGAATCGCTGGCGGTGCTGTTCAATCCGGATCGCGATGAGCTCTATGTCACCCATCGCAAAGCGGGCGAGGTCAGCATCATCGACGCCCGCACCTATCAGGTTAAACGTACTGTAAAAACGCCGGCCCTGCCGAACAGTCTGGCGCTCTCAGCGGATGGCAACGTGCTTTATGTCAGCGTGAAGCAGCCAGGCTCGCGCAAGGCGCCGCCAGCGAATCCTGATAGCGTGATGCGCATAACTCTGTAAGGAACGCTCTCTGCGCGGGGAGGTAAACGGTTTTACCGCCGCGCTGTGTCACCGGAAAAGCCACTCTCACGGGTGGCTTTTTCGCCTCAATAAAGCGCCTGTGCGCTACACATCCTCTGACGCTTCGCGCATCATCTCGTCGTGCGGCACATCATCCAGAATCTGCTCGAAGCTGCGCAGACGTTTGTAGATGGACATCAGTTCAATCAGCGTCGACCAGGAGGCGATCAGATACTGGAACGAGCCGCGCACCTGATCAAACACGTTGGTGATCTGATTGAGTAAGCCCAGCGTGATGGTGCCCGCCACAATCGAAGGAAACAGCAGGAACAGGCCAAACACGTTATCGACCTGCAGATAGAGAATGCGGGTGATGTTGAAGTAGAGATAGTGAAAGTAGAGACGGAAGTAGTTAACCCGCACCCGACTGAACAGCTCCTGCACCGTCTGTGGCCCGGCGCGATCGGCATTGTCTTCGCCGTAGACCAGCTCTTTACGGTAGGCGGCTTCGACCCGCTGGTTGCGGAACTCCAGCCCAGGCAGTTTAATCCCGACCAGCGCCAGTAAACCTGTACCAAACACCGACCAGAGCACCGCGGCAATCACCAGCGCGTAAGGGATATTACCGAGGAACGGAATATCTTTAACGTGATGGGAGAGCGCCACCAGTACCGGCAAAAATGCCACCAGCGTCATGATCGCCTGAATAAAACTGACACCCCAGTTTTCCAGCGTGGTCGCAAAGCGCATGGTGTCTTCCTGCACACGCTGTGCGGCACCTTCAACATGGCGCAGCCGCTGCCAGTTGTGCATGTAATAGTTATTCATGGCGGTACGCCAGCGGAAAACCCAGTGGCTGATAAAGAACGAATTGAGTACGCCAATCACCACCGCGATTAATGCGATGCCGAGAAAAGCCACAACCTGGTGGTAAAACTCAGCAATCTGCACCGATCCCGCTTTTGTCAGCGCTTTCTGGATCAGATCGTAAAACGGGCCATACCAGGCGTTGATGGCGACCCCGACCTGGACACCAAACCAGGTGACAAAGATGATCAGTGCCGATCCCCAGACTGACCAGCGTTGCCACGGATGAGAGTCGATCACCCGCCACGCCACGGCAAAAATGGCGACCATTATCCAGTAATAGAGATAGAACCAGATCTGACTCGCCGCGATAAAACGCGCTGCGGTCGTCGGCAGGGGCGCTTTGATGGCGGTTTCGAACATGGGCCACATGCCGGGCAACTGCTCAGCAAAACCAAACCAGGCAAAAATAGCGACTAAACTCCAGACGGCCGCTGAGCTGAAAAACAGCGCTGGCCGCGGAAAAAAAGACTTAAACATAGGCACTCCGCTGTTGTGTGTGGTCTTTTATAACGTTTTGGTTGCTTGCTGTCTGTAGTCTGTTGTTTCTGCTCATGACAGGACAGGGATGAATGTTAATGAAATTGTGCGGTTTTGTTTCGCGGAACTAAATCTTTGTGAATAGCAGTGTTACAATATGGCGGCTTGTTACCGGTAACAAGCCGGCATCAGGGCCGGTATCTGCTGATAAAAACCACTACAACGCAACCACCTATTTTTTCATACCGCCATCCAGCGCGGGAATGAGGCAATGTCATGTCAGAACAAAAAAAGGGTCATTCACGCAGGGATTTTTTGCTGAAGACAATCACCCTGGCGCCTGCAATGGCGGTAGGGTCCACAGCGATGGGTGCTCTCTCCCTGCCGCTGACCGCACAGGCGGCTGAAACGCCGGCTGCACCACAGAAGGCGCGTGATTATCAGCCCTCCTGGTTTACCGCCGAAGAGTATGCCTTTATCACCGCCGCCGTGGCGCGCCTGATCCCCAGCGATGAACGCGGGCCTGGCGCAGTGGAAGCGGGCGTGCCGGAGTTCATCGACCGCCAGATGAATACACCCTATGCCACCGGATCGAACTGGTATATGCAGGGGCCGTTTAATCCCGATCTGCCGAAAGAGCTGGGCTATCAGCTGCCGCTGGTGCCGCAGCAGATCTACCGTCTCGGTCTGGCCGATGCCGACCACTACAGCAAACAGCAGCACGGTAAGGTGTTCGCTCAGCTCAGCGCGGAGCAGCAGGATGCGCTATTGCAGGCGATGGAGAGTGGCAGCGCCGAATTCAGCCAGCTGCCCGCTAAAACCTTCTTTGCCTTTCTGCTGCAGAACACCCGCGAAGGCTTCTTCAGCGATCCTGTCCACGGCGGAAATCAGGGAATGGTCGGCTGGAAGCTGATCAACTTCCCTGGCGCACGCGCCGACTTTATGGACTGGGTAGAGCGCGGTGAACGTTATCCGTTCCCGTCAGTATCGATTCGCGGGGAGAGAAGTTAAGCATGGCAAACGAAATGAAAAAAGTGGATGCGGTGATTGTTGGCTTCGGCTGGGCCGGTGCCATCATGGCAAAAGAGCTGACCGAAGCGGGCCTGAATGTGCTGGCGCTGGAGCGTGGGCCGCATCGCGACACCTATCCCGACGGCTCTTATCCGCAGTCCATTGATGAGCTGACCTATAACATCCGCAAAAAGCTGTTCCAGGATCTCTCTAAAAGCACCGTGACCATCCGTCATGATGCTTCGCAGACGGCGGTGCCTTATCGTCAGCTGGCGGCATTCCTGCCCGGCACCGGCACCGGCGGCGCGGGCCTGCACTGGTCAGGCGTCCACTTCCGCGTGGATCCGATTGAACTGCGGATGCGCAGCCATTACGAAGAGCGTTACGGCAAGAATTTCATCCCGGAAGGCATGACGATTCAGGATTTTGGCGTCAGTTACGATGAGCTGGAGCCGTTCTTCGATAAGGCAGAAAAAGTCTTTGGCACCTCAGGCAGCGCCTGGAGTATCAAGGGCAAGGTGGTCGGCAAAGATAAAGGCGGTAACCCGTTTGCGCCCGATCGCTCAGATAACTTCCCGCTGCCCGCACAGAAGCGTACCTACTCGGCGCAGCTGTTTGCGCAGGCGGCGGAGTCGGTCGGCTATCATCCTTACGATCTGCCTTCCGCCAACACCTCCGGGCCCTATACCAACACCTATGGCGCGCAGATGGGGCCGTGTAACTTCTGCGGATACTGCAGCGGCTACGCCTGCTACATGTATTCCAAAGCGTCACCTAACGTGAACATCCTGCCTGCCCTGCGCCAGGAGCCAAAGTTTGAACTGCGTAACAACTCGTATGTCCTGCGGGTCAATCTCAGCGATGACAAAACGCGCGCAACCGGCGTGACCTATGTGGACGGGCAGGGGCGCGAGCAGGTGCAGCCCGCTGACCTGGTGATCCTCTCCGCCTTCCAGTTCCACAATGTGCATCTGATGCTGCTGTCAGGCATCGGCAAGCCTTACAACCCGATTACCAACGAAGGCACCGTCGGCCGCAACTTCGCCTATCAGAACCTCTCTACCCTGAAGGCGCTGTTTGATAAAAACACCACCACTAACCCGTTTATCGGCGCAGGTGGCGCGGGCGTTGCGGTTGATGATTTCAACGCCGATAACTTCGACCACGGACCGCTGGGCTTTGTGGGCGGATCGCCATTCTGGGTCAACCAGGCGGGAACCAAGCCGATCTCCGGCATGCCAGTGCCTGCCGGTACGCCAAACTGGGGCAGTAAATGGAAAGCGGCAGTGGCGGATACTTACACCCATCACCTGTCGATGGATGCGCACGGCGCGCATCAGTCCTACCGCGCTAACTATCTCGATCTCGATCCCAACTACAAAGATGCCTATGGGCAGCCACTGCTGCGCATGACCTTTGACTGGCAGGAGAACGACATCAAAATGGCGCAGTTTATGGTCGGAAAAATGCGCAATATCGCTGAAGCGATGAATCCGAAGATGATTCTGGGCGGCGCGAAAAAGCCGGGCACCCATTTTGACTCCACGGTGTATCAGACCACCCACATCAGTGGCGGTGCGATCATGGGCGACGATCCGAAAACCAGTGCGGTTAACCGCTATCTGCAAAGCTGGGACGTGCCGAATGTGTTTGTGCCAGGCGCCTCTGCCTTCCCGCAGGGACTGGGCTACAACCCGACCGGCATGGTGGCGGCGCTGACCTACTGGTCAGCTAAAGCGATTCGCGAAAACTACCTGAAGAACCCCGGCCCACTGGTGCAGGCATAAGGAACATGGCGATGAAAAATGGCATTCTGGCCCTGATTCTGGGCACCCTGACCTTTGCCGCGCTGGCGGATGAGAGCCAGGACAATCTGGTTAAGCGGGGAGAGTATCTGGCGCGCGCCGGTGACTGTGTGGCCTGTCACACCAGCAAAGGCGGCGCGACCTTTGCCGGTGGTCTGCCGATGGCCACCCCGATTGGCACCATCTACTCCACCAACATTACCCCCGATCGCACGACCGGTATCGGTGAGTACAGCTACGACGACTTCCAGAAAGCGGTGCGTCATGGCGTGGCGAAAAATGGCGATACCCTCTATCCCGCCATGCCTTATCCCTCTTACGCGGTCGTCAGCGATGAGGATATGAAGGCGCTTTACGCCTACTTCATGCATGGCGTGACGGCGGTGAAGCAGCCAAATCGCGACAGCGACATTCCGTGGCCGCTGTCGATGCGCTGGCCGCTGGCGATCTGGCGCGGAATTTTTGCGCCCGATGTGAAAGCGTTCCAGCCTGCCGCTCAGGAAGATCCGGTGCTGGCGCGCGGTCGCTATCTGGTTGAGGGGCTGGGCCACTGCGGTGCCTGTCACACGCCGCGCAGTTTCACCATGCAGGAGAAGGTGCTGACCAACGCCGAAGGCAACGACTATCTGGCAGGCAGCAGCGCGCCGATTGACGGCTGGACGGCCAGCAACCTGCGTGGCGATAACCGCGATGGGCTGGGGCGCTGGAGCGAAGATGACCTGCGTCAGTTCCTGCGTTATGGCCGTAACGATCAGACTGCCGCGTTCGGTGGGATGACCGACGTGGTGGAACACAGCCTGCAGCACCTGAGCGAAGCCGATATCACCGCGATTGCGCGCTATCTGAAGTCCTTGGGCGCGAAAGATCCGCATCAGGCGGCCTTCAGCGTGGATGATGCCACCGCCAAAGCACTCTGGCGCGGCGATGACAGCCAGACCGGCGCGGCGGCCTATGTCGACAGCTGTGCGGCATGCCATAAAACCGATGGCAGCGGCTATAAGCGTTTTTATCCGGCGCTGCGCGGCAACCCGGTGGTACTGGCGGACGATCCGACCTCGCTGATTCACATCGTGCTGGTGGGTGGGCAACTGCCTGGTGTGAACGGTGCGCCATCGACCATTACCATGCCGGCATTTGGCTGGCGGCTGAACGACCAGCAGGTTGCCGATGTGGTGAACTTCGTGCGTAACAGCTGGGGCAATAAGGCGTCAGAACCGGTGACCGCGAAACAGGTCGCGTCGCTGCGTAAAGATGAGAAGGATCGTCTGGGCAGTGCAGATATCCGGGTGCTGGAAGGCAAATAACCCGTAAAAAGGCCGTCACCATCAGGATGACGGCCTTTTCTTTTAAATATTCTCCAGATCGATTCCACGGGTTTTCGGCCCGTAAATCCCTACCGACAGCATCACCATCAGCATGCTCAGCACGATGAACGTAATCACGCCCGGCGTGCCGGCGTATTGCAGGATCACCCCGATTAAAATACTGCTGAATACCGTAGAGAGGCGGCTGAAGGAGTAGCAGAAGCCGACTGCCCGCGCCCGGATGTGGGTCGGGAAAATCTCGGTCTGATAGGCGTGAAAGCTGAAAGTCAGCCAGGCGTTGGACCAGGTAATCAGGAAGCCGCAGAGGATCAGCAGCACCGGCTGCGTCTGGAAGGCGAACAGCGTGCCGAATACAACCGTCATCAGCGATGACAGAACAATCTGCCACTTATTCTCCAGCTTGTCGGCATAGCGGCTACAGATCAGCGATCCCAGCGGATAGGCTAGCGTGATAAAGAAGGCATAGAGCAGGCTGTGTGTCACCGTGGCACCGCGGCCTGACAGCAGCGCAGGCAGCCAGTTACCAAAGCCAAAAAAGCCGATCGCCTGGAAAAAGTTCATCACCACCAGCATCAGGGTGCGCTGTCGATAAGCGGGAGCCCAGATCTCACGAAAGCGCCCGCGTTTGGGCAGCTGTGCAGCCGCGTCATCGGGCAGGATAGCGGGCCCGGCCGGAATGCCGCAGCGCTGCTCCATCGCCGATAACACCTCATGCGCCGCCTGATAGCGCCCCTGCTGCGCCAGCCAGCGTGCCGATTCCGGCAGATTTCTGCGCACCAGCCAGATCACCAGTGAACAGAGTGCGCCTGCGATCACGACCCAGCGCCAGCCTTCCAGACCGAATACGGTCTGCGGCACCAGCCACCACGACATCAGCGCGACGGCAGGCACCGATAAAAACTGCACGAAAAAGGCGTAAGCAAAGGCGCGGCTGCGCAGGTGGCTCGGCACCCATTCCGACAGATAGGTATCAATGGTCACCAGCTCGACGCCCAGCCCGATCCCCACCAGAAAGCGGAACAGAATGATCATCTCCGCGCTCTGCTGAAAGGCCATCAGCAGGGAAAAGAGCCCATACCAGAGCAGTGCACACATAAAGGTCAGGCGGCGGCCAAATCGGTCAGCGTAGGGGGCCAGCAGGCTGGCGCCGAAAAAGAGGCCGAGAAAGGTGGCTGAGGCAAACGCAGCCTGATCGGAGAAGCCGAGCACACCCGCCTCACCGGTGTGAAAGACGCCCGCCGCCAGCAGGCCGGTGCTGATATAGCCGGTTTCAAACAGGTCGTAAAGTTCAAAAAAGCCGCCCAGCGCCAGCAGGGTGATAAAGCGCCATAAGCCAGCGGACGCGGGCAGCGCATCAATGCGCCCGGCTACGCTGTTGCGGGCCGCCGATGACGCGTGCATCGGCGGCATGCGGGTGGAGTGAGTGGTCATATCAGCGTCAACCTCAGGCAGTGTGGGAAACACCCGCAGGCGGTTATTCAGAACGTCAACCGTTAGCAGGCGAAGAAATAGCAGAATAATCAATTCATCTGCTGTTGCCGAGAGGGGCGTTGCTGACGATTTAGCAACATACGTTGCAGGTTTTGCCATCCGTGGGCTTTTTCATGAAGCAGGCTGGGTGTACTATGTACTCCTCATGGAAGAGGCAGGAGTGAGCGATGAGTCAGGCAATTGAGTTTATCGAAACCCCGATGTTTACCCGACAGATAAAGCAAATCGCCACGGATGAAGAGCTTCGGGAGCTTCAGAGGGAGCTTATCGAGTCACCGGAGAAAGGCGATCTTATTCAGAAAACCGGCGGACTGCGAAAAATCAGGATGGCGACGGGCAATCAGGGTAAAAGCAGCAGCGCAAGGGTAATTTACTTTCTGGCTACCGCTGAGGTGATTTACCTGATCATGGCTTATCCAAAGAATCTCAAAGAGAACCTCACGGATGCGGAAAAAGCCGTGCTGAAAAAGCTGACACAAAGACTGAAAGAGGAGATATGACATGAGTTTTTTTGATGAGCTGAAAGCATCGCTGGAAGAGGCGGTGGAGATAAAAAACGGTGTCAGAGAACCCGCCCGTGTTACCCATTACGCGCTGGCTGATGTGAAGGCTATCCGGGCGCAGCTTAACGTTTCCCAGAGTGAAATGGCTGCTGCACTGGGAACCAGCCTTGATACGATAAAGAGCTGGGAAAGCGGACGCCGCAATCCGACCGGACTGGCAGCTAAAGTACTGGCGACTATCCAGAAGAATCCCGCCTTCTTTCAGGAACTGGCTGCGCACTGACATAACTGCAGTGCCGCAGAAAACGTGCCAGCGTTTATGCTGTATCGCTGGCACGGTGCCTTAAGGCAGTTGCGGCCAGACGCCCGGCCCAATCGGCAGTCCCAGCCAGTACCAGGCGACCAGCAGCGCGATCCAGCTGATAAAGAACACCAGCGGATAGGGGAAGATCAGCACATAGTAGGTGCCGAGCTGCGCATCCTTCTGGTATCGCTGCAAAAAGGCGAGGAACAGCGGCAGAAAGGGCGACATCGGTGCCAGCGGCAGCACCGCCGAGTCAGCGATGCGAAAAATCATCTGGGCAAAGGCGGGATGGAAGCCGAGCAGCATAAACATCGGCACGAACACCGGCGCCAGAATCGACCAGATGGCTGAGCCGCTGGCGATAAACATGCAGAGAAATGCCGACAGAAACATCAGGCCGAGAAATGCGGGCGCGCCGCTGACGCCTGCGCTCTCCAGCACGTCGGTCAGTCCTATCGCCATGAATTTGCCCATGTTGCTCCAGTTAAAGAACGCCACGAACTGCGACAGCGGAAAGACCATCACGATAAAACCCGCCATGCCTTTCATCGGATCGACCAGCAGCTGCGGGATATCATCCGGACGGCGGATCTGCCGGGTGGCGACACCATAGGCAATCGCCACCACAAAGAAGAACAGAATGATGATCGGCACAATGCCCTGAATAAATGGCGAGGGGATAATGGCACCGCTGGCGGGATTGCGCAGCGGCGCATGTTCCGGCACAACCAGCAGCGCCATGACGGCGATAAACAGCAGCGCGGCGATCCCGGCGGCCCGCAGGCCGCGGTTCTCCAGCGGCGTCAGCCCCGCCAGCTTTTCGCCGTTGCCCTGCCACTGCGGCAGGCGCGGCTCAACAAATTTGTCGGTCAGTAACGCACCCACAATCGTCAGCACAATCACCGAGGTGGCCATAAAGAACCAGTTATCGATGACGCTGACATGCACCGTATCGCTGACCGCTTTAGCGGCTTCGGTGCTGATACCTGAAAGCAGCACATCGGTGGTGACGATCAGCAGGTTAGCGGTAAAACCCGAGGCGACACCGGCGATGGCGGCCAGCAGGCCCGCGACCGGATGACGGCCCACCGCCAGAAAGATCAGCGCACCCAGCGGTGGCATCACCACCAGCGCCGCGTCCGAGGAGATATGGCTGAAAAAGGCGATAAACAGCACCATGTAGCTGGCGTAACGGCGGCTGACGCGTGACGCCATCTTAACCATCAGCGACTGCAGCAGGCCGACCTTTTCCGCCAGCCCGGCACCAATGACCAGCGCCAGAATCGACCCCAGCGGGGTAAAGCTGCTGAAGTTTTTGATGATGTTGGGCAGGATCCACTGCAGACCCGCGACGCTCAGCAGGTTGTTGACCCGGACGATTTCGCCATTACCGGGGTTCTTCACCGCCAGATCCAGCGCACTGATAATGGCGGTTGCGACCATCAGTATCACAATCAGATAGACAAACAGTAAAAACGGGTTAGGCACTTTATTGCCTGCGCGCTCGATCCAGCTGAAGAGCCGGCCAGGACTACGGTTCTCGGAGGTTGCTTCCATGGTATGGGTTCTCTTCTTGTCGTCTTGTGACCCCCTTATCGATGGCGGCGCGGGCTGACGCCGGTCGCGACAGGCAACAGGCGGTGAGTTCAGTTCCGGCCCCGCAGAATCAGGGAAGTGTTTGCACTATTTTTATTCTGGTCCGCGTCAGCGACGCGGCCGCTGGCTCATCCGGCCAGTTTTGTGGGTGTGATCCCCGCCGGGATCGGGCAGTGATAGGGCTGCCCGGCGCGTGCCTTCTGAAATTCGGCCTGGCATTCCGCCAGCGCCTGTTCATCCTGCAGCAGCGTGGTCACCGTCGCCGCCATCACTTTGCCCGCCAGCAACATGCCCTTATGCGCGATCGTGGTGCGGCCCTGCGCCACCAGTTGCCAGGTGTGCAGCGGCGTGCCGAAGGTAAAGCAGGGCGCAAAACACTGTGCCGTCGGCGTGACCCAGCTGACATCGCCGACATCGGTGGAGCCATAGAGCAGGTCGCGGGTGACGGCATAGGGCGCGACCTGATCCATAAACAGCCTCTCCCCCAGCTGTTCAGCCCAGGCGTGACCGGCTTCGCCACCGATACGGGCGGCGTTCAGGCGGGCATTACGCAGATCGTCATCGGTCAGAGTGGCACGCAGTTCAGCCGCGAACGCGCGCTCTTCGTCGCTGTAGTCGGGCAAACCAAAGTGATGCAAATAGCGCTCCATGACCGCTTCCAGGGCGCGATTAGGCACATAGTCAGAGCAGGCTTTGTCAAAACGCACGGTCAGGGTCGTGTCCGTCATCAGGGCGGCACCCCGGGCAATATTGATCACCCGCTGATAGATCGCCTGCGCCTGTGGCAGCGATGGCGCGCGGATCAGGTAGAGCACCTCCGCATCGGCCTGCACCACATTTGGCGAGACGCCGCCGCTGTTGGTGATGGCGTAGTGCAGACGTGCCTCCTGTTCGATGTGCTCGCGCAGAAAGTTGGCCCCGGTATTCATCAGCGTGACGGCATCCAGTGCGCTGCGGCCCAGATGGGGAGAGTTAGCGGCATGAGCCGCGATCCCTTTGAAGCTGAACGCGGCCTGAATATTGGCGAGCGTGCGCAGATTGAACATGCCGCTGAAACCTTCCGGATGCCAGGTCACGGCGGCATCCACATCGTCAAACAGGCCCTCACGCACCATAAAGGTCTTGCCCGATCCCCCTTCTTCGCCAGGGCAGCCATAAAAACGCACGGTTCCGCCAGCGTGATGCTGCTCCATCCAGGCTTTAACCGCACAGGCCGCCGCCACGCCGGCGGTGCCGAGCAGGTTGTGGCCGCATCCGTGTCCGTTGCCGTTCACCTCCAGCGGTTCTGGCCGGGCGCATCCGGCCTGCTGGCTGAGACCGGCCAGCGCATCAAACTCCCCGAGGATGGCAATCACCGGTTTGCCGCTGCCGGCGCTGGCGATAAAGGCGGTGTCAATGCCGCCCACGCCGCGCTCCACGATGAACCCGGTTTCGGCCAGCGCGTCGGCCAGCAGGGCCGAGGAGCGGGTTTCGGCAAAGCGGGTTTCCGGCGTATCCCAGATGGCGTCGCTGAGCGTGCTGAAACGGTGCTGATGGCGGTCGATATAGTCGGCAATAAAGGCTTCCATCATCGTGTTTCACCATACTGCGCCTGATTGAGCGCCAGCGTCGCCAGCAGCGTGATGGCGTCCGGCATGACCCGCTCATCAAAGTCGAATCGGGCATTATGGTGGCCCGCCGCCAGGTCACAGCCGAAAATGACGTATGAGGCCTGGCCGCCACGCTGCCTGACCCGCTCCATCATATAGGTCGCATCTTCTGACCCTGCCGCCTGCGCTTTGCGATCGACCACGGAATCAAAGATACCGAGCGCGTCTGCCTGCTGGTGGATGAAGTCGACCCACGGCTGCGTCGGGGTGCAGCTGCGCGCCGCACCCATCAACGTCACCTGCTGCTCAACACCATACATCGCCGCCGCACCGGCAATTACCCGCAGCGCCTGCTGATAAATATCGTCGTTAACCTGATTGGTGATGCCGCGGGTTTCGACCTTCAGCAGGGCGCAGTCGGCGACCACGTTGCGGCCGGTTCCGGCCTGCAGCACGCCGACATTCACCCGCGCCACGCCGCCGCTGTGCTGGGCCAGGCCATGCAGGGCCAGCGTCGCCTGAGCCGCCGCCAGCAGGGCATTGCGTCCCTCTTCCGGGCGGCCACCCGCATGGGCACCGACGCCGGTGAAGTGAACATCCAGCTTGGTGGTGGCGAGAAAGCTGTCGCTGCCGCACACCACTTCGCCCGCCGGCACGCCGGTGCCAATGTGAATCGCCGTGAAGCGATCCACATCATCGACCACGCCCGCCGCTACCATCGCTTTCGCGCCGCGTACACCCTCTTCAGCAGGCTGAAAAATCAGTTTGATGGTGCCGCTGAGCCGCTCTTTCATCGCCATCAGCACTGAGGCAAGCCCCAGCCCGATGGTGGTATGGCCATCATGACCGCAGGCGTGCATCATGCCCGCATTGCAGGAGGCGAACCCTTCCCGATGCGGCAGATGATCGCTGGCCTGGCTCTCATTGAGATCCAGTGCGTCCATGTCCACGCGGAAGCCCATCACCGGGCCGGGACGGCCGGTTTCCAGCGTCGCCAAGATGCCGCAGAATCCGCCGGAAAAGTGGCTGATCCACTGCGGCAGCGCGCCCTGTTGTAACGCCCGCGCCTCCTGCTGTTTCAGCACGGCGGCGTCGGGCAGGCCCATCCGCGCCTCTGCGTCGATCACCTCACGCCCCAGCTTTAGCTGATAACCGAGCTGATGCAGCTCTTCAGCGACCAGCGTGGCGGTGCGAAACTCCAGCCAGCCCGATTCGGCGTAGTGATGGAAGTCACGACGCCACTGCTGAAGCTGCGGCAGCCTTGCACTGACGTGGTCGGAAAGGGTTTTCATCGGCTCTGTCCTCGTTGTTGGTTTTTTATGCACTGCTTCGAATCTACACAATGGAATAGCCGGGCATAAGATGCGAATATCTTGTGACTGATAAACAACGGTTATCACAGAAGTTATGTCCGCTAATCTCAAACTTCATCAACTGCGTGCGTTTGTTGACGTGGCGCGGCAGGGCAGTATCCGTGCGGCAAGCCGTGTTTCGGGGCTGTCGCAACCGGCGCTGACCAAAGCGATTCAGGAACTGGAGCGTGAGCTGGGGGCAAAGCTGTTTATCCGCCGCCAGCAGGGCGTGGTGTTAACGGATATCGGTGATAACTTTTTCCGTCATGCCAGCCTGGTGCTGGCGGAGCTGCGGGTCGCCGAAGAGGATATCCAGCAGCGGCTGGGGCGGGGCGGGGGGCAGGTGAATATCGGCATCGGCAGCAGCGTGGCGCGTACCGTTATGCCGCAGGTGATCAACCAGTTTCATCGGGAATATCCGCTGGTCAAGGTGCGCATCGTCGAAGGCCAGCTGGTGTCGATGGTGCATGAGCTGCGTCAGGGAACGCTCGATTTCACCATCAATACTTATGACCAGAGTCATCTCGATCAGGAGCTGATGTATGAGCGCGTGATGGAGCGGGAATATAAGGTGGTGGTTCGCAAAGGCCATCCGCTGGAAAAAGCCCGTTCACTGGCGGCGTTGCAGCAGGCGGACTGGACCATGCCGACGCCGAAAGGCAGCTATTACCGCCTGTTGCACGACCTCTTTGGCGAGCGCGGCATGGCACCCAAAATCGTGGTGACCTGTGAAACCTTTATGGCCTGCACCAGCCTGGTGGCGCAAAGTGATTTCATCAGCATTCTGTCAGCCGATGTGATTGACGATCCGGTTCTGGGACGGTCGCTGGTCGCGCTGACGCTTGACGAACCCCTGCCGAAAGCGATTTTTTATCTGATTCAGCGTAAGGAGACCGCGCTGACGCCCATGAGCAGCTATATGGCGCAGCTGTTTCGCCGTTATTGCCAGTAAAATCAGCGAGTAAAGTCGATCGTCTACACTCTTAGGGTACTGTAAAAATCCAACCGACAATATAGAGGTGAAGATGCAAGTCAGTCCTTATCTGTTTCTCTATGGCCGTTGTGAAGAGGCTATCGACTTTTACCTGCAGGCGACCGGGGGCGAGTTGCTCGCGAAAATGAAGTTTGGCGATATGCCGGATCAGGGAGAGCAGGTTGGCGATCAGTCCGCAGCGCCGCAGCCACCCGAGAAGATCATGCATGCGCAACTGCGTATTGGCGACGGCGAGCTGATGCTCAGCGACGGTAACACCGATCAGCCACCGGCGTCGGAACATGCCGGTTATGCGGTCAGCCTTTCCACCACCGATGTTGAAGAGGGCAAAGCGTGGTTTGAAAAACTGTCGGCAGGCGGCAAGGTGACAACGGAATGGCAGGAGACTTTCTGGTCGAACGGCTTCGCCATGTTTATTGATAAGTTCAACATTCCGTGGCGCATCAATGTGGAGAAGTCGCAGGATTAAGCGGCTGACGGACGTCACAGGACGTGACGTCATACCAGCAGAAACACAAGGCGGCGACGCGATAAAGCGCCGCCGCTTTACATCAGAAGTTGTAACCTGCCACCAGGTAGTAACCCCAGCCGGTCGATTTCAGCTCAAACGGCCCGCTGCCGAAGTTAACTTCCTGACCATCTGCCCACTGTCCGCCGTTGTGGAAATAACGCGCCACTGCAGAGAAGTGCCAGTGATCGTAGCCCAGAGACAGAATGTGGCTGGAGGCGATAGAGTTGCTGGTGCGTGATGCACCGCCTTTATCGCGCAGATCGGAACCCCAGTCGAAGTTAGTGAAGCCGACATAGCCCAGATTACCGCCCCACAGCGTCGTGATCGGGACGAAGTATTTCACTTTGAAGCGATAGCCATCCCAGCTGTTCTCGTTCGCCGCACCGTAGTTTTCCCACTGATATTTGGCATAGACGTTCAGCGACAGGCCGACATCGCTGTGCGTATCGATATCGGTGCCGAGACCCATATACCAGGTGTTCTGGCGGCTGTCGCTGTTGCGGCCCATATCGTAGATGTAGTTGTTAGCAAAATACCACTCTTTGAACGGACCAAACGCCAGGCTGGTGCCGGTCAGCTTGTCGATCGAGAAGCGCGGCTCAATTTCCATGAACATCGGGGAACCGTGGTCGAATACGCCGTTGGCGTTGCTGTTGCCGACGCCGAAGAAATTAGGTACGTCGAGATAGCCGTAAAAGTCGAACCACTCTTTTTTCGCAAACGCTTCATATTCCAGATAGACGTCGTTATTGAACTGCGGTCCGAAACGGGTGTGGTAGCTGCCTACCACGTTAACGCTCTGATGCCACCAGTCAGAGAGATACTGCGGATCGCTTTCTGCGGCCTGCGCAGCACCACTCAGTGAACATGCCAGCACGGCACCTGCTATCAACGTTTTATATTTCATTATCATCAGCCACATGCTTTTGACCGCCGCACAGCAGACGCAGTCAGAGAGAAATCGGTCCCTGGAGGGAATGAGGATGTCAGCAAAAAACAGCCGGTTGTTCAGCCCGCGTAGCGTGCCTGTAACAGATCGATAGAAAATAGATTTTGCTCACGTTTGTCAAAAAGTGTTGCATTACAATTCAGCTAAAATGTGATGCACTTCACAATTAAGACCATGATCGAACGGAACCAGGCAACCGTTTACGTTGTCTGGTTCGTGATCAAAAAGGCGGGATCAGGGAAAAGTAACGCGAACCTGTAAACCACAGATCGTACCCTGTGGGGTCAGACAGTTGGAAAGGGCGACGTGAATCTGATGCTTCTGAGCGACGTTACGCACGATGGATAATCCCAGTCCGCTGCCCTGGGCTTTAACGTCAGGCGAGCGGGTAAAACGATCAAACGCGCGCTCGATAAAGGATTCCGGCATGCCTGGCCCGTTATCGACAATATCGACCACCGTTTTGCCCGCGACCCGATGCAGCAGCACATCGACCAGACTCCCTTCCGGCGTGTGCAACATGGCGTTACCAATCAGGTTGTCAAACAGGCTGCGCAGCTCAGAACGACTGGCCTGCAGACGATATTGATCAGAGCCGTTAAAGCCGATATCAATGCCGCGCTTGTCTGCCACCACCATCAGCTGCTCAATGCTCTCCTTCAGCAGATCTTCCAGGTCAATATGCTCGACGCTGGCGACCACACTCTGGTCATCCTGGCGCGACACATTGAGTAGCTGTGTGACCAGATGACGGGTGCGCGTGACGCCCGCTTCCAGCTGGCTGAACTGCCGGCTCGCTTCGCCCGGCTGGATATGCTGACGCAGATTCTCCAGCTGTAAGGTCACCGCCGTTACCGGGGTGCGCAGCTCATGGGCGGCGTCCTCCAGGAACTGACGCTGAGAGGACCAGGCCTCGCGCAGTTTACTCAGCAACGAATTATAGGCAGCCACCAGCGGCAGGATCTCATCCGGCAGCCCCTCCGGCGAGACGTTATGCGGATGATGGGTCTCCTGCGCCGCGATCTGACGCGAAGCCACCTGCAGATCGCGGGTGATCTTGCGTACCACCAGCCAGATCACCAGCAGCGACAGCGGCATCATCAGGATCATCGGGATAATCGCCGCCAGCGCCCGCTTGACCATCGTGGACTTCATGTAGCTGAGGTTGTGCATGACCTGAATGGTTTTGATCGCGCTGCCGGGCAAACCGGGCCGGGTATAGATCCGCCATTCACAGTCGCGGCACTGGCCGACATGCACGTCGCGGTAACCCCGCTGGTTCTGTAACGGGGCCGCCAGCTCCGGCCAGGAGCTGGCACGCAGCTGTCCGCGATCGTCCCACAACTGAACCACAAACGCGCTTTTCGCTTTATCCGGCGCAATCAGCATCGGCATCAGGGCGGGCATCTGCTTATTGGTGGACCAGGCGTCCGCGATTTTTGCCAGCTGATCGTCCTTCATCGTGCCGACCATATCGCCGTAGCAGCTGAAGAAATACCAGGTGACACCGCCAATCATCAGCAGATGAATAATCAGCAGCGTAGAGAGCAGTTTATTACGCAGCGAGCGCATAAAGGTGAAGGGTTTCATATGGCCGGAACCCGCCAGCCCAGGCCACGCACGTTGCGGATCACGTCGTTATCCAGCTTGCGGCGCATGCCGTGAATCAGGACATCCACCGCATTGCTGCTGACTTCATCGCCCCAGCCATAGATGCGGTTTTCCAGCTGCTCGCGCGACAGAATGGCACCGGGCCGCTCCAGCAGAGCGTAGAGCAGGGCATACTCGCGCGCGGTCAGCTGCTCGCGCTGACCCTTGTAGAGCACTTCGCGGGTCATCATATCCAGCTGAACATCCCCGCTGCCCAGCACCGAATCTGCCGCGCCGTGGCGGCGTCGGGTAATGGCGCGCATCCGGGCCATCACTTCCTGGAGGTCGAACGGTTTAAGCAGGTAGTCGTCAGCGCCGCTGTCGAGCCCCTGAATGCGCTGCGCCACCGTATCGCGGGCAGTCAGAATCAGCACGGGCGTGGAGTCGCCGCGCCCGCGCGCCCGGCGCAGCACCTGTAACCCGTCATCGCGGGGTAAGCCGAGATCGAGCAGCACGCAGCTGTAGCCGCCTTCGCTCCAGGCATTGTGGGCAAAGACGCCATCGCGCACCCAGTCCACCGACCAGCCCGCGCCCTCCAGTGCCTGCTGCAGGTTTGCGCCGATCATTTCATCATCTTCAACCAGTAACACGCGCATGGCTGATCTCCTCTGCAAAGATGGGAGAGAGTTTACTCATCAATTGTTAGGCCAGAATTATCCGCCTTCACACTTCCCGCTGTCGCCGCGCTGGCTGCGACTTACCGCCTGCCTGCAGCACGAACGATTCTGGCAGACCGCCGTCACCGATATGTTATCGAGGTGGCAGGGTACCTCACTATACTCATCGAGATACCCGTGATTGCATGCGTAAAGAGGGTGACGTATATTTGAGCAACAGATCAATGTCAGACATTTCATCGGTGGACAGTATGTCAGCTCTGGAAGTAAAAATCAGACATCAGCGCGAGTATCAGGAGCGTGTTGAAGCTGTCCGAAAAGGTCAGGCTCCGGGACGCATACTTGAAAAACGACCTCAGGGTATTGTGCCTGCAAAAGGTGGACGCAGCCTCGCATTTTTCTGACGTTATGCCCTGCTAAACGCAGCCATGCGATAAAATAAGCCCATCATACCGGTGGGTTTTTTTATGACATCACAGGCTATTCCTCCCGAAGAGCAACTTCTTAAACTCAATCGATATCTGATCGATAATGCGGAACAGCTCCCATCCCCGGTTATTACCGTTGGTGGTCAGGCTGTTATGTACTGGTATCTGACGTATCTGCATCTCTATCCTGAGCAGCCTGACATCACGTCCATAACCTCAATTGATGTCGACTATGTGACCCGAAAGGAAGGCGTTGATGTAATTGCAAAAATTTTCAACGTTTCAGCACAGGTTCAGGACATTTTTAATCCGCCATCGATCGCACTCCTCACCCTTATTGATAAAGATACAGGCAGGGTCAAGGAGGATGTCCAGGGTCAGTTCCTCAATGAGCAACTAAATGAGGCAAATATTGTGGATATTATCGATCGGCCCACAGGCTTTGATGCTGGAGATTTTGACGGTGATAAACTGATGTTAAATACAGAACCCTTTCTGGTTATGCCGGATCGACATGGTGCAGATATGTGCCATGAATATGTTCGGGTTCTGAATCCGATTGCCTGTATCCGTTCTCGCCTTTCAAATGCCACCGTTCCCGGCGGAAAAAACAGGCTGACTGAAGCTGACCGAATACGCGTGCTGGCTCTGCCTGCTTTCAACTTTTTGCTGGAGAAATTACAAATCCTTCCTTTCCGACAGGGAAGGCATTACGTTGACTACTTTGTCTCGTTTATCTGGCAGAGAGCATTCAGACGTTTTCAGGCACAGCACAAAATCCCCTTATATCGGATTGTTGAGCAACTGGCGGCAGAACTGCAATAGGAGCCTGGCGACGACATGCCATCCGAATTTTATCGGGAGGAGTTACCTCGAAAAGTGGATTTTCTGGCTAAGGAGTATCAGCGATACCTCAGACGCATTGAAGCCGGATAAGACTACTGGCCCCTCATTAGTGACTGCCTGAGAAAATAGCGCTTCTCTTCACCGTCATTTTCTGCGCCGGGTCTGCTGTCCCTTGCAAGCCAGCCCCCGCTGGCCACACCCTCTCACCTCCGTTTCACCCCTTGCTAATTCTGCGCTAATTTTCTGCTAATTAAGGGATAAATTTTAGCGGGTAGAGTGGTTCCACTGCACATCAGCTTGAACAGGAGGAACCATGAATCAGCGCGAGTTTATTCGGAGTCTGCTGGACTGGATAGAGAACAACTTAGGACACGATCTGCATCTGGATGAGGTGGCGCGCCGCTCAGGCTATTCGCGCTGGCATCTGCAACGCCTGTTTCGCCAGCATACCGGCTTTTCCCTGGCAGAATATATCCGTCAGCGTCGCCTGACGGAGTCGGCGCTCACGCTGCTGAGCAGCAACGAAGCGATTCTGCAGGTGGCGATGAACTACGGCTTTGATACCCAGCAGGCCTACACCCGGACCTTCAAAAATTACTTTATGGTGACGCCGGGCCAGTTGCGCCGCCAGCGTCGCGTCGAGCCGGATCGACTGCTGTTCCCGCTGGCGATGGCCAGCTGATGCCTGACAAGGCCTTTCCGTCACGGCAGGCAGACGGAAAGGTCACTCCGTGCATTACCCTCGCTTCGCCTGCTATCGCCCTGTTTTTTTTGCCTCCTCGCCACAGTCCCCCCGCCTGAACGTGCTAGTTTGTTGCCTGCATCCCCTTACTGTCGGAGTCGGGAAACATGGAAAATGGCGCGAATTTAACCGCCATGCTGGTATTCGCACGGGTGGTGGAGTTACAGAGTTTCAGCGAGGCCGCCCGCGCACTGGGCTGGTCCAAGTCGCATGTCAGCCGGGAGATCGCCCGGCTGGAACTCAGGCTCGGTATCCGGCTGCTGCAGCGCACCACCCGGCGGCTGGCGCTGACCGAGCTGGGGCAGGCGTACTACCCCTATTGTGTCCGGATGCTGGCGGAAGCGCAGCGCGCCGAGGCGTTCGTACAGCAGCTGCATCAGCAGGCCGCCGGTCATGTCAGGCTGCAGGCGCCCGTCACGTTCGGCTGTCAGTGCGTAGTGCCTGTCGTTAATCGCTTTCTGCGCCGCCATCTGCATATCAACGTCGATCTCGATCTCACCGATCGCAGCCAGGATCGGCTGGACGATCAGGATGATCTGGCGATTGTGATCCGATCCCGGGCACCGCGTCAGGGCAACTTCCGGCTGCTGAGTGATATCGACTGGGGACTCTATGCCGCGCCTGCTTATCTGGCACAGCGACCGGCTATCACTCACCCCGGGATGCTGCCGCGTCACGACCTTCTGCTGTTTCATGGCCCGGCCCACACCGCTGCGCTGCCGTTCCGCCGCGATAAGCAGCGACTGGCGCTGGATGTACGCAGTCGCTTTCGCGCCAATAACAGCATGGCGCTGCTGAATGCGGCCCTGGCCGGCAGCGGTATCGCCTATCTGCCCGCCTACATGGCGCAGGAGGCGGTCGGGCGGGGTGATATTCAGCAACTGTTGCCGGAGTGGCAGATGGACCGTCTGCAAAGCTATCTGCTACTGCACGACACCCCGGAAACGGCGTCGCCCGTCACGCTGCTGAGCGATGCGCTGGTTGCGGCGCTGAGCACAGGCTGATTGTTGCCTGCTGACAACAATCATCGCCACAGAGTAACTATCGCGGCGTTACTGTTGTTAACCCGCCGTCCTGGTTAGCCTGTATCCCTGATCACTCAAGGGATATGGCTATGCAACACTCACCCGAAACGGCAGTGTTTCACCACTGGAAACGTAATTTAGCGGTCTGCGTCGTCGGATCTTTTACCACTATCGTGGCGATGACGCTGCTGCTGCCTTTTCTGCCGCTCTATGTTCAGCAGCTTGGCGTTGAGCAGCCCGCCGCCATTGCGCGCTGGTCCGGCCTGGCCTATGGGGCGACCTTTTTCAGTGCCGCGCTGACGGCACCGCTGTGGGGCCGGCTGGCTGATCGTTACGGTCGCAAGCTGATGCTGATTCGGGCCAGCCTCGGCATGGCGATTGCGATGTCGCTGATTGGCATGGCGACGGCGCCGTGGCAGCTGGTGGCGCTGCGTCTGCTGGCGGGGCTGCTGGGTGGCTACGCGTCGGGGTCGACCATTCTGGTGGCGGCGCAGACGCCCAAAGCGCAGACAGGCTGGGCGCTGGGCGTCCTCTCCTCCGGCATTATGGCCGGCAACGTGGTCGGGCCGCTGCTGGGTGGCCTGCTGCCGCCGCTGATTGGCATCCGGCACACCTTCTGGCTGACCGGCGCGGTGATTTTTCTCGCCTTCCTCGCCACCACCTTTTTACTCAGAGAGCAGCCGCGAGCCAGCGTCACCGCCCGCGATCGTCCTTCACCGATGCCGGCAGAGCCGCCGGTCAATCACCGCCTGGTGCGGCTGATGTGGCTTTCCGGCATGTTGCTGATTTTTGCCAGCATGTCGATTGAACCGATTATTACGCTCTACGTCGGCGAGTTTGTTCAGGGTGAACATCAGATCACCCTGATGGCCGGAATCGTGATGTCCGCCGCCGCGCTGGGCACGGTGCTGGCAGCACCGCGGCTCGGTCGCCTGGCCGATCGCGTCGGACACTGGCGGGTTCTGACAGGGGGATTACTGCTGAGCGGCGTGCTGCTGATCCCGCAGGCGTTTATCACGGCGGCCTGGCAGCTGGTGCTGCTGCGCTTTCTGATGGGGATGGCGCTGGGCGGCCTGATGCCATGCATCACGGCGATTATCCGTCATAACGTACCGGGCTCACAGGTCGGACGGATGCTCGGTTATTCCACTTCGGCACAATATGTGGGTCAGGTCAGCGGTCCGCTGTTCGGTGGAGTGGTCGGCGGGACGTTCGGGATGCGGCCGGTATTTCTGGCGACCTGCGCGGTGATGCTCTTCTGCGCATGGCTCAACTGGCGCGAAATGAAAAAGTAACGCGATCAAAAAAGGCGGACCGGAGTCCGCCTTTTGTTACTGACCGAAGCAGGAATTACTTCTGGTCTGGCAGCGCGTAGGCAATCACATAGTCGCCCAGCTTGGTACCAAACGAACCGTGACCGCCTGCTGCGATGACAACGTACTGCTTGCCATTCACTTCATAGGTCATCGGGGTCGCCTGGCCGCCTGCTGGCAGACGTGCCTGCCACAGCAGCTCGCCGGTGTCGGTGCTGAACGCGCGCAGGTAGTTATCGGCGGTCGCACCAATGAAGAATACCTTACCTGCGGTGGTGATTGGACCACCCAGCATCGGCATACCCATTTTGAACGGCAGCGGAACCGGTGAGCTGTCACGAACGGTACCGATACGCTGTTTCCACACGACGTCGTTGGTCTTCAGATCCACCGCGGAGATGTAACCCCAGGCTGGCTGTTTGCATGGCAGACCAAACGGAGAGAGGAACGGATTCAGTTCGACGCCAAACGGCACGCCATACTGCGGCTGAATACCGGTTTCAGTCCCTGAACCACCCTCTGCACCTTTCGGCGGCTCAATCGGGTTACCCGGACCGCGCGGAACCAGTTTCGAGACAAACGGCAGCGCCATCGGGTTAGCAATCGCAATCTGACGATGTGGATCGACCGCGATACCGCCCCATTCGAACATACCCAGGTTGCCCGGGAACACCAGCGTACCCTGCTCAGATGGCGGCGTGAACGGACCTTCATAGCGCAGACGCTTGAAGATAACGCGGCACACCAGCTGGTCAAACATCGTCGCGCCCCACATATCCTTGTCCGTGAGGTTCTGTTTCGGACGGAAGGTCAGCTCAGAGTAGGGCTGCGTAGCGGCAACGTGGTCACCTTTCGCAGCACCCTGTGGCACTGGCGTTTCTGGCGCCGGAACCACTGGCTTGCCGGTACGGCGATCCAGGACGAAGATATTACCGGTTTTAGCCGGCGCGTAGATCACCGGGACGGTATTGCCATCTTTATCGGTGATGTCAGCCAGGGTCGGCTGCGACGGCAGATCCATATCCCACAGGTCGTGATGCACCGTCTGATAAGACCAGACCAGCTTACCGGTGGTGGCGTTCAGCGCCAGCACGCTGCTCGCGTAACGCTCCTGCTCTGGTGTGCGGTTACCGCCCCAGATGTCCGGTGTGCTCACGCCCATTGGCAGATAAACGGTATCCAGTTTCGGATCGTAAACCGCCGGTGCCCATGAGTTCGGTGAATTCAGGGTAAAGGTGTGTTCATCAGCCGGGATGGCATTCGGATCTTTAGCACCCGGATCAAAGACCCACAGCAGTTTACCGGTATTCACATCAAAGCCACGAATCACGCCGGAAGGCTCGCGGGTTGAGTAGTTATCGGTGACTGCACCCGCCATGATGATGGTGGTGTTGGTAATGATCGGCGGTGAGGTCGGCTCATACTGACCCGGCGTGGTGACAGGCTGTTTGTGCTGCAGATCCAGCTCGCCGTTAACGCCAAATGTCGGGCAGCGTTCGCCGGTTTCGGCGTCCAGTGCAAACAGACGACCATCGTTAACCGGTAAATAGATACGACGTGAGCAGAGCGCAGGCTGGCTGTTTGCTGCATCAGCGGCTGCCGGCACTTCGTGGTAGGAGACGCCGCGGCAGGTCACGTGCTGGAAGGTCGGATTCACCTTCATGGCCGGATCAAACTTCCACTTCTGTTTACCTGTAGCCGCATCCAGCGCAAACAGGATCTGGTGTGGCGAACAGAGGTAAAGGGTGTCGCGGATTTTAATCGGGGTCACTTCGTCGGTGATTTCGCCCGGATCGTTAGGGGTTTTCATGTCGCCGGTCTGGAACTGCCAGGCAACCTGCAACTCTTTCACGTTCTCGTGGTTAATCTGCTTCAGCGGCGAGAAACGGGTTCCCTGCTGATCGCGCGCATAAGCGGGCCAGTCAGCATCCGGGATGTTGCTCAGCGGTGCAGCCTGCTGCGCATTGTCAGCGGTTTCCGGCACAGAACCGTTAATGACCTGCGGATCGTTGAATACCGCGTAGGCCAGCACGGCCGCACTGGCAATCAGCGCCACAGCCATGGTACCCAGTGCTGCTTTGCTACCGGCGTTAACGCTGCGATAGACAAACGGCAGGATCAGCCAGACACCAAAAATCACCAGCACATCGGTGCGTGGCGCCAGCGCCCAGAAGTCCGTCCCGACTTCCCACACGCCCCAGATCAGGGTGCCGATCAGCAGCAGCGCATAGAGAACCAGCGCGGTGCTTTTACGGCGGGAAAGCAGATAAGCGGTGATGAGCATAACCACACCGCCGAAAACGTAATACCAGGAACCACCAATAGCGGCTAACCAGCCACCGCCAATCAGCATAAACGCGCCCGTCAGTACTGCGAACAGTATCGTCAGGAAACGAATTACGCTAAACGATGAGGAGTTTTTCCCCATGATATCGACCTCGTTTTGTTGCCATAAAACATACGAAAACAACCAGATAGGCTGTTTCCAGTTATCAAGTACAAATGATTAAGGGTGTTCTTGAGAATCTCTTCCGCTAAGACAGACGCTCCCTTTGTGTTAAATGTTATAGCAAAATTAGATCAAGGTTTGATTTTTTTAGCTCAAAGCGCTTAACAAATGAAGTAATGCGACATTTTATGGGGGATTAATGGACGTTAAGCGCACCGCCGTGTGCCCTTAACGCCGGAGGGCAGGATTTGTGGTTCAGCAGCTAATCAGGTCGCCGTCCGAGCGTTGCTGTTGCCAGCCGCTAATATTTATCTCAGCAAACTGTTCAGCGCTTAAAGGCGGCGTATGACTTCGCACGATCACCTCGGCCCCTTTCTCACGGAATGTCGCCATGAAAAAAGGAAAGGTAAACTTTTCATAATTGTCATTAAAGAACGCTTCGGTTAAAACAATCCCGGAAAAAGGAAAGGATTCCAGCAGTCGCCAGTCTGCGCCGGGCGGAGCAAAATCATAAAGCCAGAAATCAAATTTCTCTGTTAATTCAAGCAGTGAGGCATGGTGTGCGGCTAAACTGGTATAATTAATACCAATTCTGATTCGCCCATTCTGTAAATGAGAATAAGCATCCGGAACCGCAATCATTCCCTGCAGCCGAAAGTCTTCTACCGGGACAATCATTAATGCTGCTTCAGTAGCGATTTGGTTGTGTAATGAAATAATGTTGTTTGTATTAAGTATATTGCGGCTGTCCTGATTTTGCTGAAGATATGGCACGCTATAGCAAATGCCCGTGACATTACGCGTAACGTGATGGATAGGTTCAGTAACATAAGGGTTATATAAACTGTTTTTCATTATCTCTTTGGCGTGCAATAAAAAAGGATTTATTGATAATCAATCATATAAACGGTCGCATTTTCCAAACGCGTGAATAAATATAGATCATCTGCTTAATCCAAATCATCCTTTTATTGTCGCGGAGCGTAAATAAACGCTTCGGCACAGAAGCAATAATTCCTTTGGCGTCTGATGATGACGTGGAATATATTCAATAGTCGGGACCAATAGGCTGGTAATAATCAGGAGAGATTTTTCAGGCCCGGCATGGACAGGAAGGCGATTTATCGCCGGGAGCAGCAGAGGGGAAACCATCGCGATTATACTTCATCCGCTCTGTTATCTGACGTTCCTCATCGACCGCACAAATAACACCGCGCAACGACGCGGGACGGCTCATCAAATTTGGGATAAGACATGGGATTTATGGCATCGGCAGCGGAAGAGCCGCTGTGGCGACATCGGGCATTCGTCGCCTTCTGGCTGGCACGAACCTGTTCATCATTTGGTTTTCAGATGTTTTCGGTGGCCATCAGCTGGCAGATCTATGCGCTGACCGACAGCGCGATGGCGTTAGGGATGATCGGCTTAATGCAGTTTCTGCCGTCGGTGTTGCTGGCGCTGCCTGCAGGGCATCTGGCGGATCAGTATGACCGGCGGCGTATCGTGCTGTTCGGTCAGCTGGTGGAATTTGCTGCGCTGCTGGCATTAGTGGTGCTTACCTTATTCTCTACCGCCGATCGGGTTACGCTCTGGGGTCTGGTATTTATGATTGCGGTGGCGAAAGCGCTGGAGTGGCCTTCGATGTCCTCAATGCTGCCGTCGCTGGTGCCGCCCGCGATTCTGGCGCGGGCGATGGCGATGAACTCGGTGGGCGGCGAGGCGGCGGTTATCGTCGGACCGACGCTGGGCGGGCTGCTTTATGTCGCGGGACCGCATGTGGTGTATGGCGTGTCTGCGCTGTTTTATCTGATTTCGCTGACGCTGGTGAGTCTGCTGCGCTATGAGCGCCCGTTGCAGCCGCGCCTGCCGATGAACATGAAGAATCTGTTTGCCGGGATTCACTTTATCCGCGAACGCAAAGATGTGCTGGGCGTGATTTCGCTCGATCTCTTTGCCGTCCTGCTGGGTGGCGCGACCGCGCTGCTGCCCATTTTTGCCAAAGATATTCTGCATACCGGGCCGTGGGGATTGGGGATGCTGCGGGGCGCGCCCTCTGTGGGGGCGCTGCTGGTCGGCATCTGGCTGAGCCGGCATAAGCTGGATAAGCATGTCGGGATGATTATGTTTGGTTCGGTGGCGGGCTTTGGTGTTGCCACGCTGGTGTTCGCGCTCTCGACGCAGCTGTGGCTGTCGCTGCTTGCGCTGTGTGCGCTGGGCGGTTTCGATATGGTCAGTATGGTGATTCGCGGTGCGCTGGTGCAGCTGGATACGCCGGATGCGATGCGCGGGCGGGTGAATGCAGTGAACGCCATTTTCATCAATACGTCGAATCAGCTGGGTGAGTTTGAGTCGGGGATGCTGGCAGCATGGATGGGCGCAGCCCCGGCGGCGGCGATTGGCGGGATCGGTACGCTGGTGGTGGTGGCCCTGTGGATGAAGTTGTTTCCGCATCTGCGGCGGCGGCAGAAGCTGGAGAATGAGGGGGATGCGGTCTGACCCAGGGCAGCTGTATGCGCTTGTGATGTCAGGAAGGTTATCGCTGATAAATTGAGCGCAGGCTTCAGGGAACATATGTCCTCCGCAAAGACGCAAAAACGCCCTCCCTGGCAGGCTCAGCGCGGGCCATCCGTGGCCCGCTATGCTTTGCTACAGACATATGCTCCCTTCGCTTCACATCCGGCAGCCGCTTCCCGTTTCAGGAAGGTCGCTGCAGGCACATCCCGCGCAGGCTTCAGGGAGCCTGCGTCTTCCGCAAAGTCGCCCGCCATATCGGTTGATGAGGGTAGTTAATCTTTTTACTCTTGATAAAACCCCTCTGAAAAAGCAGCAATTTCTGAGTGCAATCGAGAATCTTCAGAGTCATCAGAAAAGTCATTTCTGAGCTATCAGGGGCGGTTGTGATCAGCGCCGTAGTGCCGGGCATGTTCATTGCCATCTTTGCGAATGAAGGGATTATGCGCGTACTCGCCCCCTTGCTCGTTTTTCTCGCTGGAGTGGTTCTTTACGGGTTAGCCTGGATGATTTCATCTAAAGAAGATCGGAAATAGGCCACGCAAAACGCCTGACCAGCAGGCAGCAGCGACTACCGCGCGTCAACATGGGTTCAATCGTTGCTCTGCAGCCTGCGTGAGCAACACCCTGTCGATTATTCTCATACCGGAAGAGGTCGTTTAAAGGCATTTTCTTGCGTCTGTTGCAGACATAAGGCGACAGGCCTGAAGGTGACTACTGCCTGTCGCCTGAGAAGTAACTGGCCCGAAGGCCAGTTCAGCAGAGTACCAGTCAGAGAGCCAGTAACAAGCCGGGGACGGCGGGGGAGGCCGCCCCTGAGGCTGGGGCCGTCAGGCCCCGGATTTTCCCAGGTTGGCGTCAAATGTCAGCCAGCTTTCACGCATGTCCACTACGCTGCGGGTTTTGCGTGCCTCATCGATTTTGATGGCGGTGAGGCCCGCTTCCAGCGCGTCCACCACTGAGACTTTCAGCGGTGTTCCCTGTTTAATATGTTTGACGATCTCTTCAGCCATCAGCGCATCCGCGCCGTAATGGCCATCATAAGCGTTGCCGCTATAGGCGGTATCGACCTCTTTCTCACCGCTGCGGGCGTTGTGCACCCGGAAGTAGTTACGCACAAAGTCGCCTTCCGCCATGCCGTCAGTGCCCATGACGCAGAAACGGCGGAACTCATCCGGCACGTTCAGGTTGGCGTGGAAGGCGAGGGTGGCTCCCCCCTCATACTCAATCAGCGCGGTCTGGTAGTCGACAATGTCAGCATCGCTGTCGAAGACCGCATCTGTGCTGGACCAGCCGCTGGGTTTGACGTGATAGAGCTCCGACTCAGGGGTGATCGCCCCCTGCGGGGCATGAGCCGGGGTAAAGGATTTCCGGCCACCAAAGCTGGCGACGTGAGTCGGACGCCGCTGCAGCAGGCCCTGATAGAGATCGATGTCGTGGCAGCACTTCTCCAGAATATAGGGACCGGCATACTTCTCCAGCCGTCGCCAGTCGCGCTGGAAGAAGGCACCGTGATAAGGCTTGATGTGTTCGGTTGCCTCAATCGAGGTGATTTCGCCCAGCTGGCCCGCATCGCGCGCAGCCAGCAGATCGTGATAAAGCGGTGAATAGCGCAGCACCAGCCCGACCAGAATGCGCGCCTCGCCATACTGACGCACCAGCTTTGCCATCGCCATGGTCTGCTCTTCATTAATTACCACCGGCTTTTCGGTAAAGACGGTATAGCCTGCCGCCAGCGCCTGACCCACATGCTCCAGATGCAGAAAGTTGGGTGAACCCACCAGCACCACATCCATTCCGCCGTGAGCCAGCAGGGCGTCCACAGACGCAAAAGCCTGGCCGGGCGCAATACCAAAGCTGTGCAGATTCGGCAATCCGGCGGGGGCCGGATCGTAATAGCCCACGACGGAAAAGCTGTCGTCAGCCTTGCTGAACTCTTTCATGACGTGGGACAGACGAAAGCCGAGACCGATAATGCCTACTTTCATGGTAAACCCCTGCTCCTGAGATCGGATGATGCAAAGCCCGCCAGCGGTCGGGCGCGACTGCTGATAATCTGACCATCAACTTATTACGGCAGAAAAAGTAATGTCAACATCGCGCTGCACGTTTTGCGGGGTGGTTTTTTGTTATATTTATGTAAATTAAGGAAAAATAGTCAGGATGTTTTTACCATATTTATTTGTTATTGCGATTTAAGTTTTTTTATCCTATCGTTCGCTCATTATGGCTATAACCCTTAATCAGGGAAGGAAGCGCGTGCAACCACACTATCTTCTTGGCATCGATGGCGGCGGAACGCAGTGTCGCGCGCGCTTAACCGATCGGCAGGGCCGCCTGCTGGCAGAAAGCATCGGGGGGCCTGCTAACGTCTGGTCAGATTATGATGCGGCCCTGACCTGCGTCGGGCAGCTGACTGAACAGGTATTTATCCAGGCGGGACTCACCGCAGAGGCGCTGGCGCAGACCGCGCTGGTGGCGGGGCTGGCGGGCGCTAACGTCGCCTCAGTGCAGGCGCGCCTCGCCAGCTGGCAGCCCGCCTGCGCGGCGTTGCAGGTGGTCAGCGATGTGGAGATCGCCTGCGCGGGCGCGCACGGTGGCGAGCCTGGGGCGGTCTTTATCATCGGCACCGGCAGTCAGGGCGCCGCCTGGGATGGCGAACGCTTTACGCTGCTTGGCGGCTGGGGCTTTGCCCTCTCCGATCAGGGATCGGGGGCGGAGCTGGGCCGTCGCGCGCTGCGTCTGGCGCTGCTGGCGCATGAGTCGATCATTCCGCACGGCTCCCTGACCCGCCAGCTGATGGCGCAGTTCGGCGACAGCCCGGAAACCATGCTGCTCTGGACGCGCACGGCGGTGCCTGCTGACTGGGCCCGCGTGGTGCCACAGATTTTTGCAGCCGCCGACGCGGGTGACAGCCACGCTCAGGAGCTGCTGCAACAGACCGCCGCCGATATCGGCATGATGGTGCGACGCCTGATCGCCCTGAGCAGCGGCCCGGTGGCGCTGATGGGCGGCGTGGCCGCACCGATTCAGCGCTGGCTGGATGAAGATATTCAGGCCCGGCTGGTGGTGCCGCAGGGCGATGCCCTGAGCGGGGCGCTGACCCTGGCGCAGCAGCTGACGCCTGCCGATTACCGATCTCAAGCGGGCTGAGCTGCCTCAGCCCGATAACCCGAGGAATCTATGACCGCTCCCAATGTAACCGCGCGCATTCTGCGGTTGATTGTCGAAAATGCGCCAATCAGCCAGTCAGATCTGAAAGTTCGCAGCGGACTGAGCATGTCGACCGTCTCACAGGCAACCAACCGCCTGCTGACGCAGGAGATTGTGCAGGAGCTGGGGCTGCGTCGCGTGTCGATGGGACGGCCAAAAACCCTGCTGGGGCTCAACCCCGACCGCGCCAGCGTGATTGGGATTCAGCTCAATGCGGAACGCAACCTGATCGTCATGACCGATCTCAGCGGCAATCTGCTGGGTGAACAGCAGATGCCAAAAGGCACGCTGACGCCGCGCCAGCTTGGCGATGCGCTGGCGAAATTTCTGCGCGGCGTGGAGGAGAAGCGGGTGGGGGCCATTGGCCTGGCGCTGTCGGGGCTGGTCGATGCTGAAAACGGCTACTGCATCCGCTCCAAGGTGCTGGGCTGGGATAACGTTCCGATTGCGCGCCTGCTTGAAGAGCGCTTCTCGCTGCCGGTCTTTATCGAAAACGACGCCAACGCCATGGCCATGGCCGCGCTGGTGTTTGGTCAGCTCGGCAATGCGCAGTCGGCGGTGATCGCCACCTACGGCAAAGGGATTGGCGCGGGGATCATCCTTAATCGTCAGCTCTATCGCGGTCGTCACGGCAAGGCGGGCGAGATTGGTAACGGGCTGGTGGGCGACGGTTCGCTGCGCCTGCTGGAAGATGTCGCCTCCTCGCGCGCCATTCTGCAGCGGGTGGCGGAGCAGGATGCGGAGGGCGTGACGCTGCAGGCGCTGGATCAGCGGCCCACGCCAGAGGTGCTGGCGGCGCTGGAAGAGGCGGGACGTGAACTGGGCATTTCGCTGGCGAACCTGTCGGTGGCCTACGATCCGGATGTGGTCTATCTGGCGATGGAGCCGCACATGGCGTCACGCATTCTGCTCGATCACATCACCCAGAGTTTTCAGGCCTACCGGCTGAAACTGACGCCACAGATGACGCCGCTGCAGTTTCTGACGGAATCGAACCGGATGTGGGCGCTGGGCGCGGCGGGATTTGCCGTTAACCGCTTGCTCGATCTGCTGGCAGCCCAGGCCGACGAAGAGCCGGTCACCTGAGTTAACACTCGAATAAAAACGGGCGCTAAGCGCCCGTTTTTGTTTCCGCGCTTCTCCTAGCGCAGGCGCAGACCCTGCTCATCAAACAGCAGGCAGTGCGCGGCAGAGATGCCCAGTTCCACCTGCGCACCGAGATCGCGCGGGGTGGCCTCGCGCTCTTCCACCACCAGCATCTGTTCACGTCCGATATCCAGGTAGAGATAGTTGGTGTGACCCAGCATCTCGCCATAGGCCAGCTCGCCGTGAAAACGCAGGGCGTCCGGCGTCTGCGCGGCAGGCTGGAAATGCTCGGGACGGATGCCCAGCGTGACGGTCTGGCCCTCGCGGCAGGCAGCCGCAAGGGGCATGACCAGCCCCTCAATCTTCAGCTCCGGCACCCGCAGCTGCACTTCACCTTCGCCCGTCGCGCTGATCTCGGCGCGCAGAAAGTTCATCTTCGGCGATCCGATAAACCCGGCGACAAACAGATTATCCGGGTCGTGATAGAGCGTCAGCGGCGCGCCGACCTGTTCAATCCTGCCCTGACGCAGCACCACGATGCGGTCAGCCAGGGTCATCGCCTCCAGCTGATCGTGGGTGACATAAATCATGGTGTTACCGAGTGAGGCGTGCAGGCGGGCGATCTCGATCCGCATCTGCAGACGCAGTTCGGCATCCAGGTTGGAGAGCGGTTCATCGAACAGGAAAATACGCGGATGACGAATGATGGCGCGGCCAATCGCCACGCGCTGCCGCTGTCCGCCAGAAAGCGCACGCGGCAGGCGGTCGAGCAGTTCCGTCAGGTGCAGCCGAGCTGCCGTCTGCGCAATAGCCTGGTTGATCTCCGCTTTGGACTTTTTCATGACCTCCAGCGGATAGGCCAGATTGCCGCGCACCGTCATGTTGGGGTAGAGCGCATAGGACTGAAACACCATCGCGATGCCGCGCTCGGTGGCGGGCTGCTGCGTCATATCCAGCCCCTCAATCAGCAGCTGACCGCTGCTGATCTCCTCCAGCCCGGCGATCATCCGTAACAGCGTCGATTTGCCGCAGCCGGAAGGGCCGACAAACACCACAAATTCGCCGCTGTTGATCGTCAGGTCGATGCCATGAATAACATTGACGTGCTCATACGACTTCTTCACATTCTGCAAGCGCAGGCTGGTCATCGGCTACCTCACTCAGAGTAACTGGCCCATGTAGATGGCATTACTGCGCAGGATAGGGGTGAACCCCATACGCGTATAGAAGGCGCACACCTGCTCGTTCTGCAGGCTGACGCCAAGATGGACACCTCTGACCCCGGCGGCCCGCAGCGCCGCCAGCTCATGCTCAATCATCCGGCGACCCCAGCCCCCTTTCTGGGCGGCAGGCAGCAGGTTGATATGCAGATGCGCGGGCCAGCGGGTCACCAGCGTCTCCGCGGCCTGATCGGGCTGGCGGATGGCGTCGAGCACCTTACTGTCGAGCGGGGCGCTGGCGCTGCGGTCGCGATATTTCTCCTGAAGCTGCGGCCACCATTCGGCGTCGAGCTGGGCCTCAAACGCGCGGGTGTCAGGCACGGCCACAACGTAACCCTGCACCTCACCGTCACGCTCCAGCACAAAGGCGAAGTCAGGCGCAAACCGCGCGTAGGGCACGGCAAAACGCTGGCCGGGATAGTCGGGATCGGAGTAGAGCGCGCGGGCATCGCCACCGGCATCCGCTGTTTCCAGGCAGATACGGTAGAGCGCCGGGAAGTCCGCCGGCGTGGCCGGACGAATGACACCTTGATTCGCCATGGTGAAGTCTCATGAGTGAGTGAAACGGTCAGGGAGTAAACAGATCCACAGGATAAAGTTACGTTAATGAATGTGGACTTAGTTTTCAAGATAGAATAATTCCCTTATCGCACTAACGCTGACGGTTAAGCAATCTTTCACGGCGTCATGATGCACAACTGTGATCGCCAGCACGCCCGCAGGACGGCGGCTGGCGGCAGATTCAGCGCCGGTAAAAAGAGAAAAGTGTGAGCGTGATAGGATTTTCGTATGGTTTATCAGGGTGTTATTTTGTCATTATAGCCTGGCGATCTCCTGCTGTGAAAAGCGCGCGGGGCACGCTGCCGCCGCGGTTAACAGGCGTCAGACCAGCGTGATGTGCTGATATTCACGCCAGGTTGCTGTTTATTTGCGCGCGCTCACAGCGTTGCAATTCCCGCGGCAGGTTGTTTGACTTTATTTTTTTATTAAAGTAAGTATGAGTCAGTGCGTTTGTGTGCGGCTTCAGCCTGCAGGATGTCAGGCGGTGAGATGCAGGGATGCCGATTCTGGTCTGAAGAAGGTGAGCATAATGTCTGTTTCCTCCGTTCGTTCGTTCCGAATTCGCAATGTGGGTCGGCTGCTGGCAGCGGGCCTGCTGGCAGGCAGCGTCTCGCAGGCCGCCCACGCCGCCGTGACCCTTAATGAGTGGGATATCTACAACTATCCGCAGCAGACCGCCGCGGTGGATGAGGGGATCAAAGAGTTCTCTCAGCAGAATCCCGGCATTGTTATCAACCGCTCGGTGCACTCCTTTGAAGATACCCGCATCCCGCTTAAGCTGGCGCTGACCGCCGGTGACGGCCCGCAGATTGCGCAGGTCAACCAGGGCGGCGGGGATATGGGCTCGCTGGTTAAAGATAAGCTGCTGCTGCCGCTCGACAGCTACGCAGCCAGCTATGGCTGGACGACCCGTTTTCCGGACTCGATTCTGAAACGTAACCGCTGGTCAGACAGCGGTGAATTTGGCAGCGGCAAACTCTACGGCATAGCCAGCCTGGGGGAGATGGTCGGGCTCTATTACAACAAAGCGCTGCTGGATAAAGCGGGCATTCCGGTGCCGAAAACGCTGGCAGAGCTGGAAAGCGCCATGGCGAAACTCAAATCGCAGGGCACCGCGCCGATGATGCTGGGGCTGCTGGACGGCAACATGGGCCAGCAGCTGCTCAGCACCCTGTGGCAGGCCCAGATCGAGAGCCGTGACCGCAAGACGCTGGATAACCTGATTTACGATGTGGGCGGCACCTTCAGGGACAGCAAGCTGGTCAACGCCGCCACCATGATGAAGAGCTGGACCGACAAAGGCTACTTCTTCCCCGGCTTCCAGGGCATTGGCCATGACGATGCCGCCACCCTGTTCCAGAACGGCCAGGCGGCGTTTCTGGTCAGTGGCACCTGGTACCTCGGCCAGTTCAAAGACAACAAAGATATCCACTTCGCGGCGATGCCTGCCGGTGAAGGTGTGAAGCAGCCGCTGATGGTGGGGGGCACCGATCTGGCGTTCTCCATCACCAGCACCGCCAAAGGCAAAGATCAGCAGGAAGGGGCGGCGAAGTTCATCAACTATATGGTCTCTGATGCCATGGCGAACCGCTGGCTGAAGGTCGGTTTCCTGCCCGCCAGCACCAACAAAGCGGCCACCATGCCGGCGGACAATCCGCTGCTGGCCGAAGCGTATCAGGTCTGGCTGACGCTCAATGAGTATGACGGTTTAGGTCATTACGTAGACTGGGCGACCCCGACCATGAATGCCGAGCTGAATCAGAATGTCCAGCTGCTGCTGGCGGGCCGTCAGACCGCCGATCAGATGGTGGTCAACTTTGATAACAACTATCAGCGTTACCTGAAAACCCTGAAACACTAAGCCGGAGGCCCGGCGAAGCGCCGGGCCTGAGCACTGTTCTGAGTCACGAGTAGGGTTATGTTGAATTTAAGCGGCTGGCGTAATTTTCTCTATGTGCTGCCTGCGGTGCTGGTCTATGCGGTATTTCTGCTCTTTCCGCTGCTGGCCTCGCTGGGCATCAGTTTTACCGAATGGGACGGCACCTCACTGCCGGTGTTCAGCGGCATCAGTAACTATATGCGGATGTTCAGCGATCCGGTGTTCTGGATTGCGCTGGGCAATAACGCCATCCTGATGCTGTTCTATACCCTGTTGCCTATCGGCGTTGGCCTGCTGCTGTGCAGTTTTCTCTATGAGACGCGCAACAACAAGGAACGCAGCGTGCTGCGCATTCTCTTTTTCCTGCCCTACATCATGCCGATGGCCGTGCTGGGGGTCGTGTGGCGCTGGCTCTATAACCCGGCGTTTGGCCCGATCGACCAGATACTGCGCGCCGTCGGCCTGCCGCAGCTGGCCCTGTCGTGGCTGGGCGATTTTACCTGGGCGCTGCCCGCGGTCGGTCTGGTCGCCACCTGGTACTTCTTCGGCTTCTGTCTGGTGCTGTTTATGGCGGGCCTGCAGCGTATGGACCCCTCCCTGCTGGAGGCGGCCGACCTGGATGGGTCGTCGCGCCGTCAGAAGTTTATGCGCATCACGCTGCCGGGTCTGCGACCGGAGCTGCGGATTGCCCTGCTGCTGACGGTGATCGCCAGCCTCAAAGCCTTCGACCTGGTCTATGTCATGACCCAGGGCGGGCCGGGCACCTCCACCATGGTCACCAACATCTTTATGTATAAGCAGGGCTTTGATCTGCACTACTTTGGCTATGCCTCGTCAGTGGCGGTGTTCAGCATGATCATTGTTCTGGGGATTAACTACCTGATCCATCTGGCCTTAAGGGAGCGTTACTGATGCGAAGCACGCCGGTCATTTCACGCGCGCTGATCTGGATCGTGGCGCTGATGACGATTCTGCCGTTTCTGATGGCGCTGATGACCTCATTCAAAACCCAGATGGAGCTGTTTCAGGGCGTCTTTACGCTGCCCGCCTCGCTGAATTTTAAAAATTATCTGACCGCGTGGCAGCAGGGACACTTCAACGTCTACTTCCTTAACTCTGTGCTGGTGGTGATCCCGGTGGTGCTGTTCAGCGTGCTGCTGGGCATTCTGGCCGGATTTGGCTTTGCCTGGCTGAAGATCCCCGGCAAAAAGTTGATAGCCGCGATGCTGGCGCTGGGGATGGTGCTGCCGAGTGAGGCCTTTATCATTCCGCTCTATCACGAGCTGCGCTGGATGGGGCTGACCAACACCTATCTGGCGCTGATCCTGCCGCAGATTGCCCTGTCGCTGCCCTTTACCACGCTGATGATCGCCAGCGCCTTTCAGCAGGTGCCGAAAGAGCTGGTGGAGGCGGCGGTGATGGACGGCGCGTCGCGGGTCAAAATCCTGTGGGGCATTCTGGTGCCCGCTATCTGGCCAACCCTGTCAACGCTGGGGCTGCTGCTGTTTATCTGGACCTGGAATGAGTTCCTGATCCCGCTGATTCTGGTGAACAAAGATGAGCTGCGGACGCTGCCGATTGGCATGATGTTTTTCCAGAATAAAAATACCATCGACATTCCGGTGCTGATGGCGGGGGCGATGATTGTGATCATGCCGCTGATCCTGGTGTTCCTGATTTTCCAGCGCAAATTTATCAGCGGCGTGACGGAAGGGGCCGTGAAGTAATCTGTGACAGCCCGCACGAAACGGCGAACTGGCGACCAGACAAAGGTTTGCTGCGCCGTTTCGTGCTGCAATTTTTCCTCCTCAAACCTGCGGGAGACGCACCATGCACCTTTCCCTTGCTGATTTTCATCCTGCCGCCGACGGCGAAACCCCGGACACCGCGGTGCTGCAGCGCGCCCTTGACCAGATTGCGGCGGCGGGCGGCGGCCGTCTGACACTGCCTGCCGGACGCTATCGCAGCGGCTGCCTGAATCTGCCCTCAGACATTGAGCTGCATCTCGACGCGGGTGCGGTGCTGATCGCCAGCCAGCAGCTGGCTGACTATCAGGCGGTGCAGGCGCTGAGCTGCGCGGAGAAATCCCACAACGTGCTGCTCTATGCGCTGGGCCAGCGCAATATCACCCTCAGCGGCACCGGCCGCATTGATGGTGAGGGTGACGCCTGGTTTGCCGCTGAGCGGGATGCACAGGGCTATCGCCTGCCGCACGCTGACCGGCCACGCCTGATTGTGTTTGAAGATTGTGAGCAGGTGACGCTGACCGGCTTTACGCTGGTGCAGGCACCGATGTGGACGGTCCATCTGGTGAGCTGCCGCCATGTGCATATCGATCACCTCACCATCGACAACGCCATGACGATGCCCAACACCGATGCGCTGGATATCGACAGCTGCGAAGCGGTGTTTGTCAGCAACAGCTATTTCAGCGCCGCCGACGATGCCATCTGTATCAAAACCACCCATAAACCCGCCGCACTGCGGCGGCCGGCGCGGCAGATTATGATCACCAACTGCCTGCTGCGCAGCTACAGCTGCGCCCTGAAGATTGGCACCGAAACCTGGGACGATGTGGAAGATGTCACGGTAACCGGCTGCACTATTTTTGATTCGAACCGGGGGATTGGCATTCTGTCGCGCGACGGCGGCGCCATGCGGCGTCTGCTGTTCAGTAATCTGACGTTTGCCTGTCACCACGCGCCGCCCTGTCACTGGGGCAAAGCCGATCCGCTGCATATTTCGGTACGCCGCCGCGATCCCGCCATCACACCCGGCGTCGTGGAGCAGGTGCAGTTCAGTACCATAACCGGCGTGGCCGAGGGGGCGATTAACCTGCATGCGGCAGAACCGGGCTGGATACGCGATGTGGTTATCAGCCAGCTCCAGATGCAGCAGGCGGTGGCGTCATTGCCCCAGGGGCACTACGACATACGGCCGCCCTGCAACCCGGACGCCCCGACCGGCATGGGCCTGGATAACGCCTACCGGGTTGACCCGGCATCCGGTGAAGCATTTGGGGTCGAACCCTATCCCGGCGGTCTGCCAGGGCTGTTTGCGCGCGGCGTAGAGAACCTGCACCTGCATAACCTGAACATCGTGCGGCCGGATCCCTTACCCGCAGGGTGGCATCCGGCGATGGTCGTCCGGCTACCGGAATAAGTGGCGCGGTGGTGAGAGGGCTGCCGCCGGGGGCGGGCGGCAGCGTGATTCACTTACAGTGCGGCGGCGATGGCCGCTCCCAGCTCTTCTGTACTGGCGCAGCCACCGAGGTCACGCGTCAGGTGCTCACCCGCCGCCAGCGTGCGTTCAATGGCGTCCAGAACCGCTTCGCCTGCCGCCTTGTAGCCGAGATGCTCCAGCATCATCGCGCCGCACCAGATCTGGCCGATGGGATTGGCAATGCCTTTACCGGCGATGTCGGGCGCGGAGCCGTGAACCGGCTCAAACAGGCTGGGGAAGAGACCTTCCGGGTTGATGTTGGCGGAGGGGGCAATGCCGATGGTGCCGGTACAGGCCGGGCCAAGGTCAGAGAGGATATCGCCAAACAGGTTGCTGGCGACGACCACATCGAACCAGTCCGGGTGCAGCACGAAGTTGGCGGTGAGAATATCAATGTGATACTTATCGACGCGAACCTCCGGAAACTGGCCGGACATCGCGTCGACACGGCTGTCCCAGTAAGGCATGGTGATGGCGATACCGTTGGATTTGGTGGCCGAGGTCAGATGTTTCTTCGGCCGGCTCTGCGCCAGCTGATAGGCAAACTTCAGAATGCGATCGACGCCGGTGCGCGTCATCACCGTCTCCTGAATCACCACTTCCCGATCGGTGCCGGGGAACATGGTGCCCCCCACGCTGGAGTACTCGCCCTCGGTGTTTTCACGCACCACATAGAAGTCGATATCGCCCGGCTGGCGATTGGCCAGCGGCGCTTTGACGCCGGGCATCAGGCGCACCGGACGCAGGTTGACGTACTGGTCGAACTCGCGGCGGAACTGTAACAGCGACCCCCACAGGGAGACGTGGTCAGGCACCACCTCCGGCCAGCCTACGGCGCCAAAGTAGATGGCATCGAAGGTTTTCAGCTGCGGGAACCAGTCGTCAGGCAGCATTTTGCCGTGCTGCTGCCAGTACTCAGCGCTGGCGTAATCAAACCACTCCCAGCGCAGCGGAATGTTAAATTTTTCGGCGGCGGCATTCATCACGCGGACGCCTTCCGGCATCACTTCTTTACCGATACCGTCGCCGGGGATCACGGCAATACGATGGATTTTCTCAGTCACAGGGCACCTTTCCGGTTGATGTTCGAATTGTGACCGCAGTATAACTGTCGCTTCCGGGGAAATAATGAGTCTGAAACGCAAACCAGTGTTGAATAAAAGTAGAGAATCCCGCACCTCCACCGATGACCTGGCCTTCTTTGTTCGCCTGGCCGGGCTGGAGAGCCTGACCGCAGCGGCACGTGAGCTGGGTCTGTCGCTGGCGGCCGTCAGCAAACGTCTGAGCCAGCTGGAGCAGCGTCTGGGCGTGCAGCTGCTGCGCCGCACCACGCGACGGCTGGAGCTGACGCCGGAAGGCCACCGTTATCTGGCAGGTGCCCGCCCGCTGCTCGATCAGCTGGTGGCGCTGGAAGAAGCGGTCAGCGGTGAAACCGCTCAGCTGCGCGGCTCGCTGAATATCAACGCTTCATTCGGGTTTGGCCGTCGCCATATCGCGCCGTGCGTCTCCGCCTTTGCCGCGCTGCATCCGCAGCTTGCGCTGTCTCTGCACCTCAGCAGCCAGCCGCTGAATTTTCTCGATGCGCACATTGATATCGATATTCGCGTCGGTGAGCCGCCTGACTCGCGGCTGGTGGCGCGTAAGCTGCGAACCAATCCGCGTATTCTCTGCTGTTCGCCCGCTTATGCTGCCCGGCACGGCCTGCCTGCGACGGTCAGCGAGCTGGCGGAACACAACTGCATTTTACTGCGTCAGCACGACAGCGATTTTACCCTGTGGCGACTGACCCGCGGTGAGCAGAGCATCAGCCAGAAGGTGCGCGGCAGCCTGATGACCAACGATGGCGAAGTGGCGATGCGGCTGGCGATGGATGGGCATGGCATTCTGCTGCGTTCCTGGTGGGATGCGCAGCACAGCCTCGCGGCGGGGGATCTGCTGCCGGTGTTGCCTGAATGGCAGGCACCCGATGGCGACATTTTTGCGGTCTGGCAGGCGCAGCGTCAGCTTCCGGCACGCGTGACGGCGTTCGTGGCGTTTCTGCAGCAGACGCTGCAGAAGGTGGAGGCGTAAAAAAGGCGGCATCGCTGCCGCCCTGCGTGTTATTTGTCGATGCCCTGCACCAGCACCACGCGATAGTTCGCCCCTTTCAGACGGTGCGCTTTGGCAGCCTGATATTCCGGGCTGTCATACCAGGCGTGCGCCGCTTCGCGGGTCGGGAATTCCAGAATCACCACGCCTTCCGCTTCCGGACCTTCCAGCGTTTCCAGCGCGCCATAAAAGGCGAGCGGGTTGATCGGATGATCGCCACGTGCCTGGCCCGCTTTCTCAGAATAGGTGTTCATTTCGTCCTGGTTCAGGGTGTTATCACGAATAAATACGACGTATGCACTCACAGGTTAGCTCCTTACGCTTTTTTATCCTGGGTCTGGGTATCGAAGTCAGCAGCATCATGACGCTCATGCAGCTGATCGGCCGGGTCGCCCATGACACGATTGACCTTGCGGCCACGAATGACGGCGGGACGCTGCGCGATCTCTTTCGCCCAGCGCACCACATTTTTATAGGACTGCACATCCAGGAATTCCGCCGCGCCATACTGGTCATTCAGCACCATGTTGCCGTACCACGGCCAGGTGGCGATGTCAGCGATGGTGTAATCCTCACCGGCCAGATAGCGATGATCCGCCAGCTGGCGATCCAGCACGTCGAGCTGACGCTTCGCTTCCAGCGTGAAGCGGTTGATGGCGTACTCAATTTTTTCCGGCGCATAGTGATAGAAATGACCAAAACCGCCACCGAGGTAAGGCGCAGAGCCCTGCAGCCAGAAGAGCCAGTTCAGGGTTTCAGTGCGGCCGGCGATATCTTTTGGCAGGAAGTAGCCATACTTTTCCGCCAGATAGAGCAGGATATTGCCCGACTCGAACACCCGCAGCGGCGGGGTGACGGAGTGATCGCTCAGCGCCGGGATTTTTGAGTTCGGATTCACGTCCACAAACCCGCTGGAGAACTGATCCCCGTCGCCAATACGGATCAACCAGGCATCATATTCTGCGTCGTTAACATTCAGCGCCAGCAGCTCTTCCAGCAGAATTGTCACTTTCTGACCGTTCGGCGTGCCGAGTGAGTAGAGCTGTAAAGGGTGTTTACCGACCGGCAGCGCTTTTTCATGGGTAGGACCCGCGAACGGACGATTAGTTTTCGCGCCGTTGCCTTTGGCTTCAGGATCCCAGTTCCAGACTGTTGCAGGCTGATATGCATTTTCCGACATAATAAACGTTCGCCTCGTGGTGTGATGTTTGTCTGGAGTGTAGCAGGTGCTGAAAAGGCGGTTTAACTCTGCTGGCTGCGTGAGGACGCGCGGCAACCCGTTGATGTCAGGGAGGCCGGGAAGGTGGAAAAAGGAAAAGCGGGGCGGTTATCGCCCCGGAGGATCACTGCCGGGCTGCATGGCTGCGGGGATCAGAGCAGTTCGCGCTCAATCCGTTCGCGGGTTTCAATGGCCTGAACCGACATCTTTTCCGGGTAGCCAAACAGCGAGGCCGCGATGATCGGCTCTCCGCCAACTTTGTAACGGCGTGTGGCAAAGCCGGTGTCGCGCAGGGTCTGGAAGAGACTGTCGAAATCGACCTCACCTTCACCAACGCCGACGTGCTGATGAATAGTGGCGTCGACGCCTGGCGGATTGACGATGTAGCGGCAGTGGCGGGTGTGGTTCATGGTGTCGGCAATCAGCATATGGGAGAGATCGTCTCCGGCGTACTCCAGCATCGGTTTCACATCGCCTTTGCCTTTGTCATAGAAGAAGGTGTGCGGCGCACTGTAGATATACTTCACGTTATCGCTGCGGAACGACTTCACGATATCCACGGTTTCGTTGTTCTCTTCGCAGAAATCCCACGGATGTGCCTGAATTTCGACGCGTATTCCTTCACGTTCGAGGATCGGCAGCAGCTCCTCCATTGAGCGATAGAACATCTCTTCGCAGATTTCCGGCTCGTTTGGCGTGCCGGAGAGTTCGGTATTGATTACCGGTACCCCCATCTCAACCGCGATCTCAATCATCCGCTTCCAGTTCTTCACCGCCGCCTGACGACGCAGCTCATCCGGGCCGGACCAGCGATAGACGACGATAAACGAGGAGATCGCCAGGCCGGTCGCACGCAGCGCATTTTTATATTCGGTGATGATTTCGCGGCTGGCTTTGGGATGTTTATAAAACGGGTTGATCTGCGGATGCGGCGACTGTTCGATATATTGATATCCCCAGTCGGCGACCTGATGAACCATACGGGTGATGCCCAGCTCTTTAATCACATCCACATCAAAAGCGATTTTCATCTCTCTGCTCCGGCAAGGTTGAAGGAACGGTTCCTGAGTGAAGAGGACGCCTGTCTGCGCGCCGCTTTCGCACAAGCCTTTCACCGGTTTTAGCAAATGCCTGTTTTAAAGAGAACGCAGAAAGAAACGGATGTTTCATTTTTGCGAAAGCGATCAACTTTGCGTGAGGTTTTCTATCAAATAAATGAGAGAAAAAGGGCGTGCCGGGATAAAGTATTACCGTCAGTCACCACAACAGAGCGTGAAGAGGAGAAACAGGATGCCAAAAGTGACGATGACCGCCGTTGCTCAGGCGGCGGGCGTGGGGGTAGCCACGGTGGATCGGGTGCTGAACCGTCGCGCACCGGTGCGCAGCGCCACAGAGCAGAAGGTAATGGCAGCCGCCAGGTCGCTGGGCTATCAGCTGACACAGGCCCATAGCCAGCATATCGCGCCGCCCGCCGCGCAGGCGTTACGCTTTGGCTTTATCCTGCTGCCCGCGCGCTATTCGCTCTATCAGCAGCTGGGCGAGGCGCTGAAACAGCAGGCGGAGCAGCAGCAGCCTGCGGGCAGTGAACCGGTCTTCTGCTGGCATGATATTCATGACGTGGAGGCGGTTGCCCGTTCAGTGCGGCAGCTGGCGCAGTGCTGCGACGTGATCGCGCTGGTGGCGCTGGATCATCCGCTGATTCGTCACGCGATTCAGGATGTTTCGCGGCTCGGCGTGCGGGTTTACGCCCTGTTCTCCGACTTCTCCGCCTGTGAACATGCAGGCTTTATCGGCATCGACAGCCAGAAGGCGGGACGCACTGCCGCCTGGATGGCCCGCCACCTGCTGCGCCGGCCAGGGTGCGTCGGCGTGCTGATCGGCGACCATCGCTTTACCTGTCAGGAGAGCAGCGAAATCAGTTTTCGCTCCTCCCTGCGCGAGTCGGGCATCAGCCAGCGCGTGCTGGAGCCGCTGAAAACGCACGAGACGGCAGAGGGGGGCTACCAGGCCACCCGGGCGCTGCTGGAGAGTCATGACGATCTGGTCATGATTTATGCCCCCTGCGGTGGCATTGAGGGCGTGGTGCAGGCGCTGCGGGAGAGCGGACGCACGCAGATCGACCTGGTGTGCCACGGTCCGCTGCCCGGCGACGAGCTGGCGCTGATTGACGGCACCATCACGCTGATGCTGCGTCACCGTATTGAGGCGATGGCCGAAGCGGTGGTCTCGGCCTGTCTGAACGGGCGGCTGGAGCCGCGGGATCACTTTGCGCAGATTACCGTGCCCTTTGAGATCGTGACACGGGAAAACCTGTAGAAAGAAGGTGTTAGCTTTTTAATGATATAAAACTATCATTTAATGCAATTTTTAAAAGCGATCTCTATCAAAAAATGAAACTTTCATCGTTGTCTGAGATGAAACGTTTGTTTGATACTGCCGGCAGTTCTTACTGCAGAGGCAGACACGATGACCTTTCACATTGCTAATGCGCCCTGTAGCTGGGGCGTGGACGATCCCGCCAATCCCTGGCTGCCACCCTGGCAGAAAGTCCTGACCGAGGCCGCGCAGGCGGGCTATCCGGCCATCGAACTGGGGCCGTGGGGCTACCTGCCCACCGATCCGGCTGAGCTGACCCGGCAGCTTGATGCGCATCAGCTTTCGCTGGTGGCGGGCACGATCTTTGACGATCTGGTCAGTGAGGCTCATTTCCCCACGCTGGTGACGCTGACCCACAACCTCTGCCGCACGCTCGCCCGTGTCCCGACAGCAGCGAAAACCCCGGGAGCCAGCGCGCCCTATCTGGTGATTATCGACTTCGGCAATCCGGAACGGGCGAAATATGCCGGTCAGTCAGAGAAGGCCCCCCGGCTCTCCGCAGATGCGTGGCAGCGCATGATGCAGCACATCACCATTCTGAGCGACATTGCCTGGCGGGAGTATGGCGTGCGGCCGGTGATCCATCCGCACGCGGGTGGCTGCATCGAATTCGCCGACGAGCTGGCGCAGCTGGTCAGGGATATTCCGCATCAGGTCGCGGGGCTGTGCCTGGATACCGGCCACCTCTGTTACGCCGGGATGGACCCGGTGGCGGCGCTGCAAAAGTACTGGACGCGCATCGACTATCTCCATTTTAAAGATGTGAATCTGCGGGTCTGGCAGGACGCCGTCACGCGCGGAGTCGATTTCTTCACCGCCTGCGCGGAGGGCGTCATGTGCCCGCTGGGCCAGGGCGCAATCGACTATCCGGCCGTGCATGCGCTGCTGATGGAACGCCATTACCGCGGCTGGATCACCATTGAACAGGAGCGTGACCCGCGCCATGCCGACACCAGCCTGCGCGATGTGAAAGCCAGCCTGGACTATCTCCGATCAACAGGATTCTGAGGACAACAGCATGATTAACGGAAAAAAAGCGGCTAATCGCTCACTGCGCTGGGGAATGATCGGCGGCGGCGGTACCAGCCAGATCGGCTACATCCACCGTTCGGCGGCGCAGCGTGACGGTAACTTCACGCTGCTGGCGGGCGCCTTTGATATTGATGCCGGGCGCGGACGCGAGTTTGGTCAGGCGCTGGGCGTGGCGCCCGATCGCTGCTATCCCGATTACGCCAGCCTGTTCGCCGGCGAGGCTGCGCGGGAAGAGGGGATTGAAGCGGTGTCCATCGCCACGCCAAACAACACCCACTTTGCCATCTGTCGGGCAGCGCTGAATGCCGGACTGCATGTGGTGTGTGAGAAGCCGCTCTGTTTTACGGTCGATGAGGCCGATGAGCTCGAGCAGCTCAGCCGGGAGAAGCAGAAGATTGTTGGCGTCACCTACGGCTACGCCGGACATCAGCTGATCCATCAGGCCAGAGAGATGATCGCGGCAGGGGCGCTGGGTGAGATTCGCATTGTGAACATGCAGTTTGCTCACGGTTTCCATAATGAAGCGGTGGAGCTGCAGAGTGAAAGTACCCGCTGGCGGGTAGACCCGCGTTTTGTCGGGCCGAGCTATGTATTAGGCGATCTGGCCACGCATCCGCTGTTTATCGCCGAAACCATGCTGCCGCAGCTGAAGATGACGCGGCTGCTCTGTGCGCGCCAGAGCTTTGTTGCCTCGCGCGCGCCGCTGGAGGATAACGCTTTTGTGATGATGGAGTATGACAACGGCGCGGTCGGCACGCTCTGGGCATCGGCGGTCAATGCCGGTTCCATGCACGGGCAGAAGATTCGCGTCGTTGGCGCGAAAGCCAGCCTGGAGTGGTGGGATGAGCAGCCCAACCAGCTGCGCTATGAAGTGCAGGGCGAGCCGGTGCGGATTCTGGAGCGTGGCATGGGCTATCTCACCCCGCGCGCGCTGGAAGAGGATCGCATCGGCGGAGGGCATCCGGAGGGGCTGTTTGAGGCCTGGTCAAATCTCTATCGCCGCTTCGCGCTGGCGATGGACGCCACCGATCGCCGCGACACCGCTTTCCTGGAGGATTTCTGGTATCCCGATGTGCATGCCGGATTAGCGGGCGTGCGCTGGGTAGCCCAGTGCGTGAAATCAGCAGATGCCGGGGCGGTGTGGGTGGAAGGGTAAGGCGTGATAAACAAAACCTCAACCCGCCAGAGACGGGTTGAGGAAAGCGGCGTCATCTGTGAGTACACCGCACTGCCGCTGACATTTTAATTATCACCCGTTGAAAAGGGCCGTAACAGGCAGGACAAAAAACATCCTGACCAGATAATTGCATCCACACGACATTATCAACTTTTTATCCCGGATGTATCAGCCTGTAAAGCGGGACGCCAGGCAGACCTGCTCCTGATTACGTCAGGCAATACTGTGCGGGACTAAGCTATGCGTAGCGTTGAAGCGATAAAGCTAAGCGAGCTATGCTGAACAGACTGCAACACATTCTCAATGCTGCTGATCGTTCCGCCGGCAATCATATTTCGTGAGTCTTTTCCGTCTACCGTAATGATGTTGTCACGGTAAACTGTGACGTTATTGCCTTCGTCGCGAATAACAGAACTGATTTCATCTGCATATTTCCCGCCCAGTTGCAGAGCGGCTCCCTGACGACTTTGATAAGGAAGCGGTGCCTGCCATTGACCCGAAGAAATAAGGTACGTTGACTCAAATGAATTGATGCCGCTTGCTGCTGAGCTCAGGCAACTGATTCCGCTAATACGTGGGTTAATTTCCAGAAGATAAAGGCTGTTTTCCGTAACAATAAAATCGACGCAGCAGACACCATTGAACCCCAGGTGATTTAATAGGAGAATCAGTTTTGTCTGGACCTCACCGGTTAACTGTTTGCTGAAAAGACCAGGATGACAGACGCGTATCGTATCAAAATCAGAGCGAACTCCCAGTGAACTCTGGCCGGTATAACAGGGAGGCTGGAAAAAGTAATTCCCCGGCGTACCAGCAATTTCTATGCAACCAAGCGCACCATCAATAAAGGACTCAATTAAAATATTCTTGCGCTGATTCTGACTCAGCGTCTTGATCAGCTGGTCTTTGTTACTGATTATCTCAATACCATGCCCCATACAATCCCACAGAGGTTTCAGAATGACGGGAAAAGCAATATGGCTGACCAGTTCCTGCTCAAGTTTGTCTCTGCAGCCCGGTTTTAAAAGCTCGCCATGTGTAAACTCTCGGTCCAGAAGTTCCCAGCGCGGCGTAGGAAGGGCGAATTGCTCAAAAAGCATTTTGGTTGCTCTTTTATCGGCGAGCTTATATACAGCATTAATTGGGCCAGGGACCGCGCTGACGCCTTCTGACAAAGTGATGTCTTCAATGGTCCTTTCATTGGGAATAGACCAGGAAATAACATGGCTGACGTAAGCCGGTTGACGCTCACTTTGGGCATCGTCAATTGCGGCATCAGGCCCCATCGGAGACGAAAAGTGAGGCTGATCTTTGAGCAGCAGTCTTGAATCACTGTGCCTGCTTTTGATCGTTTCCCATGCCATTTCGAGAAAAGGTGATGCCTGGCTTATATCCAGCGAGCGGATGCAGAGTACGGGAAAATCACTCATACGATAGAGACCCTGGTGCTTTGTGAAAATTCATCCATAGCCAAAAGTATTGACTGCTCAGAATCAGCGGTAAAAATGGCCCATCCCAGACGTTCAATATTTGTTGAGCCCGGTTTTACCGGTGAATTTTCACTAACGGTAGAGCGGGTTTCAATGACGGATGCATTTTCCAGCCTGGAAGGAATTTCAAGCTGCTTTAAAACGCCTTCGGCGTCAGGCCGGACAAACTGAATGGCACAATAGCGTTTAGGCACGGCAGGTTTAAAGTCACTATCCAGCATACCGACGGCCTGGCGGGCATAGATTTCAAGCGGGTCCTGATCGGTGGAAAGGGCGACAAGGCGAGGAATATAGTCACCTGCTGGCCGTGAACAGCTCTCAATAACGCGTGGCTTTCCTTCTTTGTCTAATTTGATTTCGGTATGGCTTATGCCATTCGTGATGCCCAGGGCAATAACCGCCTGAGTGGCAACGTTCAGAATCTCATCGCGTAAGGCGTCAGGAACAGGCGCCGGGAAAATGTGTCCGGTTTCTGCACGAGCTTTGCCGGGCGTGGTGAACTTCATTGTCACACCCCAGGGCGCATATCGACCTGAGACGGAAAGGCCTTCAACACTAAACTCCTGTCCAGGAATATATTCCTGAACCAGAATTTCTTTGCTGAAAGGAATACCGTGTGGATATTCATGTGTCCATTGTGATGCGTCTTTACATGCCTGAGGAAACTCGTTGCACTCCATCAGCACTGAAACGCCAAAGGAGGCTGCATTTTCAGCCGGTTTGACCACCAGAGGAAACGCCAGCTCTTCCAGAGGAAGTTGATGCACATCATCCTTGTCGGTTAATACCGCCAGCAGTGCCGGTAACGGACACTCTGCCTTCGACAGCGTGCGGTACATGTCATATTTGTTTCTTCTGGCTCTGGAAAGCGAGGCATCCGGACCGCAAAGATCGAGCCTTTGTGCGACTTCTGCTGCGATATCTGTCAGGAACTCCCAGGCGACAACTACCCCGGAAACGCCTTTCTTCTTCGCTTCGCTGACCAGCGTCTCAATGGCCAGCTGGCGCACTGAAAAGTCCAGAAAAATGAGGTCATCAATCATGCCTGAGACTTCTTGCAGCATGGAGTCATAGACTTCTTCTGTTGTGGCGACGACTGAATGATAACCCAGTGCGCGTATTGCCTTAAGAAGCAGCTCTCCTCCCATACCGATCGGCTCAATAACCAGTATGCTTTTATTTCCATTAATAGTTGTATTCATTAACTCCTCCTTTTAAATTTTTGAATCCCAGACTAAAAGTGACTGCGGTCAGTAAGAGCAGGACTATCCAGGTGGAATGCGTATTCATATCCAGCAGCCAGCCAAAAATTGCCGGAGACAACGTCATTCCTGCCGACCAGGTCATCTGAAAGGCAGCCATGTAATTTCCATTATTTACTTCCGGGGCTAGTTTTATACTTAGCATATTAACCGACGGCGTAGATAACATTTCTGCAAGGCTGTAAATAAGCATCGCAACAATTAACAGCCCACCAGTAACTATCTGGTTATTTAAAGTTATGCTGGCACACCAGAAAATAATGAATGAAAGAATATTCAGGTAATAAGCGTGTTTTATGTTCTGGACGGGATCGTTCTCTTTTGTCCATGATGCAATATGGGTGCTGATTAGCGCCACGATGGCCGTGTTTAAAATGACCAGTCCGCCTGAGAAAAAAGCAGGAAGGCCAAGTTGTTTGGTTGCATAAATAACAATTACGAGCGGAATAACCATTGCAGCAATGACTAAGCCAAAGTTGACAATCAGAAGCTGGCGATAGCTGGGATCGCTCAACACTTTTCTAATATTATGACTTTCTGCTTTTTTGTGGCTATTCTTTACCGTCTGCACGGCTACAGGATGCCACATCAAAAGTGCCAGGCAGGATAGAAAGTAAAGTGATGCCGACGCAATAACAATAAAATGCAGACTGCTGTCAGAATCAACAGAAAAAGCCAGTGAAGTAAAGATGGTGCCCAGTCCCAGACCAATATTCCTGATAGACGCAATAAGTCCGAACCAGGTTTGAGTCCCTTTCCCACCTGAAGCCAGTGAAACCAGCCCTCGGTTGCTCGTCCAGAAAATATGAGATCCTGCCTGGGTAAAAAACTGCGTCAGCATTATGGTAAAAGGGTCTCTGGCGAAAAGACACATGACAAAACCCGCGCCGCTGATAAAATCGCCCCATATCGACAGTTTTTTAGGACCGAGTCTGTCCAGTAACCTTCCTATCAGGACAGGTACTAAAGAGGAAAGGGCACGGCCTGTGGCAATAGCTACGCCTATTATTGAGAGCGTAAGCGTTGTCGTTCTGTCAAAGTAGATCATCATAAACGCCATGATCAATCCACCACCCGTTGCATTTAATATTGTCGATGCAACAAATAGTCTGGAACGTTTTAGGTTTGGCACTGAAATTTTTAATGTAGTTTTCACGCAGAGACCTTTAAAACTAAGTGATTAGACTGCTATTTACCGGGTTCTTCATTGAGGTAAATGCCTGATAAAATTCATCTGAAATTGTGCTGACTGCTGCCAATGTTTCCTGGGATTTCCATTTCCTGCTCAGATATTCAAGTGCGGCAATGTGGAAATCACTATTGCCCAGCTCTTTGAGGTAATTATTGATAATGTCCCGATCGACATTTAGCTGCAGCGCATTATAAATTTTCAACAAGGTCGCGGCCTTTCTGAAAAAAGGATCGGCTATATTCTTCTCGATCTCAGACGAATTTTTAAAGTTGCCGTTTCGTGAAGCCTCTTCAGCCTGAAAAACCATTGCCAACACTTCATCAATATTTTCTGCACACGTGGTTATTTTGGTCGGGTTAATCTGGCATTCGTACATGCTTACCGGGTTCTTCATGCTGCTGATTTTCTCTGCAGTCGAGTAATGACGGTTATAGATATGGAATGTGCCTACATACCAGGATAACTTTCCGACTTTCCACCCAAGCGTATTAGCAATAATTTCGTGTAAAACGCTCCACTCAAAAAAATTAATGCCGCTGAATCCCCAGATGGCATCATTCGCGCGGACGGTAACATGTAAATCAAGATAACCGCCTCGCTGGATGAAGTGCAGCCAGTTATTACAGGGAACATCTTTTGTTTCCTGATAATCCGTTTCAGGATCAAAGATATTCATTACTGCACGTTTTGTCAGCGGATCTTCTCTAAGGCGATTCACTACTCCCTGCAACTGGTCTACTTTCCCTTTCCATTTGCGTAACCGGGGTCCGTAGGCTGCTCGCCAGGTCAGTGAGTCATCGGAATAGTCTTCTGCGCGAGGAAGATAATGTTTAAGGAAGTGCAGATCATCCCGTCCAGCGAGTACCCACATCGTTTCTGCAACCTGCGCAAAGACGTTATTATTTCTGTGGGGTAATACCAGGAATCGCTCTGTGGGATGGCTGATTTTGGTTAATGTAGAGAGAACTTCCCGTTGCTCCTGATCGCGTGAGCCAACATCGTTACCATTCATCATGATGTTATTTACGGTATTAACCAGCGCATGCGTAATATTACGATTCATGGGCGACCTCATAACCTAACTTCGCCATTTCACTTTCGATAATCTGAAAGGCATCTTCAACCTGCAGATAATCATAATGGCGACATCCATCACTGCCAGATATCATGGCTGAAACGTTTTTTTCATTTTTTCTGTAGAGCGTGATAACAGGAATACGCCAGCTGATTGCCGTCGCAATTTCATAACCTACTCCCAGACTTGGAGTTGTGACTTCAGCGACAACTACCTGGGAATGGCGCAGCCAGTGCAAATCACGGTCATGAATAAATTTGTCACCCAGGAAAGACTGACCACCATCAGATAAACTGTAATCACCCACGTGTTCGGTAATAACTTTACCGTAGCCCTTGAGCTTATTAATCAGTTTCGCGTAAACAGGAACATCATCCCGTCCGGCTCTGATTGAACCAGCAAAATAGATAACCAATCCATTGTCAATAACAGTTTCAGGCGAAAGGGTATGTACTAATTCACTCACGATGCTTCTCCATATAAGGGTTTCCTTTGACCAAAAAATAACAGTCAAGCTTTCCGTTTTTTGAAGGTTATAAAAAGAGTTTCATCCGGTTTATTAACGGAATTAATAAAGCCGGGGAGGTACTCTTACTATTTTGAAAATTTGATAAGCGACAGTGGCTTTCAGGTAATTTAACAATTCATTTTCATCAAGACTAAAATGCAGTGACATCATTGTAAATATAAGTAAAGGTACTTACACTAAGGAAAAAAATTCCACAATTGGAGGGGGGGATGGAGAGTCTGCGAGGTCTCAGGGCGTTTGTTTATACAGCTGAACTGGGCAGCTATGTTGCAGCGGCAAGGGTGTCAGGCATCTCTTCTTCAGCGATTGCAAAGAGCGTGGCGAAACTTGAAGACGAACTCGGGGTAAGGCTTTTTCATCGGACAACGCGCAGCATCGGTCTGACTGAAGAAGGGAATGTCTTCTATGAACGGTGTAAGTTCATCCTGAATGAGATTCGCGATGCCAGAGCTCTGATTGCCGAAACGCGCATCACGCCCTGCGGCAGATTACATATCAGCGTGCCGCAAATTTTCGGGCATTCCCTTTTGATGCCCATACTTCCACGTTTTATTGAAAAGTACCCTGATATACAGCTTGATATCGATTTTGAAGATCGCGTGGTGGATCTGATTGCGGAAGGAATAGATGTCGCGGTGAGAAGTGGTGAGCTGGCAGATAACCGCCTTGTGAGCAGAAAGCTGGGAGAGCAGTATTTTGTCGTCTGTGCCAGCAGAGAGTATCTAAAAACGCATGGCATCCCTTTGAACCCTGCTGATCTGGTCCACCATCGCTGCATACATTTCAAATATCCCTCAAGTGGTCGAATCGCCAGTTGGGCTTTCTCTGCCGATTTTGAAAACCTGGACCTTCCCAGGGATCTTATATTCAACAATACTCACGCTGGGTTGCGGGCAGCCATTGATGGATCAGGCGTAGCTCATCTGCCGGTCTATGTTGCTGAAGAAGCATTTGAAAAAGAATTACTCGTCCCTTTACTGACTGAATACATGCTGCCATTAGGATCGATGTCGCTAATCTGGCCTTCTAACCGCCATTTATCCTCGAAGGTCAGAGCATTTGTGGATTTTGTCAGCAGCGAACTGGTTCAGGGGAACTATTTTACGAACATCGGCAGTCAGACGCTGAGTGGGCCTGACGAAGCGTGAATTGAAGGGGATGGGCGAGCCACAGGAAGTGGCGAGTCTATTGAACCTTCGATAACGGGTTCGCTCTGAAAAGCAAAAACCCGCCAGAGGCGGGTTCTTTAAAAATGGTGCCCGAACCCGGAATCGAACCAGGGACACGGGGATTTTCAATCCCCTGCTCTACCGACTGAGCTATTCGGGCAACGGGGCGCATTAAACCGTAAAGGCCGCGGGTCGTCAACGGCTTTCACTAAAAAACCCCTGGAAACGTGACTGATTGCCTGATTTTCAGTCAAAGCAGGCAAAACCTCAGGCCAGCGCCCCGTTTTTGCGGCACAGCGCGATGTTGTAAACATCTTCCGCCAGGCGCTGAGCGGTGGCGACATCCTGCACGTTACGCTTCACCAGCAGCTTGCTCAGGCAGCCTTCAAGAATCAGCTCCATCTGGTCGGCGACCATGCCGGGGTTATCCAGCCCCTGTTCCACCAGAATCTCATGGGTAAATTGCCAGGAGCCGCGTTTCTGCTGCTCGGCCAGCTGGTGAATGGGCTGATCGGGCTGCGGGTAGAAGCTGCAGGCGGCGATAAACAGGCAGCCCGGAAAACGCCCTTTGCTGACCTGTTCACTCAGGACTTCATAGCGTGCCATCAGCTTCTGATCTGCCGACAGCGACCCATCCAGCAGGATCTGGCGACGCCAGGTTTCAATCTGCTGCCCGTGATAGCGCAGCGCATCGTAGAGCAGAGCGTCGCGGTCGGGCCAGAACAGCAGGAGCTGCTCTGAAGGTAATCCGGAACCCGCCAGGTTTTCCAATGAGAGGGTGGCGGCGAGGCCGTTCTGTTCAAGCACATTCAATGCATGCTCGAGTATCTGTTCACGCTGCAAGTGACTCTCCTCTGGTATGCAGGCCCGGCTGTTTTACCGGGCAAAGACCTGACTCCAGTGTTGTTTACGGGGTAAGTTTCTGCAAATGCGCGCGGAAGTCAGCGGCATCCAGAAACCCGGTGATACGCGAACCGGGGATTTCGCGGCCCTGCGCATCAAAGAACAGAATTGTGGGTAAGCCCAGTACCTGAAGATGCTGTAACAGTGCGTTGTCGCGGGCGTTGTTGTCGGTGACGTTGGCCTGCATTAGCTGCACCTGACGGAGGCTATCGCGCACGGCGCGGTCACTGAAGGTATATTTTTCAAACTCTTTACAGGCGACGCACCAGTCAGCATAGAGATCGACCATCGTGATGCGACCGCGGGCCTGCTGCAGCGCACTGTCGAGCTGCTGCGGCGTCTGAAGGGTCTGGAACGGCAGGGGGGTTGCCGCCTGCTGCGTGGCCGGATCGCCAAAGGCCCAGTCCTGCAATGGTCGCGCACTGATCAGCGCAGCGGCCAGCATGACAATCTGCACGACGCGCCACTTTCCGCTGCTGGCGCGCAGGCTGAGGCTGAACGCCCAGCCAAAGAACGCCACGCCAAGCAGACTCCAGAGCCGCCATCCCCAGGCCTCGCCCACGATGCGCTCCAGCAGGAACACCGGCAGCGCCAGGATGACAAACCCGAAGCCCTCCTTGACGGTCTGCATCCACGGGCCGCTTTTCGGCAGCAGGCGGTTACCAAACAGGGTCACGGCGATCAGTGGCAGCCCCATCCCGACGGCATAGAGCCACAGCGTACCGGCGCCGGCCCACAGATTTCCGCTCTGCGCGATGTAGAGCAGAATGGCGCTGAGCGGAGCCGTAGTGCAGGGCGAGCAGATCAATCCCGCCAGCGCTCCCATAAGGAAGACACCGGGCAGCGATCCGCCCCGCTGGCGATTACTCCACAGGGTCAGGCGGGTTTGCAGACTGGCGGGCAGTTGCAGCGTAAACAGGCCAAACATGGAGAGAGCCAGCACGATAAACAGCAGTGAGAGCGTGATGAGCACCCAGGGATGCTGCAGGGCGGCCTGGAAACGCAGACCGGCTGCGGCGACCACCACGCCCAGCAGCGTGTAGGTCAGCGCCATCCCCTGCACGTAGACCATCGCCAGGGCAAACAGGCGTCCCAGCGAATAATGGCGCTGGCCGCCCAGGATAATGCCGGCGATCAGCGGGTACATCGGCAGCACGCAGGGCGTAAAGGCGACGCCGATGCCGATCAGCAACGCCCACAGTGGCGAAAAGGGCAGCGGGCTGGCGGAGGCGGGCTGAACCTCAGCCGTAGGGCTGGCGGGCGCTGGCGGGCTGTCTGCGGCTACCGCATTCAGCGGCACGGATCGCGTCTCTGGCGGGTAGCAGAAGCCGGCAGCCGCACAGCCCTGATAAGTCACGCTGAGCGTGGCACCGGGGCCTGCCTGTTGCAGCGTCACCGGCAGCGTCAGATCCTGCGGATAGATCTCACTCTTGCCGAAAAATTCATCTTCATGCGGCTCTCCGGCAGGCAGCGTCAGGGGCGCGAGGGTCGCATTCTGTGGCGTGATGTGAATCTGCTGGCGATAGAGGTAATAGCCTGACTTCACTTTCCAGTGCAGGTTGAGCTGCGCGCCCTGCTGGTCGAAATCAAACGTAAAGGCCTGGTCGACGGGCACAAAGCGGCCGGTCGCCGGACTGGAAAAGAGGGAAGCGTGCGCCTGCAGACAGACAAACAGCGTCAGCAGAAGCGTTATTAAGCGAGAGATGCGTGCAGCCATGACAAGTATTCACTGTCTCCATGTTGAACCGGCAGTGCCAGCAGTTCGGGCACGTCGTAAGGGTGCGCGGCTTTGAGCAGATCGCACAGTGCCTGCTGATGATTGCTGTCGCACTTCAGCAGCATCTGCACTTCACTGCTCTGCTCAATCCGGCCCTGCCAGAGATAGCAGGAGGTCGCGCCGGGCAGCAGGGTAACGCAGGCCGCCAGCCTGGCTTCCAGCGCCAGGGTCGCAAGCTGTTGCGCCGTGGCCTGATCGGGGGCAGTACAGAGGATAACGACGGCATTCATCCTGTAACTCCTGTGTGATGAAAAGAGCGCCGATGATAGCACGCTCCCTTCATAACACGATGGCGGCGCTACAAGAGCAGTCCGCCAAAGATGAAGCCGGAAAGCACCGACAGCGCGATAGCGATAACGCCGGGAATGATAAAGGCATGGTTGAACACAAACTTACCAATCCGGGTGGAGCCGGTATCGTCCATCTCAACGGCGGCCAGCAGTGTGGGGTAGGTGGGCAGCACAAACAGTGCCGATACCGCCGCAAAGGAAGCAATCGCGGTGAGCGGGGTGACGCCCAGCAGCAGGGCGGCCGGCATCAGTGCCTTGGTGGTCGCCGCCTGTGAGTAGAGCAGCATGGAGGCAAAGAAGAGCACCAGCGCCAGCATCCACGGATAGGTTTTCAGCGTGTCGCCCGCCAGCGTCTGAATCTCTGCCAGATGCGCTTTGACAAAGGTGTCGCCCAGCCAGGCGACACCCATCACACAGATACAGGCACTCATGCCGGACTTAAAGGTGCTGGCGCTGAGGATTTCGCTGGTGTCGAGTTTGCAGGTCAGGCTAATCAGCGTCGCGATGGTCAGCATAAACACCACAATCGCTTCGTTGCGTGGCAGCGGCGGATCGGCGATCAGCCCGACGCTGGCGCTGGTGGCGGTGGCATAGAGCACCACGGCAATAATGCCCGTCAGAAACAGCAGCACCGAGCGTTTCGCCCCCGGCTTCGGCTGGTAGACGCTGGCACCCCGCAGGGTAACTTCCCCTTTGGCGAGACGCGCCTGATAAACCTCATCATCTTTAAGCTCTTTGCCGAGGAAGTTAGTGACCAGCGCGGCCAGGAAGAGGCCCACCATCGTGGCGGGGATCGCAATCGCCAGCAGCGTGATGTAGCTGACGCCGCGCGGTTCCAGCAGCGTGGCAAAAAAGACCACGGCGGCGGAGATGGGAGAGGCGGTAATCGCGATCTGCGACGCCACCACCGCAATCGACAGCGGACGGGAAGGGCGCACGCCCTGCTCTTTGGCCACTTCCGCGATCACCGGCAGCGTCGAGAAAGCGGTGTGACCGGTGCCTGCCAGCAGCGTCATCAGGTAGGTTACCAGCGGGGCCAGCAGCGTGACGTGGCGCGGATGTCGGCGCAGCAGGCGTTCCGCCAGGCTCACCAGATAGTCCATGCCGCCCGCCACCTGCATCGCCGCGATGGCGGCGATCACCGCCATGATGATCTCTATCACGTCGAACGGGATAGCGCCGGGTGCCATACCAAAGCCCAGCGTCAGGATCAGTACCCCCATCCCGCCGGCGAATCCGATACCAATGCCGCCAAGACGTGCGCCCAGCCAGATCGCCATCAGGACGACAAGCAGCTCAACCACAAACATGAATCACTCCTGCAAAGTTAACCGGTGAACTCCGGGAATGCTGTGTACCAAAAAAAAAGGCACACCATGTTGATCGCGGTGTGCCTTTGGTTAACCCGCGTGGGTTAAACCCTACTGCTCGTTTTCATCGGTGTAGCGTTTTGCTTTATAAACCGGATACATCAGGTTCTGCACCGAGAAGATATCGTCCAGCTCACTCTCCGTCAGCAGGCCGCGCTCCAGCACCACCTCACGCACACTTTTCCCGGTTTCGGCACAGATTTTGCCGACGATGTCGCCGTTGTGGTGGCCGATGTAGGGGTTGAGGTAGGTCACGATGCCAATTGAGTTGAAGACGTAGGCCTCGCACACCGCGCGGTTGGCGGTGATGCCGTTGACGCACTTCTCCAGCAGGTTGTAACAGGCGTTGGTCAGGATGCTGATCGACTCAAACAGCGCCTGGCCAATCACCGGCTCCATGACGTTAAGCTGCAGCTGACCCGCTTCAGAAGCCATGGTCACGGTGGTGTCGTTGCCAATCACCTTGAAGCAGACCTGGTTAACCACTTCCGGTACCACCGGGTTCACTTTGGCCGGCATGATGGAGGAGCCCGCCTGCAGCTCAGGCAGGTTGATTTCATTCAGGCCGGCGCGCGGACCCGAGGAGAGCAGGCGCAGGTCGTTACAGATTTTAGAGAGCTTCACCGCCAGGCGTTTCAGCGACGAGTGAACCATCACATAGGCACCGCAGTCGGAGGTCGCTTCAATCAGATCTTCCGCCGGAATGACCGGCAGGTTGCTGACTTCCGCCAGACGCTGCACGGCCAGATGCTGATAGCCATCCGGCGTGTTAAGACGGGTACCGATGGCGGTCGCGCCAAGGTTAACCTCCAGCAGCAGTTCGGCGGTGCGCAGAATGCTTTTGGTCTCTTCGTTCAGCAGCACGCTGAAGGCGTGAAACTCCTGCCCCAGAGTCATCGGCACCGCATCCTGCAGCTGGGTTCGGCCCATTTTCAGGATGGTCTGGAATTCATCGGCTTTGCGCTGGAAGCCTTCAGACAACTGGCTGATGCCATCAAGCAGTTTCAGCAGCGAACTGTAAACCGCGATGCGGAAACCGGTCGGGTAGGCGTCGTTGGTGGACTGGCACTTGTTTACATGGTCGTTGGGGTTGAGATACTGGTATTCCCCTTTCTGGTGGCCCATCAGCTCAAGACCGATGTTTGCCAGCACCTCATTGGTGTTCATGTTGACCGAGGTCCCGGCGCCGCCCTGATAGACATCCACGGGGAACTGATCCATACAGCGGCCCTTGTTCAGCACTTCGTCGCAGGCCTGAATGATGGTATCGGCAATGTTACGCGGGATGGTCTGCAGCTCTTTGTTAGCCATCGCTGCTGCTTTTTTTACCATCACCATACCGCGGACAAATTCAGGTATGTCGCTGATTTTGCTGTTGCTGATATAAAAATTTTCAATCGCACGCAGAGTATGAACGCCATAATAGGCATCCGCCGGAACTTCGCGCATACCTAACAGGTCTTCTTCGATACGAATGTTGTTCGCCATGATAACCTTCTTGTTGTTGCCGCTAACCATCACAAAGGATGTGTTTATTTTGTCGTGGTGTGCCCGTGCCGACATATTATCCGTCTTCATAGAGGCGTGTGCGATCATATTCTGATGCCCGGGAAAAGCACGCATGCAGATCGCTAATGCTGCTGCCGGGTTAACGATATGTGAAGTTGGTTACAAAATTAACCCCGCAGGATAAATTTGACAGGATCGGTTGAAAAGGGCGGCGCGGGTGCCCATCTCTTTTCTTATCCTCCTCAGGATGAACGCTTTCTGCTGACCGGCACGCTGCCGTTCAGCCTCTACTTACAGGAGAGTACGGTGCGCTGGATACCGTTATTAGTCTTTTTTGTTCTGGCCTGGATTGAGATTTCACTGTTCATCCAGGTCGCACACGTCATGGGCGTGCTGCTGACCATGCTGCTGGTGGTGTTCACCTCCTGCATCGGGGTTTCGCTGGTAAAAAATCAGGGCATGAAAAACTTCATGCTGATGCAGGAGAAGCTGGCGCGTAACGAAAGCCCGGCCACGGAGATGATCAAAAGCGTTTCGCTGATCATCGCCGGTTTCCTGCTGCTGCTGCCGGGCTTCTTTACCGATCTGCTGGGCCTGCTGCTGCTGCTGCCCCCGGTTCAGAAGCATCTGACGCTGAAGCTGATGCCCCATCTGCGCGTCTGGCGCGGGCCGGGAGCCGGACCGGACAGCGGCTACACGATGGACGGCGAGTTTGAGCGTAAAAACAGCGATCGCCTTGAGCATCACGACGATCACAAGGATCGTTAACCGCCATTGTCACCACTGAAAGCGCAACCTCCGGGTTGCGTTTTTTATTTGCGCCGTCATCTGTTTAAAAAAACATCACTTATGGCTTCCCTAGAAAAAATTTGTTGTTCGCCCCCTTGAAAGCGGGTGGGGATGGCCCTATCTCACAGGTCACGAGGCCGGAAGCCATGCAGCCCGGTGTTCAACCCCAAAACTGAATGATTGGACTTCTCAAAGGAGAGCTATCACATGAAAATTCGTCCATTGCACGATCGCGTCATCGTCAAGCGTAAAGAAGTTGAAGCTAAATCAGCTGGCGGCATCGTGCTGACCGGTTCTGCAGCCGGTAAATCCACCCGTGGTGAAGTTCTGGCTGTCGGCAATGGCCGCATCCTTGAGAGTGGCGACGTTAAGCCGCTGGACGTGAAGGTTGGCGACGTGGTGATCTTCAACGAAGGTTACGGCGCTAAAACCGAAAAGATCGACAACGAAGAAGTGCTGATCATCTCTGAAAGCGACATTCTGGCGATTGTCGAAGCGTAATTTTTTCGCGTAACTCACTGAACGAAACGAATTTAAGGGACAATTGAAATGGCAGCTAAAGACGTAAAATTCGGTAATGACGCTCGCGTAAAAATGCTGCGTGGCGTGAACGTACTGGCAGATGCAGTAAAAGTTACCCTGGGCCCGAAAGGCCGTAACGTGGTTCTGGATAAATCTTTTGGTGCACCGACCATCACTAAAGATGGCGTGTCCGTTGCGCGTGAAATCGAACTGGAAGACAAGTTCGAAAACATGGGCGCGCAGATGGTGAAAGAAGTGGCCTCTAAAGCGAACGACGCTGCAGGCGACGGCACCACCACCGCGACCGTACTGGCGCAGGCTATCATCACCGAAGGTCTGAAAGCCGTCGCCGCGGGTATGAACCCGATGGACCTGAAGCGCGGTATCGACCAGGCCGTTGTGTCTGCCGTTGAGAAACTGAAAGCGCTGTCTGTACCTTGTTCAGACTCTAAAGCGATTGCGCAGGTGGGCACTATCTCTGCTAACTCCGATGAAACCGTGGGCCAGCTGATTGCTCAGGCGATGGAGAAAGTGGGTAAAGAAGGCGTGATCACCGTTGAAGAAGGCACCGGCCTGCAGGACGAGCTGGATGTGGTTGAAGGTATGCAGTTTGATCGCGGCTACCTGTCACCGTACTTCATCAACAAGCCAGAAACTGGTGCGGTTGAACTGGAATCGCCGTTCATCCTGCTGGCTGACAAGAAAATCTCTAACATCCGTGAAATGCTGCCCGTGCTGGAAGCCGTTGCGAAAGCCGGTAAACCTCTGCTGATCATCGCGGAAGATGTTGAAGGCGAAGCCCTGGCAACGCTGGTGGTCAACACCATGCGCGGCATCGTGAAAGTGGCTGCGGTTAAAGCACCAGGCTTCGGCGACCGTCGTAAAGCCATGCTGCAGGATATCGCTATCCTGACCGGCGGTACCGTCATCTCTGAAGAGATCGGTATGGAGCTGGAAAAAGCTGCGCTGGAAGATCTGGGTCAGGCAAAACGTGTTGTGATCAACAAAGACACCACCACCATCATCGACGGTGTGGGTGAAGAGACCACCATTCAGGGCCGTGTTACCCAGATTCGTCAGCAGATCGAAGAAGCGACCTCTGACTATGACAAAGAAAAACTGCAGGAGCGCGTCGCGAAACTGGCAGGCGGCGTAGCCGTTCTGAAAGTGGGCGCGGCCACTGAAGTTGAAATGAAAGAGAAGAAAGCGCGCGTTGAAGATGCACTGCACGCAACCCGTGCTGCTGTCGAAGAAGGCGTGGTTGCAGGTGGTGGTGTGGCGCTGGTTCGCGTTGCAGCACAGCTGTCAGAGCTGCGTGGTCAGAACGAAGACCAGAACGTCGGTATCAAAGTTGCGCTGCGCGCGATGGAAGCACCACTGCGTCAGATCGTCTCTAACGCCGGTGAAGAGCCTTCTGTTGTGGCGAACAACGTGAAAGCGGGCGACGGTAACTACGGTTACAACGCGCAGACTGAAGAGTACGGCAACATGATCGACTTCGGTATCCTGGACCCAACCAAAGTGACCCGTTCTGCACTGCAGTACGCGGCCTCTGTTGCGGGTCTGATGATCACTACCGAGTGCATGGTCACTGACCTGCCAAAAGGCGACGCACCTGATTTAGGCGCTGGCGCTGGCGGTATGGGTGGCATGGGCGGTATGGGCGGCATGATGTAATTGCCGTTGACTGCCTGAGTCACAAAAGAACCCCCGACCGGAAACGGCCGGGGGTTTTTCTTTTGGGCAGGAAAATAGTATAAGTAGTGGCGCAATCGTACGTCTTTCCTCCTGATATTTCCCGTTGTCTGCACGCTGTCTGCAGTTGTCCGGCTGAATTCACTGATGTTCAGTTCATTCTTCAGGCAGGCAGAGTCGCCGAGACGTAACATGAAATATTGAGGGGATATAACGGGATTAAGGCAATGAATGTGCAGAAAAAAGTGCTTTTTTTCTGCTACGCTGCCACCCGACTCTGATGATAATAAATGGGGATTACAATGCGGATTAACCTCTTGCCCGGACTGACGGCTGGCGTGTTATTGCTGGCGGGCTGCAGCAGCTCTACGCAACTCTCTTCAGCAGGCGAGCGCGTGACGTTTACCGATCAGCAGCCTGCCAGTTCCTGCCAGCTTCTGGGCAACCTTACCGGCTCACAGAGCAACTGGCTGAGCGGTGCAGGCGGCGAAACCAGCGCACTGCGCGGTGCAGCCAATGACCTGCGCAATCGCGCCGCGGAGATGGGCGGCAACGTGATTTATGGTGCCACCAGCCCGACACAGAATCTGCTGTCTGCGTTCGCGCCTCTGGACAGCAAAATGACCGGTCAGGTCTACAAGTGCCCATAATGTGGCATAGGTAGTACAGCGAATCTCAGCGGCCAGCCTTGTGCTGGCCGTTTTTATTCCTGACGCAGCTGTAAATCCAGCGGCGTTTTACTCGGCTCTCCGCCAATTTCCCGCGCCAGTTTCGGCACCAGATAGCCGGAAACCTGTGACAGTAACGCCCGCACCAGCTGGCGCGCCTCATCGTCAGACACAAAGAAATGTGCGGCACCCTGCACCTTATCCAGCACGTGCAGATAGTAGGGCAGAATGCCCGCATCAAACAGGGCATTGCTCAGGGTGGCCAGCGTCTGCGCATTATCGTTCACGCCCCGCAGCAACACGCTCTGATTCAGCAGGGTGACACCGGCCCGCTTCAGGCTGCTCATCGCCTCACGCAGCGCATCATCAATCTCCTGCGCATGGTTGATGTGCGTCACCATTACCACCTGCAGGCGGGTCGCGCGAAGCATCTCACAGAGCTGATCGGTAATGCGTGCCGGAATCACCACCGGTAAACGACTGTGGATGCGCAACCGCTTCAGGTGCGGGATCTTTTCCAGCGCGGCAATCAGCCACGCGAGTTCATGATCTTTCGCCATTAATGGATCGCCGCCGGAGAAGATAATCTCATCCAGTTCCGGATGATCGGCGATATAGTCCAGCGCCGCCTGCCAGCTTCGCTTATTACCGGGATTATCCTGATAGGGGAAGTGACGGCGGAAGCAGTAGCGGCAGTTGACCGCACAGCCGCCTTTGACCAGCAATAACGCCCGGTTGCGGTATTTATGCAGCAGTCCGGGCACCGCGTTACTTTGTTCATCGAGCGGATCGGTGCTATAACCAGGCGTATCGATGAATTCCTGACGCTGCGTCAGAACCTGAAGCAGCAACGGGTCGTGCGCATCGCCTTTTTTCATCCGGCTGATGAAGGCATGCGGAACGCGCAGAGCGAAAAGCCGCCGCGCATCCGCGCCAGCGGCCAGCTCAGGATGCTGTTCCAGGGCTAAAATACGCAGTAATTCATCAGGTTCAGTGACAACATCAGCAAGTTGCTGCAACCAATCTTCTCTGGAAGGTATTTTTAGGGTTACAATGTGTGCCATTTTTTTGGCTTAGTACCAGTATCAATTTTCGTAGAGGGCCTTCATGGCGACTTATTCTAGCAACGATTTCCGTCCCGGTCTTAAAATCATGTTCGAAGGCGAGCCGTATGCCATCGAATCCAGTGAGTTCGTTAAACCGGGTAAAGGTCAGGCATTCGCACGCGTTAAAATGCGTCGCCTGCTGACGGGTTCTCGCGTTGAGAAAACTTTCAAATCCACCGACTCCGCCGAAGGCGCAGACGTAATGGATACCAACCTGAGCTACCTGTACAACGACGGTGAGTTCTACCACTTCATGCACCAGGAAAGCTTTGAGCAGTTCCCGGTTGAAGAGAAGACTGTGGGCGAAGCAGCGAAATGGCTGCAGGACAACGCAGAATGTATCGTTACGCTGTGGAACGGTCGCCCTATCGCCGTTCAGCCGCCGAACTTTATCGAAGCTGAAATCGTGGAAACCGATCCAGGCCTGAAAGGTGACACTGCCGGTACCGGCGGTAAACCTGCCAAGCTCTCTACCGGCGCGGTTGTAAAAGTGCCACTGTTCGTTCAGGAAGGCGAAGTGGTGAAAGTTGACACCCGCTCTGGCGAATACGTGTCACGCGTGAAGTAAGAGTCGCAGGCGCATCTCCGGATGCGCCTTTTTCTTGTCTGAGAGAAAAAAATGAAAAAGCTGGCAAAATTAATCGCATTCGCGTTGCTGGTCTCCTCTGCATTAAGTGCCTGCAACACATTCCACGGTTTTGGCGAAGATGTCTCCCACTTAGGTGGTGCCATTTCGCGTGCGGCAAAATGACCTTAACGGCTTCTCCTTTTTAAAGTTCCGCGGCAGCATCCGCCGGAAATCCGGCTATGCTTAAAGCGCTGTACTTTACATCCATCAAAAAGGACATTGTCATGTTAAAGAAAAGTATTGCCGCGATCTTCTCTGTACTGGTGCTCTCTTCACTGCTGACGGCTTGCAACACCACGCGTGGCGTGGGTGAAGACGTCGAAGCGGGTGGCCAGGCGATTCAGAACAGCACGAAGTAACCTGTTATTACAGCCGGTACGAAAACGGTTTTGTACCGGCTTATTCCCTCTGCACTATTTCTGTTTCACCCAGATTAACTCATCAACCGGGAAGCCATCCCGGCGCGCCTGATCAACCAGCTTCTCTTTGACGCCCGGCTCCAGCTGCGGTGTGCGCGACAGTATCCACAGGTAGTGGCGATTCGGGCCACACACCAGGGCATAGCGGTAGTCGGGATCCAGGGCGATAACGTTGTAGCCGCCGTAGAAGGGGCCAAAGAACGAGACTTTCAGGGCGGCGCGCTGCGGCTCACCAGTGAAGTAGGCCTTACCGACGCTCTCCTGCCAGCGCTGTTTTTTCACGTTATAGCCACGATTGATCACTTTCAGGCCGCCATCTTCACGCGGGCTGTAGTTAGCCGTGACCTGCTCCAGACCGCGTTCAAACGGATGATTGAGGCGGGCAATCTCATACCACTGGCCGAGATAGCGCTGGCTGTCAAAGTTCTCAACAACCGTGACGTTTTTGGGTGGCGTGGTGCTACAGGCAACGGAGAGAAAAGCGCTGAGGCTGGCGACAAGGGTTTTCCATAGAGACATAGCGGGATTCCTTTGTGATTTAACTGCTTAAGTATAGAAGCCGAAGCGCTGTTTTTGGCATCGCCGGCATGAGATTGTTTGCCGCAGGCATTGCAGGTAGACTTCCACCCCTTATTTGTATCAGGAGTCATCACCATGAGCGAAACGGCAAGCTGGCAACCAAGCGCATCCATCGCCAATTTGTTAAAACGCGCCGCGATTTTAGCGGAAGTGCGTCGTTTCTTTGCCGATCGTGGCGTACTGGAAGTGGATACGCCGGCGATGAGCCAGGCCACTATTACCGATATCCATCTGGTGCCTTTCCAGACGCGTTTTGTCGGGCCTGGTGCGTCGCAGGGGCGCGATCTCTGGCTGATGACCAGCCCGGAATATCATATGAAACGCCTGCTGGCAGCGGGCAGTGGTCCGATCTATCAGATGGGGCGCAGTTTCCGCAATGAAGAGGCGGGACGTCATCATAATCCGGAATTCACCATGCTGGAGTGGTACCGGCCGCACTACGACATGTACCGCCTGATGAATGAGGTGGACGATCTGCTGCAGCAGGTGCTGGAGTGTGACAGCGCAGAGTCGCTCTCCTATCAGCAGGCCTTTATCCGCCACCTGGATCTGGACCCGCTGTCGGCAGATAAAGCGCAGCTGCGTGAAGCGGCAGAGAAGCTGGGCGAAGGCGAGCTGGCGCGTGCAGAAGAGGATCGCGATACGCTGCTGATGCTGCTGTTTATGCTGGGCGTGGAGCCGAAGATTGGCCAGGACAAACCCTGCTTCGTTTATCATTTCCCGGCCAGTCAGGCGGCACTGGCGGAGATCAGCACCGAAGATCACCGCGTAGCTGAACGTTTTGAGGTCTATTACAAAGGCATTGAGCTGGCGAACGGTTTCCGTGAGCTGACCGACAGCCGCGAGCAGCGTCAGCGGTTTGAGCAGGATAACCGTCGCCGTGCGGCGCGCGGTCTGCCGGTCCATCCTATTGATACTTATCTGCTGGATGCGCTGGCGCACGGTATGCCCGCCTGTTCCGGGGTCGCGCTGGGTATCGATCGGCTGATTATGCTGGCGTTAAAAGCAGAGTCACTGAGTGAGGTGATCGCCTTTCCGGTTGATCGCTGCTAGTCCGTGACTCACAGACGATGACGGAGCAGAGGGGAAGGGGTGGCGCGGATGAAGAGCAAAGCGTCCGAGCCAGGATGGCGAGGCCGACCGCCAGGGATGGCGGCCTTCTTTGCGATCAGCCGGGCCACCCCTGACCGGGCACCCGTTTCAGCTAACCACTGTTATCAGGAAATTCCTGAATGGTGACCGGCAGCGTCAGTTTCTGATCGTTGCGCAGCACCTGCACATCAATCACGGAACCGGGACGAATCTCTGCCACCTGATCCATGGTCTCCTGCGCCGAGATGGCTGGCTTACCGTTTACGCTGAGCAGTACATCGTTGGCCTGAATCCCGGCCTTGTCCGCCGGTCCATCCGGCGTCACCACGCTGACGATAATGCCCTGAACCCGATCCAGATTGCTGCCCTGTCCATGCAGCGGCGGCAGCTCACGACCGGTAATACCGATATAGCCGCGGATCACCCGACCATCACGAATCAGCTTATCCATGATCTTCGAGGCTAAAACGGTGGGGATGGCAAAACCAATGCCTTCCGGCGTTTCGCCATCGTTACTTTTATCAAAGGTCAGGGTGTTGATGCCCATCAGTTCGCCAAGCGAGTTAATCAGCGCGCCACCGGAGTTACCCTGATTGATCGACGCATCGGTCTGCAGGAAGTTCTGGCGGCCTGATGAACTCAGTCCAACCCGGCCCGTAGCGCTGATAATGCCCTGCGTCACCGTCTGCCCCAGGTTATAGGGGTTGCCTATCGCCATCACGACATCACCGATATGCGCCTGGCGATTGGGATTGATCGGGATGACAGGCAGGCCGGAGGCGGTGATCTTCAGCACGGCCAGATCGGTCATGCCGTCGGAACCGACCAGCGTGGCCTCAAAGAAGCGGCCATCCTGCAATGCCACAATAATCTGATCGGCATTATTGATGACGTGCTTGTTGGTCAGGATGTAGCCTTTGGCATTCATAATCACCCCCGAGCCCAGGGTGGTAATGCCACGGTTGTTGTTGCCGTGGGCGCTCCGGTTATAAACGTTTACAACGGCAGGCACGGCGCGGCGCACCCCCTGATTGAAGCTGAAGGGCGTTTCGTCGTTGATATCGTCGTGGTTATAGAGGGCGTCGCTGCCCATACGCAGTGCAGGCAGTGCTGCGAGTAGAATACCCGCCACAATCAGGCCCAGCACTACGGCACGCAAAAGTTTAAGAAACATGGTGTTAAATCACGCCAGGGGAGATCGCTGGGCAGAATAACATGAGAGCGGCGGACACACACGCGCTTGTGTCCGCCATAATGCGAGGTTTATCTCAACAACAGATAGATACTTTCATCGCCGCGCACCACGTTCAGTGCCAGAACCGGCGGTTTGCCTTCCAGTATCTTGCGCATCTCAGCCAGGTTCTGAACCCGGTTGCGGTTTACGCCGATGATCACATCATCTTTCTGCAGGCCAACCTGTTCAGCCAGTGTCCCTTTTTCGATGGTGTCGACCTTCACGCCTTTGTCGCCGGTTTTGGTCTGTCCATCACTCAGGGTGGCACCCTGCAGGGCCGGAGACATCAGCTGGGCGCTGGCGGTGGTCTGAGCGCTCTGCTCCAGCGTAACGGTGACCGTCACCGGTTTGCCTTCGCGCAGCAGGCCAAGCTTAACCTGTTCGCCTGGTGGGGTCGTGCCCACTTTTACCCGCAACTCAGCGAAGCTGGTAATCGGCTTGTCGTTGATTGAGGTAATGATGTCGCCGGACTTGATGCCCGCCTTCTGTGCGGCAGACTGCGGTAACACTTCCGAAACGAAGGCGCCGCGCTGCGCGTCGACATTGAATGCCTTCGCCATATCGGCCGTCATTTCGGTGCCTTTAATACCCAGCTGACCGCGCTTCACTTCGCCAAATTTAATCAGCTGCTGCGCGAGGTTCATCGCCATATCGCTCGGGATAGCAAAGCCGATGCCGATATTGCCGCCGCTGGAGGCCAGAATGGCGGTGTTGATCCCAATCAGCTCGCCGTTCAGGTTGACCAGCGCACCGCCGGAGTTACCGCGGTTAATCGCGGCATCGGTCTGAATAAAGTTTTCCAGCCCCTCCAGGTTAAGGCCGCTGCGGCCCAGCGCAGAGATGATACCGGAGGTCGCCGTCTGGCCCAGACCAAACGGGTTCCCGATTGCGACCGCAAAATCACCCACTTTCAGCTGGTCGGAGTCCGCCACTTTAATCTGCGTGAGGTTTTTCGCGCCCTGGATCTGAATCAGGGCGATATCGGTCTGTTCATCATGACCGATCAGTTTGGCTTCATACTCACTGCCGTCGCCAAGCTGCACGTTGATTTTGTCGGCACCGTTCACCACATGATTGTTGGTCAGCACGTAGCCTTTCGCTGCATCAATGATCACGCCCGAGCCCAACCCTTCAAACGGCTGTGGCTGATTATTCCCGCCAGGCATCTGACCGAAAAAACGTTTCAGGGGCTCAGGGATATCCTGAGCCTGTTCGCCGGAATCGGTGCCTTCCACGTGAACGCTGACCACGGCAGGCAACACTTTTTCCAGCATCGGTGCCAAACTCGGCAGCGGCTGGCCCGCAATTTGTGCTGGCAGCGTTGCCATCGCGTCTGGCGCGGCGGCAAGGCTCATCCCGATACTCAAGGCTAATGCGCTAAACAGGCGTGCTTGTTTTTTCATTGCTACAACGCTCTCGCTGCAAAGTGGGAGGATTTAATGAGTGTGACAGTCGTTTGTGGTCAGGGTTCGCAAAAACAGCGGGCGCAGACAGGCTGCGCCCCAAAAAGATTAGTCGCGGGCAGGGCGCTCGCCACGCAGTAAACCAGATGCGCCTTCAGAGTAGTCGCGCGGCATCTGCACCGGCACCTGATCGTTGTCAGCTTCCGCTTCAGTCAGCTGATAGGCAAAAGGATTCTGCTGACCCGGCAGATTCGGCAGCAGATCGTTAGAGCCTTTCGCCATGTGCTGATAAAGCTGACGATAGTCACGCGCCATGTTGTCCAGCAGCTCGGCGCTCTGTGCGAAGTGGTTCGTCAGCTCTTCGCGGTAATCGGCCAGTTCGGCCTTCGATTTTTCCAGTTCATACTGCATGCTGCGCTGCTCACGCAGCTTTTTGTTGCCGAAACGCATGGCGACTGCGCCGACAATAATACCTACCACTAAACCAATTAGCCCGTATTCCCAGGTCATAATGACTCCCGTGTTTTTTCCATTGTTCCGTAGGGCGTTGCACCATTTCAATAATAGTCACTATACCCGTTAATCTTATGGATGTGGAACTCCGGAGCAGCATGGCTTAGTGTAGAACGGCCTTTTTTTCAGCAACCGTGGTATGAATCAGACACTATTCAGGGACTTTGAAACAACAATGCAAACCTCATCTCCGCTTGCACGTTATGAGCAGGCGCTGTCGCAGGGCGAATTCAGGCCCGATGACGTACAACGTGAAGCGATTACCCGTTTAGACGCCCTGCAGCAGGCGCTGGTTGCCCGGCAACAGGCTGCCGCGCCCGCCTCATCCGGCCTGCTGGGTCGCCTGTCGAAATTGATCGGTAAAGAGAAAAATGCGGCGCCCCAGCCTGTTCGCGGGCTCTACATGTGGGGCGGCGTCGGGCGCGGCAAAACCTGGGTCATGGATCTCTTTTTTCAGTCTATTCCTGGCGAACGCAAACTGCGCCTGCACTTCCACCGTTTCATGCTGCGGGTGCATGAAGAACTGACGCAACTGCAGGGGCAGAGCGACCCGCTGCTGATTATCGCGGACAAATTCAAAGCGGAAACTGACATCCTCTGTTTCGATGAATTTTTTGTCTCCGATATCACCGACGCGATGCTGCTGGGCACGCTGATGGAAGCGCTGTTTGAGCGCGGCATTGCCCTGGTGGCAACCTCGAACATTCCGCCGGATGACCTCTACCGCAATGGCCTGCAGCGCGCGCGTTTTCTGCCGGCTATTGAGCAGATAAAACGGCACTGTGATGTGATGAATGTGGATGCCGGCATCGACTACCGGCTGCGGACACTGACCTCGGCGCATCTGTGGAACTATCCGCTCAACGAGGCCACCCACACGGAGATGGCGCGCATGTTTAAGGCGCTGTCGGGCAGCCAGCCGGAGGAGGCGCCGGTGCTGGAGATCAACCATCGCCAGATGCCGACGCTGGGCGTCAGCAACGGCGTGCTGGCCATCAACTTCACGACGCTGTGCGGGGAAGGGCGCAGCCAGCATGACTACATCGCGCTTTCCCGCCGTTTTCACAGCGTGCTGCTCTATGACGTGCCGGTAATGATCTACAAAACCGAAGATCAGGCGCGCCGTTTCCTGGCCCTGGTTGACGAATTTTATGAGCGTCACGTGAAGCTGGTCGTGGCCGCAGAAACCTCGCTGACCGAGATCTATCAGGGGACGCGGCTGAAGTTTGAATACCAGCGCTGTTTATCGCGGCTTCAGGAGATGCAGAGCGAAGAGTATCTGCGCCTGCCGCATCTGCCGTGAGAATAATCAGGATAAATACCGAAATAGGGTTCGATTTTTGCAATCGACTTCTCTATAATCTTGCGACCCCACGTTACAGCAAAGGATTTTTTTCCCAAATCCTCTGTGTTCCAGTAACTCTATCCGAAGGGGTGGCTTGCTGGTCAAAATGGTCGTGTGAGCCTCATTCGTTTACTTAAGCGTTTGGGATTTCACCAACGTGTAACTTAATTTGGGTAAGCTTTTCGATGAAAACTTTTACAGCTAAACCAGAAACCGTCCAACGTGACTGGTTTGTAGTTGACGCAACGGGCAAAACTTTGGGTCGCCTGGCGACTGAACTGGCGCGCCGTCTGCGTGGTAAGCATAAAGCGGAATACACTCCGCACGTTGATACGGGTGATTACATCATCGTTCTGAACGCAGAAAAAATTGCTGTTACCGGCAACAAGCGTACTGACAAGATCTACTATCACCACACCGGCCACATCGGTGGTATCAAACAGGCGACCTTTGAAGAGATGATTGCTCGCCGTCCTGAGCGTGTGATTGAGATCGCGGTTAAAGGCATGCTGCCGAAGGGCCCGCTGGGTCGTGCTATGTACCGTAAGCTGAAAGTTTACGCAGGCAACGAGCACACCCATGCGGCACAGCAACCGCAAGTTCTTGACATTTAATCGGGATTAAAGGCAATGGCTGAAACTCAAAACTACGGCACTGGTCGCCGCAAAAGCTCTACCGCTCGCGTATTCATTAAGCCGGGTAGCGGTAACATCGTAATTAACCAACGTTCTCTGGAACAGTACTTCGGTCGCGAAACTGCCCGCATGGTCGTTCGTCAGCCGCTGGAACTGCTGGATCTGGTTGGTAAATTCGATCTGTACGTCACTGTTAAAGGTGGCGGTATTTCTGGTCAGGCTGGTGCGATCCGTCACGGTATCACCCGCGCTCTGATGGAATACGACGAATCACTGCGTGGCGAGCTGCGTAAAGCTGGCTTCGTAACGCGTGACGCGCGTCAGGTTGAACGTAAGAAAGTCGGCCTGCGTAAAGCACGTCGTCGTCCTCAGTTCTCCAAGCGTTAATTGTTTGCAGCTCCGGCTGCGGCAATTGGCTCAAAAAACCCGCTTCGGCGGGTTTTTTATTTTCTGCCTTCCCGTCTGATAACGGTGAAAACCGTAAGCCCGCGCTCAATTTACCTGCAAAGATTCATTCCACGCCCACAAGCAGCCTAAAATCTGGTAAACTCTCTGTCACTTTGCGCCCGCAGGCCGGTGCGTTATGCGCCTTCCCGCTGTCGGGGCGTCAGTTTTACGGCGCAGCTGACCAGGTTGCGTGCGAGTTCGACAAGCAAGTGAGTCGCCGTGTGGTTGGCTATTCGCAGTATCTTTTTGTGAACAAACTTGGAGGTTTTCATGGCTGTCGCTGCCAACAAACGTTCGGTAATGACGCTGTTTTCTGGTCCTACTGACATTTTCAGCCATCAGGTACGTATCGTTCTGGCGGAGAAGGGTGTCAGCGTAGAGATCGAGCAGGTCGAAATGGATAACCTGCCGCAGGATCTGATTGACCTCAATCCGTATCGCACGGTACCGACACTGGTAGATCGTGAGCTGACGCTGTATGAATCCCGCATCATCATGGAATATTTAGATGAGCGCTTCCCGCATCCGCCACTGATGCCGGTTTATCCGGTTGCCCGTGGTGACAGCCGCCTGATGATGCACCGCATCGAGCAGGACTGGTACAGCCTGATGAGGAAGGTTGAGAACAGCAGTGGTCAGGAAGCCGAAGCCGCACGCAAACAGCTGCGTGAAGAGCTGCTGGCGATCGCGCCGCTGTTTGGCCGCACGCCTTACTTCATGAGCGAAGAGTTCAGCCTGGTGGATTGCTACCTGGCACCGCTGTTATGGCGTCTGCCTTCAATGGGCATCGATTTGATTGGCTCTGGTTCAAAAGAGCTGAAAGGTTACATGAACCGCGTATTTGAGCGTGACTCTTTCCTCGCTTCATTAACTGAAGCTGAACGTGAAATGCGCCTGCAAGCACGGGCTTAACGTATGGAAATGTCGCAACTTACTGCACGTCGTCCCTATCTGCTGCGCGCCTTCTATGACTGGTTGCTCGACAACCAGCTGACGCCGCATCTGGTGGTCGACATCAATCAGCCAGGTGTTCAGGTGCCGCTGGAGTACGCGCGTGATGGTCAGATTGTCCTGAACATCGCGCCTCGTGCTGTCGGCAACCTCGATCTGGCGAATGACCAGGTGTCGTTTAACGCCCGCTTTGGGGGGGTTCCTCGTCAGGTTAACGTGCCGATGGCGGCAATTCTGGCAATCTATGCCCGGGAAAACGGTGCCGGAACGATGTTTGAACCGGAACCGGCTTACGAGCTGGATATTCAGGAGGCGTCAGAAGGTCAGGAAGAGACTATGATGTCCGTGATTGATGGCGATCGTCCCGACGATGCCAGCGATGATGAGACACCGCCTGATGACGATCCACCGCCGCGGGGCGGACGACCTTCACTGCGCGTCGTGAAATAACCGCAGCATTCTTAAAACAGATACCCGCCTCTCCGGCGGGTATTTTTTTGCCTGTCAGCCATAAAAAAATCCGGCTGCCTGCGCAAACCGGATTTTTCATCACACCTTCGCTATCAATAGACGTCGCGCAGGTAACGCTTCTCTTTCTTCAGCTGGTCGACATAGTCCGCTGCGCGCTCGCTGGAGAGGCCACCGAACTGGCGAACCACTTCATACAGCGCATTATCCACATCCTTCGCCATGCGCGATGCATCGCCACAGACATAGAAGTAAGCGCCTTCCTGCAGCCAGGCATAGAGTTCTGCACCCTGCTCCAGCATCCGGCTCTGCACGTAGATCTTCTTCTCCTGATCGCGTGAGAACGCCAGGTCAAGCCGCGTCAGCAAGCCATTATCCCGCCAGGCGAGCAGTTCATCCTGATAGATAAAGTCATGTTCCTGATGCTGATCGCCGAAGAACAGCCAGTTTTTGCCCTGCGCGCCGGTTGCCTGACGCTCCTGCAGGAAAGCCCGGAAGGGCGCGATGCCGGTGCCAGGTCCCACCATGATCAGCGGAGCGCTGTTATTGGCTGGGACGCGGAACGCTTTGTTCGGCGAAATAAAGATGGCTGGCTTTTCGCCACGACGTACGCGCTCAGCCAGGTAGGTTGAGCAGACGCCACCACGATTACGGCCGCCGCTGTGATAACGCACCGAGGCAACGGTCAGGTGCACCTGATTCGGATGGGCTTTAGAGCTGGATGAAATTGAGTAAGCGCGATGCTGCAGCGGACGCAGCAGGGCAACAAACTCAGGCACCGCCAGCGTGCGCGTCAGGTCAAGCTGCAGCAGGTCAAGGCTATCTTTGCCCCACAGCCAGACACCCAGCGCATCTTTGTCGTCGTGCTGTAACACATGACGCAGCTCCTGGTTGGTGGTGTTCTGCCCGACCCATTCGATGAGCTTGCGCGACGGTTCAGAGATCTCAAACTGGTAGGTCAGCAGGTCGCCGAGGCTGCGGTCAAAGCCGGGCACCGGCGTCTCGTAGTCGGCATTAAGCTGGGTCAGCAGCAGGCTGACCAGCGATGGCTCGTTGACCGGAATGACGCCGAGCGCATCACCCGCTTCATACTTCAGGCCGCTGTCGGTCAGGTCAAACTCAAAATGTCGGATATCTTTGGCAGACTGCTCGCCAGAGAGGCGCTTGTTGGTGATTAGCGCCGCGGCGTAAGGGTTCGATTTGTTGCTGCCCGGGATGACCGGTGCTTCAGGCGCGCTCTCCAGCACGGTGCCGCTGCTGCCTGCGCTGGCCGCAAACTGAGGCATGGAGCTGTTCAGCCACTCGCTGGATGGCTCTTCATAGTCTATATCGCAGTCGATGCGATCCACCACGCGTTTTGCTCCCAGCTGCTCAAGGCGCATATCGATGAACTTGCCCGCCTGACAGAAGCCGTCATAGCCGGTATCACCGATTGCCAGCACGGCAAAATGCATCTGCTCCAGGCGCGGTGCGGTACTGGCAGAGATCGCATCCCAGAAGAGCTGCGCGTTATCCGGCATCTCGCCTTCGCCGTAGGTTGAGGTGACGATCAGCACATGGCGCATGGTGGCAAAGACGTCGAGGTCGACATCGCCCAGCGCCTGAACCACCGGCACCAGCCCTTTAGCACGCGCCGATTTCGCGGCGGTCTGCGCCAGCGCTTCGGCATTGCCGGTCTGTGAGCCGTAGAGAATGTGCAGTTGCGTGGTCGCGGCTGCGCCTGTGCCCGCAGCGGGTTGCTGCTTGTCTTCTAATACCAGCAGACGGGAGTGAAGACCCGCGAGAAAGCCAGCCAGCCAGTATTTCTGATCGCCATTAAATGGTGCATCTTCTGGAATATAAGGAATTTTCATGGGTACTTTTACTCAATCCCGTTCTTCCCCGTCATCAGTAACGCTGGCCGGTTTAAGCAGTTCCGCTTTCCCACACCGCGGTGTGCGGCTGGGGAGAGCGGTTCTGCATCTGTCCGGTACAACGACGACTCCGGGCAATGATCAATGAATAACATTCAGTTCAGCCTGAACAGTGTGACTGTCAGGAGAGTTTGCCCACCGCCGCGGCGATTTCAGGCAAGGCCGCACGTGCAAACAGCTCTTCAAAATCAGGCAGATGGCCCAGCACTTCCCGGTTACAGGCATCCTGATACATGATCCAGCCATAGGTGGCCAGGCTGTCCATGGAGCGGATGTTGCGCTGCGTCAGCGCCGCTTTGTAATCTGACATGCGTTTGGAACCAATCAGACTGGCCAGTTCGTCATCGTTATACGCTTCGATGGCGGAACGGGCATGGCGCTGCAGTTTGCTGATCAGCGAAAAGTCCTCCGTCATCAGCAGATTACGCACGGCTTTTTCTACCGCCGGATCTTCAACCGCTGTCCCTTTCGGTAATTTACTCAGGGCCAGCTGCTGAGCAAAGCTCAGAACGGTGTAGTTGTTAAGCAGAACAAACATCTCCAGCGTATCGGTCGCGCCGTAGGCGGGTACCGCACCGTCAGCAATGGTCTTGCCCTGACGCCAGGCCGCTTTGAACTTCGCAACCTGATGGCCGGCCAGCGCGGTCGACAGCTCTTCGAGCAGATCTTTACGGCTTCTGGCTTTCAGGATCTCACCGCCATCCTGATAGAGCAGCAGCGAGCGCGGCATCACGTAGACAAAGTGGTGACACTCCGTTTCCCAGTTCTCCAGCAGCCAGGCAGCACGCGGTGAGTTTGTGGCCTCCAGATGCCAGTTCAGCATGGTCAGCACGGCCTGCTTATGCACCTGCGCCATCTCATCCTGATCGGCAATCGAACCGAAGCGTACTGAATCACCGGCTGCATGGCTGGCGAGCGTTCCATACGGATCATACTGATAGGCGAAGCCGCCGCTCATGCCGTTACCAAAGCCTTTACCGAAGGTGCCCAGATTTAGGATGGCACCATTGGTCATATATTCGCAGCAGAAATCTCCTACGCCTTCGACCACGGCTGTGGCTCCGGAGTTACGCACCGCGAAGCGGTCACCGGCCTGGCCCTGCACGAACAGGCGTCCACCGGTCGCGCCAAACAGCGCAAAGTTACCGATCAGCACGTTACCATCGCCATCCTGCGCGCCGCCGCCCGGCGACATGATAAACAGCTCACCGCCACACTGTCCCTTGCCGACGCCGTCGTTACAGGTGCCGTAGTGGGTCAGCTGCATGCCATCGTTGCAGAAGGCGCCAAATGACTGACCGGCTGAACCGGTGGTTGAAATTTTTACGGTCGCAGGGGCCAGATAATGGCGACCGCGGTCATCGCTCAGAACCGCAGGCATCGCCTGCAGCTGCGCCGCACTCAGCTGATGGTTCAGCATGCGTTCAATGTCGATCGCCAGCTGGCCCCCCACACTTTTGTTGCGGTTGTTCAGCACGATGCCGTTGCCCAGTGCGACATCGGTATTGCCCTGATCGACCAGCGCTGATTTCAGCTGCTCAACCCAGCCATCATCCAGCTCAAAATCTTTCTCCAGATAGACCGGTTTCTCGATCTTCAGCTCCGGCACCACGGTGAGCATGGCGCGTAAGTCGAGCTTGCCTACTTCCAGCGGGTGATCCATCAGGTGCAGCAGGTCAGCCCGGCCGCGCGCTTCACGCAGGGAACGCAGGCCCATACGCGCCAGGATCTCACGCACTTCATGGGCGACGTTGAGGAAATACTGCGCCAGCTGACGCGGATCGCCATCAAAGGCTTCGGCGTTGGTCGTCAGGCCCGCCGGGCATTTGACGTTACAGTTTTTCGCCATCACGCACTTCAGCATCATCAGCGCAGTGGTACCGAATTCGAAGCTGTCGCCGCCCAGCAGCGCGGATTTCACCACGTCGCTGCCGGTCTGCTGCGCGCCGGAGCAGCGCAGCTGCACTTTCTCACGCAGGCCGTTGGCGCAGAGCGCCTGATGAACTTCAGCGATGCCGATTTCCGCCACGCGTCCGGTGTATTTCAGACTGGTGACCGACGCAGCGCCGGTACCGCCGGTGTTACCCGCCACGTTAATGACGTCTGCGCCCGCTTTGGCCACGCCGACCGCGATGGTGCCGATCCCTTCTGAGGAGACCAGTTTGACGATCACGCGCACCCGCGCGGCTTTACAGTCGTGGATCAGCTGCGCCAGATCTTCGATGGAGTAGGTGTCGTGATGTGGCGGCGGCGAGACCAGCTCGACGCCTGGCGTACCGCCACGCGCTGCCGCAATCTCAACCGTGACTTTTGCTGCCGGTAGCTGGCCGCCTTCGCCAGGCTTCGCACCCTGACCAATCTTGATTTCCAGCTCTTCCAGCATCGGGTCCGCCAGATAGGCGGCCCAGACGCCAAAACGGCCGGACGCCAGCTGCTTAATGCGTGAGGCACGGATGGTGCCGTGACGGGAGTAGTGCTCGCCGCCTTCACCGCAGTTACTCATGCCGCCGACCATGTTGGTGCCGTGCGCCACCGCTTCATGCGCGGGGGCGACCAGCGCACCGTGACTCATCGCACCGGAGGCAAAGGTGCGGGTGATTTCGCACGCCGGCTGCACGTCGCTCAGTGGCAGAGAGGGCAGGGTGGTGAAAATACGTGACAGGTAGTCTGCCGCTTTACCGTAAGCGGTTATTTTCAGACCGCCGGTCACCACCTCGCTGCTTTCGATATCGTCGCCGAAGCGGAACTTCAGGGCGTTAGAGAGATTCTGCAGGCGCTCGTTCTCTGGCTTCAGGCCTTTGATCGCATCGGTCAGACGCAGCATAAAGTGATTCAGGCTGCCATCCACCGCTTCACACACCAGACCACGAATGGCAAAGCCGTTGTTGGTCAGTGAGTAGCGTCCCAGTTTGCGGCGGAACTCCGCTTCGCTGTCGATATGGGTCAGATCGGCCGGGAATGTCAGTATGTCACGCAGGGCCGCCGGGCGACGCTTACGCTCCTCATACATCAGGCTGGAGAACTGACGATAGTCGGCCGTGATCGCGAAGTTGTTGATCACCTCATCCGGAATACGCTCGAAGCTGCTGTCTTTAAAGGTTTCTGGCTTGATACCAAAAGCGTTATCCAGTTTTGCCAGCGTCATCAGACGGATAAAGTTATCCTCTTCGCGCGCTTTATCAGCGAAGCGAATCGGCTCTTCGGTCATATCGATAAAGGTGCGTACGGCAATCGTGCCGTAGGAGTGACCGGCACCCTCTGCGCGCTCTTTAAACAGACCCAGCAACGGTACGTCCGATTCACCCTGAATCTTCAGTGCACTCTGATGCCAGTCAACGGCCATCTGCGCGATAGCCGCGAAGCCTGCGCCACCCACCGGCGTTTTGATATTCGGGAAGTACTTTTTCAGCACCGGGTCATCGGTGTTGAGGAAGTTAGGTTCAAAGAACTCGCCGCTGCTGTAGCTTTCTACGGTACAGAGGCCCACTTTGCCCATGGTTTTCATCAGGGCTTTTTCCGCAGCTTTGGCATAGCGCTTAAAGGCTTTATTGCCTTCTTCACCCTCGCCAAATTTCTCCTCTGCGCGCATCTGTACGCCCAGCGGATAGATTGCTGACGCGCCGAAGCCCAGCGTCGCGGCAATGTGGTGCGAGGAGATGCTCTGGCCGCTTTCTACCACCAGTGACACATCAAGGCGCAGACCTTCCTGCACCAGACGCTGGTTGATAGCGGAAACCACCAGCAGCATCGGGATCGCGGCGTGCTTCGAGGAGATGTGGCGGTCGGTCAGAACGGCGATGCCGCCCTGCGTCCGGGCAAAATCCACCACCTGCTGCGCCAGGTCATCAATCGCTTTTTCCAGGGCGTTCGCGTTGGCGGTCGTGCTCAGCAGATCTTTGCCGATGACCGGCTCATAGAGCATCTCGAAGCGGGCGTAGGGGGCAACGGTCTGCTCACGCAAACGCAGCATATCGAGATGGCTGAGAATCGGTGTCGGCACCACAATCTGACGGCCTTTGCTGCGGCCCAGGTGCGGTTTCGCCCCCAGCGCCACACGCAGCGTCATGCCATCCACTTCGCGGATAGAGTCCAGCGGCGGGTTGGTAACCTGCGCAAAGCGCTGAGAGAAGTAGTGCGCCATGCCGCCTTCGTGATCGGATAAGCCGTTGATGGCGTTGCCGTAACCCATTGCGGAGATCTTCTCTGCGCCGGTGTTAAGCATCGGGTCCATCATGAACTTGAAGCTTTCCTGGTTGTAGTAGTAGGCGACAAAGCGCTGATAGGTTTTCAGATCGCCGCGATAGCGCAGCGGTGAACCCTGCTGCTCAGCCGGGATCTCCGGCAGATCGTCCAGGCCGACGCGCGCTTCACGCAGCAGGGCGGAGTAATCTTTCTCTGCGGCCAGTTTTTCCAGCGCCTGCAGCGTGGTGTAGCTGCGTTTTTCACGGTGATCGAAGTAGAGCATGCCGCCCGCTTCGATACGGCCACGACGCAGGACGCTTTCAGGAGGAAAGGCGATCTGGCCCGCTTCGGACATCGCACCGATATAGTCTGCGGTTTCGACCGAGCGCAGCGGGCGCAGGCCCAGACGGTCAAGGCGTGCGCCAATGACTTCGCCATTGCCAAAGATTAGGGCGGCAGGGCCGTCGTTCTTCTCTTCATACAGAGAGAAATACTCCAGCATGTCGCGCACCTCGGTTGACAGCGAGCTGTCGTTTTCCCAGGCGGGCGGCATCATGGAAACCACGGCGGTGATCAGATCGAGATTATCTTCCATCAGACGGCTGTGGATACTCTGATCCAGACGCGAACTGTCGGACTGCCCTTTAGGCCGCACGATCTTTTTGCCGCGCGCTAGTGCCAGGGCCGATTCGGCGATGCGGTTTTTACGATCCGTGTTCAGCTCGCCGTTGTGCGCCATCAGGCGGAACGGTTGCGCCATAGTGGTATGCGGATCGGTGTTGGTCGAGAAACGGGTGTGGAAAAAGAGCCCGCGCACCTGATGATCGGGATCGGTCAGATCTTTGAAGTAAGGAATCACTTCATTGGAGTTCAGGCGCGCTTTAAATACCTGCGTGCGCGACGACAGCGACAGCGGATAGAGCCCGCCAAATTCGCTTTCGGTAAAGGCGCGTGCTTCGATAGTTAACAGGGCGCGGTAGATACGTTGTTCGAAGTCATTCTGGTCGGCCACGTCCTGAGGCGCAGTGAAGATCCACTGCAGAATCGGTAACTGAAACTGAATGGCAGCCGGACGCGTCACGCTGCTGTCGAGCGGCATGTCGCGCTTCATGATCACCGGCAGGCCGAAACTGCTGAGGGTCTCATCCACCAGACGTTCGGCATTCGCGCGCAGCTCAGCATCTTTCGGCACAAAGAAGTTGCCGACGCCAAAGCGACCCGCTTCCAGTGGCTGGCCGGTAATCTTGCGGAAGAAATGCAGTGAAAGGTCAACGTTGACGCCTGCGCCATCGCCGACGCCTTCTGCTGACATACCGCCGCGGTGCGGCACTGTGCACAGGGCGCTGTGCGCCATCTGCAGAATCTCATGGGTCTGCTCGCCGTCCTTACGCGTAATGAAACCTACACCACAGCTGTCACTGCCTGCTGTCGGATCATACAAGCCATAGGATTGAGGTTTTTTAGTGGACATTGAGGGTCTCCTTAAACTGCTTTGACATTACCTGCACTGTTTCAGGGTCTGGGCGCAACTGAGGCGCAGCTTCATTTTCATCGCCATGCTCTGTCGAGCGCGCGTCATAGCCCTGAGCATTTCTCTCCAGACATCCGTAAAACGTCCTTTATTGAGCTGCTCTTCGATTTCCGGTCTCGTAAAGGAGATGACTTAAACCACGCGGGAGTCTTCTTGTTGCATAGATATGCCGAGACAATGGCCCGTCAGGAAAGCTTTCAGCGGATTTCCAACTTATCGGGAAAGCGTAATCAGGTCAAATAGGGCGGCCAGGCGGGCTTATCAGGCGCTTTTCTCATATAAATATATGAAAATATTGATTTTTATGGTTTAAAATGTCTCACTCTGCCACCTGGTGATCGGCCGATAAATGTGAACTGACTCACTGTAGTGCAGGCGTCATATCTCTGCACCATGCTGGTGACAGGGTGTCTGGCAGCATTAAATGCTGTCCGGCACCCCTGATACATAGCATGTATCTGTTTTTCTTATGTCGGCCTATTTGAATGAAACAGCGGTTGGTTATAAGAAAAATTAATCAGGCAGCGAATGCTTAAAACAGCATTAAAGTTGAATGAGTATTCATATAAAGGAGAGAGCCTGCGCAACAGGACGCTGCCAGGATATTGAAAAAAGGCCGTCGGGTGAAATCTGCGATTCACAGGCGGCCTTACAGATTATTCATTTGGCACAATCAGTCAAGGGATTTAACCGGTTTGTACCAAACGTCGCCGAACGGCAGGGCGGATGCACCATAAAAGCGCATTCAATCCCTCATCTTCGCGTGACGTGCTGCGACGTCCGCAGGCTAACTGCGCTATCATGGGGCTGTTTCTTTTCCAGGGAGTCGTTATGAAACAGATTCGTCTGCTGGCGCAGTACTATGTCGATTTAATGGTCAAACTTGGCCTGGTCAGGTTCTCGCTGCTGCTGGCCTCTGCGCTGGTGGTGCTGGCGATGATTGTCCAGATGGCGGTCACGATGGTATTGCGGGGGCACGTCGAGAGTATCGATGTGGTGCGCTCGGTCTTCTTTGGCCTGCTGATTACGCCCTGGGCCGTCTATTTTCTGTCGGTGGTGGTCGATCAGCTTGAGGAGTCGCGGCAGCGGCTGGCAAGGCTGGTGGATAAGCTGGAAGAGATGCGCACCCGCGACCTGGAACTCAATCAGCAGATGAAGGAAACCATCACCCAGCTGAATCAGGAGATCAGCGATCGTAAAAAAGCGGAGCTGGCGCGCGAACAGGTGATGGACAAGCTGCGCGAAGAGGTCACCCGCCGCGAACAGGCTCAGATTGAGCTGGAGCAGCAATCATCCTTCCTGCGCTCCTTCCTGGATGCGTCACCTGACCTGGTGTTCTATCGCAATATCGACAAGCAGTTCTCCGGCTGCAACCGCGCCATGGAGCTGCTGACCGGCAAAAGCGAAAAGCAGCTGATTGGCCTGACGCCGCGCGATATCTACGATGATGAAGCCGCAACCAAGGTGCTGGAAACGGACGAAAAAGTGTTCCGCCATAACGTCTCCCTGACCTATGAGCAGTGGCTGCAATATCCTGACGGGCGCAAAGCCTGTTTTGAGATCCGCAAGGTGCCCTATTACGATCGTGTCGGCAAACGCAGCGGGCTGATGGGCTTTGGCCGCGATATCACCGAGCGTAAGCGCTATCAGGACGCGTTAGAGAACGCCAGCCGGGAAAAGACCACCTTTATTTCCACTATCAGCCACGAGCTGCGTACGCCGCTTAATGGCATTGTCGGCCTGAGCCGCATCCTGCTGGATACCGATCTGAACCAGGAACAGCTGAAATACCTGAAAACCATCCACGTCTCGGCCATTACGCTGGGCAACATCTTCAACGATGTGATTGAGGTGGACAAAATCGAGCGTCGTAAAGTTCAGCTGGATAATCAGCCGCTCGACTTCACCGGTTTCCTCGCCGATTTAGAGAATCTCTCCGGCCTGCTGGCGCAGCCAAAAGGGCTGAAGTTTGTGCTCGCGCCGCAACTGCCGCTGCCTCACATGATCTCCACCGACGGAACGCGTCTGCGTCAGATTCTCTGGAACCTGATTGGTAACGCCGTGAAGTTCACCCAGCAGGGCGAGATCGTGGTGCGCGTCGCGTATGAGCAGGATGAAACACTGCGCTTTGAGGTGCAGGACTCCGGCATGGGTATCCGGCAGGAGGAGCAGGACAAGATCTTTGCGATGTACTATCAGGTTAAAGATCAGCATGGCGGGAAACCGGCGACCGGAACCGGCATCGGGCTGGCGGTTTCACGTCGTCTGGCCCATGCGATGGGGGGAGATATCCGCGTACAGAGTGCGCCCGGCCAGGGCTCATGCTTCACCGTCGAAATTAAAGCACCACGCATCGCAGAAGAAGTGATTGACGAAGGCGTCGACGACAGCCTGCCTCTGCCTGCGCTGCATGTGCTGCTGGTTGAGGATATCGAACTGAATGTGATTGTGGCGCGCTCCGTTCTGGAGAAGCTGGGATGCAGCGTGGAGGTCGCCATGACCGGCAGCGAGGCTCTGGCGATGTTTGACCCGCTGGAGTTCGATCTGGTGCTGCTGGATATTCAGCTGCCCGATATGACCGGGCTGGATGTCTCCCGTGCGATTCGCCAGCAGTATCAGGGCGCACATCTGCCTCCGCTGGTGGCGCTCACGGCCAACGTGCTGAAAGATAAAAAAGAGTATTTCGACGCCGGGATGGATGATGTGCTCAGTAAACCGCTGGCCGTGCCTGCCCTGACCGCAATGATCAAAAAATACTGGGACTATCAGGCAGAAACGGACGATGAAACGCCCGCCGTCAGCGATGACAAAATCCGGATGCTGCTGGATGTCGCAATGCTCGAACAGTATATCGAGCTGGTGGGCCCGGGGTTGATTACGCAGAGCCTGACGATGTTTGAGAAGATGATGCCGGACTATCTTGCGGTGCTGGAATCGAATCTGATGGCGCGCGATCAGAAAGGAATTGCGGAAGAGGGGCACAAAATCAAAGGCGCGGCCGGGTCCGTCGGGCTGCAGCGTTTACAGATGCTGGCGAAACAGATCCAGAGTCCGGAGCTGCCGGCGTGGTGGGACAACGTGGTTGAATGGATTGAAGAGCTGAAACATGAGTGGCGACACGATGTGCAGGTTCTGCGCGACTGGGTTGCCGGACAGGAGAAGTGAAACGGCAGAAAAAAATGACCCCAGCCGAGGCCGGGGTGCGCGAATACTGCGCCAACACCAGGGAAAATGTTGCGGCCGCTATGATTTGAATAATTAATGCAGCCGCAGGGTATTGGTTAACACTGTCATCACCTTAGCAAATTCATCTTCTCATGTGACAAGATTCATTAAAATGTGTGATGTTGAGCAGCGTTTAAACACAGAAAACATTAATTTGGCAACACAGTCAAGCAAGGAATTAATTTCCGCGTTATGTTGCTGCTATTTTAATCAGATTTACCCTTTTTCGCGTACTTTTAACGCGGCTGCGCCATGTCGCGAAGACCGTACAGCGTAAAAGCGAACCGGCAGGTTCATTTGCCCTGACAGTCCGCGTAACGCGCTGATATTGCAAGCCGGCAGCCTGAAATGAACCGAATCATCCAAAACGATTCGGAATGGCAGAAATGAATCTTAAACTTTGCGCTTTTCTGCGTCTGCCGGGTTGCGGGGCAGGGATCGAAAACCGGGTCATTTATAACAGGATTTACGCTGACCTCTGCTGTTTATTTAGACGTTATAAGAATAGTTCTGGTTAAGAGTTGAACCATTACGACAACAGAAAAAAATAACAGTTAAGGTTGATGAATGATTTAAAGCGGCGTTTATTACCCATTATTAAGTGTTTATCTGGAAAGATGCTAAGCAGTGGCAATGAATGGAACCGATTCCTTTTTTCGGAAGTCCTTGAACTATTTCGATCTGTTGCCGCATGTTGATGCAAAATAGGTGCATGAAGTCTGGAAACGCACCGTTCATTTTCACCGAAAATCGCAAAAAGGCGATTTTTCTGGCAGTGATTACATGAGTAATTGATTAACGTCTGAAACAGGTATGGGAAGATTGCATGAACAAGCATAAAGGAAGCGCCGGACGGCGTATCAGACGGATTGCCGGCCGTCTCCTGCTGGTCTGGCTGGGCGTGTGGCTGGCCGGCATTTTACTCTTTTCGTTTTTACCGGTGCCCTTCTCCGCAGTGATGGTGGAGCGACAGGTGGGGGCGTGGTTGCGCGGTGATTTCAGTTATGTGGCGCACTCAGACTGGGTCGGACATGATGAGATCTCGCCGTGGATGGGGCTGGCCGTTATCGCTTCTGAAGATCAAAAGTTTCCCACGCACTGGGGCTTTGATGTGGCGGCGATTGAATCGGTGCTGGATAACAGCGACAGCCGGATGCGCGGAGCGTCCACGCTGTCACAACAGACCGCGAAGAATCTCTTTCTCTGGGATGGTCGCAGCTGGATCCGTAAGGGGCTGGAAGCGGGTCTGACGGTGGGGATTGAGACGGTCTGGACGAAGCGGCGTATTCTGACCGTCTATCTCAATATCGCGGAGTTCGGGCCGGGCATCTTTGGTGTGGAGGCCGCATCACAGCACTATTTCCACAAACCTGCCAGCCGGCTCACTGCGGCCGATGCTGCTTTACTGGCGGCGGTCCTGCCGAATCCGATTCGTTACCGTGCCGCCGCGCCTTCAGGCTATGTCAGGTCGCGGCAGCAGTGGATACTGCGCCAGATGCGTCAGCTGGGGGGAGAGGGCTTTTTACAGCGTAATCAGCTTAACTGACCTTACTCTTCATCAAAGCCCGCTTCAAATAACTCAATGACCGCAGCCAGCGCCGGGACCTCTTCCGGCCCGCTGGCTTCAATCTCAATGTGTCCCCCTTTTGCCGAGTCGAGCATCAGCAGGGCGATCACGCTGCTGGCCTCGGCTTCGGTGCCTGCCTCGTTGCGCAGTAACACTTCGGCATCGAAGCTCTGCACCAGCTCAAACAACTTCATCGCCGGACGGGCATGCATGCCCAGCTTATTTTTGATTTCTACAGTTTGTCTGACGGTCATGATTTGCGCTTTTCCAGCGTGCGATGGCGTGACTGTACATTCTTACCGCGCGAGCGGAAATAGTCCGCCAGCTGCTCGGCGATATAGACTGAGCGGTGTTTACCGCCGGTACAGCCAATCGCCACGGTAAGATAGCTACGGTTGTTGGTCTCCAGCATCGGCAGCCAGAGTTCAAGATAGCTGCGTGTCTGGTAGATAAAATTATGCACTTCCGTGTGGCGGTCGAGGAAGGCCGCGACCGGGCGATCGAGGCCGGTCATCGGGCGCAGTTTCGGATCCCAGTGGGGATTGGGCAGAAAGCGCACGTCAAACACATAGTCCGCGTCGATAGGAATGCCATGTTTGAAACCAAAGGATTCAAATACCATGGTCAGCTCGCGTTCACGCTTGCCCAGCAGGCGGGTGCGCAGCATCTCGGCCAGCTCATGCACCGACATCTCTGACGTATCAATGATCAGATCGGCGCGCGAACGCAGCGGCTCCAGCAGATCGCTCTCTTCATCAATGGCGCTCTCCAGCGACAGATTTTTGCTGGAGAGGGGGTGCAGACGACGCGTATCGCTGTAGCGGCGAATCAGCGTGTTGCGGTCGGCGTCGAGAAACAGCAGCTGAGGTGAAAAGGAGTCGGGCAGATTATTCAGTGCGGTTTCAAAAATTTCGGGGGATTCAGGCATATTGCGCACGTCGATGCTGACCGCCGCCGAAATATTCCGCTCTGCCAGTGAGTTCGCTAACTCCGGCAGCAGCACCACCGGCAGGTTATCAACACAGTAGAACCCCATATCCTCCAGCGCACGGAGTGCCACTGACTTCCCCGAGCCTGAACGACCGCTAACGATCATCAGCACCATGACCTTCTCTCCCGTTTTAAAACCGGCACCCGGCCGGTAAAGACGCGTTACAGCTCTGTCTGGTTTTCCGTAATAATGGCATAAAGCTCTTCATCACTCTGCGCAGCGCGCAGCCGGCGGCAGACCGTTTTATCGGCCAGACGCTTTGCCACCAGTGAAAGGGTGTGCAGGTGTGTTTTGCACTGGTCAGCCGGAACCAGTAAGGCAAACAGCAGATCGACCGGCTGGTTATCAACGGCATCAAACGCAATCGGCTGTTCGAGGCTGATAAAGACCCCGACCGCGCGCAGCGTATCCTCTTCCAGCTTGCCGTGCGGGATCGCTATCCCGTTGCCGATACCGGTACTGCCCATACGCTCACGCGTCAGGATCGCTTCGAAAAGCGTCTGGTGCGGCAGGTTGAGCTGCTTAGCGGCCAGTTCGCTGATGATTTCCAGCGCACGTTTTTTGCTCTGGCAGTGTACGCCACTGCGTGTGCAGTCAGGCGAAAGCACCGTGCTCAATTCCAGTGTAAGATCGTTGTTCATTATCGTTTCACTTGCGGGTTCACCAGGCCATTCACCGCCGGCGTCTTCTGACGTGACGGAAAATGACGCCTGCCAGATGACAAAACGGGGCGGATTATCCGCCCCATCCTGTCGGCTCAGTGCGCCAGGCGCGCGTAGCCAGCATGAAGGTTAGTGTTTTTTCAGTTTATCTTTATGTTTAGTCAGCTGACGGGCGAGCTTGTCGATCAGCCCGTCAATCGCCGCGTACATATCTTCCGCTTCCGACGTGGCGTGCAGCTCGCCACCGTTAACGTGGAGTGTTGCGTCAGCCACCTGCATGACTTTCTCAACTTTCAGGACAATATAGACCTGATTGATGTGCTCAAAATAGTGTTCCAGTTTGGCAAATTTAGCACTGACGAATTCACGCAGTGGTGGCGTAATTTCAACGTGTTGCCCGGTCAGGTTCAGCTGCATAGGTCTTCCTTCTCATTTCTGTCAAACCAGCTGTTTACGCTGGTTCGATGGCGGGATGGATAAAGACTCACGATATTTTGCGACGGTACGCCGTGCCACCATGATCCCCTGATCGGACAACATGGAGGTCAGTTTACTGTCGCTCAAGGGTTTGGCTGGATTTTCCGCCGAAATTAATTTTTTCACCAGCGCACGAATCGCGGTAGAGGAGGCTTCGCCGCCCCCTTCCGTGTTGACGTGGCTGGAGAAAAAGTACTTCAGTTCAAAAATACCGCGCGGACTGTGCAGATACTTCTGCGTGGTCACGCGGGAGATAGTCGATTCGTGCATCTCAACAGCCTGAGCGATATCAGCCAGGACCATCGGGCGCATAAACTCTTCCCCCTGCTCGAAAAACGCCTGCTGCTGCTCAACGATACAGCGCGTCACTTTCAGCAGTGTATCATTGCGGCTTTCCAGACTCTTAATCAGCCAGCGTGCTTCCTGCAGGTTGCTGCGAATAAACTGCGTGTCGCTGTCGTTACGCGTGGTGCCGCCCATCGCCGCATAGTGCTGATTGATCTTCAGGCGGGGCAGGCTGTCGGCGTTGAGTTCAACCGTCCAGCGGCTGCCGACCTTGCGCACCAGCACATCGGGAATTACATATTCCGGTTCGCCGGTGTTGATCGACTGGCCGGGACGCGGGTCCAGCGACTGAATCAGCAGCATCGCCTCTTTCAGCACCTCTTCTTTGAGGCGCGTTACCCGCATCAGGCTACGGAAGTCGTGGTTGGCCAGCAGGTCGAGATGCTCACTGACAATCAGACGTGCTTCGGTCAGCATGGGCGTGTCGGGCGCATATTGTGACAGCTGAACCAGCAGGCAGTCGCGCAGATCGCGCGCACCCACGCCAATCGGGTCAAAGCGCTGGATGCGTTTCAGCACCGCTTCAACTTCATCCACCTCCAGCTCGTCATTGCCGATACTGTCGAGGATCTCCTCAAGCGAAACGGTGAGATATCCGGTGTCATCGATAGCATCGACGATAGAGGTCGCAATCGCGCGATCGGTATCACTGAACGGCGTCAGGCCGACCTGCCACATCAGATAATCCTGCAGGGACTGCGTCGTCTCACCCTGGTAGACCGGTAGCTCATCATCCTGATAGTCCGTTCCGGTGCCGGAAGGTGTGCCAGCGGTGTAGATCTCATCCCAGGTGGCATCCAGCGGCAGTTCATCGGGCATCTCTTTTTGCTCAAGCGCTTCGCGGGTATCCAGCGCCTCCGCTTCTGCAGCGTCCCGGGAGTCGATCTCGTCGTGCGGGTCCGTCTGCTCAAGCAGGGGATTACTTTCCAGCGCCAGCTGTAGCTCCTGCTGGAGTTCAAGCGTAGAGAGCTGCAGCAGACGAATCGCCTGCTGCAGTTGGGGAGTCATTGCCAGCTGTTGGCTGAACCTGAGTTGTAAGCCTTGCTTCATAGACAGGATGATAGTTCCCAGGTAAATAGCGGTCTTAACGACACCTTATCAGAGTCTGAACTCTTCACCCAAATAAACCCGCTTAACCTGCTCATCCGCAAGAATTTCATTGGGTGTGCCGTGCGCGATCAGGTGGCCCTGGCTGACGATATAAGCCCGCTCACAGACCGCTAACGTTTCACGCACGTTATGGTCGGTAATCAGCACGCCGAGGCCGCTGTCACGCAGATGCTCAATGATCTTCTTAATGTCGATAACGGAGATAGGGTCAACACCGGCAAAAGGCTCATCCAGCAGAATGAACTTCGGATTGGCGGCCAGCGCACGCGCGATCTCAACACGGCGGCGTTCGCCGCCGGAGAGGGCCTGGCCCATGCTGTCGCGCAGGTGCTCAATGTGGAACTCTTCCATCAGCTCGCGGGCGCGATCCTGGCGTTGCTCTTCGGTCAGATCGTCACGGATCTGCAGCACCGCCATCAGGTTATCGTAAACGCTGAGGCGACGGAAAATGGACGCCTCCTGCGGCAGATAGCCGATACCCCGACGCGCACGCGCATGCAGCGGCAGGATGCTGATATCTTCATCGTCAATCACGATACGGCCCGCGTCACGCGGCACGATGCCGACCACCATGTAGAACGTGGTGGTTTTACCGGCACCGTTCGGGCCCAGCAGGCCGACAATCTCGCCGGATTTCACCTGCAGACTGACATCTTCTACCACGCGACGGCCTTTGTAGGCCTTCGCCAGGTTTTCTGCGATTAATGTGGCCATAGCTATCAGTTACTCTTCTTCTCGCTGTTGGACGACGCTTTATCCTGAAGTTGCGACGGCACCAGTACGGTGGTGACGCGCTTGTTCTGGCCCTGGCTGAAAGCCTGCATCTTCTGCTCTTTCACCAGGTAGGTGATGCGATCGCCTTTGATGTTGCTGTCCTGCTGCTCAATAAACGCATTGCCGGTCAGTTCAACTAAATCGTTGGCCAGTTCGTAATGCAGTTTTGCGGCATGGCCCTGAACCGGTTTGCCGCTGTCCTGCATCTGATAGAAGGTGGCAGGATTACCGTAGGCGTCGACGATAGTTTTCTTGCTGTCGCCGCCCGGACGGGTGACCACAACTTTATCTGCCGTAATTTTAATGGTGCCCTGCGTCACAATGACGTTGCCGGTAAAGGTCGCGACATTGCCCTGTAAATCCAGCGCCTGATTCTGCGAGTCAATATTAACGGGTTTGTCCGAGTCACCGGTCAGGGCCAGCGCCGGAACGCTGGTCGCCAGCAGCACGCTGGCCAGTAAAAGCTTCAGGCTATTTTTGTTCATTTTGAATTTCATAAGAGGTTTTGACCTTCTCGATTAACTCGGCGTTTTTTGTCCGTAAATTGCCGCGCATTTTCATGCCGGTGGAGTTAAAGCTGCGGCCATACAATGTCACCTGGTCATCCGAGGTAACGTCCTGGGTCACCAGATTGATCTGCGCGTTATCTGTTTTGATCCGCTCCAGCTGAGAATCCTGCGTCAGCGTGTTGAGCTCAACATGGCCATAAAGATAAAGCATACGATCTTTGGTGAGCTTTGCCTTATCCGCGCGTAACGTCCAGGTCGGGATTTTGTTCTCATCATAGGTGGTCATCACCGGATGCTCGAACCAGCTCAGTTCGTCATCCGAGAAATAGGTCACTTTGTCTGAGACCAGTTTATAGGACAGCGCGCCCTGCGGGTTGTAAACCACCGTGTGCGAATCCGCACTGGTGTAGGTCGGAGACTGACTGTCTGTCCCGACGGGCATCCCATCGTCATCCTTATTGGTAAGATTCCAGCCGATCAAAACCAGTGCAATCAAGGTCAGAATCAGCGTTATCCAACGCCTGCTTTTACTCATACTGATTGCCCTTTGGCATCCTCAAATTTGTTCTGCGCCATTAAGATCAGATCGCAGACTTCACGAACCGCACCGCGTCCACCGGCGATACGGGTAACATAGTCTGCGCGCGGCAACAGGATAGGATGTGCATCCGCCACCGCCACGCTCAATCCCACCTTCGCCATGACCGGCCAGTCGATCAGGTCATCGCCGATATAGGCGACCTGGTCGTCGGAAAGAGACAGTTTATCCAGAAGTTCGCGATAGGCCAAAAGCTTATCCGATTGTCCCTGATAAAGATGACGGATGCCGAGCGTTTTGCAGCGATCTTCCATCAGACGGGCATTGCGGCCGGTAATAATAGCCACTTCCACATCTGAGGTCAGCAGGCAACGCACGCCATAGCCATCCCGCACGTTGAACGCCTTAAGCTCTTCGCCGTTATTTCCCATGTAGATCACCCCGTCGGACATCACGCCGTCCACGTCACAGATCAGCAGACGAATGCGACTGGCGCGCGCCATAACCTCAGCACTGACCGGGCCGTAGCAGGTGTCAATCGGGGGAGTTGCCTGTTGCATTTTCTCTTCCTGTTCAGACTACGCCAGCGCGCAGCATGTCATGCATATGTACCACACCGAGCAGATGGTCGTCATCGGCCACCAGAATCGACGTAATGTTTTTGGTCTGCATCAGGTTCAGGGCATCCACCGCCAGCATGTTTGGCCGGACGCGGATGCCTCCTGGCGTCATCACTTCCCCGATGGTGGCTCGCTGAAAATCGATGCCCATATCAAAGATGCGGCGCAGGTCACCATCAGTAAAAATCCCTTCGATTTTCATCAGGTCGTCGACGATTACCGTCAGACCGAGGTTTTTGCGGGTAATCTCCAGCAACGCATCGCGCAGTGAGGCGTCACGGGTGACATGCGGCAGCGCATCGCCACTGTGCATGATATCGGCCACATGCAGCAGCAGTTTGCGGCCCAGCGCACCGCCAGGGTGGGAGAGGGCGAAATCCTCGGCTGTAAATCCCCGCGCTTCCAGCAGCGAAACCGCCAGAGCATCACCCATCACCAGCGTGGCGGTGGTACTGCTGGTCGGGGCCAGACCCAGCGGGCAGGCTTCCTGAGGAACGTGGACGCAGAGATGCACGTCGGCAGCCCGTCCCATCGCGCTGTCAGGCCGTCCGGTCATGCAAATCAGCGTAATGTGCTGGCGCTTCAGCACCGGAATCAGGGCGAGAATCTCGTTCGACTCCCCGCTGTTAGAGATGGCGATGACGACATCATTTTTGCTCACCATGCCCAGATCGCCGTGGCTGGCTTCGCCCGGATGCACAAAAAAGGCGGGCGTGCCGGTGCTGGCAAAGGTCGCCGCCATTTTCTTGCCGATGTGACCTGACTTCCCCATGCCCATCACCACCACCTTACCCTGGCAGGCATAGATCAGGGCGCAGGCGCGGGCAAAGTCCTCATTGATATATTGATCGAGCTGTTCCAGCCCTTCACGCTCAATGCGCAGGACGGTTTTTCCCACCTGCTGGAAGTCGAATGCTGTTGGTTGCTGATGTGACATAGTGAGTCTGTCCTTGTTAGCCGTCCATGAACGCCGGCTGCATCCACAGCAGCGTCACCCAGACGAAGAAACCACAGAGTAAAATCAGGCCTGCCGTCCGGCCAACGCGGCGACGCCGTAGCAGGCAGAGCAGGGCAAAGAGTGCACTCACGCCGAGCATCACCCAGTAGTCACGGGCGAAAGCGTGATAGTCAATGCTGCCGGGGTGGATCAGCGCCGGCAGGCCAAGCACGATGGCAATATTATAAATGTTGGCGCCGACCAGATTACCGATCGCGATATCATCTTCGCCTTTCAGTGCACCGGCGATGACCGTTGCCAGCTCAGGCAGGCTGGTGCCCACGGCGATCAGCGTCAGGCCCATCACCAGCTCACTGACGCCAAAGTAGTCGGCAAAGGCCGTGGCGTTGTCGATCACCATGCGTGTCGACATCGGCAGGATGATCAGCGCAACGGCGAGCCAGAGAAAGGCCACCGTGTTGCCGCTCTCTTCACGGGGCAGCTCGGCCAGCTGCTCGCGGGTCAGGGTGTCGTTATTGTCCTGTTCGGCCTTGCGCGCGATGCGAATCACCACCAGAAGATAAATCGCGGCAATCGCGATAAGGCCAATTCCATCCAGTCGACTAAGCTGATTGTCAAACAGCATAAAACCGCTGAGCAGGGTGACCAGCAACATCAGCGGCAGTTCGCGGCGAATCAGATTAGAATGCACACTCAGCGGGTGCATAAGCGCAGCGGCACCCAGAATCAGTAAAATGTTCGTAATATTCGAGCCGAGGGCGGTGCCCACAGCGAGATCCATCTGGCCATGCTGCGCTGCCGAAAAGGAGAGGATCATCTCCGGCAGCGAGGTGCCGATGCTGACCACGGTCATGCCGATAATCAGCGGCGGAATGCCCAGAGAGTGGCATAATATTGAGGCGCTAAACACCAGTCGATCGGCACCATAAGCCAGTAAAAGCAAACCGATAATCAACAGTGCAGAAGCTACGAACATGAAAAATCCTTGCGTAAAAACTCAGGCCGGCAATGCGTTCCCGGCCGGTTTAAAATTCTGTTTGGCGAGACAGGCGCTGATTTTGACCGCCTCAGGGGCAAAAGTAAATTTAATGACCATTTTCGCCAAATCTTAGCGGTAAGTTTCTGTAAAGCTATCGTGAATCAGGACTGAACAGGCTACCATCGTACCCCATGTTTACGCCCGATCCTTACAAGAGGTAATAATGACCCAGCAGCAAACGAATCTGGTTGAGGTTCGTGGCGTGAGTTTTTCGCGCGGAGATCGCACCATCTTTGATGACATCTCGCTGACCGTGCCGAAAGGCAAAGTGACCGCGATTATGGGGCCATCGGGGATCGGAAAAACCACTCTGCTACGCTTGATTGGGGGGCAACTTCAGCCGACCCGCGGCGAGATTTTTTTCCGTGGCGAAAACATTCCGTCATTATCGCGCGCCAGACTGTATGAAGCGCGTAAAAAGATGAGCATGCTGTTCCAGTCGGGTGCGCTGTTTACAGACTTAACGGTTTATGAAAACGTTGCGTGGCCGCTGCGTGAACATACGCGACTGCCTGAGCCGCTTCTGCACAGCACCGTGCTGATGAAGCTGGAGGCGGTGGGCCTGCGGGGCGCGGCCCAGCTGAAGCCCGCAGAGCTGTCAGGCGGCATGGCGCGACGTGTGGCCCTGGCGCGCGCTATTGCGCTGGAGCCGGAACTCATCATGTTTGATGAGCCCTTCGTCGGTCAGGATCCGATTACCATGGGCGTGCTGGTCAAACTCATTGATGAACTGAACCATGCGCTGGGCCTGACCTGCATCGTGGTCTCGCATGACGTACCGGAAGTACTGAGCATTGCGGACTATGCCTATATTGTGGCCGGACAAAAAATTATCGCACACGGCACCACGCCGGAACTGCGAGAGAATAACGACCCGCGCGTGCGCCAGTTTATTGATGGCGATGCGGATGGTCCGGTTCCATTCCGTTTTCCTGCCGGCGATTATCTCGCTGATTTAACCGGCTCACGGAGTAACTAAACAGATGGTCTTGAAGGCGCTGGCGTCGTTTGGTCGTCAGGGAATTGAAACGTGCGCCAGTTTTGGACGCGCAGGATTAATGCTGTTTCACGCGCTGGTAGGAAAACCGGCGTTTCGCAGACACACGCCACTACTGATCAAACAGCTCTACAGCGTTGGCGTGCTGTCGCTCCTGATTATTGTGGTATCGGGTCTCTTCATTGGCATGGTTCTCGGGCTGCAGGGCTATCTGGTGCTGACCACCTATGGCGCCGAAACCAGTCTGGGTATGCTGGTGGCCCTGTCGTTGTTGCGAGAGCTGGGACCGGTGGTAACCGCACTGCTGTTTGCCGGCCGGGCGGGCTCGGCGCTGACGGCGGAAATCGGCCTGATGAAAGCCACCGAGCAGCTCTCCAGTATGGAGATGATGGCTGTCGATCCGTTACGCCGGGTGGTGTCGCCCCGTTTCTGGGCGGGCTTCATCAGCATGCCGCTGCTGGCACTCATCTTTACGGCGGTCGGGATCGCAGGCGGTGCACTGGTGGGTGTGAGCTGGAAGGGGATCGATCCCGGCTTCTTCTGGTCGGCGATGCAGAATGCGGTCGATTTCCGCACCGACGTGGTGAACTGCCTGATTAAAAGTGCTGTCTTTGCCGTGACGGTGACCTGGATTGCTCTTTTTAATGGCTATGACGCGATTCCCACTTCCGAAGGGATCAGTCGCGCGACAACGCGTACCGTCGTACACGCCTCTCTGGCGGTACTCGGGTTGGATTTTGTGCTGACAGCACTGATGTTTGGGAATTGATGCAATGCAAAGCAAAAAAAGCGAAATCTGGGTTGGCATTTTTATGATTATGGCGCTGATCGCCGCGCTGTTCCTCTGTCTGCGCGTCGCCGACCTGAAGTCAATGGGCACGGAGCCGACGTGGAAACTCTACGCGACCTTTGACAATATTGGCGGCCTCAAAGCCAGTTCGCCGGTCAAAATCGGCGGCGTAGTGATTGGCCGGGTGACGGATATCGAGCTTGAACCGAAGACCCTGCTGCCGCGCGTCACGATGGAGATCAGCGATCAGTACGCGAATAAAATTTCAGATACCAGTTCGCTGGCGATTCGCACCCAGGGTCTGCTGGGTGAGCAGTTCCTGGCGCTTAACTTAGGCTTTGACGATCCTGAACTCGGTTCGGCGATGCTGAAAGATGGCGATACGCTGCGCGACACCAAATCGGCGATGGTGCTTGAAGATCTGATCGGTCAGTTCCTTTACAAGAGCGGCGACAACAAACAAAAAAATGAGGGCAAGGATGCGCAGGATGGCAGCAGTGCCGCGCCTGCGGAACCGGCTCAACCTTAAAGAAGAGGGCATACCATGTTTAAACGTTTACTGATGATTGCCATGCTGGTGGTTGCGGTCCCGCTGATGGCAACGGCAGCCGACCAGAGCAATCCCTACAAGCTGATGAACGAAGCGGCGCAAAAGACCTTCAGCCGTCTGAAAAATGAGCAGCCAAAAATCAAGCAGGATCCCAACTACCTGCGTCAGATTGTGCGCCAGGAACTGCTGCCTTATGTGCAGATCAAATATGCGGGCGCATTAGTGCTGGGTCGCTACTATCGTGACTCAACACCGGCGCAGCGCGAAGCTTACTTCAGCGCTTTTGGCGACTATCTGGCCCAGGCTTATGGTCAGGCACTGGCCCTCTACAACGGCCAGAGCTACCAGATCCAGCCTGAGCAGCCGCTGGGCGACGCCAAAATTGTGGCGATTCGCGTCACTATCATCGATCCTAATGGCCGTCCGCCGGTTCGCCTCGACTTTCAGTGGCGTAAAAACAGCCAGACTGGCAACTGGCAGGCTTATGACATGATTGCCGAAGGTGTCAGCATGATCACCACCAAACAGAATGAGTGGAGCGATCTGTTACGGACCAAAGGTATCGATGGTCTGACGGCGCAGCTCAAATCGTCTGCGTCACAGCCAATCACGCTGGATAAACAACAATAATGCACGAATCGTTACGCTGGGAGCGCGAAGCCAGCACGCTATTACTGAAAGGCGAGCTGGATCGCGACACCCTGATGGGCCTCTGGCAGCAGCGTGAAACGCTGATTCGCGGCGTCGAGACGATCGACGTCGCGGCGCTGAACCGGGTTGACTCTTCCGGCCTCGCTCTGCTGGTGCACCTGCGGGAAATCGCACGGGCGCAGGGGAGCACCCCGCGCTTTGCCGGTATCAGCGACAAACTGCAGTCGCTGATTACGCTTTACAATCTGCAACAGATTATTGTTTCTGCGGATAAAAGCGCCTGATTTCCGCTTGTTATGCTAAGCCCCTGTTTTCAACAGGGGCTTTTGCGTATTTAAGAGTCAGCCGCTTTCCTCTACTATGTCAGCCTTATTATTATTAAGTGAAGTTAAGCACAATGGAAAACAGTGAAATTCAGGCCGTGCTGATGGCAGCGCTGCCTTTAGACGAAGTGCATGTGATGAGCAACGATGGCAGCCATTTTCAGGTGATCGCCGTAGGCGAACTGTTTGGCGAGCTGAGCCGCGTGAAAAAACAGCAGGCTGTCTACGCGCCGCTGATGGAATACATCGCGGACAACCGCATTCATGCTGTCTCTATCAAAACCTATACTCCCGCTGAATGGGCGCGCGACCGTAAACTCAACGGTTTCTGATCCCTCAGCGTGGTGCACTCGTGGTAAGCGAGTCACATCTTTAGCTAGTTAATTGAGAGCCGTGTTAATGGACAAATTTCGTGTGCAAGGCCCCACCCGCTTAAGTGGTGAAGTAACCATTTCCGGGGCGAAGAACGCCGCGCTACCTATTCTGTTTGCTGCCCTGCTGGCCGAAGAGCCGGTAGAGATCCAGAATGTGCCAAAGCTGCGCGACATTGATACCACCATGAAGCTGCTGAGCCAGCTGGGTGCGAAGGTGGAGCGCAACGGTTCTGTGCATGTCGATGCCAGCGCGGTCGATGTATTTTGTGCGCCTTACGATCTGGTGAAAACCATGCGCGCCTCCATCTGGGCGCTGGGCCCGCTGGTGGCGCGTTTTGGTCAGGGTCAGGTTTCGCTGCCGGGCGGCTGCGCGATTGGTGCGCGTCCGGTTGACCTGCATATCACCGGCCTGGAACAGCTGGGTGCCGAGATTAAGCTGGAAGAGGGCTACGTCAAGGCGTCCGTCAACGGTCGCCTGAAGGGCGCGCTGATTGTCATGGACAAGATCAGCGTCGGCGCAACCGTCACTATCATGAGTGCGGCAACCCTGGCGACCGGCACCACCGTGATCGAGAATGCGGCGCGGGAGCCGGAAATTGTCGATACCGCCAACTTCCTTAACACGCTGGGTGCCCGCATCAGCGGCGCAGGCACTGACAAGATCACCATCGAAGGCGTCGAGCGTCTGGGCGGCGGTGTTTACCGCGTTCTGCCGGACCGCATCGAAGCCGGCACCTTCCTGGTGGCAGCCGCCATTTCAGGCGGCAAAGTGATGTGCCACAAGGCTCAGCCCGATACGATGGATGCGGTTCTCTCTAAGCTGCGTGACGCCGGTGCCGATATCGAAACCGGCGAAGACTGGATCAGTCTCGATATGCACGGCAAACGCCCTAAAGCGGTCAATGTGCGCACCGCGCCACACCCGGGTTTCCCGACCGATATGCAGGCGCAGTTCACCCTGCTGAATATGGTGGCGGAAGGCACCGGCGTGATTACCGAAACCATTTTCGAAAACCGTTTCATGCACATCCCGGAGCTGATTCGTATGGGCGGCCATGCGGAGATCGAGAGCAACACCGCGATCTGTCACGGGGTGGAAACCCTGTCCGGTGCGCAGGTGATGGCGACCGATTTGCGTGCTTCTGCCAGCCTGGTTCTGGCTGGCTGTATCGCGGAAGGCACGACATTCGTCGATCGCATTTATCACATCGATCGTGGCTATGAGCATATCGAAGATAAGCTGAAAGCGATGGGTGCGAATATCGAGCGCGTCAGCGAAGAGTAATCTCAGGTATGCGCTGAAAGAACCAGCCCTTTGCGGGGCTGGTTTTTTTTCGCCTGTCGATCTCAGGGCGTGCCGGAAAGATCGGCGGGGATCCGGATACGTTTTTTGCGATCCAGCAGGCGGTGCGTGTCAGGATCGTAGTAGCGGCTGGGCCAGATCTCGCTGGGATGCACCTCGATCGCCTCGGCGATCAGCCATTCGCCTTTTGGCCACGGGCGCGTCAGCGCATTCGCGAGTGTTGATGAGCTGAGGCCGGCCGAGCGTGACAGTGCGGCCAGCGTCGTACCGCGTTTGTGCAGGGCTGCGATAATGTCAGCCGGGTGCCAGTCTTCCATCCTTTTTTGCATAACCCGTTCTCCTTGTCTTTGTGTCGTCCACCGGGACGTTGGCTTACCTTTTTACTGTTATCTGGAAAGTAAGCGTTTTTTATAGCAAATAGTTTCCATTAATTTCCAGTAATATTTGGCGTCAGCGTCGGGTCTGTGTGACAGCCCGCAAAAGGCATGCAACAGCAATGAGCGAACATAAAGAAGTGAGAGCGGGGAGGAGAAACGGAGCCGGGGAGGCTCCGTAGGGAATCAGAAATCGCGCTGAACTGACATGTGCGCCAGCGACTCCAGCGCACTGCGCCAGGGTGATTCAGGCAGAATGCGCAGAGCGGCAATCGCCTTGTCCGCTTCCTGTTCGGCGCGGGTGCGGGTCCACTCCAGCGAGCCGCACTGGTGCATCGCTTCCAGTACCGGTTCCAGCAGATGGCGGCCATTACCCTGCTCAATGGCTTCGCGGATCATCTTCGCCTGCTCAGGTGAGCCGTTCTGCATTGCATGCAGCAGCGGCAGCGTCGGTTTCCCTTCGCTCAGGTCGTCGCCGGTGTTTTTACCCAGCGTCTCTCCGTCCGCACTGTAATCCAGCAAATCGTCGATTAACTGGAAAGCCGTACCCAGATAGCGTCCATAATCCTGCAGCGCTTTCTCCTCTTCCGGCGTGGCGTCAGCCAGGATCGCAGAAGCCTGCGACGCGGCTTCAAACAGGCGCGCGGTCTTGCTGTAAATCACGCGCATGTAGCTCTCTTCGGTGATGTCAGGATCGTTCACGTTCATCAGCTGCAGGACTTCACCCTCAGCGATCACGTTGACCGCTTCTGACATCAGCGCCAGGATACGCAGCGACCCCATGCTGGTCATCATCTGGAAGGCGCGGGTGTAAATAAAATCCCCGACCAGCACGCTTGCCGCATTGCCAAACGCCGCGTTCGCGGTCGCTTTGCCACGACGCATATCGGATTCATCCACGACATCGTCATGCAGCAGCGTGGCGGTGTGGATAAATTCGATCAGCGCCGCATTGGTCACGTGCAGGTCGCCCTTGTAGCCCATGGCGCGTGCGGAGAGCACGGCAATCATGGGACGGATACGCTTACCCCCACCACTGATGATGTAGTAGCCCAACTGGTTGATGAGCGAGACATCTGAATTCAGCTGGTCGAGGATGGTCTGGTTAACGGCAGCCATATCCTGTGCGGTTAATTCGTTGATCTGTTCTAAGTTCATTCGTCTTTTCAGCTATGACTCGTTATCTCTGCCATGGTAAGTGCTTTTACCCAGCCAGCGTTCAGGTAATCTGTTACTGATTGTACTTGAATTTTCAGCCTGAGAAACGGTTGCGTTCAGCCTGTGTTTTTTTTCTGCAAGAGTGTGCAAAGTGCTCTTGTCTTCTTCTGGAGTTTTGCGTAGAATTCGCGCCCTATTGTGAATATTTAGCGCGCCGCCTGATGAACTAAAAGGCAAGCGCAGAAGCGGAGTTTTATATGTACGCGGTTTTCCAAAGTGGTGGTAAACAACACCGAGTAAGCGAAGGTCAGACCGTTCGCCTGGAAAAGCTGGACATCGCAACCGGTGAAACCATCGAGTTTGACCAGGTTCTGATGATTGCTAATGGCGAAGACGTGAAAATCGGCGCGCCACTGGTTTCAGGCGGTATGATCAAGGCAGAAGTTGTTGCTCACGGTCGTGGCGAGAAAATTAAGATCGTTAAGTTTCGTCGTCGTAAGCACTACCGTAAGCAGGCTGGCCATCGCCAGTGGTTCACTGATGTGAAAATCACTGGTATCACGGCGTAAGAGGAGATCTGACAAATGGCACATAAAAAGGCTGGTGGTTCGACTCGAAATGGTCGTGACTCCAATGCAAAACGTCTGGGTGTTAAGCGTTTTGGTGGTGAATCTGTTCTGGCAGGTAGCATCATCGTTCGTCAGCGTGGCACCAAATTCCACGCAGGCAGCAACGTAGGTTGTGGTCGTGACCACACCCTGTTCGCTACCGCAGACGGCAAAGTAAAATTCGAAGTTAAAGGTCCGAACAACCGTAAATACATCAGCATCGTTGCTGAGTAAGGTTGTCGTGACGCAGACGTTTAACGTCTGAACGCACGAATTAAAGGCCCCGCAGCTCCTGCGGGGCTTTTTACATTCTGCGCTCTGTCGCTGTAAAAGCGACGCCTCACTGAAGTTTGCTGTACACTTTATGTACACACTGGCGACAGCCAGTCCTGATTTATCCGCCGCTGGTCAGCGCAGAAGACCCTGGCGGACCCGTCTGCAGAGTGCTGCAGGCGATTGTGTGACGGAGATTGAAAATGAAGTTTGTTGATGAAGCGACAATTCTGGTCGTCGCGGGTGATGGCGGTAACGGATGCGTCAGCTTCCGCCGCGAAAAATATATCCCGAAGGGCGGCCCTGACGGGGGTGATGGCGGTGACGGCGGCGACGTTTATCTGATCGCCGATGAAAACCTCAATACCCTTATCGATTATCGTTTCGAGAAATCGTTCCGCGCTGAACGCGGGCAGAATGGCCAGAGCCGCGACTGTACCGGTAAACGCGGTAAAGATATCGAAATCAAAGTTCCGGTCGGCACCCGGGTTATCGACCAGGGAACCGGCGAGACCTTAGGCGACATGACGCGTCACGGCCAGAAACTGATGGTCGGTAAAGGCGGCTGGCATGGCCTGGGCAACACCCGTTTTAAATCGTCAGTGAACCGCAGCCCGCGCCAGAAAACCATGGGAACCCCGGGTGAGAAGCGCGACCTGCAGCTTGAGCTGATGCTGCTGGCGGACGTCGGCATGCTGGGCTTACCGAATGCCGGTAAATCCACCTTTATTCGCGCCGTGTCGGCCGCCAAGCCAAAAGTGGCGGACTATCCGTTTACCACCCTGGTGCCAAGCCTGGGCGTGGTACGTATGGACAGCGAGCAGAGCTTTGTCGTGGCCGATATTCCGGGCCTGATTGAAGGCGCCGCTGAGGGTGCCGGTCTCGGGATCCGCTTCCTGAAGCACCTGGAGCGCTGCCGCGTGTTGCTGCACCTGATCGACATCGATCCGATCGATGAAAGCGATCCGGTTGAAAACGCCCGCATCATTCTTGGCGAACTGGAAAAGTACAGCGAGAAGCTGTTCAACAAACCGCGCTGGCTGGTCTTCAACAAAGTGGACCTGATTGGTGAAGAAGAAGCGCAGGCACGTGCCAAAGCGGTCGCTGAGGCGCTGGGCTGGGAAGATAAGTATTACCTGATCTCTGCCGCCAGCCGTACCGGCGTCAACGAACTCTGCTGGGATGTGATGAGCTTCATCAACGCCAACCCGAAAGAAGCCGAGCTCGAAGAGAAGCAGCCGGAGAAAGTGGAGTTCATGTGGGACGATTACCACAAAGAAACCCTTGAAAATGCGACAGAAGTGGAAGATGAAGAGTGGGATGACGACTGGGATGATGAAGACGACGAAGGCGTCGAAATTATCTATCAGCGCTAACCACGACGCGGCCACAGGCTGACCGGCAAAGCCCCTCTTTCCGACCGAAAGGGGGGCTTTTTTTTCAGCTGCTCATCACCGCCACGCTGAGTCGCGCACTGCAGCACAACTGATCCCGGCCGTTACGGATCTCGATCTGCCAGCTCTGGCTGCGTCTGCCCAGATGCAGGGGGCGACAGATCCCCCGCACTGTCCCGGCTGACACCGCACGCAGATGGCTGGCATTGACTTCGACACCCACCACGCTGCTGCCTTCTTCCACCGCCATATACCCGGCCATAGAGCCCATCGACTCCGCCAGTACCACGGAGGCCCCGCCATGCAGCAGGCCAAATGGCTGGTGCGTGCGCGCATCCACCGGCATCGTCGCTTCCAGGTAATCCTCGCCTATCACGGTAAAGACGATCCCGAGATGGGCGACCAGCGACTGCTCGCCCAGTGCATTCAGGGTGGGAAGATCGAAGGATCGTTTCCAGATCGCAGCCATTTTCAGGCTCCCAGGGTTGCGCCGCCGTCGACCACGATATCCTGCAGGGTCACATGGCTGGCCAGGTCTGATGCGAGAAACAGCACGGTGGCCGCAATTTCCTGCGGCTGCGCGATCTTGCCCAGCGGGATCCCCAGCTTAAACTGATCTGGAAAACCGGCGATCATTTCCTGCTCGCCACCGGGAGTCTGCCACAGGCTGCGCTGCATCGCGGTGTCGGTGGAGCCGGGTGAAACGATGTTACAGCGAACGCCAAAAGGGGCCATTTCCAGCCCCACGGTCAGACAGAGGCTGCGCAGTGCCGCTTTCGATGCGCCGTAGGCCGACATGCCAATTCGCGGCGCGTGCGCCGCATTAGACGCCACGGTGACGATGGCCCCGGCGCGCTGCTGGCGAAAGCGCGGCAGGGTCTGCTGAAACAGGTTAAAGGCGCCGCCCGCGTTGACGTTCAGGCACGCCTGCCAGTCAGCGAAGGAGAGCGCATCAGTGGCGCCGACGCGCAAAATGCCCGCCGCGTTGACCAGCACATCAATTCGCGGTTGCGTTGCCAGCACGTGCTGACAGATCGTTTCTACCTGATCCGGATCGGCCACATCCAGGCGATGACAGCGAAACGGATAATCCTGCCGCGCAAACTGCAGGTCAAAGGCTTCCACCCGCGCGCCTGCCCGATGAAAGGCCAGCGCACTCTGATAACCAATGCCCTGACCGGCTCCGGTTACCCAGACAACGCGACCGCTGAAGTCGAAGGTGTGGCTCATTGAGTGAGCTCCCGCGACAGCAGTGCCCACCAGCCATCGATGCTCGGATTTTTCGCCAGCGTAACAAAGTCGATATCCCGGTGAACCTGACGCCAGCGTGCCGCCAGCGCCATGACGCGCACCGAATCCAGACCATAATCGATCAGGTTTTCATCGTCCTCCGGCACCTCATCATCCTCCAGCAGCGGAAGGACGAGCGCGCGCAGATCCGCTTTGCTGAGAGGGACTGGCATCATATCAGCCGTCATCACCACTTTTCCGCTGCGGCCGGCGGTGTAAGTCAGCGCCATCATATGCTCCTCGCGGCTGAAATCAGCCAGCGCATCGGCCACCATAAACGGCTGAATATCACGCATAAAGGCATCCGTGGCGGTGGTCAGGCAGCCGATATGGGCATAGACGCCCGTGATAATCAGCTGATCGCGGCCCATCTCCTTCAGGATCGCCTCCAGCGGGGAACGATGAAAGGCGCTGTAGCGCCACTTGGTCAGCACCTGGTCGTCCTCGTCGGGGGCCAGCGCCGCCACGATCCTCTGCTGGTCGGGATGCTTATTCAGGCCCGGTCCCCACATATCGTTGAGCAGGGCGCGATCCGCATCGCTCTGCGCCGTCGGCTGGGCGGTGTAAAACACCGGAATACCCTGCGCTTTGCAGTAGCGACGCAGGCGGGCAATATTGCCGACGACCTGCTCAATCAGCGGGCTGTTCTCTCCCCAGAAGCTGAGAAAATAGCGCTGCATATCGTGGATGAGCAGGGCGGCCCGGCCCGGCTCCAGCGCCCATTTCACCCGGTTATTCGGCAACTCGGTGGCTGCGGGCAGTGGATAGGAGGTCAGTTGTGGAATAGTCATAAAAATTCTCCGGACAGATCGGGCTTACGCGTGTTGATCGGCAAGATGCTGGCGCAGACGTTTTTTATCGACCTTGCCGACCGGGGTCAGTGGCAGGGCATCTACGCAGGTAATGCGGTCGGGCAGCTTAAATTCTGCGACGCCCAGCTCACGCAGGTGGCGCCGCAGCGCCGCCGGTTTTACCGGCTGACGGGTGACGATAAACGCGCAGCTTTTTTCACCCAGCAGCGGATCGCTCATGGAGACCAGTGCCGCGTGGATCACATCGGCGTGTTGCAGCAGCAGGTTTTCGATCTCTTCCGCGGCGATCTTCTCGCCACCCCGATTGATCTGATCTTTCTCCCGACCCTGCACGATAAGGTTGCCGTCAGGGGTGATCTCAACCAGGTCACCGGAACAGTAAAAGCCCCGTTCGTCGAAACTGGCGGCGTTGTGTTCCGGACTGTTGTAGTAGCCGCGAAAGGTGTAGGGGCCGCGCGTCATCAGACGACCGGTGGCACCCACGGGCAGAGGATGACCCTGCTCGTCGGCAACCCAGACCTCATCATCCGGGGAGATCGGGCGTCCCTGTGTGGTGAGGATGGTCTGCGGATCATCATCCAGCCGGGTGTAGTTCACCAGTCCTTCGGCCATGCCAAAGACCTGCTGCAGGGTGCAGCCAATCTCATGCTGTATGCGTGCAGCCAGCGTTTCGCCCAGCTTAGCGCCCCCCACCTGCATGCGCTGCAGAGAAGCCAGTGCCGCCTTGCTGTCCGATTCCTGAAGCGCCAGCAGCCAGAGGCTGGCGGCAGGCGGAACCAGGCCGGTATCGGTCACCTGATGTTTTTCAATCAGGGGAAAGCAGGCTGTCGCGCTGGGATCGGCGGCTAAAATAACCTGTCCCCCCGCGTAAAAGACGCCCAGCGCGCCCGGCGAACTCAGCGGGAAGTTGTGGGCGGCGGGCAGGGCGATGAGATAACGGGTGTCGGCGGTGACGCCACAGATCGCGTCACTTTCACGGATGCTGTAGTAGTAGTCGTTATGGGTGCGCGGAATCAGTTTTGGCGTGCCGGTACTGCCGCCAGAGAGCTGGAAAAAGGCTACCTCGTCACCCGCGGTCGGCGTGGCCATAAACGCACCGGCCGGTTCGGCCAGCAGCGCTTCAAGGCTCTGTTCCGGCGGTGAGGCATGGCGCAGGATCACCTGTTGCAGTGAAGGGTGATCGCGGCAGAGCTGCGCAATAAAAGCGTCATCGGCAAACAGCGGATGCGTGCGGTCAGCAATCACCAGGCGGGGCGAAATCTGGCTGGCGTAGGCGGTCAGTTCGGTGCGCTGATGGCTGAACAGGGCATTCACCGGCGCAACACCGAGTTTAAACAGAGCAAACAGTGTCAGATAAAATTCGGCCACGTTGCCCAGCTGCACCAGCGCCGTATCACCCCGTTTCAGGCCACGCCGCTGTAACGCCGCCGCCAGGTTGTCACTCAGTGCCGCCAGCTGGCGGTAGGTCAACCGCCTGTCATCCTCAATCACTGCCACGCTATCGTTGTCGCGGTGGCGATCCAGTATGTCGGTCATCGGCAGGTCGAGCCAGTAGCCTTTTTCACGGTAACGGGCGGTCAGGTCGTCCGGCCAGCGGCTGTAGGAGATCGTCATGCAGGTTCCTTTATTGCAATCCAAAAGCGCGAAGCAGGGTGTCGAGTTTGACGCCGGTTTCACGCCACTCTGCTTCAGGTTGTGAGTCCGTCACGATGCCCGCACCGGCAAACAGCCGTACCCGCGACCCCTTCACCGTGCCGCAGCGAATGGTGACGACCCATTCGCCATTGCCCCGGTCGTCACACCAGCCGACGATGCCGCCAAACAGCTGACGCTCAAACGGCTCAAGGCGCTGGATCAGGGCCTGCGCACGCTGATGCGGAAAGCCGCTGAGCGCCGGCGTCGGATGCAGCAGGCAGGCGAGGGAGAGTGCATTTTCGCGCTCGTCCAGCACTTCGCCTCGGATCTGCGTGGCGAGATGCCAGAGGGTGGCCGTGGTCAGCAGAGAGGGTGTTTCAGGCACCGACAGCAATCGGCTGCGCGGCTGCAGGGTGGCGCGCATCGCATCCGTCACCAGCTGATGTTCATGTCGATCCTTCGCCGACTGCATCAGGCTGTCGCCGGAGGCCCGATCGCGTTGCGGATCGTGGCTGCGTGCGGCCGAGCCGGCCAGGGGACAGGAGCTGAACAGGCGACCCTGTTTTCGAATCAGTAGTTCCGGGCTGGCTCCCACCAGCGCGCCGCCGCCGGGCAGGGGCAGATGAAAGTGATAGCTGCCGGGATTCTGCACCACGATGCGCTGCATCAGAGCAGCCGTATCAACCGGCTGTTCAGCCACGATCTCCATCAGCCGCGACAGCACCACTTTCTCCAGGTCGCCCCGGCGCGTGGCGGCAACGGCCTGCGCCACCATGTCGGTAAAGCGCGCCTGATCCGGCAACGCCGTACGGCGACGAATCATGGGCAGATCGGCGTCTGCCAGTGAGGCCCGGGCGATCAGATCGTCACGGTTAAAGCGCTGCCAGGACTCCGGGATAAACAGCGCGGCGGGCTGCGCCACGTCAAAGGGGATGGCACCTGCCACGATGGGGTGCGCAATGCCCTGCTTTCTGGCCGAGGTAAAGTGGTGCTGAAGCTGCTGCTGAAAATCCCCTGTCAGCTGTTCACCCTGTCTGACTGGCGTGGTCAGCGTTGTAAAGCAGCCCTGTGTGGTGAGGCTTTGCCAGGGCGAGGTAAACAGGAAACCCTGGCAGAGTGCCGCAAAATCGTGCAACAGGGGATGTTCAAATGCGCGTGATTCGGCCATACTTTTCACCCGGAAATGATAAGATAACTAATAATGATTATCATTTGTATTATTGAGCGTTAAGCTACGTGGATTGGCCGGATCTGTCAATCCATATGCGGCGCTTCGGCTGCTGCTCCGGGTCAGATCAGCATAAACAGCCGCCGACCTTATCTGAACGAGTGTGGAAAATAACGTATGAATAAACAGAGGGTTAGCAGGGCGATCGTGCTGTTTTTTCTGAGCAGCCTGCTCAGTATCAGCGCGGTGGCCGGGACGGGCTGGCCGCGCACCATTACCGGGGCCAGTGGCGATCTTACCCTGACGCAGGCACCGACCCGAATCGTCTCAACCAGCGTGACCCTGACCGGATCGCTGCTGGCCATTAATGCGCCGGTGGTCGCCAGCGGGGCCACCGCCCCCGGCAGTCGCCTGGCGGATGAGCAGGGCTATTTCCGGCAGTGGGGCGCGGTGGCGAAACAGCGCGGCGTGAAGCGTCTCTACATTGGCGAACCCCGTGCAGAAGCGATTGCTGCCGAAGCGCCGGATCTGATTGTGGTCAGCGCCACCGGTAACGATTCAGCCATCAGGCTGGTCGATCAGCTTGCGGCGATTGCGCCGGTGCTGGTGGTCAATTATGACGATAAAAGCTGGCAACAGCTGGTGACGCTGCTGGGCAAGGCGACGGGGCATGAGGCGGATGCGGCCGCACGGATAAACGCTTTTGAGGCACGCGAAAAGGCGCTGAAGGCGAAGCTGACGCTGCCGCCGCAGCCGGTTTCCGCGATGGTCTGGAACGGGGACGGGCGGGCCGTGAACCTGTGGACGGCAGCGTCAGCGCAGGCCAGGTTACTGCAGCAGCTGGGCTTCACGCTGGCGACGCCGCCCGCCAGCCTTCACGCTGGTCACAGTATGGGAACGCGCAAAGATATTCTTCAGCTGTCAGGTGAAAATCTGGCGGCAGGCCTGAATGGTCAGACTTACCTGCTGTTTGCCGCCGACGACAACACCACTGCACAGGTGATGAGCAACCCTTTCCTGGCGCAGACCCCGGCAGTAAAAAGCAGGGCGGTCTATGCACTGGGGCTGGATAGCTTCCGCCTCGACTACTACAGCGCCAGCAATCTGCTGACGCGGCTGGAGACGCTGTTTGTTAACGGTCGTGGCGTCTGAGAGACGGGATAACCTGCAGAAATGATGAGGCTTATCGGTCGCTTAATCGCATGGGTTTCTCTGTGACTTTTCTGGTGAAGGCTTAAACGTTATGCGTCAATGTCGCGCAATAGCAGGTTCAGGGATGCTGCTGTTGCTACTTTTCGCGCTCAGTCTGATGCTGGGCGCCAAATCCATTCCCCTCCATGAGGTCACTCAGGCCCTGTTCACCGACTGCACCCGCGTCGATTGTGTCATCGTGCGTGACGCCCGGCTGCCGCGCACCCTGGCGGGGGTGCTGGCCGGATGCAGCCTGGGACTGGCGGGTGCGCTGATGCAGAGCCTGACGCGAAATCCTCTGGCCGATCCCGGCATTCTGGGGGTTAACGCCGGTGCGGGTTTTGCGGTCGTACTGGGGATCGCCCTGACCGGCGCAGACTCCCCGGCTGACTGGCTGGGCTTCGCCTTTGCCGGTGCACTGCTGGCCTCTCTGCTGGTGGCGCTGACCGGCGCCGTGGGCGGCGGTCGGGTCAGTCCGGTGCGCCTGACTTTGGCGGGGGTAGCGCTGGGTGCGGTGCTGGAGGGATTAACGTCCGGGCTGTCGCTGCTCAACCCTGATATCTACGATCACCTGCGTTTCTGGCACAGCGGCTCGCTGGATATCCGCAGTTTCGCCATTCTGCGCGCCACCTTGCCGGCCGTCGCTGTCGGCAGCGTGCTGGCACTGTTGCTGGCACGTTCACTGAACAGCCTGAGCATGGGCGGTGATATGGCGACCGCACTGGGCACCCGCGTGGTGCGAACGCAGCTGACGGGCCTGCTGGCGATTGCGCTGCTGAGCGGCGCGGCGACGGCCGCCGTCGGCCCCATCGCCTTTGTCGGCTTAATGACGCCACACCTGGCACGCTGGCTGCTGGGCAACGACCATCGCTGGCTGCTGCCGGGAACCCTTGTGATGACCCCCTGCCTGCTGCTGGCCGCCGACATCCTGGGACGGCTGCTGGTGCCGGGCGAGCTGCGCGTGTCGATTGTGACCGCCATTCTCGGTGCGCCGATGCTGATTGTGCTGGTTCGCCGCCGGCCGGGAAGAGGGCTGTAATGAAACGCATCATAATCAATGCGCTTTTACTGCTGGTGGCCTGCGGCATCCTGGCGTTTATGGGGCTGACACACGGCACCCCCTCCCTCTCTCTGCAGCAGTTGTGGACGCTCTTCAGCGGGGAGGCGGCGCGCAATGTTCAGCTGATTGTGCTGGAGTGGCGGCTGCCGCGCGTCACGATGGCGCTGCTGCTGGGGGCCGCGCTGGGCGTCAGTGGCGCGATTTTTCAGTCACTGCTGCGTAACCCGCTGGGCAGCCCCGATATTCTCGGTTTCAACACCGGGGCATACAGCGGGGTGCTGGTCGCGCTGGTGCTGTTTCAGCAAAACATGGCGGGCCTGACGCTGGCCGCACTGGCGGGCGGGCTGCTTACAGCGGCGGTGGTCTGGCTGTTCAGCTGGCGCAACGGCGTGGAGACCTTTCGTCTGATTATCGTCGGCATCAGCGTGCGGGCGCTGCTGATGGCGCTCAACAGCTGGCTGATTATCAGCGCCTCCCTGGAGGCGGCACTGAGCGCCGGGCTCTGGAGCGCCGGTTCACTTAACGGCATCACCTGGGCGAAGACGCTTCCCGTGACGGTTGTGCTGCTGCTGGCGCTGCTGGCAACGGGAATGCTGGCCCGGCGCATGCGTCTGCTGGAGATGGGCGATGACACCGCCTGCGCCTTAGGGGTTCCGGTGGAACGCAGCCGCGTCATGCTGATGCTGACAGGCGTGATCCTGACTGCGGCCTCAACCGCGCTGGCCGGGCCTCTCTCTTTTATTGCGCTGCTGGCGCCGCAGATTGCACGGCGTCTCTGCGGAGGCGTCAAAGGCGCACTGCCGCTGGCTGCGCTGTGCGGTGCGCTGCTGTTAATCGCCGCAGACTACGCCGCACAGCACCTTTTCCTGCCTTATCAGCTGCCGGTCGGTGTCATTACCGTCAGCCTGGGCGGACTCTATCTGATTGCTCTGCTGATACGGGAGACGCGACGCCAGTGAAAGAGAAAACACGTTTGCAGGGTAAGGCGCTGACGCTGGGTTACGACAAAAAGATCGTGGCGGAGCATCTCTCGGTCGCGATCCCCGACGGTGAACTGACCGTCATTATCGGGCCTAACGCCTGCGGGAAATCGACACTGCTGCGCACCCTGAGTCGGCTGGTGACGCCGCTGCAGGGCGAGGTGCTGCTGGATGGTCAGACGATCGCCCGGTATGCCACCAAAGAGGTGGCGCGGCGGCTGGGGCTGCTGCCGCAAAGTTCCAGTGCGCCCGCGGGCATCAGCGTCAGTGAACTGGTGGCACGCGGACGTTATCCGCACCAGACGCTGTTCGGACGCTGGCGACAGGAAGATGAGGCGGCGGTGCAGCAGGCGATGCAGGCCACCGGGGTGGCCGATCTGGCCGCCCAGCCGGTGGATACGCTCTCTGGCGGTCAGCGGCAGCGGGTCTGGATCGCGATGGTGCTGGCGCAGGAAACTCCGTTACTGCTGCTCGATGAACCCACCACCTGGCTGGATATTACACATCAGATTGAGCTGCTGGAGCTGATGCAGGATCTCAATCAGCAGCATGGCCGCACGCTGGTGGTGGTGCTGCACGATCTTAATCAGGCGTGCCGTTACGCCAGCCACCTGATTGCGATGCGTGACGGAAAAATCATCGCCGAAGGGAAACCGGCGGAGATTGTGACGCCAGCGCTGATTGAAGCGATCTACGGCCTGCGCTGCGTCATCATCCGCGATCCGGTAGCCGGCACCCCGATGATTGTGCCGTGCGGAAGAGGCTGACCGGCACCCTCTCCGCAGGAGAAGGCGGCTACGGATACAGCGACGCCAGCATCTGCTGCAGGCGGGGACCAATCTGTTCAAACAGGCGGGGTGAGACGATCTCTACGTGGGCACAGTCCAGCGGCCAGATCGTCAGACCGCCGAGGTAAGGTGCCCAGGCGCGACGTGCATCCTGACCGGGCTGCTGCGTCTGTTGCGCCAGAAACAGCGTCGCCTGTCCGCTGAAACGGGCACTGCGCGCCGTGGCCAGCAGCCGCACGGAACGGGCGTAATTGCGCTCAATGGTGGTGAACAGCGCCTCCATACCTTCACCCGCCTGCTGACGCTGCGTCGCGATAAACTGCTCGCGCTCGCGGTTAACCTCCTCCAGCACCACCGGATCCAGCACGTTCTCGCCGCGCCGTGCATCCCAGTTTTGCGTTTCCGGCGGCCAGGTGTCGAGCAGCCCGAGGAAGGCAACGGTTTCGCCTTCCGCTTCCAGCCGCGCGGCAATCCCCTGTGCCAGCGTGCCGCCCAGCGAGTAACCCAGGAAATAGTAAGGCCCCTGAGGCTGCTGCTGTCGCACCGTCGCCAGATGGGCATCACACACCGCATCGAGATGCTGCGCCTGGCTGAGCGGGCTGGTGAGGTCGGGTGACTGAATGCCCAGCAGCGACCAGCGCGGGTCCAGATAACGCGTTAATGCGCTGAACTGCCAGGCAAAACCGGAGGCGGGATGGAAACAGAACAGCGTCGGGCCCGTGCTGCGCCGCAGCGGCAATACCGTCTCAAACCCGGCGCGGGCCGCCCCGGCAGAGGGGCCGCTGAGCAGAGCCGCCAGTTGTTCCACCGTAGGGGCCACCATAATCTGCCCCACCGACACCGGCTGATCCAGCGTCCGGCGCAGCTGCGCCGCCAGCCGCATCGCCAGTAGCGAATGCCCTCCCAGCAAGAAAAAGTCATCCTGTGCGCTGACCGACTCGCGCTCCAGCAGCGAAGCAAACGCCTGAGCCAGCGTGCTTTCCAGTCCGGGGCAGGGCGCGCGCCCGGCGATTCTGGCCTGGGTCTGTGGCAGCGGCAGGGCTTTACGATCGAGCTTGCCGTTGCTGCTGAGCGGCAGGCTTGCCAGCTGAACAATCGCCACCGGCACCATGTGCGCGGGCAGCCGGGTGGCCAGCCTCTGGCGCAGGGCGTCCGCGTCAATCGTCTCATTGGCGACGACATAACCGACCAGCTGTCGGGCATCACCCTGCAGATCGCCACTGCCACCCAGCACGGCCGCGTGCGTCACCGCCTGCTCAATGCCCGGCAGGGCGGCCATCGCCAGATCGATCTCATTCAGCTCAATGCGCTGTCCGCGAATTTTAAGCTGATCGTCACTGCGGCCCAGATACTCCACTGCGCCATCCGGCAGCCAGCGTGCCACGTCGCCGGTGCGGTACATCCGGGTGCCGTCACCCCAGGGATCGGCCACAAAGCGGCTGGCCGTGAGGTCGGGACGATCCAGATAGCCGTGCGCCAGCTGGACGCCGGTCAGCCAGAGATCGCCGGCAATGCCCGGCGGCATCGGCTGCAGACGGGCATCCAGGATCCGCAGGCCGGTGTTCCAGACCGGGAAGCCAATCGGTACGCTGGCGCCTTGAACGGCGGCCAGCTCTGCGCCGGAGGCCGGATAGTAGCTGACATCCACCGCCGCTTCGGTCGGGCCATAGAGGTTATGCAGCGGCACCCCGGTCAGCGTCTGCCACTGACGCGACAGCGCGGCGGGCAGTGCTTCACCGCTGCAGAAGACCCGACGCAGGGTGGCGCAGCAGGCTGCCGCCGCCGCCTCCTGCAGCGCAGCGACAAAGGCGGCCAGCATCGATGGAACAAAGTGGGTGGTGGTCACGCGGTAGCGGGCAAACAGCTGCCTCAGCGCCTCCGGGTCGCGGTGCGCATCGGGCGGCGCCATCACCAGCTGCGCACCGGCGATCAGGGGCCAGAAGAACTCCCAGACGGAGACATCAAAGCTGCCCGGCGTCTTCTGTAACACCACATCCTCCTGACCCAGCGGATAGCGATCCTGCATCCATAACAGGCGGTTGACGATCGCGGCGTGACTGACCAGCACGCCCTTTGGCCGCCCGGTTGAGCCGGAGGTGTAGATGAGGTACGCGCCGTCCTGCGGGGAGGGCACCTGCGACGGCATCGCCTCAGCGGGGGTTAACAGCGTGTCGTAAAACAGCGGTGTGACCGGCGAGAGCGCCGCCAGCCGGTCAGCCAGTTCACGGCGGGTGATCAGCGCTTTCGGCGTGGCGTCTGCCAGCATCATCTTTAATCGGTCGTCGGGATACCCGGTGTCGAGCGGCAGCCAGGTGGCCCCCACGCTGACGATCGCCTGCAGCGCCAGCGATAAAAACACGGAGCGCGGCAGCGCCACGGCGACAATATCTCCCCGCGCCACACCCCGGGCGATCAGCTGCTGTCCCAGCGCGGCGACCTGCTGCTGCATCTGCTGATAGCTGAGCTGATGCGACGCATCGGCCAGCGCCGGCGCCTGCGGCGTTCGTTCAGCCTGCTGCAGCAGCAGGCTGCTCAGCGTGGCCGGGGGAAGCGTCACGGCGGTCTGATTGATCGCCGCCAGCTGCCGGTGCTCGTCCGGCATCAGCATATCCAGCTCGCCACAGGCGCGCGCGGGCTGGCTGGCGAGCTGGAAGAGCAGCCGATCAAAACGGCGGGCATGCTGCTGCACCAGGGCGTCACTGTAGCGCTGCGCGTTAGCCAGCAGCGTCAGCGTCAGGTCGCCCTGATCGTTCAGATAGATAGCCATCTCCAGATCGCGAACCGGGCCGGACGCCAGCTGATGGGTGATGCCCGCTGTACCGGCGAAATCGAGCTGGTAGTCGAACATCTTCAGGTTAATCACCGGCCCGTAAAGCGGATCGCTGTCGCCGTGACGACCCAGATCGCGCTGCACCTGCTCTGCGTCATAGCGCTGATGACGACGCATTTTTCTGACTTCACCCGCCAGCCGGGCCGCCAGAGCTGCCAGCGGCTGGGCCGGATCGTAATGCACTGCCAGAGGCAGCACGTTGATCACCGGACCGGTGGCGCAGAGCGCCGCCGAGCCGATGCGGCGCATAAAGATGAAACCGGCGGCAAAATCGTTCTGACCGGTCAGACGCGCCAGCCACAGCGCCACCAGCGCCACGGCCGTATCTGCCGCGCTGAGGTTCTGCTGCCCGGTGTGCTCAAGCAGCTTCTGAAAGGCGCTTCGATCCACCGTGATGCTGTGACGCCGCAGATCCGTGCTGGCGTGCTGACCGGCCAGCGGCAGCGGGGAGAGAGAGGCGGGGGCAGGTAACGCTGCGCCTTTCTCCAGCCAGAAGTGGCGGTCGCGCTGCCAGGCTGCCGATTGCTGATAGCGCTGATACTCCTCAACCACCTCGCTGAACGGCACAAACGGCGTCGGCGGCGGCGTGTCGCCGCGCTGCCAGGCGCTATAGAGATCGGCGATACGGCGGGTCAGGGCGGTAAAGCTGAAACCATCCACCACCAGATGATGGTAGCGCTGATACCAGTACCACTGCTCCTCACCCAGTCGCAGCAGGCTGTGATGGCAGAGCGGCGCACCGCTCAGCACCCGCAGATCGCCCGACAAATCCTCCTGCATCCGCGCCCGCGCGGCGGCGTGCGGATCGACGGCGGCGCGCAGATCGATCACCTCGGGTAAGCGGAAATGCTGCGCGACAGGCCACTGCAGCGGCTCGCCGTCCCGCTCGCCAAAGGCCATGTTCAGGGTGTCCGCCTCCTGCATGCCCGCCACGATAGCGCGGGAGAGCAGCGCGCTGTCCAGTGCGCCCCGCAGTTCCACAAAATGTGCCACGGCGTAGGCATTGCTATAGGGCGAGAGCTGGTCAGCGATCCAGATACCGGGCTGGGCAGCCACCAGCGGCAGCGTTTTCTGTGGTGTCAGGGAGAGTTCAGACATGATCGCTCCGGCTGGCTTCTGCGGTGACGGGGCGGATATTGTGCCAGTGTTCATTCAGCCACGTCAGGCAGTGTGCCTGTGGCGCGGGGCCCCATACCGGCTGCCACCCGGCCGGGATCGCACAAAAGGTGGGCCATAAGCTGTATTGCTGCCGATCGTTCTTCAGTACCAGACACGCCTGCTGCGGGTCGTCAAAAGGGTGAGGTTGTTGCATATCAGTCTCCTGACCACCATCGCGGGGCGCGCTGACGTCCCGATTCTGCCCGTGGCACCCTGCAGTGGCGGGCAGGCGGCGGACGTTAAGCGAATGAGGATGATGGCCACAGGGTTTTCAGGCCGGTCAGCAGCCCGCCGCGCCAGCAGAGTGCATCGTGACCGCCTTCCACCGGGTGATAGCTGACCTGATGTCCGGCATCGGTCAGATCGCGCTGAAACTGCTGATTTGCGGCCAGAATCAGCCGCTCGCGCCGACCCGCTTCCAGATAAAAGCGCCGTGGCGGTGCCTGCAGCAGGCCCTGCTGTAACTGCTGCGGCAGCCAGCCGCTGGGATCGTCGCGCCCGGGCCACCAGAAAGAGCCGGAAAGGCTGACGGCACCGGCAAAGGTGTCGGGCCAGGTCAGCGTGGCGTAAGCGGCAGCGAGGCCGCCAAAACTCTGGCCGATCACCAGCGTGCGGTCGCTGTCGATACGGCAGGGCGTCTGGTGCGCAACCTGTGGCAGCAGCTCATGCTGAACGGCCAGCCAGAAGTCAGGGTTGCAGGTCAGCTCGCGCGTGCGGTGTTCACGATCGATGATGTCGATCATGACATAGACCGCCGGGGGCAGTTCGCCTGCCGCGGTGAGCTGCTGAAGCGGACCGGCAACCGGCATGCTGTGCGCCCAGAACTGTCCATCCAGCAGCAGTGCCAGCGGACGCGCGCCAGCATCGGCCTCGCCGGTTACACAGATCCAGATCTGACGCTGGTTGCCCAGCCGTTTGCTGCGCCACAGAAAGTGTTGCAGGGGTACTGCGGCGGCGCGGCCTTCATCGACCGCCCGCCAGACCTGCTGGTCAGGCGCATGAGGCAGGTGCAGCGGCGAGTGTGACATACCGCGCCCGCCCGCCCAGCCACGCAGCGGATTGAGCGGGTCGTTTTGCGCCTGCGGAAATTTCTGCTTCCACCACTGCCGTAACGCCTGCGCATTGCTCTGGCCGGTAAACGGCTCAGCCTGCGTATCCGGGATCAGAAAGTAGCTGCCACGCCAGTCAGCGGGCAGGGTGGTTTGCCACCACCAGACATCGGTGTGGGGCAATGGAGAGAGTGAAACAGGGGCGACGGCATGATGATGATCGGTCACGCCGGTAATGTTGATCCAGACGCGGCGGGTATCCGATCTCTGTGTGTCGCCCTGCGGATCGCGCCAGAAAAAGGTGACCTGACAGGTGCCCGCGTCACCCGGTTCAATCAGCGGAATCCCCCGCTGCTGCTGCTGTTGCCACCAGCGTTCACTGCCGGTTTCTTCGTTTAACCAGGTCATACGCGCCATCGTTCGAACAGACGAAATCTGTGCCATAAATGATATAAATAATAGTATTGATAATTATTTGCATTTGCAATAGGGTGTTTCCGCTCGTCAGAGCGTGTGTGCATTTTCTCTGCCGCACCGGCTTTCAGCGGGGTGTCTCGCGGTGCTGAAATCAGCCGGGCAGGAAGGGGATCAGGGACATTACCTTTTTACCGGCGCGCTGGCAGTGGCATTCCTGCTGGTCGTCCAGGAACAGAAAAATGAAAAAGTTATCGCGGCTTTCACTGGCCATTATGATTGAACTGGGTTTCACCGCCTCTCTCATCTCTGCCGGTGCCGTGGCGGCCAGCAGCGATCCGGCGCTTAACAACACCGCGTCAGACAGCCTTAACGACAGCACCATGATGGTGACCGCCGCCGAGCAGACGCTGCAGGCGCCGGGTGTCTCGACCATTACCGCCGACGAAATCAAAAAGCACCCGCCGGCGCGCGATGTCGCCGAAATCATCCGCACCATGCCGGGCGTCAATCTGACCGGTAACTCCACCAGCGGTCAGCGCGGCAACAATCGTCAGATCGATATCCGCGGCATGGGCCCGGAAAATACCCTGATCCTGATTGATGGTCTGCCGGTGACCAGCCGTAATGCCGTCCGGCTGGGCTGGCGTGGCGAGCGTGACACGCGCGGCGACAGCAACTGGGTGCCGCCAGAGATCATCGATCACATCGAGGTGATCCGCGGCCCGGCAGCGGCCCGTTACGGTAACGGGGCGGCGGGCGGCGTGGTCAACATCATTACCCGAAAAGAGATGGATCATCAGTGGCACGGCTCGTGGAGCGCCTACTACAACGTGCCGGAGCATAAGGATGAGGGGGCCTCCCGACGCACTAACTTCAGCCTTGAGGGGCCACTGGGGGATGATGTCAGCTTCCGCCTCTATGGCGGGCTGGCAAAAACGCAGGCAGATGCGTATGACATCAATGAAGGGCACGCCGCCGCCCGTACCGGAAGCTATGCCGGATCGTATCCGGCGGGCCGGGAAGGCGCGGTCAACAAAGACATTCATGGTTTGCTGCGCTGGGCTTTTGCGCCGATGCAGGCGCTGGAAGTGGGAGCCGGTTTCAGCCGTCAGGGCAACCTCTACGCCGGGGATACGCAGAACACCAACACCAGTGATCTGGTGAAAAGTAAATATGGTGATGAGACTAACCGGCTCTATCGGCAGAATGTCTCTGTCAGGTGGACCGGTGCCTGGGACAATGGCGTCAGTACCAATACGTATGCGCAGTATGAGAATACCCGTAACTCCCGGCTGAACGAGGGGCTGGCGGGCGGGACGGAGGGCATCTTCTCCGACAGCCATTTCAACACCATCCAGCTGGATGATCTGCTGCTGCACAGTGAGATCAGCGTGCCGTTTGAGTGGCTGGTGAATCAGACGGCGACCTTTGGCACCGAGTGGAATCAGCAGCGGATGAAAGATCCGTCGTCAACCACGCAGGCTGCCAGTTACGGTTCCATTCCGGGGATCGCCACCACCGGCCGCTCTCCCTATTCTCAGGCGGAGATTTTCTCGCTGTTTGCCGAAGACAACATTGAGCTGACTGACAGCACCATGCTGACGCCGGGAGTGCGTTTTGATCATCACTCGATCGTGGGCGATAACTGGAGTCCGTCGCTCAACCTGTCTCAGGGGCTGGGTGATGAGCTGACCCTGAAAATGGGTATCGCCCGTGCTTATAAAGCGCCGAGCCTCTATCAGACCAACCCCAACTATCTGCTCTACAGCAACGGCCAGGGCTGCGCCGCCAGTACCGGAGCCTGCTACCTGATGGGGAATGATGATCTGAAAGCAGAAAACAGCATCAACAAGGAGATTGGGCTGGAGTGGAAGCGTGACGGCTATCAGGCCGGACTGACCTGGTTCCGTAACGACTACCGCAACAAGATCGACGCGGGCAGGGTGCCAACCGGCACCGCCTCTAACGGTAAAACGGACATCTACAAATGGGAAAACGTGCCGAAAGCCCTGGTCGAAGGCGTGGAAGGCACGATCAACGTTCCCTTCTCCGACAGCGTGACGTGGAACAACAACTTCACTTACATGCTGCAGAGTAAGAACAAAGAGACCGGGGACCGTCTGTCAGTGATTCCGGAATATACGCTCAACTCTACGCTGAGCTGGCAGGCGATGGCGGATCTCTCCCTGCAGACCACCCTGACCTGGTATGGCAAGCAGGTCCCGAAGAAGTATGACTATAAAGGTAACGCCGTCACCGGCAGTGCAACCGATCAGGTCAGCCCCTATTCGGTGCTCGGCATGAGTGGCACCTATGACATTAACGCCTCTGTCAGCGTCACCGCAGGCGTCGATAACCTGTTCGACAAGCGTCATTTTCGTGAGGGCAATGCACAGACCACGGGTAATACGCGAACCGGCGCTTACCTCTATGGGGCAGGGGCCAATACCTTCAATGAGTCGGGCCGCACCTGGTACATGAGTGTGAACACCCGCTTCTGATTGATGCAGTGATAACCGGGTCGGGAGAAGGCTGACCGCCGTGACTGAACGGGGGAGAGGCTGTCGCAACGCCGTCCGGAGAAGACGATTAAAACGCAGCAGGTCGATGACCCGCTGCGTTTTTTGTTACGCGCGGATCAGTTGTTCTGATTGATATCGCGGTAGAGCCGGCTCTCAAAACGCACCAGCGGAATACGGCGGGTACGCTGATCTTCCGGCGGAACCGCATAGCCGGAGAGGAACTGGACAAAGGCAACCCGCGCACCGCTGGAGGTGGTGATAAAGCCCGCCAGGTTATAGACCCCCTGCAGGGAACCGGTTTTCGCCGAGACTTTGCCATCCAGTCCCGCTTCATGCAGCCCGCCGCGATACTGCAGCGTGCCGTCATAACCCGCCAGCGGCAGCATCGAAATGTAATCCAGCGTATTGTCATTCTTCGCAATGAATTGCAAAACCTGCATCATGGTCTGCGGCGAGATCAGGTCATGGCGTGACAGACCGGAACCATCCACCTGAATGCTGTTGCCCATATCGATGTTGGCTTTGGCTTTCAGGATGCGGCGCACGGCATCCTGACCGGCGCGGAACGTGCCAGGCACATTGAAGTAGTGGTGGCCGATGGTGCGGAACACCGTATCAGCAATCATGTTGTCTGACTTCTTCAGCATGGTGTGCAGCAGGGTATGCAGCGGCGCAGACTGGGTGGAGGCGAGCACGGTGCCCGGCTCGGTGACCTGTGTCTGACGAACAAGATGGCCACTGTAGTCTATCTCTGACGCGCGCAGTTCCGCCTTGAGGATCTCGCCCGCCCAGGCCGCGCCATCCTGCACGGCAAAGGCCAGCGGCAGCGGCTCTGCACGCTGACGCATACAGCCGGTCAGGGTATAACGGTTCAGTTCACCCGGAACCACATCCAGTTCGCAATATTGCCCTTCGCCGCTGTTGCGGCCCAGGGTGCGAACCTGACTGTACATGTGTGCCGGATAGTAGGAGGCGATGCGGACAAACGCGTTTTCTCCCGGCGAACTGGCGCTGTAGAGCGACACCGAGAAGCAGTTCTTATCCACAATGGCGGCCCCTGGCGGGGCGCTGAAGCACTGGGTCATATCGTTCCACGGCCAGCCCGGAGCCATGTCGTGACTGGCAAACACGGAGGTATCAATCACCAGGTTGCCTTTGATATGGTTAATGCCCTGCTTCTTTATCGCCGCCACCATATTGCGCAGATCCTGGCGGCTTAAGGTGGGATCGCCGGCGAAACGGGCGACTAAATCGCCGTTCAGCGTGCCATCCACGATAGAGCCACGGGTCTCAAAGGTGGTCTGAAAACGGTAATCGCCGCCCAGTTCCAGCAACGCCGCGAGCGCCGTCACCACTTTCATGGTACTGGCGGGCAGGGCCATCTGTTTGCCGTGGTAATCGATGATCGGGGTTGATGCGCCCACTTTCTGCACCATCAGCGCCAGATTGGCGCCGTCTGGCAGGTACTGCATGTATTCATCAACTGGCGCTGCGTGTGCCTGCAGCATAAATGCGCAGCTTAATCCGGTAACAAGTCGTGAAAATCGCATAATCTCGCGGTAACTGGCAGGTGAGGGCGTCAATACTACGTCGCTGGGCGGTGCAAAGTAAACGATGACCCGCAGGGAACTCTGGGGTAAAATACGTATCAAATTGCAAAACTCTTTTCTGGCCTGGAAGCATCTCCGGGTCAGGATTCTTTTATTTGCAAAAAACGGGCTAATGCGCCGCAGAACGCTTTTTTCTGCAGTCACCAGTCAGGATGACACCGTTAAACAGGAAAGATGGCGAGGAGCTTAAATGAATCAGATTCCGATGACGTTGAGAGGCGCTGAAAGATTGCGCGAAGAGCTGAACGAGCTGAAAACCGTGAAGCGCCCGCGCATTATCGCCTCTATCGCTGAAGCACGCGAACATGGCGATTTAAAAGAGAACGCGGAATATCACGCTGCGCGTGAAGAGCAGGGGTTCTGCGAAGGCCGCATTCAGGAGATTGAAGCCAAACTCTCTAATGCGCAGGTTATCGACGTAACGCAGATGCCTAAAACCGGACGCGTGATCTTTGGCGCAACGGTAACCGTACTGAATATCGAAACCGACGAAGAGGCGACTTATCGCATCGTCGGCGATGACGAAGCGGACTTTAAGCAAAATCTGATTTCTGTCAATTCGCCAATGGCGCGTGGCCTGGTGGGTAAAGAGGCGGATGATGTCGCCATCATTAAAACCCCAGGCGGCGACGTTGAGTATGAGATCCTGAAGGTGGAATACCTTTAAAGTGTTGCTACGCTTTGAAAAGCGTTAAAGCACAATGTAAAGAAAGGAAAAAGGCCGCAATGCGGCCTTTTATCTGAGGTGGGAGCATGGCACTTTCTTTGCCCACTTAGCGTGGCAGAGAAATTTTGCTCTCCTTAGAGGGGCGATACAGCACCAGCGTTTTGCCGATCACCTGTACGTTGCTGGCACCGGTCTCACGCACGATAGCGTCAACGATCAGCTGTTTCGTTTCACGATCTTCCGAGGCGATTTTCACCTTGATCAGTTCGTGATGCGACAGAGCCTGCTCGATTTCGGCCAGCACGCCTTCAGTCAGGCCATTGCCACCCAGCATAACGACCGGCTTGAGCGGATGGGCGAGGCCCTTGAGGTGCTGTTTTTGTTTGGTACTTAGATTCATCGTAGTTTTTTACTTACTCAGGGATTGAAAACGGTTCATTCTACCGCCATCTCGGGTATATCACCAAATCGGCGCAACCCACTGCGTGCAGGTTTATCGCTACGATGACGATTTAACTGGAAATATTATGACGGGTAAAAAGCGTTCGGCCAGCTCGAGCCGCTGGCTTCAGGAACACTTTAGCGATAAATATGTACTTCAGGCGCAGAAAAAAGGGTTGCGTTCGCGTGCCTGGTTTAAACTTGATGAAATACAACAGGGTGACAAGCTTTTCAAACCCGGTATGACCGTGGTAGATCTGGGTGCTGCACCCGGTGGCTGGTCGCAGTATGTTGTACAGCAAATCGGGAACAAAGGGCGCATCATTGCCTGTGATATCCTGCCAATGGATCCGATAGTCGGTGTCGATTTCCTTCAGGGCGATTTTCGTGAAGAATCGGTGATCAATGCGCTGCTTGAGCGCGTTGGCGAAGAGAAAGTTCAGGTTGTCATGTCCGATATGGCGCCGAATATGAGTGGTACACCTGCCGTAGATATTCCCCGGTCGATGTATTTGGTCGAGCTGGCGCTGGAGATGTGTCGGGATATCCTGGCACCCGGCGGAAGTTTTGTAGTGAAAGTGTTTCAGGGAGATGGCTTCGATGAATACCTGCGGGAAATTCGCTCCCTGTTTACGAAAGTGAAAATTCGTAAGCCGGACGCTTCACGGTCACGTTCACGTGAAGTGTACATTGTGGCGACTGGGCGCAAACTATAACCAAATTGCTGGAGTTGTCCGCAGCTGAGCTGCGATTCCATGTATGCAGGATCTATAGTACCCTACGCTATCTGTTAACACCGTTGTAATATGAGGTTAATCCCTTGAGTGACATGGCGAAAAACCTGATTCTCTGGTTAGTCATCGCGGTCGTGCTGATGTCAGTATTCCAGAGCTTTGGGCCCAGCGAGTCGAATGGCCGTCGGGTTGATTATTCAACCTTCCTGTCGGAAGTGAACCAGGATCAGGTCCGCGAGGCACGTATTAACGGGCGTGAAATTAACGTTATTAAAAAAGACAGCAATAAATACACCACCTACATTCCTGTCAACGATCCTAAGTTGCTCGATAACCTCTTGACCAAAAACGTCAAAGTGGTTGGCGAACCGCCGGAAGAGCCGAGCCTGCTGGCTTCCATCTTCATTTCGTGGTTCCCGATGCTGCTGCTGATCGGTGTGTGGATCTTCTTTATGCGTCAGATGCAGGGCGGCGGCGGTAAGGGCGCGATGTCCTTCGGCAAAAGCAAAGCCCGCATGCTGACGGAAGACCAGATTAAAACCACTTTTGCTGACGTAGCCGGTTGTGACGAAGCGAAAGAAGAAGTGGGTGAGCTGGTTGAGTACCTGCGTGAGCCGAGCCGTTTCCAGAAGCTGGGCGGTAAAATTCCTAAAGGTGTGCTGATGGTGGGGCCACCGGGAACCGGTAAAACCCTGCTGGCAAAAGCGATTGCCGGTGAAGCGAAGGTGCCATTCTTTACTATCTCCGGTTCTGACTTTGTGGAAATGTTTGTCGGTGTCGGTGCATCCCGTGTGCGCGACATGTTCGAACAGGCCAAGAAAGCCGCGCCCTGCATCATCTTTATCGATGAGATCGACGCCGTCGGTCGTCAGCGTGGTGCCGGTTTAGGCGGGGGTCATGATGAACGTGAACAGACGCTGAACCAGATGCTGGTGGAGATGGATGGTTTCGAAGGTAACGAAGGTATTATCGTTATCGCCGCGACGAACCGTCCTGACGTACTGGACCCGGCGCTGCTGCGTCCAGGTCGTTTTGACCGCCAGGTTGTGGTGGGTCTGCCTGATGTCCGTGGTCGTGAGCAGATTCTGAAAGTGCATATGCGTCGTGTGCCGCTGGCAACCGACATCGATGCCGCCATCATTGCACGTGGTACGCCTGGCTTCTCCGGTGCTGACCTTGCTAACCTGGTCAACGAAGCCGCACTGTTTGCAGCCCGTTCCAACAAGCGTGTGGTGTCGATGGTTGAGTTCGAAAAAGCCAAAGACAAGATCATGATGGGTGCGGAACGTCGCTCTATGGTCATGACCGAATCGCAGAAAGAGTCGACGGCGTATCACGAAGCGGGCCACGCGATCATCGGTCGCCTGGTACCAGAGCACGATCCGGTGCACAAAGTGACGATTATCCCACGTGGCCGTGCGCTGGGTGTGACCTTCTTCCTGCCTGAAGGCGACGCGATCAGCGCCAGCCGTCAGAAACTGGAAAGCCAGATCTCGACCCTTTACGGCGGTCGTCTGGCAGAAGAGATCATCTACGGCGCAGAACATGTTTCTACCGGTGCGTCGAACGACATTAAAGTCGCGACCAACCTGGCACGCAACATGGTCACGCAGTGGGGCTTCTCGGACAAACTGGGTCCGCTGCTCTATGCAGAAGAAGAGGGTGAAGTGTTCCTTGGCCGTTCTGTTGCCAAAGCGAAACACATGTCTGATGAAACGGCCCGTATCATCGACCAGGAAGTGAAGCACCTGATCGACAGCAACTACCAGCGTGCCCGTCGCATCCTGGGTGAGAACATGGACATCCTTCACGCAATGAAAGACGCGCTGATGAAGTATGAAACCATCGACGCACCGCAGATCGATGACCTGATGGCGCGCCGCGAAGTGCGTCCGCCAGCGGGCTGGGAAGATCCCGGCAGCAACTCAGACAGCAACGGTACGCCGAAGGCGCCGCGTCCGGTCGATGAACCGCGTACGCCAAACCCAGGCAACACCATGTCAGAGCAGTACAATAAATAAGACGTTATCTCGTCAGACAAAACCCCGGCTGGTCCGGGGTTTTTTACATCCGGATAGTGACCCGTAAGGAGTTTCCGCCATGAAGTTGTTCGCCCGTGATTCCCATCTCGATTTATCTTTTCCTCATGTGATGGGCATTCTGAATGTCACGCCGGACTCTTTTTCTGACGGGGGTAAACATAACGCGCTGGTCGATGCACTGACCCATACCAATGAGATGGTCAACGCAGGAGCCACCATCATTGATGTCGGCGGGGAATCCACCCGTCCGGGCGCGGATGAGGTGAGTGTGGAAGAGGAGCTGGAGCGTGTCATTCCCGTCATTGATGCCATTGCCCAGCGGTTCGAAGTCTGGATTTCCGTGGACACCTCTAAAGCAGAGGTTATCCGCGAAGCCGCGCGAGTGGGTGCTCACATCATCAATGACGTGCGTTCGCTCTCTGAACCCGGCGCGCTGGAGGCGGCTGCGGCGACCGATCTGCCCGTCTGTCTGATGCATATGCAGGGCGAACCCCGCACCATGCAGCAGGCTCCCGCTTACGACAATATTTTAAGCGAAGTGGACACTTACTTCGCTCAGCAGATTGCGCGCTGTGAAGCGGCGGGTATCAAAAAAGAACGGCTGATACTCGACCCGGGCTTCGGTTTCGGTAAGAATCTCAGCCACAATTATGAACTGCTGGCCCATCTGGGCGATTTTCACCACTTCGGCCTGCCGCTGCTGGTGGGAATGTCCCGTAAATCAATGATTGGCCAGCTGTTAAATGTCGGCCCGTCACAGCGTTTAACCGGCAGCCTGAGTTGCGCGGTGATTGCAGCCATGCAGGGCGCGCAGATTATTCGCGTGCATGATGTGAAAGAGACGGCTGAAGCAATGCGCGTGGTCGAAGCGACCCGAAGAGCAAAAGGATAAACATGAGTAATCGCAAATATTTCGGTACAGATGGCATTCGCGGCAAAGTCGGTGAAGCCCCTATTACCCCCGATTTCGTCCTGAAGCTGGGCTGGGCCGCCGGGAAAGTGCTGGCGCGCCACGGTTCAAAGAAGATCATCATCGGAAAAGATACGCGTATCTCAGGCTACATGCTGGAGTCAGCGCTGGAAGCGGGGCTCGCCGCGGCGGGCCTGACGGCGGCCTTTACCGGCCCAATGCCGACCCCGGCCATTGCCTACCTGACCCGCACCTTCCGCGCTGAGGCGGGCATTGTAATCTCTGCCTCGCACAACCCGTTTGATGACAACGGCATTAAGTTCTTCTCTTCCGAAGGGACAAAGCTGCCGGATGATGTCGAGGAAGCGATTGAGCTGGAGATGGAGAAGCCGATTACCTGCGTGGAGTCTGCGCAGTTAGGCCGTGCCAGCCGCATCGTCGATGCCGCGGGACGTTACATCGAATTCTGTAAGGGCACTTTCCCCAGCGAACTCAACCTGAATGGCCTGAAAATTGTGGTCGACTGTGCCAACGGAGCCACCTACCACATCGCGCCGAACGTGCTGCGTGAGCTGGGGGCGACCGTGATTGCCATCGGTGTTCAGCCGGATGGCATGAACATCAACAAAGAGTGTGGGGCGACCGATCTCAAACTGCTGCAGCAGCGTGTTCTGGCCGAGAAGGCGGATATCGGCCTGGCCTATGATGGCGACGGCGATCGCATCATGATGATTGACCATCTGGGTGACAAAGTCGACGGTGACCAGATCCTCTATATCATCGCGCGTGAAGCCCTGCGTCAGGGTCAGTTGCGCGGTGGCGTGGTAGGCACCCTGATGAGTAATATGGGCCTGGAGCTGGCGCTGAAGCAGCTCGGCATCCCGTTTACCCGCGCCAAAGTGGGCGACCGCTATGTGCTGGAGAAGATGCAGGAGAAGGGCTGGCGTCTCGGCGCGGAGAACTCCGGTCACGTTATCCTGCTGGATAAAACCACCACCGGCGACGGTATCGTTGCAAGTTTGCAAGTACTTACTGCGATGGTGCGTAACCACATGAGCCTGCACGACCTCTGCAGCGGCATGAAGATGCTGCCACAGGTGCTGGTTAACGTCCGCTTTGCCGGTGAGCACGATCCGCTGCAAAGCGAGGCGGTCAAAGCCGCAACGGCAGAGGCGGAAAAAGCCCTGGCGGGGCGCGGACGCGTGTTACTGCGTAAGTCAGGCACTGAGCCGTTGATTCGGGTGATGGTTGAGGGCGAGGATGAGGCGAAGGTAACAGAGCTGGCTAATCTGATCGCCGACCAGGTCAAGGCGGTTTAAAACGCCTGCAGGCAGTTCGCAGCAGGCGGAACTGCCTGTAAAATCACCGGGATGGCGCTTTTTTCTGCAATCAGTTTAGGTGGTGAAAATTGCACTTGCAGAGCTATGCGCCTTTGGTTAGTATTCACACCCGCTTCTGATGGGTGATGACGAGACTCCCCATCAATACTGGCTGAAGCTTTAACTGTACGATTATCGTGCAAGGAACAGGTTGAATATGTACGAAGCTCTTTTAGTTGTTTTCCTTATTGTAGCGATCGCCCTCGTAGGTATGATCATGCTGCAGCAAGGCAAAGGCGCTGATATGGGAGCCTCATTCGGTGCAGGCGCATCCGGTACGGTGTTTGGTTCTTCGGGTTCAGGTAACTTCCTGACGCGCACAACTGGCATCTTAGCGGCTCTGTTCTTCATCATCAGCCTGATTCTGGGTAATCTGAACAGCAATAAAGCCTCGAAAGGAAGCGAGTGGGAAAATCTTTCTGCGCCGGCGCAGTCTTCTCAACAGACTGAAAAGCCAGCTCAACCGGTTACACCGGGCAGCGATATTCCTAAGTAAGGTCGTCAACACAACGCATCGTTGTGGTCAGTGTAGTGCCGTGGTGGTGGAATTGGTAGACACGCTACCTTGAGGTGGTAGTGCCCGATTGGGCTTACGGGTTCAAGTCCCGTCCTCGGTACCAAATCGTAGTATCACTTGCATTTTATGCAGGTCTGGCGTAATATTCGCCACGTTTTCGGACGCGGGGTGGAGCAGCCTGGTAGCTCGTCGGGCTCATAACCCGAAGGTCGTCGGTTCAAATCCGGCCCCCGCAACCACTTTCCCTTTGAGTTATTTTTCAAATATACTGTGTGCATCGACGGACGCATTCACGGCTGATTTTTGAAAGAAAATTCTTTGGATGGAGTCCGGGCCGCATTGCGGCAGACAGGGTCCAGTGACTAAAAGCCCCGAATATTCGGGGTTTTTTGTTATTAGCGAATCGTAATACTGGGCTATAGGCCCTTTTTTTATGTCTTGGGGGTGGGCTTGTCCACATTAGAGCAAAAATTGACAGAGTTGGTATCGGCTCCGGTAGAAGCGCTGGGTTACGAACTGGTTGGCATTGAATTCGTTCGTAGTCGCACATCTATTCTGCGCATCTATATTGATAGTGAAGATGGCATCAATGTCGATGATTGCGCCGATGTCAGCCACCAGGTAAGCGCCGTAATGGATGTAGAAGATCCCATTACCGTTCCTTACAACCTTGAAGTCTCTTCACCGGGACTCGATCGTCCTCTGTTTACCGCAGAACACTACACCCGCTTTATGGGTGAGGAAGTGACTCTGGTGCTGCGTATGGCCGTTCAGAACCGCCGTAAATGGCAGGGAATCATCAAGTCAGTTGATGGCGAGATGATCACGGTGCATGTTGAGGGTAACGATGTAGTGTTCGCGCTGAGTAATATTCAGAAAGCGAACCTGGTCCCCCACTTTTAAAAGTCCGGATTGAGGCTAACCAGGATGAACAAAGAGATCTTAGCTGTTGTAGAAGCCGTTTCTAACGAAAAAGCCCTGCCGCGTGAGAAAATCTTCGAAGCGCTGGAGAGCGCGCTGGCGACTGCGACCAAGAAAAAGTACGAGCAGGAAATTGAGGTACGCGTCAGCATTGATCGCCGTAGTGGCGACTTCGATACTTTCCGCCGCTGGGAAATCGTAGAAGAGGTGACTCAGCCGACGCGCGAGATCACGCTGGATGCGGCCCGCTTCGAAGATGAAGCATTCAATCTGGGCGATTATGTCGAAGATCAGATTGAATCGGTCACCTTTGACCGTATCACCACCCAGACCGCTAAGCAGGTTATCGTGCAGAAAGTGCGCGAAGCTGAGCGCGCAATGGTGGTTGATCAGTTCCGTGAGCAGGAAGGCGAAATTATCACGGGCGTGGTGAAGAAAGTTAACCGCGACAACATCTCCCTCGACTTAGGTAACAATGCTGAAGCGGTCATTCTGCGCGAAGACATGCTGCCGCGTGAAAACTTCCGTCCAGGCGACCGTATCCGTGGCGTGCTCTACTCCGTTCGCCCGGAAGCGCGTGGCGCGCAGCTGTTCGTAACGCGTTCCAAACCGGAAATGCTGATCGAACTGTTCCGCATTGAGGTGCCAGAAATTGGCGAAGAACTGATTGAAATTAAAGCCGCTGCCCGCGATCCGGGTTCGCGTGCGAAAATTGCAGTCAAAACCAACGACAAACGTATCGATCCGGTGGGTGCCTGTGTGGGCATGCGCGGCGCGCGTGTTCAGGCTGTTTCCAGCGAACTGGGCGGCGAGCGTATCGATATCGTGCTCTGGGACGATAACCCGGCGCAGTTTGTTATCAACGCCATGGCCCCGGCCGATGTGGCGTCAATCGTGGTTGATGAAGATAACCACACCATGGATATCGCCGTCGAAGCTGGCAATCTGGCTCAGGCGATCGGCCGTAACGGCCAAAACGTGCGTCTGGCATCACAGCTGAGTGGCTGGGAGCTGAACGTGATGACCGTCGATGATCTGCAGGCTAAGCATCAGGCTGAAGCACATGCAGCGATCGATATGTTCACGAAACATCTCGACATCGACGAAGAGTTCGCCACCGTACTGGTGGAAGAGGGCTTCTCCTCGCTGGAAGAGCTGGCCTATGTGCCTATCAACGAGCTGCTGGAAGTCGACGGCCTCGACGAAGAGACCATTGAAGCCCTGCGTGAACGAGCAAAAAATGCGTTAACCACCCTGGCACTGGCGAAAGAAGAGAGCCTTGGTAATCAGGATCCTGCTGAGGACCTGCTGAACCTTGAAGGTCTCGATCGTGCGCTGGCGTTCCGCCTGGCGTCGAAAGGCGTTTGCACGCTGGAAGATCTCGCTGAGCAAGGTGTTGACGATCTGACGGATATTGAAGGCCTGTCTGATGAACAAGCCGGCGCGCTGATTATGGCCGCACGTAATATCTGCTGGTTCGGCGATGACGCGTAATAACAGGAAGGAACAGCATGACAGATGTAACCGTAAAATCGCTGGCCGCAGAAATTCAGACTCCGGTCGATCGCCTGGTACAGCAATTTGCTGATGCGGGGATCCCTAAGTCTGAAAATGACGCCGTGACCCAGCAAGAGAAAGAAACCTTACTATCTCATCTGAACCGTGAACACGGTCAGGTCGGTTCAGCTAAGCTGACGCTGCAGCGTAAAACGCGCAGCACCTTGAATATTCCAGGCACCGGGGGTAAAAGTAAATCGGTGCAAATTGAAGTCCGCAAAAAGCGTACCTATGTGAAGGGTGATGCAGAGGCTGAGCAAGCTCAGGCAGAAGCTGAAGCCGAGGCGCAGCGTGAAGCGGAAGAGCAGGCGCAACGCGAGGCTGAAGAGAAAGCCCGTCGCGAAGCTGAACAGAAAGCGCAACGTGAAGCCGAAGATAAAGCCAGGCGCGAAGCCGCTGAGAAGGCCAAACGTGCAGCAGCGGAAAATGACAAAGTGACAAATCAACCTACCGACGAAGTGACCAGGGCTGCGCAGTCTGACAAAGCCCGTCGCGAAGCTGAAGCAGCTGAACTGAAGCGTAAAGCGGAAGAAGAAGCTCGCCGTAAGCTCGAAGAGGCGGCCCGCCTCGTAGCCGAAGAAGCCCGCCGTCTGGCTGAAGAGAAATCAGCCGAGTGGGAAAAGCCGGAAGAAGAGGATAAAGGCGACTATCACGTCACCACTTCAACCCATGCCCGTCAGGCGGAAGATGAAAACGACCGTCAGGTAGAAGCTGGCCGTGCGCGTGCGCGTACCACGGCGAAAGCAACGCGTCCGGCGAAAAAAGGCAACAAACATTCCGAAGCGAAAACTGACCGCGAAGAAGCGCGTGCACAGGTTCGCGGCGGTAAAGGTGGCAAACATCGTAAACCAAGCGCACTGCAGCAGGGTTTCAACAAACCCGCTCAGGCCGTGAACCGCGATGTTGTGATTGGCGAAACCATCACCGTAGCCGAACTGGCGAACAAAATGGCGGTGAAAGGTTCTCTGGTCATTAAAGCGATGATGAAGATGGGCGCGATGGCGACCATTAACCAGGTCATCGACCAGGAAACCGCACAGCTCGTCGCAGAAGAGATGGGCCACAAAGTGACCCTGCGTCGTGAAAACGAGCTGGAAGAGGCGGTAATGGACGATCGTGACACCGATGCCGCGCAGGAAGCTCGCGCGCCGGTAGTTACCATCATGGGTCACGTTGACCACGGTAAAACCTCACTGCTGGACTATATCCGCTCGACCAAAATCGCCTCTGGCGAAGCGGGCGGCATTACTCAGCACATCGGTGCTTACCACGTTGAAACCGACAACGGTATGATCACCTTCCTGGACACCCCGGGCCACGCCGCGTTTACCGCGATGCGTGCACGTGGTGCGCAGGCGACCGATATCGTTATCCTGGTCGTTGCCGCAGACGATGGCGTGATGCCTCAGACCATCGAAGCTATTCAGCATGCCAAAGCGGCCAAAGTGCCGGTTGTGGTTGCGGTGAACAAGTGCGATAAGCCAGAAGCGGATCCGGATCGCGTTAAAAACGAACTGACCCAGTACGGAATTATTCCGGAAGAGTGGGGCGGCGAAAACATGTTCGTTAATGTCTCTGCGAAAGCGGGTACCGGCATTGATGACCTGCTTAACGCTATCCTGCTGCAGGCGGAAGTCCTGGAGCTGACGGCTATCCGTGCCGGTATGGCGAGCGGCGTGGTTATCGAATCGTTCCTCGACAAAGGTCGTGGTCCGGTTGCAACCGTGCTGGTTCGTGAAGGTACGCTGAACAAAGGCGACATCGTCCTGTGTGGCTTCGAATATGGCCGTGTTCGTGCAATGCGCGATGAACTGGGTCGTGAAGTCATGGAAGCGGGTCCGTCTATCCCGGTTGAGATTCTGGGCCTCTCCGGCGTGCCGGCTGCGGGTGATGAAGCGACCGTGGTACGTGACGAGAAGAAAGCACGTGAAGTGGCGCTCTATCGTCAGGGCAAATTCCGCGAAGTTAAACTGGCTCGCCAGCAGAAATCTAAGCTTGAGAACATGTTTGCCAACATGACCGAAGGCGAAGTGTCTGAACTGAACATCGTACTGAAAGCGGACGTTCAGGGTTCTGTGGAAGCGATCTCCGACTCCCTGCAGAAACTCTCTACCGACGAAGTGAAGGTGAAGATTGTTGGTTCAGGCGTGGGCGGGATCACCGAGACCGATGCGACCCTGGCGGCTGCTTCTAACGCCATCATCCTGGGCTTCAACGTGCGTGCCGATGCCTCTGCGCGTCGCGTCATTGACGCAGAAAGCCTGGATCTGCGCTACTACTCCGTCATCTATAACCTGATTGACGAAGTAAAAGCGGCGATGAGCGGCATGCTGGCTCCAGAGTACAAACAGCAGATCATCGGTCTGGCTGCGGTCCGCGACGTGTTCAAATCACCGAAGTTTGGCGCGATTGCCGGTTGTATGGTGACGGAAGGTAACATCAAGCGTCACAACCCAATCCGTGTCCTGCGTGATAACGTGGTGATTTACGAAGGCGAGCTGGAATCCCTGCGTCGCTTTAAAGATGACGTCAACGAAGTGCGTAACGGCATGGAGTGCGGTATCGGCGTGAAGAACTACAACGACGTTCGCGTTGGCGATATGATCGAAGTGTTTGAAATCATCGAAATTAAACGCACCATCGAGTAATCGACTGCTGATGTGTTGCAATTTGGGAGGCCTCTGGCCTCCCGAATTATTTGGGAGAAATAATGATGGCGAAAGAATTTGGTCGCCCGCAGCGCGTATCACAAGAGCTGCAAAAAGAGATTGCGATGATCCTGCAGCGTGAGATCAAAGATCCGCGTCTGGGCATGATGGTCACCGTATCAGGCGTTGAAGTGTCACGCGATCTCGCCTACGCAAAAGTGTTCGTCACTTTCCTGAATGACCAGGATGAGGACGCGGTAAAACAGGGTCTGAAAGCGCTGAAAGAAGCGTCAGGCTACATCCGCATTCTGCTGGGTAAAGCGATGCGTCTGCGTATCGTGCCGGAGCTGACGTTCTTCTACGACAACTCCCTGGTTGAAGGGATGCGCATGTCCAATCTCGTCACAAGCGTCGTGAAAAACGATGCCGAGCGCCGTGGCTCTGACGCCACCGGCGATGACGAGGAGGCGTAATGAGTCGTCCGCGTCGTCGCGGCCGCGACGTCCATGGCGTGTTGCTGCTGGATAAGCCGCAAGGCGTCTCGTCGAACGATGTCCTGCAGAAGGTGAAGCGTATCTTTAACGCTAACCGCGCAGGCCATACCGGCGCGCTTGACCCGCTGGCAACCGGCATGCTGCCGATCTGCCTGGGTGAAGCGACCAAGTTTTCACAGTATCTGCTGGATTCCGACAAGCGCTACCGCGTGATTGCGCGGCTGGGTGAGCGGACCGACACGTCAGATGCCGATGGCAACCTCGTTCAGACACGTCCGGTCACCTTCAGTCAGGCCGACCTCGACAGCGCGCTGGAGAGCTTCCGCGGTGAGACCCTGCAGGTGCCTTCAATGTTTTCGGCGCTGAAGCATCAGGGACGTCCCCTGTATGAATATGCGCGTCAGGGCATTGAGATTGCGCGTGAACCGCGTCCAATCACGGTCTACGAACTGCAGTTTATTCGCTGGCAGGATAACGAGCTGGAGCTGGAAATTCACTGCTCGAAAGGCACCTATATCCGCAGCATCATCGACGATCTCGGTGAGAAGCTGGGATGCGGAGCGCATGTCATCATGCTGCGTCGCGTTCAGGTTGCCCGTTATCCGTATGAAAGGATGGTGACGCTGGAACAGCTCAACACCCTGCTGGCGGAAGCGACAGAAGCCGGCCTTCCTCTGGAAACGCAGCTCGATCCGCTACTGTTGCCAATGGACAGTCCTGCGTCCGATTTCCCGGAAGTAAACATCCCGCCTGCCGTGGCTGCGTTTTTCCGCCAGGGTCAGCCGGTTCAGGCCAGTCAGGCGCCCGCGCAGGGGCTGGTCAGGGTGTCCGAAGGTGAGGCGCGTAAGTTCATCGGGATGGCTGAAATTGCCGACGATGGCCGTCTGGCACCCCGTCGCTTAGTCGTGGAGTATCAGGATTAAGTCGTGCCTTCACTTTTCGCTGATGGGGCATTTGCGTTGCTATCGGGCGCAGAGTAGAATAGCGCGGCTTTAAAAGCGGGATGCTGAATTAGAGATCGGCACCCATACATTCATTTTATACCGGAGTTTATTATGTCTCTAAGCGTAGAAGCTAAAGCAGAGATCGTTGCTAAATATGGCCGTGGTGCTAACGACAGCGGTTCAACTGAAGTTCAGGTTGCCCTGCTGACCGCGCAGATCACCCATCTGCAGGGTCACTTCTCTGAGCACAAAAAAGACCACCACAGCCGTCGCGGTCTGCTGCGCATGGTATCTCAGCGTCGTAAGCTGCTGGACTACCTGAAGCGTAAAGACGTTGCGCGCTACAGCAGCCTGATCGAAAGCCTCGGTCTGCGTCGCTAAGTCTGAAAAATCGGGTCGTCAGGGCGTCATGCAGCGATTAACGCGGCGTGCAGCAGACGATCAGATTTGTGCGAGTTTCATGAAAAGGGGGCCTTTATGGCCCCTTTTTTTGAGCAATCGGCAGCAATCCGGGCCAAACTGATGTATTGTTGCTTAGTGTGATCTTTAGTTTGCAGAATTTCGCGCGGCTAATGAGAGGCTTTACCGCAGGGGCGGTCGAGGGTTGTCATTAGTCGCGAGGATGCAGCTGGAGATTGGTAATCAATGGCGGGCTACAGATAGCCTTGCCCCGAAGTTAAGGACTTTGATTTTGCTGAATCCGATCGTACGCAAATTCCAATATGGTCAACATACCGTCACGCTGGAAACCGGCATGATGGCGCGCCAGGCGACTGCTGCTGTTATGGTGAGCATGGACGATACCGCGGTGTTCGTCACTGTCGTCGGCCAGAAAAAAACCAAACCCGGTCAGGACTTCTTCCCACTGACCGTGAACTATCAGGAGCGTACCTACGCTGCTGGTCGTATCCCAGGCAGCTTCTTCCGTCGTGAAGGCCGCCCAAGCGAAGGCGAAACGCTGATTGCGCGTCTGATTGACCGCCCGATTCGTCCGCTGTTCCCGGAAGGTTTCGTTAACGAAGTTCAGGTCATTGCGACAGTGGTTTCTGTAAACCCACAGGTTCATCCTGATATCGTTGCGATGATCGGTGCTTCTGCCGCGCTGTCACTCTCGGGTCTGCCGTTCAATGGCCCAATCGGTTCTGCGCGTGTTGGTTACATCAACGATCAATACGTTCTGAACCCGACAGCGGATGAGCTGAAACAGTCTCGTCTGGACCTGGTGGTTGCCGGTACGCAGAATGCCGTTCTGATGGTGGAATCTGAAGCTGAGATCCTGTCAGAAGAGCAGATGCTGGGCGCCGTGGTCTTTGGCCACGATCAGCAGCAGGTGGTTATTGAAAACATCAACGCGCTGGTTGCTGAAGCGGGCAAACCACGCTGGGACTGGCAGCCAGAAGCCGCCAACACCCCACTGATTTCACGCGTTGCTGCACTGGCAGAAGCGCGCATCAGCGATGCTTACCGCATCACCGACAAGCAGGAGCGTTACACGCAGGTTGGCGTCATCAAAGACGAAACCATTGCTGCGCTGCTGGCTGAAGATGAGACGCTGGATAGCGCTGAAATCAGCGACATCGTCCATAGCCTTGAAAAGAACGTTGTTCGTACCCGTATCCTGAACGGCGAGCCGCGTATCGATGGCCGCGAAAAGGATATGATCCGTGGTCTGGACGTGCGTACTGGCGTGCTGCCACGTACTCACGGTTCATCCCTGTTCACCCGTGGTGAGACGCAGGCGCTGGTAACAGCAACGCTGGGTACCACCCGCGATGCGCAGAACCTGGATGAGCTGATGGGCGAGCGCACTGACAGCTTCCTGTTCCACTACAACTTCCCTCCGTACTCTGTCGGTGAAACCGGCATGGTCGGTTCGCCGAAGCGTCGTGAAATTGGTCACGGTCGTCTGGCGAAACGCGGTGTGTTAGCAGTTATGCCGAAAGCGGAAGATTTCCCTTACACCGTGCGTGTGGTGTCTGAAATCACCGAATCTAACGGCTCCTCTTCAATGGCCTCTGTCTGCGGTGCCTCACTGGCGCTGATGGATGCGGGTGTGCCAATCAAAGCCGCTGTTGCAGGTATTGCAATGGGTCTGGTGAAAGAAGATGAGAAGTTTGTTGTTCTGTCTGACATCCTGGGCGACGAAGATCACCTGGGCGACATGGACTTCAAAGTAGCCGGTAGCCGTGAAGGTATCACCGCGCTGCAGATGGACATCAAAATCGAAGGCATCACGCGTGAAATCATGCAGGAAGCGCTGAACCAGGCTAAGGGTGCGCGTCTGCACATCCTGGGCGTTATGGAACAGGCTATCAGCACGCCACGTACTGAGATTTCTGAATTCGCACCGCGCATTTACACCATCAAGATCAGCTCTGACAAGATCAAAGATGTGATTGGTAAAGGCGGCTCAGTGATCCGTGCACTGACCGAAGAGACCGGCACAACGATCGAAATCGAAGATGACGGCACCGTGAAAATCGCTGCGACCGATGGTCTGAAAGCGAAAGAAGCGATCCGTCGTATCGAAGAGATTACCGCAGAGATCGAAGTGGGCCGCATTTACAGTGGTAAAGTGACCCGTATCGTTGACTTTGGTGCCTTCGTCGCCATCGGCGGTGGTAAAGAAGGTCTGGTTCACATTTCGCAAATCGCCGATAAGCGCGTTGAGAAAGTGACTGACTATCTGCAGATGGGTCAGGAAGTGCCGGTGAAGGTGATGGAAGTTGATCGCCAGGGCCGCGTACGTCTGAGCATCAAAGAAGCGACAGAATCTAAGCCGCAGGCTGAAGAAGCTGCAGCGGTGACCACACCTGCCGCTGAATAAGTCGTTGCTGATTTGCCCCTCTTTGCCTGGCAGAGAGGGGCGTTTGTGTCATCGCGAGGGCGGGAATCCTTGTGCACAGCAGGCGGATGACAGGATGGTTATCCCAATGTTTGTATTCGGGAGTGGGAAATGAAGCCTTTTCTGCGCTGGTGTTTTGTTGCGACAGCTTTAACGCTGGCAGGATGCAGCAACTCCAATTGGCGTAAGAACGAAGTTCTTGCAGTGCCGTTACAGCCCACACTGCAGCAGGAAGTGATACTGGCGCGCATGGAACAAATACTTGCCAGTCGCGCTCTCACCGATGATGAACGCGCACAGCTGTTATATGAGCGCGGAGTGTTGTATGATAGTTTAGGTCTGCGGGCATTAGCGCGGAACGATTTTTCGCAAGCGCTGTCTATAAGACCAGATATGCCCGAAGTGTTTAACTACTTAGGCATATATTTAACGCAGGCGGGCAACTTTGATGCCGCCTATGAAGCGTTCGATTCTGTACTTGAGCTTGATCCAACTTACAACTATGCGCATTTAAACCGTGGTATCGCCCTCTATTACGGCGGTCGATACAAGTTAGCGCAAGATGATCTGCTGGCGTTTTATCAAGACGATCCTAACGATCCTTTCCGCAGTCTGTGGCTCTATCTGGCTGAACGTGAGATGGATGCCGACAAGGCAAAAGTCGCGCTTCAACAGCGTCATGACAAAGCGGTCAGAGACCAATGGGGATGGAATATTGTCGAGTTCTACCTTGGAGATATCAACGAGAAAACGTTGATGGAAAGTCTCAAGGCGGACGCAACGGATAACACCTCGCTCGCTGAACATCTCAGTGAAACCAACTTCTATTTAGGTAAGTACTACCTAAGTCTGGGGGAGAAGGACGACGCGAAAGCGTTGTTCAAACTGGCGGTGGCCAACAACGTCAATAACTTTGTTGAACACCGATACGCATTGTTGGAACTGGCGCAACTCGGCCAGGCACAAGACGATTTATCAGAATCTGACCAGCAATAGCTGACGAACTAAATTTGCCCGTAACACCTGTAAAGTCATCATCTTCAGGGATGAGGGCTTTTCTGTTCGTCAAAACTTCTAATTTGAGCCGGTTCACACTTTTTGATGAAAATGACTGAAAGTTTTCACGACGAGTTATGTAGACTGGCCGCCGCAATCTAAGAGGCACGTGTACTACATGACTGATATTCAAACCACTTTTGCTGACCTTGGCCTGAACGCCGACATCCTTGAATCACTGAATGGCATGGGCTACGTAAAGCCTTCCCCAATCCAGGCTGAGTGTATTCCTCACCTGCTGGCGGGCCGTGACGTGTTAGGTATGGCGCAGACCGGGAGTGGTAAAACTGCGGCGTTCTCTCTGCCGCTGTTAAACAACATTGACCCTTCTGTAAAAGCACCTCAGATCCTGGTGCTGGCACCGACCCGCGAGCTGGCGGTTCAGGTTGCTGAAGCTGTCACCGAATTCTCTAAACACATGCGTGGCCTGAACGTGGTTGCCCTGTACGGCGGCCAGCGTTATGACGTGCAGCTGCGTGCACTGCGTCAGGGACCACAGGTTGTTGTGGGTACGCCTGGCCGTCTGCTGGATCACCTGAAACGCGGCACGTTAGACCTTTCTAACCTGCGCGGCCTGGTGCTGGACGAAGCGGACGAAATGCTGCGTATGGGCTTCATCGAAGACGTTGAAACCATCATGGCGCAGATCCCGGAAGGTCATCAGACCGCTCTGTTCTCTGCCACCATGCCAGAAGCGATTCGTCGCATCACGAAACGCTTCATGAAAGATCCACAGGAAGTGCGTATTCAGTCAAGCCTGACCACGCGTCCTGACATCAGCCAGAGCTACTGGACCGCTTACGGTCGTAAAACTGACGCACTGGTTCGCTTCCTGGAAGCGGAAGATTTTGATGCGGCGATTATCTTCGTACGTACCAAAAACGCGACCCTGGAAGTTGCAGAAGCGCTGGAGCGCAGTGGCTACAACAGCGCCGCGCTGAACGGTGACATGAATCAGGCACTGCGTGAGCAGACGCTGGAGCGCCTGAAAGATGGTCGTCTCGACATCCTGATTGCGACTGACGTTGCGGCCCGTGGCCTGGACGTTGAGCGTATCAGCCTGGTTGTTAACTACGACATCCCGATGGATGCAGAATCTTACGTTCACCGTATCGGCCGTACCGGTCGTGCCGGTCGTGCTGGCCGCGCGCTGCTGTTCGTTGAGAACCGCGAGCGTCGTCTGCTGCGCAACATCGAACGTACAATGAAGCTGACTATTCCGGAAGTTGAACTGCCTAACGCAGAACTGCTGGGTCAGCGTCGTCTGGCGAAGTTTGCCGCGAAAGTTCAGCAACAGCTGGAAAGCAGCGATCTGGATCAGTACCGTGCTCTGCTGACTAAAATGCAGCCAGAAGACGAACTGGATCTGGAAACGCTGGCCGCGGCACTGCTGAAGATGGCACAGGGCGAACGTCCTCTGATTCTGCCACCGGAAGCGCCACGTCCGCCACGTCGTGAATACCGCGATCGTGACGATCGTGATGGCCGTCGTGACAGCCGCGAAGCGCGTGGTCCACGTGACAGCCGCGATGGCGACCGTCCACGTCGCGAACGTCGTGACGTTGGCGAGATGCAGCTCTACCGCATCGAAGTGGGTCGCGATGATGGTGTTGAAGTTCGTCACATCGTTGGCGCGATCGCTAACGAAGGCGACATCAGCAGCCGTTACATCGGTAACATCAAGCTGTTCGGTAACCACTCGACTATCGAGCTGCCGAAAGGCATGCCAGGCGACGTGCTGCAGCACTTCACCCGTACACGTATTCTGAACAAGCCGATGAATATGCAGTTACTGGGTGATGCTCAGCCAAACGAAGGTCGTGGTGACCGTCGTCCGGCCGGTGGCGATCGTCGCAATGGCCCAGGCGCTGGCAACCGTGAAGGTGGTCGTCGCTTCTCTTCTGAGCGCCGTGACGGTGGTCGTGAAGGCGGTCGCAGCTTTAACCGCGAAGGCGGCCGTGGTCCACGTCGTGAAGATGGCGCAGCCGCACCACGTCGTCGTGACGCATAACGACTTCATGTCGTAACAAAAAGGGAAGCCACTGGCTTCCCTTTTTTTATGCCGATCAGGCTCCGCCGCTGATGATGACGCGCTCGCCGCTGACCCAGGCGGACTCCTCCGAGGCCAGAAACAGCGCCACCTGTGCCACATCTTCCGGCAGACCAAAACGCCCCAGCGGCGTGGCGGCCAGCAGTTGCGCTTTAAGCTGCGGGCTCATCCTCTTCGCCGCCAGCAATCCCTCTGTCAGAATCATTCCCGGTGCCAGGGCGTTAACCCGAATGTTTCTGGCACCCAGTTCGCGCGCCAGCCCCTGTGTCAGCGTATCCACCGCGCCCTTGGTCGCCGCCCAGAGCACGGAACCCGGCGTGCTGTTCTGGCTGCTCAGGGCGCTGAGGTTGATAAGGGTACCGCCGTGGGCAGGAAAGTGATGAATTGCCTGCTGACAGACTAGCAGCGTGCCAAGCAGGTTAACGTTGATCTGCTGCTGCATCTCCTCCTGGGTCAGCGCCTCAAAAGCGCCGTGATGAAAGCGGCCCGCGTTATTCACCACAATATCTGGCGCGCCGAAACAGGCGACGGTGGTTGCAAACAGCCGCTCCACGTCCTGCTGCACAGAGATATCCGCCTGCACCGCCACCGCGTCACTGCCCAGGGCAAGAATGTCGCTGACCACGTCAGCCGCACCCACCTCGTCCTGTTGATAATTGACGATTACCCGTGCGCCCGCCGTCGCAAAGGCGATGGCGATAGCAGCACCAATGCCTTTTGATGCTCCCGTTACCAGCGCGATTTTATTCTGTAGTGCCTTCATTATCCTGATCTCCGCCGTAATGATTGCGTTGACAGACTATGCGCGCCGCTGACTCATCCGGGTAGCGCAATCCTGCAAGCTTTTTGCCCGATCCTGCAAAAGTGTCGCTGTGACACAGGCATGGCGCACCGGCTCAGGTAATATCGGCTGAGATGATGAAGGGAGATGACCCGGTGACAGAGAATGATACGTGGCAGGCGCTGGCCCGGTTGATTGCGCGGCATGCGCCGGAGGATGGACGGCACGCGAGTGCCATTGACTACCTGTTCTTTGGTCGCAGCTCCGCACCAACGAAGCCCGTGCACTTTGCCCAATGGGCCAGTTTCGCGCTGGTCGCACAGGGCAGCAAGGCGCTGCACATCGGTGATGAGGTGCTGCATTATGGCCCGGGCGATCTGCTGCTGGTGACGCTGGATATGCCGGTGCGCGCCTGCGTCACGGTCGCCACGCCGGAAAAACCTAACCTGGGGATTGGCATCGCCATCAATGAATCCCGGCTGATGCGCTACCTCGACCAGTTTCCCCCGACGCTGTCACCCGCCACGGCCCGCAACGAACGCGGCATCACCGTGCATAAGATGTCGCCGTGGCTGGTGGAGGCGGTAACGCGGCTGGTGCGGCTGCTTGACCATCCTGAGGATATCCCGGCGCTCGCCCCGCTGATCGAGCAGGAGATTTTCTATCGGCTGCTGACCGGACCGGAAGGATCGCGCATTCTGAATATGGCGCTGGCTGAGCGGCCGGGTAACCGGGTGGCGCAGGCGGCCCGCTGGCTGCGGGAGAATTTTCATCAGCCGCTGAAGATTGACCAGCTCGCCAGCAGTGTCGGCATGAGCATCTCTTCGCTGCATCATCACTTCAAAGCGGTCACGGCAATGACGCCGATGCAGTATCAGAAACAGCTGCGGCTGAATGAGGCGCGACGGCTGATGATGGTGGAAAAGCTGGATGCCGGGACGGCAGGCTATCGGGTAGGGTATCAGAGTGCGTCACAGTTCAGCCGGGAGTATCGCCGCCTTTACGGGCAATCCCCGGCTAGGGACAGTCGTCAGCTGGCGGTGAGCGCGGAAACTGCGCCCCCACCGCAGAACTGACTACAGGCTTTTGGCGGCTTCCATCGCAATGGCGAAGGAGCGCAGGCGCGCTGCGGAGTCAAAAATCTGGCCGTTGACCATGATCTCATCCGCCTGAGTTTCACGCATCAGTGACGCCAGCCCGTGACGCACCTTATCTCCATCGCCGACCAGCGACATGCTGAGCGCCTGCTGAACCCCATACTGCTCTGACGGTGACCAGAGGTTATCCATGTTCTCAACCGGCGCCGGTAACGGGCCCGGTTTGCCGCGGCGCAGGTTGATAAACTGCTGCTGCTGCGAGGTAAACAGGAAGCGTGCCTCACGCTCGCTGTCAGCGGCGACCACGTTGATGCAGACCATGGCATACGGCTTGTCGAGTCGCGCCGAGGGCTGGAAGTTTTCGCGGTAGACGTGCAGCGCCTGGAACAGCTGATCCGGCGCAAAATGTGAGGCAAAGGCAAACGGCAGACCCATCCGGGCTGACAGTTGTGCACTGTAGAGGCTGGAGCCGAGCAGCCAGACCGGGATCTTCAGGCCGAGGCCCGGCACCGGTTGCACCGGCGGCTGTGCATCCGCTTCCGCATCAAACCAGTTAATCAGTTCAGCCACATCTTCAGGAAAGGTGTCGGCGTGCATGCTGGCCTGATGACGACGCAGCGCCATCATCGTACGCTGGTCAGAGCCGGGCGCACGACCCAGGCCGAGATTGATACGGCCGGGATAGAGAGAAGCCAGTGTGCCAAACTGCTCGGCAATCACCAGCGGCGCATGGTTAGGCAGCATGATGCCGCCCGATCCCAGCTGCAGCGTCTCAGTATTGGCCGCCAGATAGCCGATCAGCACCGACGTCGCAGCACTGGCAATCCCCGTCATGTTGTGATGTTCAGCCAGCCAGTAGCGTTGGTAGCCCAGTTTTTCAGCCTGGCGCGCCAGCGCCAGCGAATTGTGGAACGCATCCCGCGCGGTCGCACCCTGAGGGATCGGCGCGAGATCCAGCACGGACAGGCGAAGAGGTTTTTTATCAGACATGACTACTCCCGTTGTATGGCGCAGGCATTAAAGTCTGCATCATTTAGTATTACGCATCATTCCTTATATTAAAACTGCTAACCTCAGCAGGAATATAGCCGGTATGTGCTTTTACTCAGGATGCCAGCGTCATACCCGCCAGTTTGCGCCAGTAACCATTGCAATCGCAGCCTTTCGCGACCATTAACGGAGCCTGACCATTCTCATTGGCCCGGAAACGATCTATCTCTGCCAGCGTGGTGGTGTCCTGCGGAGAGAGCCGGACGCAGTCGACCCACTCCCGCATCCCTGCCAGATCGTTCCCCAGGTTGTAACAGTAGCCGCTCATGGTCTGAATGCCGTTGAGCACGAACACCGGCTGCCCCTCCTGCGAGCTGACGCGGCGGCCTGTCGGATAGTTGATGCAGCAGGTTTCGCAATCATCCTTCGCGCGGTTTTCCGAGCGGGCGGTAAAGCAGCGCGCCGAGAGCGCCAGCGGCAGATGACCGTAGCCCATCACCTCCACCTCAAACTGCTGCCGGATACCGCGCGTTTCGCACTGTTCCAGCAGCTGCAGCAGCCAGTCGCGTGACATCTCGACCGGCATACACCAGCGCGTCATCCCCTCCCTGACCAGCAGTTGCAGGGTGTCAGCGTTGTAGACGTTCAGCGTCGGGCCTGCCACAAAGGGCAGGTGGCGCTCAGCGGCCATGTTAACCGTGCCGATATCATTCGCTTCAATCAGGAACTCGCCGTTTTCGACATAACGCTGCAGCTCTTTCAGTTCAGAGGGGGACTGCAGCAGCGCCAGGGTGCTCAGCACCACCTGTTTGCCGCTGGCCGCGACGTCACGGGCCATCTCCATCCAGCGGCCATAAGGCGTCGCGCGGCGTTTACTGCACACCGCTTCGCCGAGGTAAATAATCTCCGCGCTACTGCGGGCAGCCTGCTGGTAAAACTCCTCCAGCGTGGGGGTTGGCCAGTACCAGAGCACCGGCCCGACGGCATATTGCATCATGACTCCTTATTGCCATTCACGGTGATAAGCACCCAGCGTGGTTTGCGTGCCTTCAGAGAGATCGCCCAGCGTCTGCATCCACCGGGGCGCCACCTCAAACTGTTCCGGCCGGGCCTGACAGCGGTCGATCGCCTGACGCCAGACGCGCGCGACGTCAGCAACATAGGCGGGACTGCGCTGGCGACCCTCGATCTTGACCGAGGCGACCCCGGCCCGCAGCAGCTCCGGCAGCAGCTCCAGCGTGTTCAGGCTGGTGGGCTCTTCCAGCACGTGATAACGCTGGCCGCTGACCTCATACCGTCCTTTGCACAGGGTCGGGTAACCCGCGCTTTCATCCGCCGCGTAGCGATCGATCAGCACTTCGTTCAGGCGGGATTCCATACCCTGCGGCGTCTGCTGCCAGCGCACAAATTTCGCCGGAGAACAGGCACCGGCGCTGTTAGGCGACTCACCGGTCAGCCACGAGGAGAGGTAGCAGCGGCCTTCCGCCATAATGCACAGGCTGCCAAACGCGAACACCTCCAGCGGCACCGGCGTGCTGCGCGCCAGCTGCTTTACCTGATGCAGAGAGAGCACCCGCGGCAGCACCACACGCTGCAGGTTAAAATGGCGATGATAAAAGCGAATCGCCTCCAGATTCGTGGCTGACGCCTGCACGGAGAGATGGCGCTCCACCTGGGGGTAGTGCGTCGCCGCATACTCCAGGGTAGCGATATCGGCGAGGATCAGCGCGTCGGCCCCGTTCTGCGCCGCCACATCAATGGCCCGCTGCCAGCGTCCCATGCCGTCCGGATGGGCGAAGGTATTGATTGCCACATGCAGTTTGCGGCGATGCTGATGCAGATAGCGAGCCGCTTCGGCCAGCTTTTTGTCGGTGAAGTTCAGGCCCGCGAAGTGGCGGGCGTTGGTGTCATCTTTCAGCCCCACATAGACCGCATCCGCGCCATTCTCGACGGCGGTGCGCACTGCGGGCAGGTTGCCTGCCGGGCAGAGCAGTTCCATAGGTGTTCCTCTCAACATGCAGATGGGCGTCGAGTCTAGGCATCTGCGCCGGGAGGCGTATTGATTTGGGGCAGTGAATTTTCCGTTCCTCCCCACCGGTGCGGCTTTTTTTTCCTCCCAGGAGCGCGATTTTTATTGATCCCGGATGAGGTGTGTCGAAACGGATATGGCAATATACGTAAAATTTTCTGAAGGGAGGGACACAAGTGTTAAAGCGGATTCATGCCCATTTTGTAAAAAAGGCTCCGGAAATCTTAGGCTTACCCGCAGCGCTTACCCCATTCCCGGTCAAGAAGCGGCTTCTGCAACAACTCTTAAACTGGCAATTTCGTCATGCTTTAGCTGAAGGTGAGTTAGACTTTCTGGAAGGTCGCCTGCTGGGTATCGGGATTGCCGATCTCAATCTGCAATGGATTACCACGCTGCAGGACGGCCGGCTGGTGGTATTGCAACAGTCCGAAGCGGATGTCTGGTTTCGGGGCAATGCCAATGATTTGTTGCTGGTGGCAGCACGTAAAGCAGATCCCGACATGCTCTTCTTTCAACGCCGTCTGGTGATTGAAGGGGACACTGAACTGGGACTTGAGGTGAAGAACGTAATGGATGCTATTGAACCCGAGGCTATGCCCACCGCGTTACGCACGGCAATTCAGCAGATGGCGGCCTTTGTCGACGCCGGGATGAAACAGGACGCGAAGGCCGGACAGGCACGCGCAGGTGCCCTATGTTGATCCGTAGCGAAATTGGCGTGGATGCCGCAGGCATCGACACGCTGCTCAGACGCTGTTTCACGTCGCCCGCCGAGGCGGAACTGACGCAGTCGCTGCGCGAAGATGGCCTGTTAACCTTAGGCGTGGTCGCCACTGATGATGAGGGACAGGTGCTGGGTTATGCTGCATTCAGTCCGGTCAGCGTTAAAGGTGAAGATCGTGGCTGGGTGGCGCTGGCACCGCTGGCGGTGGATGAGACGCTGCGCGGGCAGGGCATTGCCAGCAAACTGATTTATGAAGGACTGGATACCCTCAACGAGTTCGGTTACAGCGCGGTGGTCGTGCTGGGCGATCCGGCATTCTTCAGCCGCTTTGGCTTTGAACCGGCGGCCCGCGTCGGCCTGCACAGCCGCTGGCCGGACAGCGAGGCGACGTTCCAGGTCTATCGCCTGGCAGAGACGGCGTTTGAGGGCGCAGACGGGGAGATCGACTTCGCCGAGCCCTTTAATCGCCTGCTGTAATACCCAGCCAGCTCTCCAGGCTGACCGGCTGACCCGCCACTAACTGGAGTTTCTGCTGACGGGTCAGCTGCTTGACCTGATACTCCAGTCTGGAGGCGCTGGCACGGTCACCTGCATCACAGTGAAACACCAGCGCCAGTGGACCTTTGCCGCGCAACGCGCGGGCGCCGCGTCCGGTCTGGTGCTGATCAAACCGGCGCATCACATCCGTGGTGATGCCGGTGTACAGGCTCCCTTTCGCCGTACGGACGATGTAGAGTTGCCACTGCTGACTCATTCGCAATCATTTCCCAAAAAAAGGTGCCGGGCAGTGTAGCGCGCTTCACGCTCCGGTGCATCGCCAGGAGTTTACCTTGTCCGATCACGCCCATCTGGTTCGCTATCTCCGAAAGCAACATGTGCTTTCTCTCTGCTCTGCCGCCGACGATCAACTCTGGTGCGCTAACTGCTACTACGTCTTCGATGAAGCGCGCATGGTGTTCTGGATTATGACCGAGCCCGACACCCGTCACGGGGCGTTGATGCTGAAGAATCCGCAGGTCGCGGGCACCGTCAATGGCCAGCCCAGAAGCGTGTTGCTGATAAAAGGGGTGCAGTATCGTGGCCGGATTGTGCGGCTGGAGGAGGAAACGGAGAAGGTCGCCAGAGCCGCCTATCAGAAACGGTTTCCGGTGTCGCGCAAAGTCTCAGCACCGCTGTGGGAGATTCAGCTTGATGAGGTGAAGATGACCGACAATGCGCTGGGATTTGGTAAGAAGATCAGCTGGCTGCGGGAAAGCTGAAACGCCCTTTTCAGCGAAAAGGGCGCAACGGATTTACAGCGCTTCGAGGATACGCAGAGATTCGCGATTGAAGGCAGGTAAATCGGCCGGGGTGCGGCTGGTCACCAGCTTATCGCCGTCAACCACTACTTCCTTATCATGGAAGTCGGCACCGGCGTTGATCAGGTCGATGGCAACGGCTTTTACGGTGGTCATCTTGCGACCACGCACGCCGTTGGCGCTGATCAGCAGCTGGGGTCCGTGACAGATAGCAAAGATAGGCTTGCCGCTGGCAACAAACTCTTTGGTGAAGGCGACAAAGCGGTCATCGCCACGCAGCGAATCCGGCGAGTGACCGCCTGGCAGCAGCAGCGCATCAAACTCAGCCGGGCTGACGTCGTCAATGCTGCGATCGATGGTCACTTCGGCTTCGCCTTTTTTGCCTTTTACGACATTTCCGGCCTGGTTCTCAATGGTCACTACCTCAAACCCGGCGCGTTTGTAGACCTCAGCAGGTGACGTAAATTCTGAGTCTTCAAATTCATCGGTAATCAAAACCGCAACTTTCTTGCTCATTTTGTTTCCTCCTTAAAGCAGTGGAGCGCGAGGCGCGCTTTCCGGATCAGGATTTAAGCCTGGCCGCTATGGGCGAGAACGCAAGCCAGACCGTTAAGATCAGCTATCTTTTAAGCTGTCAGCAGTGAAATAAGGATGAATCTGAGATGAATCGCGTATTACTGACCGGAGCCACCGGCTTAGTCGGGTCGCATCTGCTGCGCTTACTGATTGAGGATCCGCGCGTCGATGAGATCATCGCGCCAACCCGTCGTCCGCTGCCTGCCATGCGTAAGGTCGTCAACCCGGTGGAGGACGATCTGACCGATGTACTCGGGCCGTTGCACTCTTCGCTGGATACGGTGTTCTGCTGTCTGGGCACCACGCGCCGGCAGGCGGGCAGCAAAGCGGCGTTTATTCACGTCGATTACACCCTGGTGGTGGACAGCGGATTGAGCGGACTGCGGCTGGGGGCAAAACAGATGCTGGTGGTGAGCGCCCACGGTGCCAGCCGTCACTCACCTTTCCTGTACAGTCGCGTGAAAGGCGAAATGGAAAACGCATTGCGCCATCAGGGCTGGCCGCACCTGACGCTGGTACGGCCTTCGTTACTGCTGGGCGAGCGGGCGCAGACGCGTCCGGGGGAACGCCTGATGGCCCCGCTCTTTTCTCTGCTGCCGGGTCACTGGCGGGCGGTGAGCGCACGTGACGTGGCCCGCTGTCTGCATCAGCAGGCGTTCACCCCGGCGGGCGAAAGCGTCACTATCATTGAGTCGGGCGACATCCCGCGTCACTCAGCGTAACTGCCAGAGGATCTGATTGCGGCTGCCGCGCCAGGGCAGCGAGGCATCCTTCTCCTCTTCGACAAAACGGCCATCAATCAGCACGTCGAGATAGATCAGCACGGCGCGCTGCGCGGCATTCAGCTCCTGCATCCGGTAACCGGTCCAGAGCCAGATATCTTTACCGGGACAGCTCTGGCGCACCCGCTTCACCAGACGGCGAATGTGCGGCACGTTGTGCGGATGCAGCGGATCGCCGCCGCTCAGCGACAATCCCTGACGCGGAATGCGCGTGTCCTGCAAATCCGCCAGCAGCTGCTCCTCCATCGCCAGCGTGAAAGGCACGCCGGAGTCGGTTCGCCAGGTACTCTGGTTGTAGCAGCCACGACACTGATGTTCACAACCGGCGACAAACAGCGTGCAGCGTGTGCCGGGGCCATTCACGATATCCACATCGTAGTAGCGATGGATATGCATCATCCCAGCGGTCCTTCTGCCAGATGTTTCACCCGGCGCTGCACTTCCTGCTGTTTTCCGGCGTTAAAGGGCCGCGCATCCGGGCTGCCGAGATAGCCGCAGACCCGCCGGGTGACGGAGACGCGCGCCGGATCGTGGTTGCCGCACTGCGGACAGGTAAAGCCGCGGCTGGTACAGGTAAACTCACCGTTGAAGCCGCAGTCGTAGCACTCATCAATCGGGGTGTTGGTGCCGTAGTAGGGCACGCGGTCGTAGCTGTAGTCCCAGACATCCTCCAGCGCCCTGAGGTTGTGCTGCACGTTCGGGTATTCGCCGTAACAGATGAATCCGCCATTCGCCAGCGGTGGATAGGGCGCTTCAAAGTCGATTTTATCGTAGGGATTCACCTTCTTCTCAACGTCGAGATGGAAGCTGTTGGTGTAGTAGCCCTTGTCCGTCACGCCCGCCACCAGACCAAACTGCGCCGCGTCCAGACGGCAGAAGCGGTCACAGAGATTCTCACTCGGCGTGCTGTAGAGGCTGAAGCCGTAATGGGTTTCGGCTTTCCAGCGATCGGTGGCAGCGCGCAGATAGGCGATGATCTCCACCCCTTTCGCGCGCAGCGCCGCGTCATCATAGGGGTGCTTCTGGCCGCCGCTGAGGGCATTCAGGGTTTCATGCAGGCCGATATAGCCCAGCGACAGGGAGGCGCGGCCATTGCGGAAAATCGGCCCCACCTCATCATCGGCGTTGAGCCGGACACCGCAGGCCCCTTCCATGTAGAGGATGGGGGCCACGCGCGCTTTGGTTTTCTCCAGCCGCGCCACCCGCGTCATCAGCGCCCGCTTCGCCAGCAGCAGACGCGCATCCAGCAGTTGCCAGAAGCGCGCTTCATCGCCGCCCGCTTCCAGCGCGATGCGCGGCAGATTGAGGCTGATCACCCCGATATTGTTGCGGCCCTCATGGATCTGTTCGCCGTTCTCTTCGTAGACGCCAAGAAAACTGCGGCAGCCCATCGGGGTTTTAAACGAGCCGGTGACTTTCACCACCTGATCGTAGTTGAGGATGTCGGGATACATCCGCTTGCTGGCACACTCCAGCGCCAGCTGTTTGATGTCATAGTTAACGTCGCCTGCACGCCGGTTAACGCCTTCGCGAATGGTGAACACCAGTTTGGGAAAGACGGCGGTTTTACGGTTTTTACCGAGTCCGGCCAGGCGGTTGCGCAGAATCGACTGCTGGATCAGGCGGGCTGCCCAGTCCGTTCCCAGACCAAAACCAAAGGTGACAAACGGAGTCTGTCCGTTGGCGGTGTGCAGGGTATTCACCTCATACTCCAGCGACTGAAAGGCGTCATAGCACTCTTTGTCGGTGCGCTGGCGCGCATACGCTTCTGCCTGCGGGATCTGCCACTGTTCCGCGATCGCCAGATGCCTGGCATAGCTCTGCTTAACAAACGGCGCCAGCACCTCATCGATGCGATTGATGGTGGTGCCGCCGTAAATGTGGCTGGCGACCTGCGCGATGATCTGGGCCGTCACGGCGGTGGCGGTGGCGATCGATTTGGGCGGCTCGATCTCGGCATTGCCCATTTTGAAACCGTTGGTCAGCATGCCTTTGAGATCGATCAGCATGCAGTTGAACATCGGGAAGAAGGGGGAGTAGTCGAGATCGTGGTAATGGATCTCGCCGCGCTCGTGCGCCAGCACCACATCGCGCGGCAGGATCTGCTGCTGCGCATAGTGCTTCGCCACGATCCCGGCCAGCAGGTCGCGCTGCGTCGGGATCACTTTGCTATCTTTGTTGGCATTCTCATTCAGCAGCGCGGCGTTGGTCTGATCGACCAGCCCGCGAATGGCGTGATGCAACTGGCTCTGCCGATCGCGGGCCACATCGCGATCGTGACGGTATTCAATATAGGCGCGAGCCAGTTGCGGCCAGGGGCCTGCCATCAGCGTCTCTTCGACTGCGCACTGAATCTCACCGATCTCCACTTCCGGACGATTGGCCAGCTGCGCCGCGACGCGCTCAGCGACCTGCGCGCACCAGGCGCTGTCATCGACCTTTACGGCCCGTGCCGCCGCCAACACCGCATGCTCAATACGCTGCGCATCGAAGCCTGTCCGGCACCCATCACGTTTGATTACCACCGTCGCCATTTTTCTCTCCATGAACCACATATTGGGGTTCCGTGAATTCTATTCCCTACATGTAGTGATTTCCGGAAATTAATGCGCACGGTTTTGACCTGAAACAAAGAAGGCTCTACATAGTGGATCGTGCTGGCGGGTATAAAAAGAGAGGGCAGGTTACCGTCTGGTGCGGGGGAGCGGCGGGGAGCGCGGATGCGCCGGACCCGCCGCCGTGACGTCAGGCCGGGCCGCTTACCGAATGGCGGCGCACCAGCGTCGGGCTGAACATATGGGTGACTTCCGGCAGCGGCTGGTCGTTGGCCAGCGCCAGCGCCAGCTGAGCCGCCTGCTGCGCCATGGTGACAATCGGATAGCGCACGGTAGTGAGGCGCGGACGCACATAGCGCGACACCAGCACATCATCGAAGCCAATCAGCGACATCTCTTCCGGCACGCGCACGCCGTTGTCGCTCAGCACCGCCAGCGCGCCTGCCGCCATGGAGTCGTTGTAGCAGGCGACGGCGGTAAAGTTCCTGCCGCGCCCTAACAGTTCTGTCATCGCCTGCTCACCGCCCACCTCATCCGGTTCGCCCCAGGTGACCAGCCGATCGCTGCAGGGCAGGCCATGCTCCTTCAGCGCATCGTAGTAGCCCTGCAGGCGATCTTCGGCATCAGAGATGGTGTGGGTCGAACAGATAAAAGCGATATTCTGGTGGCCAAGCTGGATGAGATGACGGGTCGCCAGCCAGGCGCCGTAGCGGTCGTCGAGCGCAATACAGCGCTTTTCAAAGCCTTTTATCAGCCGGTTCAGCAGCACCATACCGGGCACCTGCTTCATCAGCACTTCCAGCTCCGCATCGGGAATTTTCTTGGCGTGAACCACCAGCGCCGCACAGCGGTGGCGCATCAGCTGTTCAATTGCCTGCCGCTCTTTTTGCTCATTATGGTAACCGTTACCAATCAGCAGAAAGTTACCGGTGTCGCCTGCGACCTCATCCACGGCTTTCACCATGGCGCCAAAAAAGGGGTCGGAGACGTCGCCCACAATCAGACCCAGCGTTTCGGTCGATTGCTGCGCCAGCGCGCGTGCGTTGGCATTCGGGTGATACTGAAGCTGCTCCATCGCCTGGCCTACGGCCTGTCGGGAGCTGTCGCTGGCTTTGGGAGAATTATTGATTACACGGGAGACTGTGGCGACAGAAACGCCAGCCAGTCGCGCAACATCCTTTATGGTAGCCATGCGTTGACCTGTCCGGGGGAAAACGTTTACACATCGCATCAGTGTTACGGAAAAGGGCAGACACATCAACCCGACAGAATGCCAGCGTCGTCGCAAAAAGGGGCAAAATCGGACCCGCAGGCACATCTTCTGCTGAGAGGCCGCCCCATGTTATGCTCCCTGTCCCCCCTGGCTACCGTGAAAAACAACGATGAAAACCAAAGTGCCACACCTGGCGCACTGGGGCGCCTTTACCGCCGTCACTGAAAACGATCGCCTGACGGGCTGCGAACCTTTCTTCGCCGATGCCGATCCGTCACCGATGATCCACACCATTCCAGAACTGGTCTATTCCGACAAACGCATCCGTCAGCCGATGGTGCGGCGCTCGTGGCTGAAGTCACGCGAAAACAGCGACCGCACGCTGCGTGGCCGCGAAGACTTTGTTGCCGTTGACTGGGAGACCGCGCTGGACCTGGTGGCGGAAGAGAATCGCCGCGTCCGTGAGCGCTACGGAGCCTCAGGCATTTTCAACGGTTCCTACGGCTGGTCATCGGCCGGTCGCGTTAACCACGCCCGCACCCTGGTGCGCCGCTTCTATTTTCAGGGCGGCGGCGGCGTCGATCAGCAGGGCAACTACAGCTGGGGAGCCGCGCAGTTCTTCCTGCCCTATGTGATTGGCACCTACATGCCACTGACCGGCCGCGTGACCGAATGGCCGCAGGTGGTCGAACATGCTGAGATTTTTGTCGCGTTCGGGGGACTGGCGCTGAAAAACGCTCAGGTCGCCTCCGGCGGAGCGGGGCAGCACAGCCTGAAACCGGCGCTGCAGCAGCTGGCGGCCAGAGGCACGCCGGTGATTAACATCAGTCCGATGCGCGATGACTGCCCGGAATTTGTAAACGCCGAGTGGATTCCGATTCGCCCTAATACCGACGTGGCACTGATGCTGGCGCTGGGGTATGAGATCAACCAGCGTGGCGCAGTGGATGAGGCGTTTCTCGCCAGTCACTGCACCGGCTGGCCGCAGCTGCGTGCCTATCTGCTGGGCGAGACGGATGGCGTGGCGAAAACCGCCGGCTGGGCCAGCCGCATTACCGGCATTCCGGCCGATCGTATTGTGCAGCTGGCGCAGCAGCTGATCGGCAAGCGCAGCTTTATGACCTGCTCCTATTCGGTTCAGCGCGCCCATCGCGGCGAGCAGCCTTACTGGATGATGATTGCGCTGTCGTCGATGCTCGGTCAGCCGGGTCTGCCGGGGGCCGGTTTCTCATTTGGTCACGGCTCGATGAACAGCGTCGGTAACCCGCGTCAGGAGGGGCCTGCCCCGATGATGAGCACCGGTCCTAACCCCGCCGGGCTGTCGATTCCGGTGGCCCGGATCAGCGATATGCTGCTCAATCCCGGTCAGCCTTACCGTTTTCAGGGCGAGACGCTGCACTATCCCGACATTCACATGGTGCACTGGGCGGGCGGCAATCCTTTCCATCATCATCAGCAGCTGAACCGGCTGGTGGCGGGCTGGCAGCGACCCGATACGGTGGTGGTGCAGGATATCGTCTGGACACCTGCCGCCCGGATGGCGGACATCGTCCTGCCCGCGACCACCACGCTGGAGCGCAACGACATCGGCGGCTCGTCACGCGACCGCTTTGTGCTGGCAATGCATCAGGCGATTAAACCGCAGCATCAGGCGCGCAACGACTTCGATATCTTTGCTGACCTGGCGGAGCGCCTGGGCTACCGCGACACCTTCACCGAAGGGCGCAACGAGATGCAGTGGATTGCGCATCTCTATCAGCAGTGCGCCACGGCACATCAGCGTAAAGGGATCGATTTTCCGGAATTTGATGAGTTCTGGCAGCGCGGATTTGTGGAAATTCCCGAAGGCGGCAAGCCTTATCAGTTTATGGAGGATTTCCGGGCCGATCCGCAGGCGAATCCGATTAAAACGGCCAGCGGCAAAATTGAGCTGTTCAGCCAGACCATTGCGGATTATGAGCTGGACGATTTCGCCGGGCATCCGGAGTGGCGTGAGCCGCAGGAGTGGCTGGGATCGCCGGTCAGCCGCGACTATCCGCTGCACATGATCTCCATTCAGCCTGCCGACCGGCTGCACAGTCAGCTGGATGCCACCGATACGGTGCAGGGGAATAAAACCGCCGGCCACGAAACGCTTTACATGCATCCGCAGGATGCGGCGGCACGCGGGCTGGCAGAGGGCGATGAGATCGAGGTGAGCAACGCTCGCGGGGTGATGCTGGCGGGTGTGCGGATCACCGACGGGGTCACGCCGGGCGTGGTGATCATCGCCACCGGCGCCTGGTTTGATCCTGGCTTTGGCCAGGCGTGGCAACCTTACGATCGCGCAGGGAACCCTAACGTCCTTACGCTCGACATCGGTACCTCGTCGCTGACCCAGGGGCCAAACGCCATGAGTTGCCTGGTGGAAATCAAAAAACATTAGGATTGCAGAATAGCGTAAAGATCTCATGGCTGGTTACATTTTGCCGGTAACTGTTGCGTTTGAGTGATGGCAGCCGATCAATCGCCCTTGCTACAGTCAGGGTCCCAGAGGTATTGATGGGTGAACATCAATAGATTTTCTTGATTACACCAACCTGCGCAGATGCGCAGGTTTTTTTTTGCCGCCAACCGGTGTCCGATAACGAACTGATACACAGTTTTCCTGTTATCCGGACCGCGCTTTCTTTATAACTGCTGGCTTAGCCCCTTTTCTTTATTTTGCGCAGCGGAACGCCATGCCCCGGATTAAAAAACTACTGGGAAAAGACCAGATAAAAGCCCCCTTTAACCCTTTCCGATTCCGGCTGATCTGCCTGGGTGTGATGACCTGTCTGGTGGTGCTGCTGGCGCGCGTCGCGGACCTGCAGTTCCTGAATCAGCCGATGCTGGAACACGAAGCGGATCAGCGATCGCTGCGAACCGTCACGCTGCCTACCAGTCGCGGCACCCTGCTGGATCGTAACGGCGAAGCCCTGGCGCTCAGCGTGCCGTCGCGCGATGTGATCGCCGATCCGCAGCGCGTGCTGGAGAGCAACCCCGATTTTACCAGTGCCAAATGGGCCTATCTTGCCGCGGCGCTCAACACCCGTCCCGAAGTGCTGGCCGCGCAGATCACCGCCAACCCGAAACGCCGCTTTCTCTACCTGGGGCGCAAAATCGAACTGGGGATCGCCAAAGATATTAAAGAGCTGAAGCTGAAGGGGATCAGCGAAGTCTATGATGACAGCCGCTTCTATCCGATGAGCGAAGCCTCTGCGCCGCTGATCGGCATCGTCGGGGCCGATAACGTCGGTCTGAACGGGCTGGAAAAAGGCTTTGATAAGGTGCTGCAGGGCGAGCCGGGCAAAGAGGTCTATCGTCAGGATGCGGCGGGCAACATTATCTCGATGATTAACTATCAGCCGCCAACGCAGCCGCCAACGGTGCAGCTCAGCATCGACAAATACGATCAGTACACCCTCTACAGCAAACTGCGCGACGGCGTACTGCTCAACAAAGCGGATTCCGGCGCCGCCGTGCTGGTGAAGATCGACACCGGCGAGATTCTGGCGATGGCCTCCTATCCGTCGTTCAACCCCAACAACTATGAAGGGGCCACGCCGGCGCAGATGCGTAACTCGGCCATTAACGACAGCTACGAACCGGGGTCGACCGTCAAGCCGTTAGTGGTCATGGAGGCGCTTGAGCGCCATCTGGTGCGGCCCGACTCGGTGATCGACACCACGCCTTATCGGGTTAACGGGCACCTGATCCGCGACGTCGGCCACTGGCCACGCCTGACCATGACCGGCATCCTGCAGAAGTCGAGTGACATCGGCGTCTCGCATATGGCGCTGGCGATGCCCGCCGAAGCGCTGGTCAACACCTACCATGCGTTCGGACTGGGTAAACCAACCGGCTTAGGCCTGACCGGCGAAAGTGTGGGCTACTTCCCGCTGCATCGCGCCCGCTGGGCCGATATCGAACGCGCCACCTTCTCGTTCGGGTATGGTCTGCGCGTCACGCCGCTGCAGATTGCCCGTGAATATGCCACGCTCGGCTCCTATGGTGTCTACCGTCCGCTGTCGATCACCCGCGTGACGCCGCCGGTTCTGGGCAAACAGGTCGCGAATCCGGAAACGGTCAAAGAGGTGGTGCATATGCTGGAGAGCGACGTGCTGCCGGGCGGCACCGGGGTGAAGGCGGCGGTGCCGGGCTACCGGCTGGCAACCAAAACCGGTACGGCGGAAAAGATGGGCACCAGCGGCAAATATGATGGCGGCTACGTCAACTACACCGCCGGTCTCGCGCCCGCCAGTCATCCTGAAGTGGCGCTGGTGGTGATGATTAACCATCCGACGGCGGGCGATCACTTCGGTGGCTCGGTGGCCGCACCGGTGTTCGGCAACATTATGGGGCCGGTGCTGAAGCACATGAACATCGCGCCGGACGCAATCTACAGCAAGCCGGTCACCGGCGCTTCAGATAAATCCTAGACAAATCAGAGTGTAAGCGCGGGGTGGCTAATTTTCACACCTCGTTGCACTTCCCCGAATTCGGTTGCGTTTTCACGCTGTCACCGCAGGGCAATTCAGTGCGACGATAGCGATCCCAGAGGTATTGATGGGTGTGAAAACAACACCGCTTCGGCGGTGAGACCCTGTTATTACACCAACCCACGCAGAAGCGTGGGTTTTTTTTGCCTGCATGCGGCCAGGGAGAGCGTAAAAACGCCTGCTAATCCTCATCGTTCTTAACGAAACCCTGACAGTTTGCCAATGGAAAGGCGCGTCACCTTTCACGGATAATAGCTCCCCTGAAATCGGGCAGTTCACGCTTCACTGCCGTTTCTCCATGCCGCATTCCGCACATTCCGGGATTTCTTTTTTGCTTAGCTGAAGAGTTTAACGATGACTCACTTTTCTCGCCCGGCGCGTACTTCTGGGCTTAAGTGGCTGCTTTTGTTGCTGGTGGCCACGATAGTGGCTGGCATTCTCTGGCGTCTGCTCTTATCGGGTTCCGGGAATAAACCGGGTGCGCACGGCACGATGGGGGGAGGTGCAACCCTGGTCCACAGCGGGGTTGCCAGTACGGCCGATGTGCCCGTGTGGCTGGATGCGCTGGGCACGGTGATCCCCAGCGCCAGCGTGACGGTCACCAGCCGCGTTGATGGCCAGCTTGAGCAGATTTTTTTTACCGAAGGGCAGAAGGTCAGCGCCGGACAGCTGCTGGCCCAGATCGACCCGCGCAGCTTTGAGGCAACGCTTAACCAGTATCAGGGTGAACTCAGCGAAAACCAGGCGCTGCTGAAAAGCGCCGAGCTGACGCTCGCGCGCTACCGCAAACTGGCGGCACAGGATGCGCTGGCGCGCCAGGATCTCGACAGTCAGATCGCCACCGTCGGACAGTATCGCGGCGCGGTCGCCGCCGATCAGGCACAGATCGCCAGTGCCAGGCTGAGCATTGAATATGCCCGGATTACCGCCCCGATTAGCGGGCGCGTCGGTCTGCGTCAGGTCGATCCCGGCAACATGGTGCAGAGCTCCAGCAGCACCGGTCTGGTGACCATCACTCAGATGCAGCCCGCCGCCGTCACCTTCAGCGTGCCACAAAGCAACCTCCCGGCGCTGGTCAGCGTGCTGCATCAGGGGCAGAGCCTGCCCGCCACGCTGTTCGATCAGGACAACCAGCACCAGCTCGCCAGCGGCGAAGTAAAGTTCATCAGCAACCAGATCGACACGGCTACCGGCACCGTGGCGCTGAAAGCGGTGTTTGCCAACCAGGATGAAGCGCTGTTTGCTAACCAGTTTGTGAATATCAGGCTGCAGACCCGGATGCTCAAAGGCGCAACGGTGATCCCGGCGCAGGCGCTGCAGTTGAGCAGCGACGGCAGCTTTGTCTTTGTGATCAATCAGGATCACACCGTCACGCGCAAAGCGGTCACCACCGGCCCCGCGTTCGGCGACGACCAGCAGGCGATCCTCAGCGGCGTCTCGCCGGGGGATCGGCTGGTGACTGAAGGGATCGATCGTCTGACCAGCGGCAGTCAGGTCACGCTGGCCGATGAGACGCCTGCTACCGGTGCTGTGTCAAAATGAACCCGTCTCGCCTGTTTATTCTGCGTCCGGTCGCCACCATTCTGCTGATGGTCGGCGTGCTGATTGCGGGCATCTTTGCCTATAAATTCCTGTCGACCTCGGCGCTGCCGCAGGTCGACTATCCGACTATTCAGGTCACTACGCTCTATCCGGGTGCCAGCCCGGATGTGATGGCGTCATCGGTCACCTCACCGCTGGAGCGCCAGTTAGGGCAGATGGCGGGTCTGAGCCAGATGAGTTCCACCAGCGCCAGCGGCTCGTCGATCATTACCCTGAAGTTCAGCCTCGATCTGTCGCTGGATGTCGCCGAGCAGGAGGTACAGGCGGCCATCAACGCGGCAAATAACCTGCTGCCCGACGATCTGCCCAATCCGCCGACCTACAAAAAGGTTAATCCGGCGGATAGCGCGGTGGTGACGCTGGCAGCCAGCTCCGGCACGCTGCCGCTGACCGAGGTGCAGGACCTGGTGAATACCCGGGTGGCGCTGAAACTGTCGCAGATTTCCGGCGTCGGAATGGTGACGCTGGCGGGCGGTCATCAGCCCGCCATTCGGGTGCAGATGAATCCGCAGGCGCTGGCGGCGCATCATCTGACACTGGAGGCGGTGAATACGCTGATCGGCAATAGCAACGTCAATGGCTCTAAAGGCGGCTTTGATGGCAAATATCATTCGGTCACCATCGACGCTAACGATCAGCTGCGTACCGCCGAAGAGTACGGCAACCTGATCCTCACTTATGAGAACGGTGCGGCGCTGCGCCTGAAAGATATCGCCCATATCGAACAGGGGCCAGAGAACAGCTTCCAGTCTGCATGGGCTAACAACCAGCCTGCGATTGTCATCAGCGTGCAGCGCCAGCCGGGTGCGAACGTGATTCAGGTGGTGGACAACATCAAGGCACAGCTCCCCGCACTGCAGGCCGCGCTGCCGGACGGGGTGAAGATGACGATTCTCTCTGACCGCACCCAGACCATTCGCGCCTCAATCAGCGACGTACAGTTTGAGCTGATGCTGTCGATTGCGCTGGTGGTGATGGTGACCTTCCTGTTCCTGCGCAACGTGGCCGCCACGCTGATCCCCAGCGTGGCGGTGCCGCTGTCGCTGGTCGGCACCTTTGGCGTGATGTATCTGGCGGGCTTCAGCCTGAATAATCTGTCGCTGATGGCGCTGACCATTGCTACCGGTTTTGTCATTGATGACGCCATCGTGGTGGTGGAGAACATTTCGCGCAGGCTGGAGCAGGGCGAGTCGCCGATGGAGGCGGCGCTGAAAGGCTCACAGCAGATTGGCTTCACCATCATCTCGCTGACCTTTTCACTGATTGCGGTGCTGATCCCGCTGCTGTTTATGGGCGATGTGGTCGGGCGGCTGTTCCGGGAGTTTGCGATTACGCTGGCGGTGGCGATCCTGGCGTCAATGGGGGTGTCGCTGACGCTGACCCCGATGCTGTGCGCGTATCTGCTGCGCCACATTCCGCCAGAGCAGCAGTCTACCTTTGCCCGCAAGGGCGGCGCGCTGTTCGACCGGCTGGTGCGCGGCTATGACCGGCTGCTGATCGTGGTGCTCAATCACCAGAAACTGACGCTGCTGGTGGCGCTGGCGACCTTCGGGCTGACGGCGCTGCTCTATCTGATGGTGCCGAAGGGTTTCTTCCCGACCCAGGATACCGGGCTGATTCAGGGCGTCACCGTCGCCTCACAGGATGTCTCATTTAACGCGATGGCTGAGCGGCAGCAGGCGCTCTCAGCACTGATCCTGAAAAATCCGGCGGTAGAGAGTGTCTCATCGACCATCGGTATCGACGGTACCAACACCAGCCTCAACAGCGGCCGGTTGCAGATTAACCTTAAGCCATTTGGCTCCCGCGATTTCAGCGCCAGCGAGGTGATCAGCCAGCTGAACCAGGCGACCGCCAGCGTGCCGGGTATCCGGCTCTATCTGCAGCCTGCGCAGGATCTCACCGTCAACGACCAGGTCTCGCCGAGTCAGTATCAGTTCACCCTGGACGACGCTGACAGTGAAAATCTGGTCAGCGCATCGCCGAAACTGGTGGCGGCATTGCAGCAGCGGCCCGAGTTTAATGGCGTGGTAAGTAACCTGCAGGATCAGGGGCGCGTCTCTTACGTGGAGCTGAACCGGGACAAAGCGGCGCGCTTCGGCATTACCGCATCGGACGTGGACACGGCGCTCTATAACGCCTTTGGTCAGCGTCTGGTTTCGACCATTTTTACCCAGTCGAATCAGTATCGGGTAGTGCTGGAAGTGGCGCCGGCCTTCCAGCAAGGGCCGGCGTCGTTTGATGATGTTTATCTGCAGCCGTCCACCAGCAGCAGTTCCACGTCGTCATCCAGCAGCACGACGTCATCAATCACCACATCCTCATCCTCAGCCACGGAGAGCACCACGTCCGGCAGCGGCATGGTAAAACTCACCGCTATCGCCACAATTCATCAGCGTACCGGATCACTGATGCACATGCGGCTGAATCAGTTCCCGGCGGTGATGATCTCCTTCAACCTGAATCCAGGCTACTCGCTGGAGGATGGCCAGCGGGCAATCGCCGACGTGCGGCAGCAGCTGCAGCTGCCGGAGAGCACCACGCTGCGTTACCAGGGCGAAACGTCGGCATTCCAGAGCGCCACCGGCAACACGCTGTGGCTGATTCTGGCGGCGCTGATCACCATGTATGTGGTGCTCGGCATCCTCTACGAAAGCTTTATCCATCCGGTCACGATTCTCTCTACGCTGCCGTCGGCGGCGGTGGGCGCGCTGCTGACACTGTTGCTGGCGGGCACGGAGTTCAGCCTGATTGCGCTGATTGGCGTCATCCTGCTGATCGGCATCGTGAAAAAGAACGCCATTATGATGATCGATTTCGCGCTGGAGGCGGAACATCAGCAGCACCTCAGCGCGCGTGAGGCGATTCATCAGGCCTGCCTGCTGCGCTTCCGCCCGATTCTGATGACGACGATGGCGGCGCTGCTCGGCGCGCTGCCGCTGATGCTCGCCTCCGGCTCGGGTGCCGAGCTGCGACAGCCGCTGGGGCTGGTGATTGTCGGCGGGCTGATTGTCAGTCAGGTGCTGACGCTTTTCTCTACGCCGGTCATCTACCTCTGGTTTGACGGGCTGGCGCAGCGCGGCAACGCCTGGGTGAAACGCCGTCAGCAGCAGGCGCGGAGCGGGCAATGAACCTGACACGGCTATTTATCTTTCGTCCCGTGGCGACGCTGCTGCTGACGCTGGCGATCCTGCTGCTCGGTGCGCTGGGTTACCGGCTGCTGCCGGTGGCACCGCTGCCGCAGGTCGATTTCCCGACTATCATGGTCAGCGCCAGCCTGGCGGGGGCCAGCCCGGAGACCATGGCGGCCACCGTCGCGACCCCGCTGGAGCGTTCACTCGGGCAGATTGCCGGTATCAGCGAGATGACCTCCAGCAGCTCGCAGGGCTCCAGCAGCATCATCCTGCAGTTTGAGCTGGACCGCGATATCAATGGCGCGGCGCGCGACGTGCAGGCGGCGATCAACGCGGCGCGCAGCCTGCTGCCGAGCGCCATGGCCTCGCTGCCGACTTATCGCAAAGCTAACCCCTCAGACGCGCCGATTGTGATGCTGGCGCTGACCTCTGCGACCCGCACGCCCGGCGAGCTTTACGATCTGGCGGAGAGCAAAATCGAACAGGCGATGGGGCAGGTACAGGGCGTCGGCGAAGTGTCGCTGATGGGCAGCGCCTTACCCGCGGTGCGGATTGATCTGCAGCCGCTGAAGCTGACCCACTACGGCATCTCGCTGGAGACGGTGCGTGCCGCCGTCGCCGACAGCACCACCAATCTGCCCAAAGGGATCTTACAGGGCAGTGACCAGTCGTGGCTGGTGGACAGCAACGGCCAGCTGGAGAAGGCCGCCAGCTACCGCGATCTGATCATCACCTGGCAGCAGGGCAAAGCGGTGCGGCTGCGTGACGTCGCCACGGTCTATGACTCGGTGGAAGATCGCTATCAGGCGGGATTCCTTAATGCCACGCCTGCGGTGATGATCGGCATTAAACGTCAGGCGGGCGCCAACATGCTCGAAACCATCGACGCAATAAAAGCGCAGCTGCCGCTGCTGGAAAAGAGCCTGCCCGCTGACAGCCAGCTGAAGGTGGTCGTTGACCGCTCACCGGGCGTGCGCGCCTCGCTGTATGACACCGAAGAGACGCTGCTGATCGCGGTATTGCTGGTCATCGCGGTGGTGTTTATTTTCCTGCGCAATCTGCAGGCGGTGATCATTCCGGCACTGGCGCTGCCAGTGTCGCTGATCGGCACCTGTGCGGTGATGTACCTGCTGGGATACAGCCTGGATAACCTGTCGCTGATGGCGCTGATTATCGCCACCGGCTTCGTGGTGGATGATGCGATTGTGGTGCTGGAGAACATCACCCGTCACATTGAGCGCGGGCTGAGTCCGCTGCGGGCGGCGCTGCGCGGGGCGCAGGAGGTGAGTTTTACCGTGCTGTCGATGACCGTATCGCTGATCGCGGTGTTTATCCCGATTCTGCTGATGGGCAGCATTGTCGGGCGGCTGTTCCGCGAATTTGCTGTCACACTCACGGTGTCGCTGCTGATCTCGCTGTTTGTCTCGCTCAGCCTGACGCCGATGCTCTGCGCGCGCCTGCTGAAACCGAAGCCGCCCGTCAGCCAGCGGCCGCATCCGCTTTATCAGTTTATTGAAAACCAGCTGAACCGCCTGCTGGCCGCCTACGGACGCGGGCTGGCCTGGGTGATGCGCCATCAGAAACTGACGCTGCTCAGCCTGCTGCTGACCGTGCTGCTCAATGTTTTCCTGTTCACCGTAGTGCAGAAGGGCTTTTTCCCGAATCAGGACACCGGGCTGCTGATGGGCGCGCTGCGTGCCGATCAGAACATTTCGTTTCAGGCGATGAAGCCAAAAATGCTGATGTTCACCAAAATCATTCAGGAAGATCCGGCGGTTGAGAGCGTAATGTCGTCGATGGGCAGCGGGATGTTTGGCTCCCGTAACAGCGCCAACTTCTTTGTGCGGCTGAAGGACTTTGACCAGCGTGATGCCACGGCCAGCGAAGTGGCCAACCGGCTGACGCGCAAAACCAGCCACATCGCCGGGGCACAGATGTTCCTGATGGCGGCGCAGGATCTGCACATTGGCGGACGCAGTGCTAACGCGACTTATCAGTACAGCCTGCAGGCGGACGATCTTGATCTGCTGCGGGTCTGGACGCCGAAAGTACAGGCGGCGCTGGCGGCAATCCCCCAGCTCAACAGTGTGGACTCGGACTCGCAGACTGGCGGTCAGGAGGTGGAGCTGACCATTGATCGTGACCGCGCCACACGGCTGGGTGTCAATGTGAAAATGCTCGATACGCTGCTGAACAATGCGTTCAGTCAGCGACAGATTGCCACGCTCTACCACACCCTGAATCAGTATCACGTGGTGATGTCGCAGCAGGATAGCGACACCGCCAATCCGGAGACGCTGCAGCAACTCTATGTGATTAACGACAGCGGTGACCGCGTGCCGCTCTCCGCCTTTGCCCGCTTCAGCGGCGGCAATGCGCCGCTGTCGGTGGCGCATCAGGGCCAGTCCGCCACCAGTACCGTAGCATTCAACCTCAATGAGGGCGTCTCGCTGGAGCAGGCGCAGTTACTCATTAAACAGGCGATGGCGAAGCTGGGCCTGCCGTCAACCATTCACGCCGGTTTTGCCGGTACCGCCGCTGCCTTTTCCCAGCTGACCGCCACCATGCCGTGGCTGATTCTGGCAGCGCTGGCGGCGGTCTATATCGTGCTCGGCGTGCTCTACGAGAGCTACATCCATCCGCTGACCATTCTTTCAACCCTGCCGTCCGCGGGCGTCGGCGCGCTGTTACTGCTGCTGCTGACCAACACGCAGCTCACGGTGATCGCGCTGATTGGCATCATCCTGCTAATCGGCATTGTGAAAAAGAACGCCATCATGATGATCGATTTTGCTATCGACGCGGAACGGCAGCAGGGTATGTCGCCGCAGCAGGCGATCACCCAGGCGTGTCTGATGCGCTTCCGTCCGATCATGATGACGACGCTGGCCGCCTTCTTCGGCGCGTTGCCGCTGGCGCTGGGCAGCGGCGGTGATGCCGATCTGCGCAGTCCACTGGGGATCGCCATCGCGGGCGGACTGGCGCTCAGCCAGCTGCTGACGCTGTTTACTACCCCGGTGGTTTATCTGTGGCTCGATCGTCTGGGTCGTGCCACTCAACGTCAATGGCGTCGTCTGCGCCATGCGGAAACCTGACCATGAAACCTTTTATGCCGTTTATTGTGCTGCTGCTGGCTGGCTGTAGCGTGGGTCCCGACTATCAACGTCCGGCGGTGGCGATGCCGGTTCACTATAAAGAGGCCCGGGGCTGGCAGCAGGCGACGCCGCTGGATGCGCAAAGCAAAGGCAAATGGTGGTCGGTCTACCATGACGCCACGCTAGACGGGCTGCTGAGCCAGGTGAGCGTATCGAATCAGAACGTGGCGACTTATGCCGCGCAGTACCGGCAGGCGCAGGCGCTGGCGGCGGAGTCTCGCGCAGCGCTGTTTCCTTCGCTGGGCTATGACGGCAGCGTGACGCGCAGCGGCAGCCATGCCACTGGCAGTAGCGTTCGCACCACCAGCAGCAGCCATCAGGCGGCGCTGAGTGCCAGCTGGGAACTGGATCTGTGGGGCAAACTGCGGCGCACGCTGGAGGAGGATCGCGCCAGCGCCTCGGCCAGCGCAGCAGAGCTGGCCAATATTACCCTGAGCGCCCAGTCTGAGCTGGCACAGGACTATTTCCAGCTGCGCATCATGGATCAGAAAATCGCGTGCTATCAGCAGAGCGTTGACGCCTATCAGCGCTACCTGAACGTCATTAACAGCCAGTATCAGGCGGGCACCGCATCGCGTGCGACTCTGGCTCAGGCGCAGTTGCAACTGGAGAGCGCCAGCGCCTCGGCGCAGGATTATCAGTGGCAGCGCGCGCAGATGGAACACGCCATTGCGCTACTGGTCGGCAAAGCCCCCGCTGACTTTACGCTGACCGCCGCGCCGCTGACCGCCACGCTGCCCGCGATTCCGGCAGCCCTGCCGGGCGAGCTGTTGCAGCGCCGTCCTGACATCGCATACGCCGAACGCAATATGGCCGCCGCCAATGCCGCCGTGGGGGTAGCGGTGGCTGGTTACTATCCCGACCTGACCCTGAGCGCCAGCGGGGGCGTCAGCGCTTCGGTGCTGCATTCGCTGTTCTCGCTGCCAAACCGCGTCTGGTCACTGGGGCCAGAGCTGAGCGGCACGCTGTTTGACGCGGGCGCGACCTCTGCCAGGGTCGATCAGGCGCGGGCAGCCTGGGATGCCAGCGTCGCGACCTATCGTCAGACAGTGCTGGCCGCGATGCAGGAGGTGGAAGATAAGCTGGTAGAGCTGAACACGCTACAGGGCGAGGTTGCCGCGCAGCAGCGTGCCACCGACGCGGCGCAGACCTCGGCGCGGGTGACGCGTCTGCAGTATGAGGCGGGCATGATTAACTACCTGGATGTGGCGACCACAGAGAACAGCAGCCTGAGTGCCCAGCAGAGTTTGCTGACGCTGCAGAGCACGCAGTGGGTCAGCAGTGTGGCGCTGATTGCCGCCCTTGGCGGCGGCTGGCAGGCACCCTGATGCGGTGTCGGTGTGGCGATAATTCTGTTGTCGAACTGCCTCAAATCCTGCATCGTGAGGGCCTATTTTTCCCCGATGCTAAGGAGCCGGCATGGTTTTCACACTCTTGCGCCTCATCTTCCGCCTGTTATGGCGGGTCGAACTGCGTGGCGACGTCGCCGAACTGCATAAACAGAAGGTATTGATCACGCCGAACCATATGTCGTTTCTCGACGGCATATTGCTGGCGCTATTTTTGCCGGTCAGACCGGTCTTCGCCATCTACTCGACCATCGGCGAAAGCTGGTTTATGCGCCTGGTCAGGCCGTTTATCGACTTTGTGCCGCTGGACCCGACCCGGCCGATGGCGCTGAAGCAGCTGGTGCGGCTGATCGACAGTGGCCGTCCGGTGGTGATCTTCCCGGAAGGGCGGATTACCGTCACCGGCTCGCTGATGAAGATCTACAGCGGGGCGGGCTTTGTCGCGGCCCGCTCGGGTGCGAACGTGGTGCCGATGCGGATTGAAGGCGCAGAGTTCACGCCGTTTGGTCGCCTGGCGGGCGTGTTCAAACGCCGCCTGTTCCCGCGCATCACCCTCTCTGTGCTGCCCGCCACCCGCATTCCGATGCCGGAGGCGAAACGGGCGCGCGACCGGCGTATGCTGGCCGGGGAGCATCTGCACCATATCATGATGGAAGCGCGCATGGCGGTGCGTCCGCGTGAAACCCTGTTTGAGGCGCTGCTCTCCGCCCGGACCCGCTACGGCGCGTTTAAGCGCTGCATCGAAGATGTCAGTTTCAAACCTGACAGCTACAACGCACTGCTGAAAAAGTCGCTGGGCGTGGGCCGGATTCTGGAGCGCTACAGTCAGCCGCGTGAAGTGGTGGGACTGCTGCTGCCGAATACCACCGTGACGGCCGCAGCGATTTTCGGTGCCTCACTGCGTGGTCGCGTTCCGGCGATGCTTAACTACACCGCAGGCGTGAACGGCATGCGGGCGGCGCTGACCGCCGCGCAGATTAAAACGGTCTTCACCTCGCGGCAGTTCCTGGAGAAAGGTAACCTGTGGCATCTGCCGCAGGGGCTCGGTGAGGTGCAGTGGATCTATCTGGAAGATCTGAAAGAGACGGTGACCGCGAAAGATAAACTCTGGATCGTCGCGCACCTGCTGATGCCGCGCCGCGCCCAGCTGCCGCAGCAGCCGGAAGATGCCGCGATGGTGCTGTTTACCTCCGGCTCGGAGGGCAATCCTAAAGGGGTGGTGCATTCGCATAAAAGCCTGCTGGCGAACGTCGAACAGATCCGCACCGTGGCGGACTTCACGCCGCGCGATCGCTTTATGTCGGCGCTGCCGCTGTTTCATGCCTTTGGCCTGACCGTCGGCCTGTTTACGCCGCTGATGACCGGCGCGCAGGTCTTTCTCTACCCCAGCCCGCTGCACTATCGCATCGTGCCGGAGCTGGTCTATGACCGCAACTGCACCGTGCTGTTTGGCACCTCCACCTTCCTGGGCAACTATGCGCGCTTTGCCGCGCCGTACGATTTTGCCCGCCTGCGCTATGTGGTGGCGGGGGCCGAGAAGCTGCAGGAGAACACCCGCCAGCTCTATATGGAGAAGTACGGCATCCGCATCCTTGAAGGCTATGGCGTCACCGAGTGTGCGCCGGTAGTCGCCATCAACGTGCCGATGGCGACGAAGGCGCACACCGTCGGACGGATTCTGCCGGGCATGGATTCACGGCTGATGTCGGTGCCGGGCATCGAGAACGGCGGACGGCTGCAGCTGCGCGGGCCAAACGTGATGAAGGGCTATCTGCGCGTCGAAAACCCTGGCGTACTCGAAGCGCCGGTCGCCGACGATGGTGAAGGCAATATGGAGGCGGGCTGGTATGACACCGGCGATATCGTCAGCTTCGATGAAGGCGGTTTCTGCCAGATTCAGGGCCGTGCCAAACGCTTTGCCAAGATTGCCGGTGAGATGGTGTCGCTGGAGATCGTTGAGCAGATCGCCCTGAAAGCGTCGCCGGACAAACAGCACGCCGCCTCACTGCGTCCCGATGGGCAGCGCGGCGAAGCGCTGGTGCTCTTCACCACCGACGCTGAACTGGCGCGCGACACGCTGCAGAAAGCGGCACGCGAGCTGGGCGCGCCGGATCTGGCGCTGCCGCGCGACATCCGGGTGGTGAAACAGCTGCCGCAGCTGGGCAGCGGCAAACCTGACTATGTAACGCTGAAAAAGATGGCGGAAGAGGAGCAGACATGAGCCCTGATCGCACTGCACCGTTGATGTCACGCGGCATGATCGCCGTGATTGTCGCCCAGTTCTTTTCCGCCTTCGGCGATAACGCGCTGCTGTTTGCCACGCTGGCGCTGCTGAAAAGCCAGTTCTATCCCGACTGGAGCCAGCCGATCCTGCAGATGCTCTTTGTCGCGGCCTACATTCTGCTGGCGCCTTTTGTCGGTCAGGTGGCGGACAGCATGGCAAAAGGGCGGGTGATGATGCTCGCCAACAGCCTGAAGCTGCTGGGGGCGCTGACCATCTGCTTCGGCTTCAATCCGTTCATCGGCTATACCCTGGTCGGCGCGGGGGCGGCCGCCTATTCCCCGGCCAAATATGGCATCCTGGGTGAGATTACCCACGGCGAGAAGCTGGTCAAAGCCAATGGGCTGATGGAGGGCTCGACCATCGCCGCCATTCTGCTCGGCTCGGTGGCGGGCGGAATGCTGGCGGACTGGCATCTGCTGGCGGCGCTGGGGATCTGTGCGCTCACCTACGGTATTGCGGTCGCCGCGAACCTCTTTATCCCGAAACTGCAGGCGGCGCGGCCAGGCCAGAGCTGGCGGCCGGGCGTCATGGTGCGCCGCTTTTTCGATGCCGTTGGGCTGCTGTGGCGCGACGCAGAGACGCGCTTCTCGCTGCTCGGCACCAGCCTCTTCTGGGGCGCTGGCGTGACATTGCGTTTCCTGCTGGTGCTGTGGGTGCCGGTGGCGCTGGGCATCAGCGACAACACCACCCCCACCACCCTGAATGCGATGGTGGCGATCGGAATTGTGCTGGGAGCGGCGGCGGCGGCGAAGCTGGTGACGCTGGAGACGGTGCGCCGCTGCATGCCCGCGGGCGTCCTGATTGGCGTGATGGTCGTCATCTTCTCGCTGCAGCATTCGCTGGTCAGCGCCTATCTCCTGCTGATGCTGATTGGCGCGCTGGGCGGTTTCTTTGTGGTGCCGCTGAACGCGCTGCTGCAGGCGCGGGGCAAAGAGAGCGTCGGTTCCGGCAACGCGATTGCGGTGCAGAATCTCGGTGAGAACAGCGCGATGCTGGTGATGCTGGGGCTCTATACGCTGGCGATAAAGGCGGGTGCGCCTGCTGTCGCAACGGGCGTCGGGTTTGGCGTACTGTTTGCGCTGGCGATAGCCGTACTGTGGCTGTGGCGACCGGCTAAGCGTTAAGCGCGTCACCGCCTCTCTCCGGCCTGCGCGGCGGAGAGAGGCGGATGGACGAATCAGCGACGGACCGCGATCGCTTCGATTTCAATCTTCACATCTTTTGGCAGACGCGCCACTTCGACACAGGAACGCGCCGGGAAGTGTGCGTCATGCTCGGTGAAAAACGCCTCGTAGGTGGCGTTGACCGTGGCAAAATCATTCAGGTCCTTCACGAACACCGTGGTTTTCACGATATCGCCCACCTTCAGGCCCGCCGCTTCCACAATCGCCTTCACATTCTCCAGCGACTGACGCGCCTGTGCGGCAATGTCATCCGCCACCTGGCCGGTCACCGGATCAACCGGGATCTGACCTGAGGTGATGATCATGCTGCCCAGATCGACACCCTGAACATAGGGACCGATCGCGGCAGGGGCTTTCTCAGTACTGATTTCACGGGACATCATGGCTCCTTTAATTATGTCGTCAGGCGGCGGTGCCGCCGGTGTTGCCCATTATAAGGTCGGGCAGGGCGATTACCAGTGACCCAGCACCACGTGGCGGGCGAACTCTTTTTCGCAATATTTGCATTTGAGATGCACATCGTCGGCGCGCTGCTTCACGGCAAAACTGGAGAAGACCGGCTCGCTGCGGCTGATGCAGTTGCTGTTGGGACAGGTCAGCACCCGCTCGATGCGATCCGGCAGCGTCGGGGCGATCTTGGCCACCACCTCATAGTCGTCGATGCGGTTAACCGTGGCATCGGGCGCATAGACCGCCAGCTGATTGATCTGATCGTCGGTGAGAAAGGTGTTTTCAATCTTGATCAGATCTTTGCGGCCCATCTCGCCCGACGGCAGATTCAGGCCGATGGTGATGCGCTGGTCGGTTTCGGTCAGCCGGAACAGAGAGAGCAGCTTAAAGCCGATCTGTGCCGGAATGTGGTCGATGACCGTGCCGCGTTTGATCGCTTCGACCTGCAATTTGTTGTCCTGCGTCATGATGAGATCTCCTTACAGGGCGAGTTCGCTGTTTAAAACCAGTGCCAGCAGAGCCTGGCGTGCATAGATGCCGTTACCCGCCTGCTGGAAATACCAGGCGTAAGGGGTGCTGTCGACATCGGTGGTGATTTCGTCGATGCGCGGCAGCGGGTGCAGCACTTTCATTTTGTCACGCGCCGTGGCGAGATCGGCGGCGCGGAGGATGAACTGCGCTTTGACGTTGGCATATTCAGACGGATCGAGCCGCTCTTTCTGCACCCGCGTCATGTAAAGAATATCGAGCTGCGGCATGACCTCTTCAAAGCTGTCGTGACGTGACCAGGGGATACTCTTCTCGTCCAGCATGTCGGTGATATAGGCGGGCATCGCCAGCGCATCGGGCGCGATAAAGAAGAAGCGGTTGCCATCAAACTTCGCCAGCGCCTGGGTCAGGGAGTGCACGGTGCGGCCATATTTCAGATCCCCCACCATCGCCACGTTCAGGTTATTCAGGCGGCTCTGGGTCTCCTGGATGGTGAAGAGGTCGAGCAGGGTCTGGGTCGGATGCTGGTTGGCCCCGTCACCGGCGTTCAGAATCGGGATGCCGCCGGAAAACTCCGTCGCCAGCCGCGCCGCGCCCTCCTGCGGATGACGCATCACAATCGCATCCACATAGGTGCCGATGACGGAAATGGTGTCGGCCAGGGTTTCGCCTTTTTTGCCCAGTGACGTGTTGCTGCCGTCAGCAAAGCCCACCGCTGAGGCACCCAGACGGTGAATCGCGGTTTCAAACGACAGGCGGGTGCGGGTCGAGGCCTCAAAGAAGCAGCTGGCAATCACCTTGTGCTTCAGCAGTTCCGGCTGCGGATGGGCTTTCAGCTGAGCGGCGGTGTGCAGCGCCAGCTCCAGCTCTTCACGACTGAGGTCGTTAATTGAAATGATGTGCTTGCGGTATAGCGGGTTAGCCATAACTCTCTCCTCTGCGCGGCCGGATTGCGGACAAAAAAAAGCCCCTGCTTAAGGGGCTTTTTTAAGATCGGGTCGATGACCGAAAGAAACAGCAGCACCGCCTGCGGTCAGGCGTGATGGCGCGTCAAATTGTCCGCTGTGCTGTCGCATATTTCCTCCGGCAAATTGGGGCGCATTATACCCGTTCGCGGTGGCGCAGCAAGGGAAAACGTTTGCGCTGCGGAGAGGGCCGGGGCGACAGGCGGGCGACAACCTGTGGCGTCAGCCCGCCTGCCGCCGGACGATCAGCGCTGGCCCAGCGTGGCCACCATCACCGCTTTGATGGTGTGCATCCGGTTCTCGGCCTGGTCGAAGACAATGCTGTGCGCCGACTCAAACACCTCGTTGCTCACCTCCATACCGTTAGGCAGATCGTACTGTTCCGCCATCTGCTGACCCAGCGTGGTCTGATCGTCATGGAAAGCGGGCAGACAGTGCAGGAATTTCACCTGCGGGTTGCCGGTCAGATCGAGCATCGCCCGGTTAACCTGATAGTCACGCAGCAGGGCGATACGCTCTGCCCAGACCTCTTTGGCTTCGCCCATCGACACCCAGACATCGGTGTAGATGAAGTCTGCGCCTTTGACGCCGTCGGCAATGTTGTCGGTGAGGGTGATAGTACCGCCGGTCTGACGGGCGACCTCACGGCACTCTGCCACCAGTTGCGCCTCGGGCCAGCAGCTTTCCGGGGCTACCAGGCGCAGATCCAGTCCGGTCAGCGCCGCCGCTTCCAGCATCGTATTACCCATGTTGTTGCGTGCGTCACCGACATAGACCAGCGTCATGTCGCTGAGTTTTTTGCCCGGCAGGTGCTCCTGCATGGTCAGCAGGTCGGCCAGCAGCTGGGTCGGGTGAAATTCGTCTGTCAGGCCGTTCCAGACCGGCACACCGGCATGTTCCGCCAGCGTTTCAACCAGCGTCTGACCGTAACCGCGATACTGGATGCCATCGTACATCCGGCCCAGCACCCGCGCCGTGTCGCGCATCGACTCTTTATGGCCGATCTGGCTGCCACTCGGGCCGAGATAAGTGACGTTAGCACCCTGATCGTAAGCGGCAACTTCGAAAGAGCATCGGGTACGGGTCGAGTCTTTTTCGAAGATGAGCGCGATGTTTTTGCCTTTCAGGTACTGCACTTCGCTGGCGCTTTTTTTCGCCTGCTTTAATTCAGCGGAAAGGGTAAGCAGGTGATCCATTTCGGCGGGGGTAAAATCCAGAAGCCTGAGGAAATGGCGCTGATACAGCTGACTCATACAACACTCCGGTAATCATTAAAGTGAATTAAAATTCAATCTAACCGTATGAATATGCATTTTCAAGAGCGGGTGCCAATAAACTTGTCGTTTTGTGTAGTGGCGCGACAGGCAGTGTGGGAAAATAGCGGTTTATTGCCGAACTCAGAGAGGAACATCGTTATGGCATATGAAGCATTGCTGGAAGAGCAGCGTGAAGAGACGCGGCAGATTATCGAAGAACTGCTGGAGGATGGCAGCGATCCCGATGCGCTCTATACCATCGAGCACCATCTCTCATGCAATAATTTTGATTCGCTGGAAAAAGCGGCCGTTGACGCCTTTAAGCTGGGTTATGAAGTGACCGAGCCGGAAGAGCTGGAGCTGGAAGATGGCACGACCGTCATGTGCGTTGACATCCTCAGCGAATCGGCGCTGAAAGCAGAACTGATCGATGTGCAGGTTGAGCAGCTGGTTAACCTGGTCGGTAAATACAACGTCGATTATGACGGCTGGGGCACCTATTTCGAAGATCCCGATGCCGAAGAGGAAGATGACGACGCTATCGACGATGAAGATGATGATGGTGTTCGCCACTAAGTCGCCCGGGCGGAGCCCTCTCCGCCTCTTACCTTCTCCTGCTCTGTTCTGACATCATGAATTACGCACCGCTACTCGAACCAATCTGTCAGTTTCTGCACTGCCGCACGCCGCAAGCCTGGATTGATGAGGCGCGCAAGCCGGAAAACCTGACCCTGCTGCTGACCGACCATCTGGTGTGCGAACTGAAAGCCGCGCAGACCGCGGTATGGTTAATCCGTAAGTATGTTGCCGACAAGCCGAGCGGCGAGGCGATTCTCGCCTGGCTGAAACCCTATGAAGACTTCATCTTCCGCGAAGATGGCGACAGCGACTTTATCAATGCCCATAAAAATCTGACCAAACGCATCATCGTGCGCAATGCGCTGCCCTGGGCCGATGAGCTGGTGGAAAAGATGGTGCTGCTGATTAAAGAGGAGCTGCATCACTTCTATCAGGTGTGGGAGATTATGCAGTCACGCGGACTGGTCTATCAGAAGATCACCTCCAGCCGCTATGCAAAATCTCTGCTGCGTGAGGTGATCACCCATGAGCCGGAAACGCTGGTGGATAAGCTGATTTGCGGCGCTTACATTGAGGCGCGATCCTGCGAACGTTTTGCCAGTCTGGCTCCCTGGCTGGATGATGAGCTGGCGAAGTTCTATCTGTCGCTTCTCCGCTCCGAGGCGCGCCACTATCAGGATTACCTGACGCTGGCTGCGCAGATCGCGGCAAAAGATATCGCGCCACGGGTGCAGGCGATTGGCCGGGTCGAGGCGAAGCTGATTAGCGAGCCGGACACGGAGCTGCGTTTTCACAGCGGCGTACCCGCCTGGTGAATCCCTGAGGGCACCCTGATCGGGGTGTCTCTTTTTCTGATTGGGTGATCGCGTTTATATTTCCTGCGTGGCGCTGTTTTAAATAACGCGCTGTGTAACGCTTTATTTTAAATCACGCTGGCAGACAAAGATATTTTGTGCCACCTATCACATAACGGCTTTTTTACGCTGACTTTCCGCCCTTAAATAAATATAGTCCCGGAGTCAGTGCGGGATTGTTATTTTTTTAAGCAAAACCCGACTCGCTGCCCTTTTTAACAGAGGGCAGTGGGTCGGGTTTTTTTATGGGTTAACGGCACCAGGTCACCCTTATTGTCATGGGGTGACGGATTTTTAATATCGCCAGGTGAAGGACTTCATAATGAAAGGAAAACGTTATTCTCTGTTATTTGTTTCGCTATTTTTGACCCTTTGCTGGGGAAATGTTAATGCGTCCGGCATTCAGACCTCCTCCGGATTATGGCGTGACGCTGCGCTCGATCTCAGACTGCGCAACCACTGGAAGTATCTCAAGGAGAACGAAGCGCAGCCCACTGCGGTTCACAACGCCTGGGGCCAGGCCGCGACGTTCGATTTTCGTTCCGGTTATCAGTGGGACCTGCTCGGGTTTGATGCGACCTATACCCGCGCCGTACGCCTGGGCGCCAGCGACTACTTCTCCACGCGCGGTCTGCTCTATGACAGCGGCGGGAACATGGAAAAGCGGAATGCGCACGGCTTCAGCAAATTCAGTCAGCGCTATCTTAAGCTGAAGCTCGGCAACCGCGCGCTGCGGTTCGAGGGTAAGGCGGGCTGGCAGGAACTGAAAAATATCGGTGTGCTGACGACCACGGATCGCCTGTCGCGCAACAGCTATGCCGGCTACAGCGGTGCAGTGACGTGGCAGAATGCCCGGCTGGATCTTGCCATGGTTAACAAAGCCATACGGCACGACTCGGGTAAAACGCTGGCGCTGCAAACCCAGGCCCGGCAAAAAATCGACGCCATTTACACCGCGGCGCTGAGCTACAAAGATAGCGGTCACGCGCTGGCCTATGCGTTTGGTGAGGCCGAACGCTATCAGCGCCGTCATGTCATTGAGGCAGGCTATTCCCTCTCGCCACACTGGTCACTGGCTTCGCAGATCTATGGCAGCCAGGCGCTGGAAAAGTATAAAAGTATGCCCGCCAGCAAAAGAACCTTTGATCACCAGGCATGGCACTATGTCGGGGAGGCCATCTGGAAGCAGGGCGCCTGGACGCAGAGGCTGGCTGCTGGCTGGACCTCCGCCCCTAAAAAGCAGGCGGTGGGCTATTATGCCCGACCCCTGACTAAAAATACCCGGGGACGTTTCACTTCACTGACCTCCGCGGGCAAAGATTATATGCGTGACAGAGAGCTGGCGCTGGTCTCTCTGAGTCAGTATGAAATCACAAAGGGGATCAGCAGTGGAATACAGCTTAATTATGGTCAGTTCCATTATCATAATAATCTTGTACGAACTGGCGAGGTTTCATTAATTAATCAGTTCAGTAATCAGCATCCCTCCTTTAAAAATCTGACGCTGTTTACGCTGACCGGTTATGGCTGGTCATATAAAAACAGTAAAGAGACTCCGCGCCTGAATAGTCAGGGAAAAGTTCAGCGCTCCCGCAGTTTATCCGCCGAAGTGGTCATTCAATATAAATTCAATCTTTTTTAACCCGGAGAGTAAAATGAAAACGAAACTGAAAACCCTGATGTTAATTGCCCTCATCTCCGTCAGCACTGCCGGCTCCGCCTGGGCCGCGGATGTGATGCTCTATGTGACCCGGCATGGCAAGACCATGTTTAACACGGTGCATCGCGCTCAGGGATGGGCCGATACGCCGCTGACCGCTTCCGGCGCCGCGGTTGCAGAGCAACTGGGACGGGGTTTACAGCCGTTGCCCTTCGTCGCGGCCTGGTCCAGCGATTCGGGTCGGGCGAGAGAAACCGCGCAGCTGGTGATGAAGAACTGGAAAAATCCGCCTGTACTGAAAGAGATGAAAGGGCTGCGCGAGGTGGGATTTGGCCTTTATGAAGGCGATCTGGATAAAAATCTGATTACCGCTGCCGCTCTTCAGGCGGGTTATCCCTCCGACACGGCGCTGCTGGAGGCATTCAGCGCCGGTAAAATTCAGATGGACAGGATGATCGATGCGATTCATGAGGCGGAAGCCGCAGGCACGCCATCGCTGCCAGGGATTAAATCCTCCGGCCAGGCCGAAACCTATCAGCAGGTAGCTAAGCGCATGGTGGAGAGTATTACGGCAATCGCGAAGCAGGCGCAGCAGCAGGGCGGAGGCAATGTGCTGGTGGTCAGTCACGGTATGGCTATCACCACGCTGCTGCAGGCGCTGGGCGATACTTCGTTACGCGAGCAGCTTAAGAATGCCAGCGTGACGCTGCTGCGCTACACCGATAACGGGCAGTTCAAAATCGAGTCCATCAACGATATGCGTTACGTGGAGCGCGGCTTATAAGGTCTTCAGCATGCGCACTTCGCAATCCACATGGCCGGTGCAGCCCATCGCGCCCTCGATGTGCGCAAAGCCCAGCGACTCATAGAGTCTGATGGCGCGGGTCAGGCTGGCGGTGGTTTCAAGGTAGCAGCGACGGAAGCCGTGGCTGCGTGCATGATCCATCGCCCGCAGTGCCAGCTCGCGCGCCAGGCCCTGGCCGCGCACCACGGGCAGGAAGTACATTTTCTGCAGTTCGCAGATGTCTGGCGCACTGCAGGCGAGAGGCGCCACGCCTCCGCCGCCCACCACCTTGCCCTGATACTCAACAATCCAGTAGGCGCTCTGATCGGCACTGTAGAGCTCAAACAGCTGGTCGAGCTGGGGATCGGAGACGGTATAGCCCTTGTCAGCCGTCAGCCCAAATTCCGCCGAAACAACGCGGATGACATGAGCGATATGCGGATTATCGGCGGCAGTAATCGGCCGCACCTGGAGGTGTTGAGAGTCAGAAATCATGTTGGGGTTGGGTTATGCGAATCGGTTAGACATTTACCAGAAGTAACATTATCGTCATCTAAAAGCAATATTACTGATAATCCTCAGACGCTTTTAATGCCATTTACATTTCTGACTACGATGCAGGAATTCTTTTTACTTTTAATGATTACCCGCCTTATGAATAAAAGTGCTTTCTTCTCGCATTTCTGAAAATAAGGCTGTCTTTGTATTGAGATCTGTCTTTATTCGTTGATGCAAATCAACGCTATCTGGCTTTGCTTCGGTAAGTTGAACGCTTCAAAAAGCGATAAAACAATATTCTGGGAAAAAGGAATCTGTGAAATGAAATGGCCATTTGTTGTGGCAATTGCTTTATTCTCTTTGATGTGTTCATCAGCGGAGATTAAATCCTCAGAGGGAATTTTAGCAGACAAAGTCCTGACGGCATCGGGCAGTAACGACAGTACTCAACTTTCTGAAAAAGATTATGAACAGATAACGGCCTATCTTTCAGAAGGACGCGCTTACTGGATAGGACTCTACCCGGTTCTTACTCGTTCGCCTTTCTTAGGGCAAACCTCTTTTCAGGAAGGTTTAAACATCGCTATGGCCTATGCCCTGCCTGCAAACCCTGCAAAGGTATTGATGTTTCTCAATGAAGAAAATGTTGATGCCATTTGTGGTGTGCCATTTATTGAGCCAGCGCCGGATGAAGTATCGCTTTATGTTGCGAAAAGCACGGCTGCGCTCAGTAAATTAAACTCCGGGGGGTGCTGGAAAGAGAGATGTATGACGGTTTTAAATGCGGCTGTCACGCATCTGAATAATACGATGCAGCCTGAATAAAACCGATGGCGGCGGGTTATTGACAGGTTGACCCCGATCTTTTTCTTTCTTATTTAACTAACACGTAACGCCTTTTGCCGAAATCAAAACTCTGAATTTACTGATCTGAATATTGCTATCATGACGTTAATTCGCAAACAGGCAGTGCAGATGGCGCAGGGAAACTGGCGTTATTTTTTAGCCTGAATCGGGATAACCCTATATCTTGCTTATTCACCTATAAAAAACCCCGCGCTCTTGCGCGGGGTTTTTTCAGAGCAAACTGTTAATCAGAGTGCCGCAATGACCGCCTGCTGTTCAATCAGTTTTGCTTTTGATTGTTGCAGGTCTGCCACGCGCTCGCGCTCTTTCGCCACCACGGCTTCCGGCGCGCGTGAAACAAAGCCTTCGTTCGCCAGCTTGGTCTCGATCTTCTCGATTTCCACATCCAGCTTAACCAGCTCTTTCGCCAGACGCTCCAGCTCAGCGGTTTTGTCGACCAGATCCGCCATCGGGATCAGCAGCTCTGCGCCTTCCACAATTTTAGTGACCGAGACCGGACCTTTCTCGCCTGCCGGCAGAATGGTCAGGCTTTCCAGACGCGCCAGGCGTGACAGGAAGTTACGGTTCTCTTCAACGCGGCGCTGGGCTGCCGGTGAACAGTCACGCAGCAGCACATCCAGCGGCTTGCTCGGCGCAATGTTCATCTCCGCACGGATATTACGCACGGCAACGATCGCCTGCTTCATCCACTCGATATCGGCTTTCGCTTCCGCATCTTCCTTCGCGGCATCAAACTGCGGGAACGGCTGCAGCATGATGGTGTCATCGCTGATGTTTTTCAGGCCTTTCACGCGCTGCCAGATGGTTTCCGTGATAAACGGAATGATCGGGTGCGCCAGGCGCAGCAGCGCTTCCAGTACGTGAACCAGCGTGTGACGGGTGCCACGCAGCTCCGCTTCACTGCCACTGTTCATGACCGGCTTGGTCAGCTCCAGATACCAGTCACAGAACTGGTTCCAGGTGAAGTCATACAGGATGTTCGCCGCGATATCGAAGCGATAGGTATCCAGCGCTTCACGGTAGGCTTTCACCGTGTGATTGAACTCGGTCAGGATCCAGCGATCCGCCAGCGACAGCGTCATCTCGCCGCCATTCTGTCCGCAATCCTGCTCTTCGGTGTTCATCAGCACAAAGCGGCTGGCGTTCCACAGCTTGTTACAGAAGTTGCGATACCCTTCCAGGCGCTTCATGTCCCAGTTGATGTCGCGACCGGTTGAGGCCAGGGCCGCCAGCGTAAAGCGCAGCGCATCGGTGCCTGATGGCTCGATGCCGTTCGGGAACTGCTTCTCGGTACGTTTGCGGATCTTCTCGGCCAGCTGCGGCTGCATCATGTTGCCGGTGCGTTTTTCCAGCAGCGCTTCCAGCGAGATGCCATCAACCATATCCAGCGGGTCAATCACGTTACCCTTGGATTTTGACATCTTCTGACCCTCTTCATCACGGATCAGTCCGGTCATGTAGACGGTTTTAAACGGCACCTGCGGTTTGCCATTTTCATCTTTGATGAAGTGCATGGTCAGCATGATCATGCGGGCAATCCAGAAGAAGATAATGTCGAAGCCGCTGACCAGCACGCTGGTCGGATGGAAGGTGCGCAGCGCTTCGGTGTTCTCCGGCCAGCCCAGGGTAGAGAAGGTCCACAGGCCTGAGGAGAACCAGGTGTCCAGCACGTCATCATCCTGACGCAGCGCCACATCGGCGGCCAGGTTGTTTTCCGCGCGCACTTCGTCTTCAGTGCGGCCGACGTAGACGTTGCCGTCGTTGTCATACCACGCCGGAATGCGGTGACCCCACCACAGCTGACGGGAGATACACCAGTCCTGAATATCGCGCATCCAGGAGAAGTACATGTTTTCGTACTGCTTCGGCACGAACTGGATATCACCGTTCTCAACGGCTTCAACCGCCACTTTCGCCAGCGGGGCGGTACGCACATACCACTGGTCGGTCAGCATCGGTTCAATCACCACGCCGCCACGGTCACCGTAAGGAACGGTCAGGTCGTGGGGTTTGATCTCATCCAGCAGGCCCAGCTCATCCACCGCGGCGACAATCGCTTTACGCGCGGCAAAGCGTTCCATGCCCTGGAAGGCGGCCGGGATGTCGTCGGAGCAGACATCGCTGGCTTCGCCGTTGGTGTCATACACCTGAGCGCGGTCGCGGATATCGCCGTCAAAGGTCAGGATGTTGATCATCGGTAAGCGATGACGACGGCCGACTTCGTAGTCGTTGAAGTCATGAGCCGGGGTGATTTTGACGCAGCCGGTGCCTTTTTCCATGTCCGCGTGTTCGTCGCCGACGATCGGGATCAGGCGGCCAACCAGCGGCAGCATTACGAATTTGCCGATCAGATCTTTATAGCGCGGATCTTCCGGGTTCACGGCCACGCCGGTGTCGCCCAGCAGGGTTTCCGGACGGGTGGTGGCGACGACCAGGTAATCTTTGCCGTCAGCGGTTTTAGCGCCATCCGCCAGCGGATAGCGGATATGCCACATTGAGCCTTTGCTCTCGCGGTTTTCCACTTCCAGATCGGAGATTGCGGTGCGCAGTTTCGGGTCCCAGTTCACCAGGCGTTTGCCACGGTAGATCAGGTTCTCTTTGTAGAGGCGAACAAACACCTCTTTAACGGCGTTGGAGAGGCCCTCGTCCATCGTGAAGCGCTCGCGCTCCCAGTCAACGGAGTTACCGAGGCGACGCATCTGGCGGGTAATGGTGCCGCCGGATTCCGCTTTCCACTCCCAGATTTTTTCGATGAACGCATCGCGGCCATAATCCTGGCGCGTTTTGCCCTCTTCAGCCGCAATCTTGCGCTCAACCACCATCTGCGTGGCGATGCCCGCGTGGTCCGTGCCCGCCTGCCATAGGGTGTTTTTGCCCTGCATGCGCTGGTAACGGATCATGGTGTCCATGATGGTTTGCTGGAAGGCGTGACCCATGTGCAAGCTACCGGTGACGTTCGGCGGCGGGATCATGATGCAAAAGCTTTCCTGGCTGGTGTCGCCATTGGGTTTGAAGTAGCCCTGCTTTTCCCAGTGCTCGTAAAGCGGCTGCTCGATATCTTGCGGGTTATATGTCTTTTCCATTTCTGCTATGTCGTTTGCGGCTGTGGTGGCGCTGCCGTATTCAATTGGAAACCCACGCTGCGATACGCTTTGTAGCGATCGCGCGCGAGTTGTTTGAGAGCGTCTTCGTAAGGAACGAAGTCTATCACTTCATGGAAAGCAGTAGCAAAATCTGCGAAGTGGGGCAGCAGGCTAATCAGCAGGTCGCGCGGTGAACTGCCGCGACGCTGTGGCCAGGCCAGCTCAACCGGCGCACCGTAGCGCGGGCCTTCACCCGCCAGGTTGTGTGGCACGAAGGCATTGGCCGGTCGTTGCCACAGCGCTTCGTCGAGACGAATGGCTTGCTGTTCATCTTCGCAGGCAATCAGCACCCGCTTTCCGGCCCGCCAGCGTGTTTCCGCCAGATTGCACACCAGCGCTTCAACAGCGCTCAGGCCATCCTGGGTGGCATCGGTTTCCAGCACGTAGAAGGTTGCGTTTTTCATCGGTTTGCTCATCAGAAGATCAGGGCGGAATCAGATCCGCCCTTGCTGTCAGAAAAGAGGGCGCTTAATCGTCGCCGTTCAATCCTGCCCGATTCAACAGGAACTGTGACAGCATCGGCACCGGACGACCGGTGGCGCCTTTGGCCTTGCCGGAGCGCCAGGCGGTTCCGGCGATATCCAGGTGCGCCCAGTTATATTTGCGGGCGAAACGCGCCAGGAAGCAGGCGGCGGTGATCGCGCCGCCCGGACGGCCTCCAATGTTGCCCATATCGGCAAAGTTGGACTCCAGCTGCTCCTGGAACTCATCCGCCATCGGCAGACGCCAGGCGCGATCGCCGGACTGCTCGGACGCGCTGATCAGTTCATGCGCCAGCGGATTGTGGTTCGACAGCAGGCCGCTGATGTGATGGCCCAGCGCAATTACGCAGGCACCGGTCAGCGTCGCGACGTCGATCACCACTTCCGGGTCGAAACGCTCGACGTAAGTCAGTGCATCACAGAGTACCAGACGGCCTTCGGCGTCAGTGTTCAGCACTTCGACCGTCTGGCCTGACATGGTGGTCAGCACGTCACCCGGACGCATCGAACGGCCATCCGGCATGTTTTCACAGCCCGCCAGCACGCCGACCACGTTCAGCGGCAGGTTCAGCTCGGCCACCATACGCATGACGCCATAGACCGCGGCGGCGCCGCACATGTCATACTTCATCTCATCCATGCTGTCGGCAGGCTTGATGGAGATGCCGCCGGAGTCAAAGGTCAGCCCTTTACCCACCAGCACAATCGGGCGCGCTTCAGCGTCCGGATTGCCTTTGTATTCAATGACCGACATCAGCGACTCATTCTGCGAGCCGGCGCCGACGGCGAGATAGGCGTTCATGCCCAGCTCTTTCATCTGCTGTTCGCCGATCACGCGGGTAGTCACATTTTTGCTGAAGGCATCGGCCAGCTGGCGCGCCTGTGACGCCAGATAGGCGGCGTTACAGATGTTAGGCGGCATGTTGCCAAGATCTTTCGCCGCTTTCATACCGGCGGCAACCGCCAGCCCGTGCTGGATCGCCCGCTCGCCGCTGGTCAGCTCGCGACGGGTCGGCACGTTGAACACCAGTTTGCGCAGCGGACGACGTGGCTCGGCTTTGTTGCTCTTCAGCTGATCAAAGTTGTAGAGCGCCTCTTTTGAGGTTTCCACCGCCTGACGCACTTTCCAGTAGGTATTGCGTCCTTTGACATGCAGCTCGGTCAGGAAGCAGACCGCCTCCATGGAGCCGGTGTCGTTCAGCGTATTAATGGTTTTCTGAATGACCTGCTTGTACTGGCGTTCGTCCAGTTCACGCTCTTTCCCGCAGCCAATCAGCAGAATACGCTCAGACAGGATATTTGGCACATGATGCAGCAGCAGTGTCTGGCCCACTTTCCCTTCCAGCTCGCCGCGGCGCAGCAGGGCACTGATGTAACCGTCACTGATTTTATCCAGCTGTTCGGCAATCGGTGACAGACGACGCGGTTCGAAAACGCCAACGACAATGCAGGCACTGCGTTGTTTTTCCGGGCTTCCGCTTTTTACACTGAACTCCATGCACTCTCCTGAATCTTAAAGACAACGGCCGCTGCTGCCGCTAGAATGTAGCGCGCTCATGACCCATTTATTCATTGTCGCAGCATGACATTCTGCCGCTGGAGGTCATAATGAATCAGGGTGACAAGATGTTGTTTTTTCACCACCCGGACGCGTTTTTCATACAATTTTAGCTACGACGACGGCCATTGATGAAGAAAAATGGCTGATAAGCGTTGAAACTAGCGATTTTCCTGCAAAAAGACAAGTTTTCACAGGCGTACTAAGCGTGATCATCATTAGATATCTGGTTCGGGAAACGCTCAAAAGCCAGCTGGCTATCCTGTTTATCCTGCTACTCATCTTCTTTTGCCAGAAGTTAGTCAGGATCCTGGGAGCCGCGGTGGATGGCGAAGTGCCGACAAACCTTGTTCTGACACTGTTAGGACTCGGCGTGCCTGAAATGGCACAACTTATACTGCCCTTAAGTCTGTTTCTGGCGATCCTGATGACGCTGGGACGGCTTTACACGGAAAGTGAAATTACCGTGATGCACGCCTGCGGCCTGAGTAAGGCCGTACTGGTTAAAGCGGCGATGGTATTGATGCTCTTTACCTCGCTGGTGGCGGCGGTAAACGTTATCTGGCTCGGCCCCTGGTCATCCCGCTATCAGGATGAGGTAACGCAGAATGCCAAAGCGAACCCGGGAGCCGCGGCGATGGCCGCTGGCCAGTTCCAGACCTCCAGCGACGGCAGCGCCGTGCTGTTTGTCGAGGATGTAAAGGGCAATCAGTTTGGCAACGTTTTCCTGGCGCAGCTGCGGCCTAAAGGCAATGCGCGTCCGTCAGTAGTGCTGGCCGACAGCGGCCACATGGAGCAGCGTAAAGATGGTTCGCAGGTGGTAACGCTGGATAAGGGCACCCGCTTTGAGGGCACGGCCCTGCTGCGTGACTTCCGCATTACCGACTTCACCAACTATCAGGCGATTGTGGGCTATAAGGCGGCAACGCTCGATCCGAATGATGCAGAGCAGTCGAGCTTTACCGGCCTGTTCAGCAATAACACGCCTGAGTTTAAGGCCGAGCTGCACTGGCGTCTGACGCTGGTGTTCGCGGTGCTGGTGATGGCGCTGATGGTGGTGCCGCTCAGCGTGGTGAACCCCCGTCAGGGACGCGTGCTGTCGATGCTGCCCGCGATGCTGCTCTATCTGATCTTCTTCCTGCTGCAGAGTTCGCTGAAGTCGAGCGGAGCAAAAGGCCGCCTCGATCCGGGTGTGTGGATGTGGGTGGTGAATATCAGCTATCTGCTGCTGGCGATAGTGCTTAACCTGTGGGATACGGTGCCGATGCGTCGGGTTCGCGCCCGCTTTACACGCGGAGGGTCAGTCTGATGTTTCGCGTACTTGACCGCTATATCGGTAAAACGATTTTCAATACGATAATGCTGACGCTGTTCATGCTGGTGTCGCTTTCCGGCATCATCAAGTTCGTCGATCAGCTGCGTAAGACCGGGCAGGGGAGCTACAGCGCGCTGAGCGCCGGCTATTACACCCTGCTGAGCGTACCCAAAGATATTGAGATTTTCTTCCCGATGGCGGCCCTGCTGGGTGCTCTGCTGGGACTGGGCGCGCTGGCGCAGCGCAGTGAGCTGGTGGTGATGCAGGCGGCGGGCTTTACCCGCATGCAGGTGGCGCTGTCGGTGATGAAAACGGCGATTCCGCTGGTGCTGCTGACCATGGCGATCGGGGAATTTGTGGCGCCGTCAGGCGAGCAGATGGCGCGTAACTACCGGGCGCAGCAGCTTTACGGCGGCGCACTGGTGTCGACGCAGAATGGTCTGTGGGCGAAGGATGGCAACAACTTCATCTTTATTGAGCGCATTAAAGGCGACAATGAGATTGACGGCGTCAGCATCTATAACTTTACCGATCAGCGCCGTTTACAGAGCGTGCGTTATGCGGCGACGGCGACCTGGGATAAAGACAAAAAGCGCTGGATACTGTCGCAGGTCGATGAGTCGAACCTGACCGATCCGAAGCAGATTACCGGCTCACAGAGTCTGAGCGGCGAGTGGAAAACCAATCTGACGCCTGACAAGCTGGGCGTGGTGGCGCTCGACCCGGATGCGTTATCGATTCGCGGTCTGTATAACTACAGTAAGTATCTGAAGCAGAGCGGCCAGGAGTCAGGACGATACCGGCTGAATATGTGGAGCAAGATTTTCCAGCCGCTGTCGGTGGCGGTGATGATGCTGATGGCGCTGTCGTTTATTTTCGGTCCGCTGCGCAGCGTGTCGATGGGGGTACGGGTCGTGACCGGTATCAGCTTCGGCTTCCTGTTCTACGTGCTGGATCAGATTTTCGGCCCGCTGAGTCTGGTTTACGGACTGCCGCCGGTGCTGGGGGCGATCCTGCCAAGCTTCGCGTTCTTTGCGATCAGTATGTTTATGCTGATTAAGCGGCGCTAAGCACCGTGAATGAAAAAAGGCCGCGCAAGCGGCCTTTTTTATGGCGGGCGTCGTGCGCCCCTTTATTCGGCCAGCCGTCTGAGGCACCCCACTATGACCTCATCCAGTCGTTAATCAACGCACCATACAACAGCTCCGCTTCCGCTAACCGGCTCAGCAGGCAATATTCATCGGTCTGGTGTGCCATGGATGGCTCGCCGGGACCAAGGATAATGCAGGGCGGCGTACCCAGTGCGGGTAACAACAGTGACGCATCAGTAAAGTAGGGCACAATGCGCGGCGTCAGCGGAGCGTCATGTAACGCCTGACAATGCTGATAAACAGAATGAATCCAGGCCTGATTCTCTTCGCTCAGTACGGCCGGCAGATCCACCAGCGTCGTCACCGTTACACTCTCTCCCAGTAAGGTTGTCAGTTGCTGTCGAATGGTGGCGTGCTGCAGATTGGGTGCGCTGCGGATATCCACATCAAATTGGGTGCGATCGGGTACAGAGTTAATGTTCAGGCCGCCTGAAATGCGTCCGACGTTAACGGTCGGCTGCTTCATCAGCGGATGTGGCGCGCCAGGCGAGAAGTGCTGGATCCTGCCCAGAGCCTCCGCCGCCAGATAAATGGCATTAATGCCCAGTTCCGGCATCGCGCCATGGGCCGTTTTCCCGCGCGTTTCACAACGTAGCCAGAGTGCGCCTTTATGGCCGATAACCGGATAGTTGGCGGTGGGCTCGCCGACAATCAATGCGGCGACATCGGGCAGGTCAGCGGCAGCAATCAGCGCCCGCGCGCCGTCACAGCCCGTCTCCTCCCCGCCGGTGATCACCAGTACAACGCCGGAGCCCTGCTGAATCGCCTGTTGATGCGTCACGCAGGCAACTGCAAAAGCCGCGACAGCGGCCTTCATGTCACTCGAACCGCGACCGTAAAGCCGGTCACCCACGATTTCACCAAACGGATCGAACTGCCAGTCAGCATTGCCGAGCGGGACCGTATCCAGATGGCCGGTAAACGCCAGCTGCGGGCCGGGCTGACGGCCAGGGAGACGGGCAATCAGGTTCAGACGATTTTCACCGAAGGGGGACAGGGTGACCTCAAAGCCCCGTTCCGCCAGCCACTCTGCCAGAAAGTGCATGCAGGCCGCTTCGTTGCCCGGGGGATTAATGGTGTCAAAGCGCAACAGCTGCTGCGCCAGCGTCTGGCTCTGGCTCATCATCCGCGCACCGTTAACCAGTCCAGGCAGTTGATCCACAGCTGGCGGTAACCCGGCCACTGAGCAAACTCCTGCGGCAGCCAGTGCGCAGACATATCACTCGTCCAGACCAGCGAACGGCCCTGCTGATACTCGCGCACCGCCAGCAGCGGATGTGAGGTGCCGGCGATGGTCGCCAGCAGTTTACCTTCCGGGTGCATCTCCACTTCGTTATAGCCCAGTAGCCATGGCCAGTCGTCTGGCATACCGGCGAACAGCGCGTGAGATTCGATCATGCAGGGATAAACGCCTTCGGGCGTTTCGATGCGGTCATCCCAGGCCAGGCAGCGCACCGGCAGGACTTTCTCGACCGCCGTGTTGCGATAGCGCGCGCCGCCATTGATACCCTGAAAACTGAAGTAGCCGCCAATCATCATCAGCGCGCCGCCCGCCGCCACATAGTCGTGGATCAGCGTCAGGCGATTTGCCGTGCGCTGGCTCTTCAGCCAGGTATCGGGGTGCAGCAGCAACGTATTGGCGCCGATGTCGGACAGAATGATCGCATCCCACTGCTGAAGCCCGTCCGGGGTTAAAGGAAATTCGGTGGCGGCAGCATGGGCGGGCATGTAGGTGATGGCATAATCGCTGTCGGCCAGCGCCGCCATAAAGTCGGTCGCGCCATTATGCCAGGTGGCGGTGGCAAACTGATCGAAGCCTTTGACGTGAACAGACGTGCTGGTCCAGGACTCGCCGACCAGTAAAATTTTCTTCTGCATTCAGGTTCTCCCTTACCCACCAAAAACGCGCTGTGGGTTAGCAATCAGTAAGGTTTCAAGTTGTTCGCCGCTGACGCCGTGGCGTTTCAGGCGCGGGACAAAATGTTTAAGGATGTAGCCATAGCCGTGACCGCCGTAGCGGGTCAGCATGGTTTTCAGGAACACGTCCTGCGACAGCAAAATCTGTTCGATAAAGCCGTCATCGATCAGCTCGCGGATGGCGCGGGCATTCTCCTCATCGGACGGTGACTGCGCGGTCTCATCGGCGTAGTAATAGCTCATGCCGATCATGTCATATTCCAGAAAGGCGCCGCGCTGTGCCAGATCGCGCTGGTAGCGCTTATCGGCAAAGCTGGGGTTCATGTGGCACAGCACCACATGACACAGGTCAGCGCCTTCTTCTTCCAGGATATCCAGCACCCGATGGCCTAAGCGCTCCCAGCCGGGCAGATGCACCTCAACCGGCACGCGTGTCGCGGCACTGGCGCGGCCCGCCGCCCGCAGGGATTTCTCCTCGTCAGGGGTAAAGCGGCTGGACACACCGATTTCGCCGATCAGGCCAGCCAGCACCTCGGGTTTCTCCTCTCTGCCGCCCAGGTCGTAAATCAGCCTGTCAGAGAGCGCGTCAATGCTGATCGATTTGACCCAGTCGGGATGTGAGGGCTCCAGATACAGCCCGGTGCTCATGATGATGTTCAGCCCGGTCAGGCGCGCGATGCGCTGCAGCGCTTTCGGGTCACGGCCAATGCCGATATTGGTGGGATCCACCACCGTCTCGCCGCCCAGTGCCCGGAACTTCATCAGCTCTTCAATCGCCAGATCCACATCAAACAGCTGACAGTTATCGCGGCTGATCAGCGGATTAAGCGACAGCTCGCCCAGGTTTTCGATGCTGACCGGCATTTCCGCCAGATGACGCTCGCCACAGCAGCAGGGCGGTACCCACTTGCCGGAGGCATCCAGCAGAATGTGCTCGTGCATCAGCGTCACGCCCATCTCATTCACCGGCAGCGGGCCAAGGACGGTCATCACATAGCCGCTGTTGCTGCCCAGCGGCAGCGGATCGGGATGACGGAAAATAGAGTGTTTCATCAGCTATCCTTTCGCCGCCGATCGCGTCGGGTTGAGAATGCGGGTGTTGAGCCAGATGGCCAGCAGAATAATCGTACCGGTGGCGATCTGCGTGTAAAACGGGGAGATATGCGACAGAATCAGGCCGTTCTGGATGATGGCAATCGACAGCGCGCCGAGCAGCGTGCCGATAACGGTTCCGAAGCCGCCAAACAGGCTGGTACTGCCCAGCACCACCGCCGCGATCACCTGCAACTCGAAGCCTTCGCCCTGGTTGGAGGAGCCGCTGCCCAGACGTGCGGTGATGATCATGCCCGCCAGCGCCGCCGCCATACCGCTGAGGATGTAGACCTTCATGGTTACGGCTTTGGTGTTAATGCCGCTCCGGCGCGCGCCTTCCGCATTCGCGCCAATCGCCGTGACATAGCGACCAAAACGCATATGATTCAGCGCGATATGGCCGACGATCAGCGCCACGATGCCAATCAGCGCGGGCATCGGCACGCCCAGTACCCAGGCGCGGCCCATTAAAGCGAACGGGCTGTCGGCAGGAATGGGAATGGAGTAGCCCTGGGTAATCAGCAGCGCCACGCCGCGCACCACCGCCAGCGTCGCCAGCGTGACGATAAAGGCCGGGATGCCTTCGTAAGCGATAAAGAAGCCGTTAATGGCCCCCACCAGCGCGCCCAGCAGCAAGCCGCCCAGCAACACCACCGGCCAGGGCAGGCCCCAGTTATTCAGCGCGATAGCGGAAAGGACGCCGACCAGCGCCAGCGTCGATCCTACGGAGAGATCGATCCCGCCCGTGGTGATCACCAGCGTCATCGCCGTGGCGACAATCAGCAGCGGCGCGCTCTGGCGAATGATATTCAGCCAGTTAGCACTGCTGAGGAAGTTGCCGGTGATCAGGGAAAAGACCACGCAGCAGAACACGAAAAACAGCGCGATGCTCACCACGCCAGAGTGGTTGTGCAGCAGACGACGCGGCAGCGAGTGCTGTGTCATGCGGGAACTGCTCAGATTCATAATAGTCATCCTGTTACCTCGCTCAGTGCGCGGCGGCCGAGCGGGCGACAAACTTCTCACCCACGATCAAATTGACGATCTCGGTCAGATCCGTTTCGGCCACGCGGCGCTCCGCCACATTGGTGCCCTCGTACATCACCATGATGCGATCGCACACCAGGAAGAGATCCTGTAAGCGATGGGTGATCAGGATGACGCTCACGCCCCGTGCCGACACCCGGCGGATCAGCTCCAGCACCGCCTCCACTTCGGCGACGGCCAGCGCGGCGGTGGGTTCATCCATAATCAGTACCTTGGGATCGAAGGCGGCAGCGCGTGCAATGGCAATCGCCTGGCGCTGCCCGCCGGATAAGTTGCGCACCAGCAGCCGGGTATCCGGGATAGAAATCCCCAGGCCTTTCAGCATTTCCCGCGCGTCAGTGTGCATTTTTTCTTCGTCCAGAAACGGGATGCCGAAAATGGACTTCATCGGTTCACGTCCCATAAACAGGTTGCCTGCCACATCGACGGTGTCGCACAGCGACAGATCCTGATACACCATCTCGATATGGCAGCGGCGCGAATCCGCCGGAGTAGAGAAATGCTGCTCTTCGCCATCAATACGAATCGTGCCGCTGGTCGGGACGACCGCTCCTGACAGCACCTTGGTCAGCGTGGATTTTCCCGCGCCGTTATCGCCCACCAGACCCAGCACTTCACCCGGAGCCAGTTGCAGGTTGACGCCCTGCAGAGACCGGATTGCGCCATAGGTCTTGGTAATATTCACCATCTCTACCCGTGTCAGGGCAGTGTGTGCCTGCTGCATATGATTACTCCCATCACCACTAACGGGACCGTTACTCTGCATGTAAAAAGGGGCTATCCGGCACGGTTTACGCCCTTGTAAACCGGTTTACCTGCAGGATAAACCCTTTGTCACAACACACAGAACAACACGCTACACGATATTTGTTTGCCGGGTGAGACAGTGCAGCTTCCGTGCCAGTCTGTGATCAGGCGTGGCACTTAGGGTCTAACTCACTGTAATGCAGAACATTTGCTGTTTGACTTCAGGTAAACCGGTTTACTGAACAGAAACCGGCAAAATGAAGGCGCTCACTTTTTGCGCCACTATTGTGCGCTTTTGCGCCATTCTGGGTCGTGGTTAACGGATCCGTATCGAGTCGCGCGCCACCCATTCAACCTGCAGGCGGGTTTCGGCGGGGACGGGGAGGTCATCATTCAGAATACGCAACATGATCTCTACGGCCGTGCGGCCCAGTTCACGTGCGGGCTGGCGGATGGTGGATATACGGGGCTGGGTGAAGTCAGCATAGGTGGCGTCATCAAAGCCCACCAGGGACAGCGCGTCGGGCGCACTGAGTCCGCGCGCGCGCAGGCCATCCATCAATCCCAGTACCAGAAAATCGCTGGCGGCAAAGACGGCGGTGGGGCGCTCTGCGCGGCTGAACAGCTGTTCCAGCGCCTGTTTACCGAACTCACGCTGGTATTCGCCGTACATCACCCATTCGGGCGGGACACGCAGGCCAGCCTGCTCCATTGCGGTGCAGAACCCCTGGTAGCGTTCGCGTACACTCATCAGTTCCGCCGGGCCGCCGACAAAGGCGATATCCCGATGACCCGCAGCAATCAGATTTTCGGTAGCCATCCGTCCACCCTGAACGTTGTCGGCAAACACCTTGGGCACGACGCTGCCAGGGATGTCCTCATCCAGCAGCACGATGCGCTGGTGGCGGTTAATCTCTTTGCGTAACAGACCGTTATCAGGATGGTTGGTGGTAAACAGCAGGCCATCCACCTGGCAGGTATCCAGCCAGCGGATAAACTGACTCTCTTTGTCCGGATGGTTGCGGGTAATACAGAGTACCAGGCTGTAGCCATGAGCAGAGGCGGCTTCTTCGGCGGCATCTGCCAGTTCGGCAAAGAAGGGATTGGTAATATCGGGCAGCACCAGCCCCAGAGTTTCGCTGCCGCCCTTGCTCAGGCGACGCGCCAGACTGTTACCGCGATAATCCAGCTGACGAATCGCCGCTTCAATGCGGTCAATCGTCTCCTGCGGCAGCATAATGCTTTGATTCATATAGCGGGATACGGTCGCTTTAGAGAGTCCGGCCAGCGCTGCCACATCCGATAACAGCACCCGTTTTTTACTCATATCACCTGCCATCTTGCCCGGAATCGGCTATCAGTAACACAGTTGCGCGCAGCGGAGACAGTTTTTCCATGCCCGCTGACGATAAAATAATCGCTTGACAAAATTTAGCCAGAAGCGAATGTTAAAGGCAGTTTACCGCACGACCCGGGAGTCACTCCCAAACCCGATTAATTCCTTTCACACGTGCACCATAATGGACGGTGTGCAGAAAGTCGATTATTCAGGTTCTGGCTGAAGCAGCCATTCAGACGATATTTGCCCGCCAACACTATTCCCTCTGCATTTTAATGCGGAGATCAACTGGTTATCGCTCATTCCCGACGAGGAATTTTAAGATGATGGCATTTAACACCAGAAAACTGCGTGCTGTTGCGCTGGCAACCGGCTTACTGTCTGCGGGTTCATTATTTTCACTGGCGAAAGCCGCGCCCACTTATGCGCTGGTTCAGATCAATCAGCAGGCCCTGTTTTTTAATCAGATGAATAATGGCGCCCAGGAAGCAGCGAAAGCCAGCGGTAAAAATTTAGTGATCTTTAACGCCAACGATAATCCAGTGTCTCAAAACGACGCCATTGAAACCTATATTCAGCAGGGTGTGAAGGGCATTATGGTGGACGCGATTGACGTCAACGGCATTATGCCAGCGATTAAAGAAGCGGCCGCCGCCAGAATACCGGTTATTGCGATTGATGCGGTATTACCGGCGGGCCCACAGGCGGCACAGGTGGGCGTGGATAACCTGGAAGGCGGCAAAATTATTGGTCACTATTTTGTCGACTACGTGGCGAAGAATATGGGCGGCAAAGCGCGACTGGGCATTGTGGGCGCGCTGAATTCGGCCGTGCAGAACCAGCGTCAGAAGGGATTTGAAGAAACCATCAAAAGCAATCCGGGCATCACCGTCGCGGATGTGGTTGATGGCCAGAACGTGCAGGATACGGCGATGACGGCGGCAGAAAACCTGATCACCGGTAACCCGGATTTAACCGCTATCTACGCGACCGGCGAGCCGGCACTGCTGGGCGCGATTGCGGCGGTGGAAAACCAGGGCCGCCAGAAAGAGATCAAAGTCTTTGGCTGGGATCTGACGTCCAAAGCCATCAGCGGGATTGATGGCGGTTATGTCACGGCTGTCCTGCAACAGGACCCGAAAAAGATGGGTGAAGAGGCGGTAAAAGCCCTGAACGCGATTACCGCAGGCAAAACCGTGTCGAAAACCATTCTGGTTCCGGCCACGGTGGTGACCAAAGCCAACGTGGACAGTTATCGCGCAATGTTTAAATAACCGCTGGCTCGCTGCCTGACTGGAGCAGCGCGGCGAGTTCCTCTGCGGTGGGGAAGGCCTGACGTGTCCCGTGACGGCTGACAGTCAGCGCCGCAGCCTGACTGGCATGCGTCAGTGCTAAAGCATCGATTTCCCCCCCGCGCAGGATCGCGGAAGCCAGCATCACGGCAAGAAAGGTATCGCCTGCGCCGGTGGTATCTGTGGCATTAACGGGTTGCGCCGGACAAAACGTTCGCTGGTCGCCCTGCGTCAGCCAGGCGCCCGCACTGCCCAGTGTGGTCACTAGCGTTTTCACTGCGCGGGGCTGTAGCTGCAGCGCTTCGTGCTGATTGACCACGGCGATATCGACCAGCGACCAGCATGAGGCAAAAGCGGCGTGCACGGGTGAGGGGTTAAATACGGTTATCAGGCCGCAGGATTTGGCCAGGCTGAACAGCGCATGGGTTTTTTCGGGCGAGAAATTGCCCTGCTGCACCAGCAGATCGCCCGGACGCGCGCTGGCCAGATGGTGGCCAAGCGTAGTGATATCCAGCGCTTCTGCCGCCGATGTACTGGTAATAATGGCGTTATCGCCATCGGCGCTGTGCAGAATAAGCGAGGTGTCGCTCAACGCAGTCATCGGCTGCGTGGGCAGTAACGTCACGGGCTCGTTCATGAGCTGCTGACGGATCCATTTTCCTTTGCTGTCATGACCGGTCGCGGCAATTAAACAGGTTTCAATGCCGCAACGGGATAACACTATCGCCTGATTCGCGCCTTTTCCGCCGATATCCTGCGATCGCTGATAACCGTGAACAGAGGCGCCCTTAGCCGGAATATCGGTAACAGACCAGGTTTCATCGACAGTAATATTTCCAGCCACATAAACACGCATAGTGTTTTCCCGAACAGGATAAAGAAGCGATGGTTGCTATATCAGCAGGAAAAATTGATGCAATACAAGCGATATTTTCACGCCCTAAAGCGGTTATTGGCGTCATTCATTGTGACCCCTTCCCGGGCTCACCAAAATATCGGGGCAAACCTGTCAGCGCGATAATTGATCGCGCATTACGCGATGCGGAAAATTATATTCTGGGCGGGGTTCACGGCCTGATTGTGGAAAATCATGGCGATATTCCTTTTTCAAAACCTGAGGATATTGGCCCGGAAACGCCGGCGCTGATGGCGGTGATTACGGAAAAAGTGCGGGAGCGTTTCGGCGTGCCGCTGGGCATTAACGTGCTGGCGAATGCCGCGCTGCCTGCCTTTGCCACCGCGCTGGCGGGCGGGGCGGATTTTATCCGCGTCAATCAGTGGGCGAATGCTTATATCGCCAACGAAGGCTTTATTGAAGGGGCTGCCGCGAAAGCGCTGCGCTACCGTAGCCAGCTGCGGGCCGAACATATCCGGGTATTCGCCGACAGCCATGTTAAACACGGCAGCCACGCGATAGTGGCCGATCGCTCCATTCGGGAACTGACCCGCGATGTCGACTTCTTCGAAGCGGATGCGGTTATCGCCACCGGACAACGCACCGGCGACAGCGCCACGCTGGAGGAAATCGACGAGATCCGCGCTGCCACCACCTTACCGCTGCTGGTGGGGTCGGGCGTGACGCCCGCCAACGTCTGCCAGATTCTGGCGCGCACGCAGGCTGTGATCGTAGCCAGTGCGCTCAAAGTCGATGGCGTCTGGTGGAACGATGTGGATCGGGAGAGGGTAAAAGCGTTTATGGCGGTCGCGCAGCCTGCGCTGGAGCAGCCATAACCGCCCTTTATTGCCTGACGCAGAGGACAAAAAACCCCGCAGGGAGGCGAGGTTTTTTGGTTACGTCAGCCCAGCCAGCCTTTCACCACCGGCAGTACGGCGGGAAGCTGCGACAGCAGGTAGAGGATCAGCCCGATGGTGCCGCCCACCAGCGTCCCGTTGATGCGGATAAACTGCAGATCCTTACCGATGTTCAGCTCTATCTGCTGCGACATATCCCGCGCATCCCAGCTTTTCACCGTGTCGCTGATATGGCGCGTCAGGAAGCGGGCAAACTCCGGCGCGACGCTGCGGGCGGCCTGCTCCAGGTGCTGATTCATTGAGTCGCGCAGCGCCGGGTCGGCGGCCAGGGTTTCGCCCAGCCAGCGTGCCGCATCGCCTATTTTCTCCTGCACGCGTGAATCTTCGCTGCTGAAATCTGCCTTGAGCCAGCTGCGCATATCATTCCAGAGCTCGCCGATGTAGCGGTTAAAGGAGGCATCCTCTTTCAGCCAGCCTTTGATCTCGTCGGCGCGGGCCGCCATTTCCGGGTCGCTCTGCAGCTTCACGATGAGCTTCTCAACCGCCCGGTTAAAGCCCAGCCGCAGTTCATGGCCCTGATCCAGCGCCACATCATCCAGCAGGGAATCCACCGCGTTCGCCACCAGTTCTGCGCTGTGCTCGCCCAGCCACTCGGTCGGCAGCATTTTCGCCTTGATGGGATGCTCGCGCTTCAGCCAGCGCACCAGCTGGTTAGCGATAAATTCCCGGGTGGTGGGTTTGTGCAGCAGCTTCAGCAGCTGGTCGATTGCCGCGTCCAGCAGCGCCTGGTGACGATTGTTCTTCGTCAGGCTCTCCAGCACCAGGGCACTGGTCTGGCTGAGATCGACCTTATCGATAGCGCGATGCACCGCACGACGCATAAAGGTCTGGATGCGGGTGTCATCGGTCAGATCCAGGAAGCCGCGCATCACCTGCAGCAGATGGCGGCCCACGCGGTCGGCGTTACCTGGCGCATTGAGCCACTTCGCCAGCAGGGTGGAGGGATCGTAGCGGCGGATCAGATTCAGCAGCGAATCGGTATCCAGAAACTTCTCCTGCACAAAGCGCCCCAGATTCTCACCGATGCGATCTTTGTTGCGCGGAATAATGGCCGTATGACGGGCAATAAACGGCACCGGCACGCGGCGAAACAGCGCCACCACCGCAAACCAGTCGGCCAGTGCGCCGACCATCGCGGCTTCCGCTATGGCTTTGATGCCGCTGACGTAAAAGCTGGGCGGCAGAAACAGTGTGACGACAAAGGTGAGGGCGGCCAGCAGCAGCAGCGAGAGCGCCAGGCGTTTGGTCCGTTTGAGTTCGCGTTGTTTATCCATATCCTGATCTTAGCAGTTTGCCTGCTTAACAGGTCAACGTTCTCCTCTCCCGGTCGAAAAGTGCAGTTAAGTCTGGCACGGATTTATGCGGTCTTAACCGGACGGGCGAGGCGCTGACCAGACTGTTCCTAAAAACTAATCACCTTAAAAATTACCACTCTGATAAACAGTTACGGCGGTGTACATTCCGCAGGCAGTCTCCTTACGTTGACACACCCTATCCATGGAACCAGACCAGGAGAATTCACGTGAAAGCAATCGCAACGGCAACCGCCAGTCTGTTGATGTTAATGAGTGGTATCGGCGCGCATGCAGAAGGGCTGACCACCTCTGCCGATGGAAAAAATCTGACCGTCAGCTTCGGCAAGCCCACCATTAAGCAGGTCCTGCATTACCGTAAAATGTACGACAAAAAACCCTTTCCCGATGCCGAAATTTATTACTACGACAACGGCACCTATAAAATCATCTCGCAGGGTGAAAACCATTACGGCGTCTACGTGATGCAGGGCAGTTTCGATGATGAGACCTTCACGGTGCGCTTTATCTCGCTGCCCTCCAGCGATTGGGGTAACAAGACCGCCTTCCATCAGCTGACCTTTGTGCGCGGCGATAAGCAGAATGTGTTTATCCAGAACGCGATTGTCGATACCGGCGAAGCGATTGCCCAGCAGAACGGCACCTACACGCAGGAAAAGAACACGGTCACCAACCCGGTCTCCACCCACTGGAAACATCAGTAGCGTTAAGGTGGCAGCCCGGCTGCCACCCACCTTTAGCGGCGACGACCGCCAAACAGGCTGCCCAGCACGCCGCGAATGATCTGGTGAGTAATCTGACGCCCGGCGCTCTTCGCCATGGTCTGCACCACACCATCCCGCTTGCCGCCGCGCGGACCGGTGCTGCCAAACAGGATCTCTTTTAATCCCCCCAGAATCCCGTCATCGACCGCCACCGCGTTGCCTTTGGCTTCAGGCGCATTGGCCTTGTCACTGGCGGCCTGCACGCCCTGTTGCAGCCGTTCATAAGCCGATTCCCGATCGATGTCCGTGTCATATTTGCCATACAGCGGCGAATGGTTGATCAGACCGTTGCGCTCATCGCCTGTCACCGGACCCATGCGCGAACCAGGCGCAATCACCATGGCGCGCTCGACGACCGACGGACTGCCTTTGGCATCCAGGAAGGAGATGAGTGCTTCGCCGGTGCCGAGTGCCTGAATGGCCTCTGCGCTGTCAAAAGCCGGATTGGCGCGCAGGGTCTCTGCGGCGGTTTTCACCGCCTTCTGATCTTTGGGGGTGAAGGCGCGCAGGGCGTGCTGTACGCGGTTGCCGAGCTGGCCCAGCACCCGATCCGGGATATCCGACGGGTTCTGGGTAACAAACCAGACGCCGACCCCTTTGGAGCGGATCAGACGCATCACCTGTTCGATCTTCTCCAGCAGCACCGGCGGCGCGTCGGTAAACAGCAGGTGCGCCTCATCAAAGAAGAAGACCAGCTTAGGCTTATCCAGATCGCCCGCTTCCGGCAGACGCTCATACAGCTCTGACAGCAGCCACAGCAGGCTGGTGGCATAGAGCTTCGGCATCTGGTAGAGCTTTTCAGCAGAGAGGATGTTGATGACGCCTTTACCGTTGCTGTCGACGCGCATCCAGTCGGCGATATCCAGCATCGGTTCGCCAAAGAAGTGCTCTGCACCCTGTTGCTCCAGCGTCAGCAGACCGCGCTGAATCGCGCCGATCGAGGCGCTGTTGATATTGCCATACTGGGTCTGAAAGCTCTTCGCGTTGTCACCGATGTACTGGGTCATGGCGCGCAGATCTTTGAAGTCCAGCAGCAGCAGGCCCTGATCATCGGCGATGCGGAAGATAATCTGCAGAACGCCGCTCTGCACCTCATTAAGGTTCAGCAGGCGCGCCAGCAGCAGCGGGCCGAGATCGGAGACGGTTGCCCGCACCGGATGGCCTTTCTCGCCGAAGATATCCCACAGCACCACCGGATTGCTCTGCGGCTGCCAGTCGGTGACGCCGATCTTCGCCAGTCTCTCCTGAAGCTTTTCGCCGGACTGACCGGCCATCGCCACGCCGGTTAAATCGCCTTTCACGTCGGCCATAAAGACCGGCACGCCGCTGGCGGAGAAGGATTCGGCCAGCTTCTGCAGCGTGACGGTTTTACCGGTGCCGGTTGCGCCGGTGATTAAGCCGTGGCGGTTCGCCATTTGCGGTAACAGATGGAGTTCGACGTCAGGCGTCCGGGCAATCAGTAGCGGAGATGTCATGATTTTCCTCTCTCGGGCAACGGGTTATGCCTGAAGGATAGCAAGCGAAGGGCAGGGAAGAGGAGAACAATTCGTCAAAAGCGAGGCCGTTGCGCTGTCCTGCAACGGCCTCGCTTTTACTGGCGTCATTTCAGGCAGGCTGCCATCCCTGCCGGGTTTTCTACTTCTGCACCTCTTCAAAATTGAGCAGGCTGACGCCGATACCCTGCTGCAGGCTCTTCAGGTTGCTGCGCACGGCGACCTGGGTTGCGCCCTGCAGCAGCAGAACAAACGGCGAATCCTGCTGGACGCGGGTCTGCAGGGCCGTGTAAAGGCTGCGACGTTTTGCGGCGTCACTCTCTCCGGCGGCGGCGCGGGTCTGCGCGCTGAGTTCAGGGATCGTCCAGCCGACGCGCCAGGCCAGGGTTTTGCCGCCGCCGGGTACGTTATAAGCAAAGGCGCTGGCGTTGGTGTTGGGATCGATGTAGTCCGCGCCCCAGTAAGAGAAGATCGCCTGGAAGTCACGGCTGCGCATTTTGCTCCACAGCTCCGATTCCGCCACCGGCTGAAGATCGAGTTGCACATCGGCTTTAGCGAAGCTCGCCTGCAGCGCCTGCGCCACGTCGATGTAAGGCGGCTGGTTGACCACCGTCAGCGCGATATGCGTGCCCGGTTTAATGCCGCCTTTCTGCAGAATTTCCTGTGCCTTTTTCAGATCGTAGTGGAACGGCGTGGTATTCAGGGTGCCGTCAAACCCGTCCGGCAGGAAGCTCTGGTGAATACGGTACTGACCCTTCAGCAGCTGGTTCGCCAGGCTCTCATAGTCCACCAGCCAGCGCGCCGCCTGCCACAGCGCCGGATTGCCCAGCGCCGGTTGCTGCGGACTTTGGGTGTTAAAGCCGAGGTAGTAAACCAGGCTCGACGGGAAGGCCTCGACACGCACCCCCGCCGTGTTCTTCAGCGCGGCGATCTGGTCCGGGCCGAGCTGATAGGCGACATCCACATCTCCCTGCTGGATCAGCAGCCGGCGGCTGCCCGGATCGGCCACCCCTTTCAGCAGAACGCGCTTCAGATGCGGTTTTTGGGTGCTGTAGGGATTGGCCTCCAGAACCAGCGCCTGCAGCGGCACAAACTGCCTGATGGCGTAGGCGGCGCTGCCTGCCGAGTGCACCTTCAGCCAGCCGTTGCCGTAGTCATTGTTACTGGCGTGCTGCCGGACCAGCCTGCTGTCAACAATCGAGGCGACCGGCGCGGTCAGCAGGCGCAGCGCCAGGTCGCGGCCAATCTCCGCCGGCCAGCGCAGCTCAAGCTGGTGGTCGCTGATCACCGTGAACTGCTGGTCGATATTTTCTGGCGTCCAGCCAAACTCGCCCAGAATAAAAGAGGGCGCTTTATTCAGCTTCACCGCGCGGGTTAAGGAGAACACCACATCCTCAGCGGTCAGCGGATTACCGCTGGCGAAGCGGGCCTGGGGATTAAGATCAAATACCAGACTGTGCGGTGTTTTGCCCGCCTGCCAGCGGGTCGCGGCCAGCGGCGAGAGCTGCTGCGGATTGTGATGATCCGGCTCCAGCAGCATCTGGTAGATATTGCGCAGGCTGCTGTTGCTGACCGTTTCGAAACTTTCCGCCGGGTCAAAACTGATGATGCCATCCAGCGGAACGGCCACCACCAGCGTATCGGCGGGGGTGGCCGCATGTGCGGAGTGAACCAGAGTCAGAGCCGTTAACAGGGACAAAAGCGTTTTTCGCATAGAGGGTTATCCTGAGTCGGTAATGGCTCTACTCTAGCGGGCGCCCGATAATCTCAAAATGCCGGTTTGTTCTGAGCTTTGCACAAATAGTCGCGTCAGGTTCAGACGGACAGAAAGGCGAATATAATGGCGGATTGTGATTATTTCTTTAATATTCTTTTCGCTCCGGAAATATTATTCCGGCTCACCGAAGCAAAAGCCTGTTATCTGTAACTGACCACCTGAAAAAAGCAGCCTGTTTAAAGCGTGGCGTGCAGAAAGGCAGCGAACAGGGAAGCGTAATCTTTTTTAACGATCGATGAGCGTGATAATGACAATAGGAAAATATCCCGCCACATAGCTGCCGGATAATGGCTAATTAACCGATTTTTATCGCTTTTTCCCGGTATTCCCTCTTCCGGTTACGCTTTTTTCTGCCCGCTGAATGGGTGCCGTCTGATAACCTTTTTCGGCTGTGACAGCGTGTAAATTTTAAATTTACATTCAGACACATTTATATCCCTAAGATTGTCAGGTCTTTAACCGATATATTTTCTTTGTCACCGATAGATAATTCTACCCGCCCTTAACCGTTCTGCCGTCGTCTGTGCCGTGTGCGTGAATACCGGCGGGGAATACCCCTCTGCGCATCGCCTTTCAGCGTCATCAGCGATTAAGAGGGGTATTCAGCAGATGAGAGTCGTGCGGATATGCTTTTAGAAAAACCCACCACCAGGCGTAAATTTTTGCTCGGTTCACTGCTGGCGCTGCCATTAAGTGAGCTGGTGTTAAAGGGCATCACGGCGGCACAGGCGGCAGAGATGGCGGCCCCCGAGTTAGCCGATTACAGGCCGATCTTTTTCAGTGCCGACGAGTGGCAGTTCATCCTGGCGGCCACCGATCGTCTGATCCCGGCAGGCGGCAAAGGCAAAGCGCCGGGCGCGCTGGAAACCAATGTGCCGATCTTTATCGATCAGCAGCTGCACAGCGAAGCCTTCGGCAGTGAAATCTACCTGCAGGGGCCTTTCAATACCCAGGCTCCCGCGACGCTGGGCTATCAGATCCCGTTCCGTCCCCAGCAGATCTACCAGACCGGCATAAAGCTGCTCAATCAGTGGTGCCATGACACCCATCAGAAAGCGTTTGCTGCGCTGACGCTGGAGGAGAAGGATGCGGTGCTGACGCAGGTGAATAAAAACCAGATCGACTTTGCCGCGCTGGGCGAAGCCGATCTCAGACCGTCACATTTCTTCAGCCAGCTGCTTTCCGATACCAAACATGGCTATCTGGCCGACCCGATGTATGGCGGCAATAAAGGGATGAAAGCCTGGATCGCCATCGGCTTCCCCGGCGCGCGTGCCAGCTTCACCGAGTGGGTGAAACAGCACAATGTGCCTTATCCGCTCGGCCCGGTCAGCATCAAAGGTGAACGCGCCTGAGGCGCTTCCACATCAGGTAAACAGGATTATCATGGCACAGGTTACTAAAAAAGAAGTCGACGTCGTGGTCTGCGGCCTCGGCTGGGCAGGCTCACTGATGAGTATTGAGCTGGCGCTGGCAGGACTGGAGGTGCGCGCCCTGGAGCGCGGTGGCGATCGCGATTATGACGAGTTCGCCTATCCGAAACCGGCAGATGAATATGCCTATGCGGTGCGCAACAAAGTGTTCGCCACCCCGGCGGAAGTGGCGGTCACCGTGCGCTACAACAGCAGCCAGACCGCACTGCCTACCCGTAAATGGGGTGCATTTGCACCGGGCACCGGCGTCGGCGGTGCAGGCATGCACTGGACGGCGGTACTGATCCGTCCCACTCCGACCGATATCAAACTCAAAACCTATGTCGACGAGGCGTACAAGCCCGGCATTCTGCAGGAAGATATGCGGGTGATGGACTTCCCCTTCAGCTGGGAAGAGATCGAGCCGTACTACTACAAATTCGAGCTGATCTGCGGCCAGTCGGGCAACACCGGCAATCTGCGCGGCAAAATCCTGCCGGGCGGCGATCCGTTTGAAGGGCCACGTTCTGAACCTTATCCGCTGCCCGCGCTGGAAGACACGCTGAACAATGTGATGTTCAAAGAGGCGGCGCAAAAACTCGGTTACCACCCGTTCCCGAACCCGTCGGCCTGTGTGTCGCGGGCGTGGAAAAACCCCTACGGCAACCAGATCGCCCCCTGCAACTACTGCGGCTACTGCAGTAAATATCCCTGCCTGAACTACTCCAAAGCGTCGCCGCAGACGGCGGTGATGGACGCGCTGAAGCGCATGCCGAACTTCTCTTATGAAGTGAACGCGGAAGTGATTAAGGTGGTGCTGAACGATGATAAGAAAACCGCCAAAGGGGTGATCTACATCGATGCGCAGGGCAATGAGTGCTTCCAGCCGGCGAAAATCGTCGTGCTGAGCAGCTTCCAGCTCTACAACGTGCGGCTGATGCTGCTCTCCGGCATCGGCAAGCCTTACAACCCGATAACCGAAGAGGGCGTGGTCGGCCGTAACTACGCCTTCCTGTCGAACGGCGGCGCAACCCTCTTCTTCAAAGATAAAAACTTTAACCCCTACGCCACCGCAGGCGCGACCGGGCAGATGTTTAACGATATCTCGCCAGGCAACTTCGATGGTCCCGGACTGGGCTTCCTGGGCGGCGCGAAGATCCACAGTTCACAGGCGACCGGCACGCCCATCAGCACCGCGCTGCCAAAAGGCACGCCCTCCTGGGGCATGGGCTACAAGGAAGGCCTGGAGGAGTGGTACGGTCATTCGATGAAGATCAGCATTACCACCACCTGTCAGTCCTACCGCGATATCTATCTGGATCTCGATCCGAACTACAACGATCACCGCGGGCTGCCGCTGCTGCGTATGACCTTCAACTGGAAAGAGAATGAGCTGAAGCTGCAGCAGCATCTGAAAGGGATCGTCGGCAATATCGCTAAAGAGCTGAACCCCGACAGCATGAGCATGAGCTTCCTGCCGATGGGCGCGGATTTCGATATCACCAAATATGTCTCGACCCACAACGTGGGCGGGGCGGTGATGGGCGATAACCCGAAAACCTCGGCGCTGAATAAATACCTGCAGAGCTGGGATGTGCATAACGTCTTTGTGCCGGGCGGCAACGCCTTCCCGCAGAACTTCCAGGCGAACCCGACCGACACCATCGGTGCGATTACCCTGATGGCCGCACAGGCGATCAAAGATCACTACCTGAAAAATCCCGGCCCACTGGTACAGGCATAAGCGCATGAATAAGCTGAAAATTAACTCTTTTATCGTCAGCAGCGCGCTGCTGCTGGGCAGCCTCTCTGCGCTGCCGGTGCACGCCGAAGATGAAGCACAACTGATTAAGCAGGGTGAATACCTCGCCCGGCTCGGTGACTGCATGGCGTGCCACTCGCTGCCGGGCAAGCCCGACTATGCGGGCGGACTGGCGATTACCTCGAACCTCGGCACCATCTTCTCCACCAATATCACGCCCGATAAGCAACACGGCATCGGTAACTACAGTGAGCAGCAGTTTGCTGACGCGGTGCGAAAAGGCATCCTGCCGGACGGCTCCCGTCTCTATCCGGCGATGCCTTACCCCGACTACGCCAGAATCAGTGATGACGATATCCACGCGCTCTACGTCTACTTTATGAAGGGCGTGCAGCCGAACGCAGAACAGCCACCGGAAACGGATCTGAGCTTTCCGTTCAGCCAGCGCTGGGGCATGCGTTTCTGGAACTGGGCGTTCACGTCCGATAAGCCGTTCCGGCCAATCGGTGGCGCATCAGCCGAGGTTAACCGCGGTGCCTATATCGTGGAGAGTCTGGGTCACTGCGGCAGCTGCCATACGCCGCGCGGCCTGGGCATGAACGAGAAAGCCCTCGACAGCGGTGACGATCAATTCCTGGCAGGTGGCAGCCTGAACCACTGGGCAGTGCCGTCGCTGCGTGGCCTGCCGCACTGGAGCCAGCAGGAGATCGTGGATTATCTGCAGACCGGGCGTAACGATAAAGCGTCAGTAGGCGGCGAGATGACCTCTGTGATTGAGCACAGCAGTTCGCACATGACCGACGCCGATCTCAACGCCATCGCCGCTTACCTGAAGTTCCTGGGCGGCAATCCGCCCCTGCAGGCGTTTAACGTGCAGGCGCAGCAGGCTACGGAAGCGAAACTTACCGCGGCGAAAAATCTCAGCGAAGGTGAGCGTCTCTATCTGGATAACTGCGGTGCCTGTCACTTCGTGACCGGCAAAGGCGCACCGGGCGTCTTCCCGGAACTGGATCAGGCGACGATCGTCAACGCCAGCGACCCCACCGGACTGATCCATACGATCCTGGCAGGCGCACAGCAACCCTCTGTCGCTAAGGCCCCGTCAAAACTGGCGATGCCTGGCTTTGCCGGACGGCTGAGTGATGATGAAGTGGCGCAGCTGGCGACCTTTATTCGTCAGGGCTGGAGCAACAGCGCGCCAGCCGTGAGTAAAGATCAGGTGGCTGAGGTGCGTAAAACGCTGAAGTAACGAAGAAGGGCTTCCCCTCGGCCGGTCTGGAGAGGGGAACGCCCGGATCAGTGGAAGGTGCGCGCCACTTCCAGCACGCCGTTAATCACAAACTGCACGCCCATGCAGACCAGTAAAAATCCCATCAGGCGCGAGATCGCCTCAATGCCGCTTTTGCCGACCAGCTTCATGATCGCTCCGGAGCTGCGCAGCGAGACCCACAAAATCACACTCACCAGCAGGAAGGTCAGCACCGGCGCGACGCTCAGCACCCAGGCGGGAAAATCGACCCCGCTTTTCACCGTCGAGGCGGAAGAGATGATCATCGCAATGGTTCCCGGCCCGGCCGTGCTCGGCATCGCCAGCGGCACAAAGGCGATGTTCACCGGCTCTTTGGCCTCGTCCAGCTCATCCAGTTTCTGCTTTGCTTCCACCGAATGGCTGGCAGGCTTCGCCGGAAAGAGCATCCGGAAACCGATAAAGGCGACAATGAGTCCACCGGCGATACGCAGGCCGGGAATCGAGATGCCAAAGGTGTTCAGCACCGCATTGCCCGCGTACCACGCCACCAGCATGATGGCGAACACGTAGAGAGACGCCTGGCGCGCCTGACGGTTGCGCTCCTGGAAGTTCATGTCACCCGCCAGCCCTAAAAACAGCGCCACGGTGGTGAGCGGATTCGCCAGCGGCAGCAGCACGACCAGCCCCAGGCTTACCGCTTTGATCAGCTCCAGCATGTCAGATCCCCCTGATTAATGTTTCGGGCGCTCCAGCGCTTCCAGCAACTCGGGGAAGAAGTCCTGCAGGATTTCAGGCGTCATCAGTTCGGGATACTGCATCAGGTGTTCGCGGATGCGCTCGTTGACTTCCGGCAGCAGTCGCTGGGCCGCGGCGCTGGCGGTGATTTTATGCTTCTTCATGGCGCGCAGCAGATCGCCCGGCAGGGCGTCTTCGTCGTCGCCGTCATCGACCATCTCCAGCGCGTCCAGCTCGTCGAACATCTCCATCAGCGCTTCGGTCTGCGGCGTGCGCGACTCATATTCGCGCGGATGCTCCTCCTCCAGGAAGCGCAGCATGGCGCGCATCGGCGTGCCGTCAGGGGAAGCAGGGGGTTCGGCTGCGAACCAGCTCAGCAGCTGGTGCATGGTGACCTGGTGAACGCGATAGCCGCTGTCGACCAGCTCATCGGCCAGCAGTTCGGCGGTTTCGTTTTCTATCAGACAGATATGCGTGCGGTTGGGTTCGTACTGATCCAGCCACTGATAGATCTCTTCAATCACGCCATCGTCATACTCGAATTTTTTGCTGAGATAGCTGCCGTCCTGCTGGTGGACGCAGGCCTGGATCTGATCGGGGTCGAAGTAAAGTGCGATGTTGATGCCTTTCATGCGTGCTGTCCTGTAGAAACCAAAACAACACTATAGCGCTCAACCCCAGGTTAAGGGAATGTCAGGCATCACAGCACGGGGGAGTTTCCCGCTCCCCGCTGAACCACGAGGAGAGGGAGGCAGAGAAGGGATCAGGAGATAAAGTTTTTGCCCTGCTTCAGGACCACGTCGCAGGCTTTGGTTTTGAGTTTCTCACCCATTGGCGAGTTGCTCAGGCTCTGCAGATTAAGCTGCTGACCGTTACCGGTGTTCAGCAGGCCAGCCAGACCCTGGGTGTAGTCTGTCTGCTGCTGTTGCGCGGCGGGCGTAGTCAGGCCCAGCTTGCTCAGCACCTGATCTTTCACCGACTGCACATTGTTTTTCACCACGTTGTGCTCGACGCAGTACTGCATCACGCCGGCCGCGTTCGTCATGCTACTGGCGCTGACCGCTTTGTCGCCGCCGCCCAGCATACTGGTAATGGAGGAGAGCGACAGCCCGCCATTCTGCTGCATGGTGCTGGTGGTGTTACCGCTGTTCTGCTGGCTGAGCTGCGACGCTGCACTGCTCAGCTGATCCTGCCAGCTTGCTGCTGATGCACTGCCTGCGACCAGAAGCGCGGCCAGTCCCCATCCCCACACACTGCGTTGTGCCTGTTTCATCTCAACCTCGGTATCTGCGTATTCAGTTTTGCTAAGAGAAGCAAAGGCACAGAAAGTTCCTGAACTTTTTTATTTAATTTTACTTTAAGACTCTTCTGTAATCATGGCGCTGAATAATGGAGTAAAGCGCGGCCTGGGTTATTTCACGGCGTAACATGATGGCTGTGTAAATAAAGATCTGGCGCTGAAACATTATTTAATATTCTCGCCCGTTATGGCAGGAATATTCCTGGTTACCGCGAATTTTTGTGGCCTTTTTATCGGCATAAATCCTGATGCCATATACCGGAAGGTAACTATTTATCCGTGAAATCAGTTCTTTTCAGGTTTTTGTTTTTACGGGTTTTTCTATTTTTAGCGCAGCGGTAAAAACTGAGATTTTATTTTGATTGATGTTAATCGAGGGGGCTGAATATAAATTTCATTCGCCGGAAATTTTATTATTCCGGCTTGCGAAATCAGCGAGAGTGTTCATGCTTAATCACTGTGTCAGGCAGTTGTGGCAGATATTTAATCTTAACGGGAGAATCAATATGGCTGGGCAGCCAGAACACAATAACTCTGCAGAGGTCGCGCTTAAACTCGCTGAAGAGAAAATAGCCCTGACGAAGCAAAAGATTGTGGATGGACATGTCCGGGTTACCCGTTCCACAACCGAGCATGACGAGGTCATCAGTACACTGCTTAACCGGGATAAGGTTGAGGTTGAGCATGTAGCAAAAGCACAACCCGTAGAGACGATGCCCGATATCAGGGAAGAAAACGGTGTACTGATTGTCCCGGTAGTTGAAGAAGAAATTCAAATCGTCAGAAAACTGGTGCTTAAAGAGGAAATCCACATCCGAAAAGTGCAGGAACACGTTCCTTTTCAGGAAGTGGTGACCCGACGTGAGCAGCAGGTGAACGTTGAGAGAGATGACGATCAAACCCGCTAACAGAGAGGAACCTATCATGGCACAGGAAAAAATCGTAACACTGTTCGATTCTGCAAATCAGGCAGAGGCCGCGAAAAGAAATCTCGTGAAAGCAGGCTTTTCCGATCGGGACATCAGTCTTATCAGTGGAGAGCGTTTAGAGCAGGAAGGGCAGTCAGTCCGCCATCCGAGCCTCTGGCAGCGCCTGTTTGGCCATACCGTCGATAAAGATCAGGCGGATGTCTATACCCGGGCGATGGATAAAGGCGGCGTGGTTCTGACGCTGCGCACCGAAGAGGAGAAGCTGGCACGCGCCATGACGATTCTCCATTCACATGACTCGGTGGATGTCCCGTCACGTATGCAGAGCACCCTGGATAACGGCACGACCACGCCGGGCGTTAACCCGACGGCGGGTAAGCAGTTTGCCGGTGAGACCAACGACCGTCAGGTTGAGCCGCGACGCACCTCGCTGACCGGTGATGAGAGCGAGGCCGATATTCTGCGTCTGGCCGAAGAGCAGATTGAAGTGGGTAAACGTCTGGTCAGCGAAGGCTCCACCCGTGTACGCCGCTATACGGTGACCGATACCGTCTCTGAAGAGATTTCGCTGCATGAGCAGCACGCTGACATCTTCCGCCGCTCGGTGAATGAACCCGCGCTGGCCGGAGAGGTGGACTGGTCCGAGAAAACCGTCGAAGTGGCGGAGACCCATGAGCAGCCAGTGATCAACAAAACGGCTCATGTGAAAGAAGAAGTGGTGGTGCGAACCGATGGCAGTGACCGCACCGAGACCATCAATGACACGGTGCGTCGTCAGGAAGTGGATATCGACCACGCCCGTGGCGGTCTGGATAGCGAACTGCCGGGTTCGGCGGCTCGAGGCAAACCGGTAACCGCAGGCACGGCCTCACCCGGCGTGCAGAACCGCGACCACAAAGAGAGCCTGACGGAGAAGGTGAGCGAGAAAGCCAGCGAAGTGAAGGATAAGGTTGAAAACAAGCTGCATCATCGTGATTACGACCATTCGCACTGAGGCGCCAACCCTGACAACAGGCGCTGAGGGCAATGCCCGATGCTGAGCATGCACGAAGAAGCCAACCGCGAGGTTGGCTTTTTTGTGGGGGTGGAACCTCGCCTGAGAGGCAGAGAGGTCAGCTTAGCGTTTTCCTGAGAATCGCATTCAGCCAGATCTCATTGCCCCGGCCGGCACGTAAATCACCGGTCTGCCAGAGGTGTGCTGTCTCAAGAGCGAACCTGTTCTCCCTGGCGCCCGCTTCTGCTGTCGTCAGCGACTTATTTTCCGCCAGCTTCTGAGCGCCGCGAATATTAACGCCATCAATCAGTTTCTGTAACCCGGCCATATCCATATCTGTAAATCTGCGGCCATCCTTTTCCCGCTCGCCGCGGCCATATTTGAACGAGAGATACCAGACGCCGTTTGGTTTCAGCGCGGTGGCCAGCCTGGTCATGACGCCAGGCAGCTCCGCCTCGGAGATATGCAGCAGGGAGGCGCAGCACCAGATCCCGTCGTATGTTTCAACCGCATCAACCTCCTGAAAGCACTTATGCGCCACCGCTTTCCCGGAAAACTGACTAGCCAGCGCAACCAGTTCGGCGGAAGCATCAAAGGCTTCGACGACAAAGCCCATGTCACTAAAGGCTCTGACGTCACGCCCTGAACCGCAGCCTGCATCCAGAATGCTTGCGCCTGGCGGCAATTCCCTGATAAAAGGTCGGTAAAGTGCCGACATATCTACGTTTGCCGTATCACGAAAAAACTGCTGAGCGTGCTCCTGGTAATACTCTTCATTGCTCAAAACAGGCTGTCTCCCTGTGCCGCTGGCTGCCACTCGTGCAGCAGGGCAAATTTTGCCCTGTTCCAGTTTGTCTGCAGAAAGCTGTGCCGCTGTTGGGGCGTTTCGCCGGTCTGGCGGATTAACGTTTCCCGCAGTGGCAGGTGGCTGTTAATAAAGTATTCGTTTCGATCGTTCAGGCGCTGCAGCAGCGCGATTGAGGGGATACGTGCAAACTTACCCTGAGCACCGCGATTACAGGTCTGGCAGGCCAGCACCAGATTCCAGACGCCGTTGAGGTTGCCGATCTCTTCGCTGAGCATCAGCGGCAGGAAGTGATCGACATCAGCCAGGTTCTCCTCACCGCCCGTCACGCCAATCGACCGGAAGCAATAAAAGCACCGGCCTTTCTGGTAGCCATTCAGGCTGCTGCGACAGCTGGTAATAGTGACGCGACGACCACTCTGACGGCTGAAAAGCATCTTATCGTTATCGTCATAATCAACCGCAATCAGATTACGTGAAACGTTCATCGCCCAGGCTTCTTCAACCAGCCGCCATCTGGCCTCTGTTTCCGCGACCAGACTGGCAAACTGATCATTTTCTGTCAGCTGGTAAAAGTTATCCGTCAGCCGGATGCCTTTATGGCTGCGCCGTTCATCCAGAAAGAAACGTTTGTCGATCTCCGCGTAATTCACGTTATGAAAGGCATCAATGACATTCGCAAAGCCGCGCTTCACGGTAATGGCAATCAGCTGATCTTCGGTGATGTCGCCCGCATTGAATTGCCTGCACGCCTCCAGAAACCCGCTGCTTTTGCTGGTGATTTGTTTAGGGGCATCCCGCAGGTGAGCACATAAATGACGCGTAAAGGGCACGGCCAGCGCCTCCAGCGTAATCAGATCGCTGTCTGGCTGCTTCAGGTCATAGAGCGCATGGGCCAAGGCAAACTTATAGGAGGCGACATTTTTGCCAAAGAGAATAACGCCGCGCCAGTAGTTTTCAAGGCGGGGATCGGCCTGGTAAAAGCGCATGCAGGTTCCTGTTTTGCGAGGCAGCTCGAAAATTCACGTAACAGGATCAGATAACAAACACAGGTAAATGTAAACCGTAAAGGGCGGGCGGGGGAGCGCGCGCTTTCAGGAATAAAAAGGCGTTAAAAGGTCATAAAGAGATTATGATAGCCGCTGTTGCCGGGCTCATCCGCAGGGACGCCCTCTGCTTAACAACAGATTGTCATTTCACTCACCTCACATTCAGGGAACAGGAAGCAGCGTGACGGTTATTCAGAAGCGGGTAATGCTAGTGGCAGCGCTTGCCACTCCGGTTATCGCCCAGGAAAGCGGCGTATCTTTTAATCACAAGGCGTGGTCAGTAGCCTGCGATAACACCTTAACCTGCCGTGTCGGCGGGCAAACCACAGAAGAGAATCTGGGCGGCGTGTTGCTGACGCGTGCAGCGGGCGCGGATACCGCCACCTCTGGCGAAATCATGCTGCCGGAGGATGATGAAAATCAGAAGCCCGTAACAACGCTCACGCTCTGGATCAACGGCCAGCGTGTGGGTGACGCGACGCAGAAAGCGCATCGCTGGTGGTTGTCAGATGCGCAGTCGCTGGCGCTGATTCAGGCTATCAAAGGCCGCGGCACGGTGGAGTTCAGAGGGGATAATGAGACGCTTCAGCTTTCCGGTGATGGCGCCTATGCAGCCCTGCTGAAAGTGGATGACGTGCAGGGCCGCATCAACACGCCGGGTGCCTGGGTGAAAAAAGGCGACAGGCCCGAAAAAAGCGTCGCGAAAGCCGTGGCTGTTCCGGTTATCCAGGCGGCACAGATCAGTCACTCCCAGCCCTCTGTTCTGACAAAAGAAGAGGCGGCAGCGCTCAGGCCGCAGTTGCTGGCCGCGTTAACCCCGGATCAGGAATGTGATTATCTGACCGCAGTCGGAGAGAAGGACGTCAACGACCATATTATCAGCGGCGATATTACCGCCACGCCACTGGATGCAACGCACACGTTGCTTTCCACCCAGTGCTGGGGCGCAGCCTATAACCAGGGATACGGCTTCTGGGTTACCGACCCGCAACGCAAAGCGAAGCCGGTGGCCGTTACCACCGACGCTCAGACCTGGGAAAAGGGGGTAATCACCAATGTTTCGCTGGCAAGCAGTGCCGGCAGCTGCGTGTTTAAAGAAGAGTGGGTCTGGGATGGCAGAGCGTTTCGTCAAAGCCTGGTAGAAATCAACGATGGCTGCTGGTTTCCACGTTCCCTCGGTGACAGAGTGATACCCACGCTGATATCAGACGTAAAACATGAGGGAATAAAGTGAACCGTAAACCGATGCTGTTCGTTCTGGCGATGCTCTCCCTGTCGGCTCAGGCTAGCCAGAGCGGCACCACCTTTGAGCACAAAGACTGGGAAGTCGCCTGTGATAATACGCTGACCTGCCGCATTGCGGGTTATGGCAAAGAAGAGGACCCGTCCGGCTCTATCCTGCTCACCCGTGCCGCCGGACCCGGAACAGAGACGGTGGGAGAGGTGACGCTGGGCGACACCGAAGATGACAGCGAACCGGCGGAAAATCTGACGCTGTGGATCGACGGGAAATCAGCTGGCGATCTGGTGGCGGCTGACGACAACTGGCGCATGTCGGCCAGTCAGACTTCTGCGGTCATCAGCGCCGTCAAAGGCAACGGTAAAGTGGAATTTAAAGGCGGCACAAAGCCTTTCCTGCTTTCCGGCGAAGGCGCCTATGCCGTGCTGGTGAAAGCGGACGACGTGCAGGGCAGGATCGGCACGCCAGGCGCGCTCACCAAAAAGGGCAATAAGCCGGAGAGCAGCGTGGCTAAGGCTGTGCCCGCACCGGTTATCCAGGCAGCAAAAACCGTCAGCGGCGAACCCCGTTTGCTGACTGATGCGGAAATTAACGCGCTGAAAACCCGACTGCTTTCAACCGTCAATCGCAATGACGATGACACGTGCGACAGCCTGTACTCACCTGCCGAAAACAGCGATCCGGAAACCGACGGACTCACCCTTACGCCACTGGATGAGACACATGCCTTGCTTTCGGCGCTCTGCTGGCGAGCCGCTTACAACGAAGGCTATGGCTACTGGGTAATCGATAATCAGCTAAAAGGCCAGCCGGTGCTGGTAACCGTATCCGGATCGGATTACGACAAGGGCGAGATCACCAGCGTGCAGAAAGGCCGGGGCATCGGCGACTGCATGAACCAGGAAAGCTGGGTATGGGACGGTCAGGCTTTCCGCAAAAGCTATGACGGCGGGACCGGGATGTGCCGCTATATTCATGCGGGCGGCACCTGGGATCTGCCCACGCTGGTAGCGGATGTGAAGCCTGTTTCGGGTTAGCGCTTTGGTTACGCCAGGAATTATTGGGGCTGCAGGAACCGCTGTAGAGCGGGCGAGGGGAGTAATCAGCGTCAGCAAGGCTGCCATCTGATGAACGTGAAATCTGAAAAGATGGTTTTTTCAGCAGTTGTACCTTAGCCTGCGGATAAGGGTTGCGGAAACAGGGGGTAACGGTATAATCCCCAACGTTTTCCGCATCCCTTCAGTGCCGAAGTGGCGAAATCGGTAGACGCAGTTGATTCAAAATCAACCATCGAAAGGTGTGCCGGTTCGAGTCCGGCCTTCGGCACCATTAGTACTTCCAAGACCATCCGGTAAAGTCAAATTATCCCTTAAAAATCAATGAGTTCAGCGATTTTAACGTCATGAAGCGTCTGAGGTTGTCCGTTGAAATCCGGATGCCATTGGGGGCATCTTAACTTCGATTAGAAATGTGCCCCCTAATGAAGCTCAACGCCAGACAGGTCGAGACTGCAAAACCAAAAGACAAAACCTATAAAATGGCCGATGGCGGCGGTTTGTATCTTGAGGTTTCGGCTAGGGGGGCAAAATACTGGCGCATGAAATACAGACGCCCCTCAGACAAAAAAGAGGATCGTCTCGCTTTTGGAGTTTGGCCAACTGTGACGCTTGCTCAGGCTAGAGCAAAGCGTGATGAAGCCAAAAAGCTGTTAGTGCAAGGTATTGACCCGAAAGCTGAACAAAAAGAAGCTCAGGCCGAGAATTCGGGGGCATATTCTTTCGAGACAATTGCTCGTGAATGGCATACCAGTAACATGCGCTGGAGTGAAGACCATCAGTCGCGTGTTCTTCGGTATCTTGAGCTTTATATCTTCCCGTATATCGGTTCATCCGACATTCGCCAGCTCAAGACAAGTCATCTGTTAGCCCCGATTAAAAAAGTTGATGCCAGTGGTAAGCATGACGTTGCGCAGCGCCTTCAGCAGCGTGTCACGGCCATTATGCGTTATGCCGTACAGAACGACTACATCGACTCTAATTCGGCAAGTAATATGGCTGGGGCATTATCGACAACTAAAGCGCGGCACTATCCTGCCTTACCCTCCAGCAGGTTCCCAGAGTTTCTTACACGTATTGCCGCATATCGCGGCCGTGTAATGACAAGGATCGCGGTCGAGCTTTCATTACTAACTTTTGTGCGTTCAAGTGAGTTACGTTTCGCGCGTTGGGATGAGTTTGACTTCGATAAATCACTTTGGCGCGTACCTGCGAAACGGGAGGAAATTAAGGGCGTACGTTACTCTTACCGTGGTATGAAGATGAAAGAGGAGCATATTGTTCCGCTTAGTCGGCAGGCGATGATTTTGCTAAACCAGTTAAAGCAGATTAGTGGTGATAAAGAGCTGCTTTTTCCGGGCGATCATGACGCTACTAAAGTTATGAGTGAGAACACAGTAAACAGTGCATTACGCGCTATGGGATATGACACGAAAAACGAAGTTTGTGGTCATGGATTCAGGACGATGGCGCGTGGGGCCTTGGGTGAATCAGGATTGTGGAGCGATGATGCGATTGAGCGCCAGTTGAGCCATTCAGAGCGCAATAGTGTTCGTGCAGCTTATATCCATACATCCGAACACCTAGATGAGCGTCGATTGATGGTTCAGTGGTGGGCAGATTACTCAATGGCAAATTCAATTGAATATATAGCACCACATGATTTTGCTAGGTTAAAACAAGATTAGCAGGGTCTAAATGACCCCCGCTTTCTACTTTTTCCAGATTGTGCGATATCCTGGAGAGTCTGATTCTGGTGGATAGATGGGGTGAGATATTTGTATTGTCATAGGAATAGGGAAATCTACTCCTACAAGCGCTACTTCACCTTGTTTTAAACTAGGGAGAAATGATGCTGCCGACTTGTCTATTTCGCCACATGCCCTTTCTACCACATCACGATCTCTGTCATTAGTCAATCTATGGACTAATAAGGTTCCTATTTGACTAAGAACTCCTTCAGTTATATCTCTTGGCCTCTGGGTTGTTAAGCAAATATTAAGGCCATACTTTCTTCCTTCTTTTGCGATCATTTCAAATGCATCAAGCTTTACTGAATGGTCTTCAGAGCCTACTCTTTTCCCCAAGAAGTTATGTGCTTCATCGACGATGACTAATAAGGGCTTTTCTCTAAATTTTTCGAGCCTTGCTAATGTTAATAATTTCCTTCCAATAACGTTTGCTAATATTTCTCTTGCGAAAAATTCATAGCTAACATCTCCAAGGCATAAACGAAGAACTCTTTTCTCTGAGTTTAAAAACGACTCTAAGATATCGCCTAGCTTCAATAGATTATCATCCCCATGGAAGACCGGCTTCAGAGAACTGGCATATGTTACTGCTTGTATTCTCGTTAATAGAGAAGAGCAATAGCTAAGATCCTGAGTAGCCGCATTACCCCATGAATCGTCACCATTATCAAAACAGCATTCTTGTACAATTTGTGGTATTAGTTTAGTTACATCGAAAGGTTGGGATGGGTTGTCAACTAGCTTTGAGTTGCCTCCTGTATTCATAGCGCGTCTATAATCAGTTTTAGGCTGTTTAATCTTTCTTAAAACGCCATTAGTAGCTATAGTGGGATCGATAGCTACTAATCTTAGGCTTTTAATGGCTTCTTTTAATTTAGGCCCCTGAACTTTACCAGAAGGATCGAACATAGCAATAAAGTCAGATTCCATAAAGTCAGTTGGAGGGATTCTAAACTCTTGAGAACCATTGGACTTATTAATTGGGTAACCTAAATGGTAGTGGGAGCAATGTTCTGAGTTGAATGATCTGTATTCGCTTGTTGCATCAATAATTATAGTCTTAGAGTTTTTATAATTTGCACATTCTTCTAGAATTTTCGCTGTAGTCCAACTCTTACCGCCGCCAGTTGCACCTAGTATCGCACAATGCCTGCCAAATAATTTATCTGGCTCTACAGTAACAATGCTGGTAGAACCACCGGATATATTACCTAATACTATCCCTATCCGATTTTCGGTGTTTTCATCCAGACTTTTATTAACTAGTTCTGGAATCATTGAGATAAAATCTAATGGGGCGGAATAAACTCTATCGCCCAATCTAGGGTAAGATTTTATACCAGAATCAATACGCAGATTCGATGAATCAATTGTACCTAAAAGTTGTATAGTCCCTATTGCATCAATCTTCCTGCTTCCCTGCGATTCTCTTGATATCTCTCCGCGCTCTCGTTCAGGTAATTTAACTTCAATTAAGCGCCCTAAGACAATTGATTGTTGTCCTTCAATTAATAGTATTTCGCCAACTTCACCTTTTCCATAACGATTTCCCTCTAAATATGAACCACTAACCTCACCAGCATAGATCAAGTTAGCTCTAACCGTTTGAGCAAAAACTGATGAGATCATGCCAACCTTCAAAGTATTTCTTAAAATTCCGGTTGTAAAAATAGAGTTAATCATTTTTAAGAATTACCTCCCGCACTTTTAATGGCCTTAGCTAATTGTTCGGCAGGTGTTAAAGCTCTAAGATTAGGGATTAAATTTATAAAATCATTGAAGGACGCATTTAAGAAATGTATATCATAGCCTGCTAAAGAAAGTTCTTTAAGTAAATTCCAGTATTTGCTGGAGTTACTGTTTTTGTTATCTTTTAAATGGTTTTCACATTTAAAGTCTACAATAATTAATCTCATGCTTGGGTTTGACTTTATTGCGGAATAAATAGGTTCAGATAAATGATCGTCATTAAATCCAAATCCTGAAATAACTAGGCAACTATTTTGCTTGCGTAAAAAATCTAGAAGTCTTGATAGTAATTCTAAATGTGGTTGGATAAAGGATTGTTGGTACTTACCTTTTGCTGGGTATATAAGGCAAGCATCTGTTGCTGATGGGTTTTCATTTTCGTATATTTGCCCGTCTTTTCTTATCCAGCTGACTGAACCGTGAAGCTTAAATAAGTGAAAAACCCCCTCTATAAACTCATGTTCGTTCTCGTCTCTATTCACAACATCGTAATTGAAGTATTTACCATCAAACCTTCTGGTTCCTGTATAAGAAAGGCCATCAACAACCATCATACCTAACTCTGAGGCGGCGGTCTCAAATGTTAAATCATAATTCGTTGTGAATACCTTTAACCTTGGGTCTCTAACTCTTCTCCTTCCCATCTTTTGCAGCAGATTGACATAGGCAGATAGGTCACTATTATCACTTTTAAGAAATGAACTGCATTTATCTAAAATGATTGCTTTTACTTCATTTAAAAATAACTTAACATCTTCTTCATCATGAAAAGCTAGATATGCTTCGCAATTTGAAAGGAAATGCTCAATATTGGGGTTGGTTCTTTCTAAGTATTTTACTTTTTCACAAACTTTTTGCGCTTCAGGTTTAATCCTTCCTTCATCAGTCGATTTTGGATCTTCCCACATTGCACATTTCCATAGATCCCACATGCTAGGGCCTCCAACATCGCCAAGAGAAGTGCCACTACCAGCGAAGAAGGAGAGATTTGGAAACTGCAATGACTTTAGTAGTAACTCATGAAAATATACCTGATTATCTTTCAACTCTTTTTTTTCAGAGTCTGACAAAGGCTCCGGTGGAAGGAGTGGTGCACCAGCTTCTTTTAGCACATTATTAGCTTTACCATCGCGCCAATAAATATATGAGATGTTGTTTAATGCTTTCCATTCATTACTACCTGGCTTTAAAAATGAGATATGCCCATCTGAAGTCGTAGCCATAGTCATTGTCCTTTGAAGATTTAGTGAGCTAAAGAACATAAATTACTACATTAAGAGTTCTAAACAATAGAGATATTCATTACGCTGTTATGATGGTCAGCAGCGCAAAAGCGGTCACCGGCAACGCCTACCTGTCCCGAAAGGGGCTGCCGGAGCAGACCTGCCTGACGCTCACAAAGCCGCATAAGGTGGCGCTGACCGCTTACCGTCCCGGCGACCTGGTAGTGCCGCTGCACGACGCGGACGGCGCGCTGGTTAACGTCCAGCTGATTAACGCCGCCGGTGACAAGCGCACGCTTAAGGGCGGTCAGGTGAAAGGCGCCTGCCACGTCCTGAGCGGTAAAGGCACACCAAAGCGCATCTGGCTCACCGAGGGCTACGCCACCGGGCTGACGGTGCACGCGCTGACGGGGGATGCAGTGTGGGTTGCCCTGTCGTCCGCTAACCTCCTTTCCCTGGCCGGCCTCGTCCGTGAAAAGCACCCGACGCTGCCGCTGGTGATTGCCGCCGACCGCGACCTGAACGGCGACGGCCAGCGTAAGGTGAAGCACGGCGCCGCAGCCTGCAACGCCAGTGTGGCCCTGCCGCCGGTGTTCGGCGACTGAAACGACGCCTTTACCGCGCACGGGGAGGACGCCACCCGGCAGGCGCTGCGGGAAGCCTCAGCCCCGCCCGCCGCCAGCCCGTTCGACACCATGAGCGAGGCCGAGTTTACTGCCATGAGCGTCAGCGAGAAGGCGGAGCGCGTCGCGGAGCACTACGGGCGTAATCTGGCGGTGGACGCCAGCGGCGAAATCCTCTGCCGCTATGAGGCCGGGGCGTGGAAGGTGATTTCCGGCAACCAGTTCGGGCGCGACGTGGCGAAGCTTTTCCAGCGCCTGCGCGCCCCGTTCTCGGCGGGCAAGGTGGCGGGCGTGGTGGACACGCTGAAGCTGATGCTGCCGCAGCAGGCCGCGCCGCAGCGCCAGCTCATCGGATTCCGCAACGGCGTGCTCGACACCCGCAGCGGCACCTTCAGCCCGCACCGGCGTGAGAATTGGCTGCGCACCGTGAGCGACGTGGACTACACCCGTCCCGTGCCCGGCGAAACGCTGGAGCGCCACGCGCCGCACTTCTGGCCGTGGCTTGACCGCGCCGCCGGTCGCAGCGCCGAGAAACGCGACGTGATTCTGGCCGCGCTGTTTATGGTGCTGGCGAACCGCTACGACTGGCAGCTGTTTCTGGAGGTCACCGGCCCCGGCGGAAGCGGCAAAAGCATCATGGCGGAAATCGCCACCATGCTGGCGGGAACGGACAACGCCGTGTCGGCCACCATCGAGACGCTGGAGTCGTCGCGCGAGCGCGCCTCGGTCATCGGCTATTCGCTCATCCGCCTGCCCGACCAGGAGAAGTGGAGCGGCGACGGCGCGGGCATCAAGGCGATTACCGGCGGCGATGCGGTGCCCGTAGACCCGAAGTACCGCGACGCCTACTCGACCCACATCCCGGCGGTGATTCTGGCCGTGAACAACAACCCCATGCGCTTCACCGACCGCAGCGGGGGCGTGTCCCGCCGCCGCGTTATCCTGCACTTCGCGGAAATCATCCCGGCGGACGAGCGCGACCCGCAGCTGAAGGAGAAGATACAGGCGGAGCTGGCCGTCATCGTGCGCCAGCTGATGCAGCGCTTCAGCAACCCGCAGGACGCCCGCGCGCTGCTTCAGCAGCAGCAGAACTCCGGCGAGGCCATGCGCATCAAGCGCGACGCCGACCCGATGGTGGACTTCTGCGGCTAACTGTTCGCGACCGCCGAGCCGAACGGCCTGCACATGGGTAACGCCGGCATCCGGCCCTTACAGCCGAAGCGCTACCTGTATCACGCCTATCTGGCGTACATGGAGGCCAACGGCTACCGCAATCCGCTCAGCATGAAGACATTCAGCCAGGCGCTGGAGAGCATCCTGCGCGAGTACGGAAGGAGCTACCTGAAGCGGCGCACGAAGCTCGGGATGCAGACCAACCTGGGGCTGACGGACGAAAGCAGCGCCGACTGGTTTCCGAAGTGCGATGACGTGAACGCAGCATGACAACCTGAACCGGCGAAAGCCGGTTTTTTTACGTCCTCCGGTCATCTGTGGTGAACGATGTGCTCTGACATTCTCTGCTCACAATAAAGTCAGAGACTGATGAAAATGTTAGTCCGCTATGTGCCAAAAGCTGACATTTGGCTTTGTGGTAAATGAACGATCTTCACTTATTTTATTGCATCAGACCACTGGATAAATTTCTAAGTATCCGGCTTGAGTAAATTCAAGAACAACATGGGTACTGCCTGTACAAATTTCGTCGCACGTAAGTTTACCAATATCAGAAGAATTTATTGAAATATAGGTACATGAGAGTTAGTTTGGTATGAGTTGGATTCAGGAAAGAAGGTGTAAAAGTGTTCGACTTGCGAGCATAAGCCCTTCTGTTAAATTGTTGGTGTAGGGAGAGTGTGTGCCAAATATAGTTTTCGAAGATCGGGCAGTTGCATTCATTGATATCTTATAATTTAAGTCCGTTGTAGAAAGCTTTGACTCGGGAGATAGAACATTTCTTGAAGAATTGGTCGAAACATTGGGAGCGGGTGTTCCAAGATTAGATGGTAAGGTCAGTCCATCCATATGTCGAGATCTAATTCCGAAACATATTTCCATTTTCGACCGTATTATTTTAAGTGCGCCATTAATCTCGGAAAAAATGAGTGACTATCTCAATAGCGAGATCAAGAGAAACTAGTTCATTGTTTACACCTAACAATTCAATTAACTTCGCGCCTGCGGCACCGGATGCATCAAAACTGAGCCGGTTATTGAGGCGTTATACATATTGAGGAAACATGGCAACATCACCTGAGCATCAATTTATTGCAGAAACAATGGACAGTGTTTTATCAAGATACGCAAGTACCAAGTTGCTTGGAGTTCTTGAAGCTGGAAGGAAGAAATTCGACTACAGCTGTGTGTTAGAAAGAGACTTTCATCGAGTCTTATCGGCACAAGTTTTATGGTCGCATACTGAGGGGATTCATAAAGACCTGATGACCTTGCTGCATGAAGAAGAATCGTATCTGAAAGTTTATTTTGCAAAAGATACAACCAAACACCGAATGCGAATCGATGAAGTTATCTCAGAGTATAAGAAAAGCTCACAAACCCGCGCACTGCTAAAAGGGTTACGAATAATCTACCTTCCTAGTGAATTTGACGCTGATAAATTATCAGAACAAAAGTTAATGTCAGGTCTTATGTCTCATCTAGTATGCAAAGATTTGCTGTTTGGTACTGTCTTTGGGAGATTATCTAGTTTTGATATTAGAGTTTTTGCAAATCATGGAGGGCCATTTGGTCTTAAATACGCTGTACTTGATGAGATTACAGAAAATGGATTAATCCACAACCCGACATTTAAAGAAAGGCTAGGTTACTCAACTACAGGTACAATAAGAGAAGTTACGACAATGTTGTCAGCATTGGGGTTAGTCAAACGACTAGACAACTCAGTTATTTTGCTGCCAACCCTTAAAGGGCGAATGCTCCTGGATTTAGCAAGAAAATTGGTGGTTGATAACAGCTCCGATGAAACAGCGAGCGGTGAGTTTGAAATCATTAAAAGTCTATTGTTCCCGATTGGTTCAAATGGTCAGTTTAATTACTTAAAAGAGATCAAAGAGTCAGCACTTTACTCAGCCAACAATTTTGGGAGGAAGCTAACTGTAAGCGTCCAGTCGGAAGGCACAAAGTTTTATAAAACTTTCAATTGGGATGACTGGCGTGAGCAACTTCAAATGATGCCAGAATTAAAAGACAAGTTGTTCACTGAAACTGACTTCGACTATGTGTATTAAAAATATGTATAACAAACCGTTCAAGCGGGACTGTTAACATTTGGCTCGGTTTCGCTTCGTTACGTGACCTGCTCCCGGTTGATTATTACACGTCAATGTTAGTCTTGCATCCCTGCGGTTATGACAAATGCGAACCTCCGCTCATCGCTCAGAGCGGACGCTGCGGCGCAAAGGTCCGCTCCGTGCCAGAAGCGGAAGTAGCTAACAACAGTTTGTATGGAGCAACTGGGAGCAGGTCACGGTATCTGGGCATTGAAGTCGATGATGCGTTGGAGATCTCTGAATCGATTGAAGTCTAAGGTTGTCAGGGTTGCAACAGCAGCCCTGTGCCAAAAGCGGACGTTGATGACCCCGGGATGTACTAATCTGCGGAAAGCAAGCCAGAGTGTAAAGCAGTGGAGATAAGCTTATGAGAATTGTTGAGATATTGCAGTACACCCTGAAACCCGGTACGGGTCCGAAGTTTCATCAAGTCATGGTAGATATAAGTGCTCCTCTGCATCATGAGGCGGGTATCGACGTTGTTGCGTTCGGTTGCTCACTGCATGACGAGGATTCGTATTACCTGATTCGGGCATTTGATGACATTGAGCATATGGAGGCATCGCAGGAAGCATTTTACGGTAGTCAGGCTTGGCAGAAGGGGCCTCGAACAGCAATCATCGAACGGATCAAAACTAGCGTGAAGGCAGTCATAACTTTGCCTGAAACAGTGGTTGAAGGATTGAGAAGTTAAGTAACGACTGGCTTTTATTAAATACGAGAGAACGGCAAAATCGCGGTGGAAACGCTACTCAATGTACTGGCTGAAACGCAGAAGGTAGCCATCCGGATCCTGCACAAGAAACTCTCGCTGGCAGGCAATTTTTTCTCCGATGTTGTAGTGGTTATCACGGAGATCCCGGTACAGCGTTACGCCGTGAGCATTTATGCGGTCTAACATCCGTTCAATGTCGTCCACTTCTATCTGAAAATTAACACCACGCCCCAGCGGGCAGGAGAGTTCTGCAGTATTCCATCCGCCAGGATGAAACTGCTCAAGCATCAGTTGTGCCTCACCAAGGTTGATATAGGCAAAATCGGGCTCTGAGCGCCTTATCATGACATTGAAGCCAAGCACGTCGCTATAGAAGTGCAGAGAGACGGAAAAATCCGTTACGGTGATTTCGGGAACCATACGGTTCCAGTAGATGTGGTTTGTATCAGTCATGTTTTTTCATCCCTTTTTGACGGACGTAGCATACACCAGATGCGTTGTGCGGGGGCCTGACTGCGGTGTCATGTTTAATGTGGCAGAACTACCCATGTCATCATGATTTTGACGTCCGCCTGTCGCTCATAGTAGACATCGTCCTGCACCCTGTACGCTTTGTGCCATAAGAGGACACATCAATAGTCATTGTGCTAGTTTTGAGGCTGATACTGTTTGTTTATATAGGAGTAAACAAGTGAAGATCGACTGGCACAGTTCTTCTTTAACCCGCACCACTGTCGTTGATAAAAATTACAAAAATACACAAAATGTTTGTCGTTTCATTATTGATGAATGTAGTCCGGATTTTCGATTTGATCGTGCGTTTATGGTCTGTATAAGAAATGATGCCCCAAAAAATTTAGGGGATTTGGTGGATGAGTGGAATCGCAGACATTCACTGTAAATTAACCTGCTGCTTGCCCACTGCTGGCATTGCCGAGCATACATGTCCGTTCCGTTCCGTGCCAAAAGTCGAAGTATATCTCACTTGCTGAAAACTATATGAGTTATGCGTGGATACAACCACCTTACAGTTTATCGGAACATCAGCCTGAATTATCATTCACTGGCAATATTTTTTGTTAAGCTCATTAAATGACTTCATCTGCAAGTGATATTCATAAACTAAGGATTTATCATCAATCGTGTATGCAATCGGACGGCGTGAGTACTTAACGTCTAATATCAAGTGTTGTGGCTCTGCAGAGATAAACCGAGCACCTATTTTTTGATTGATTTTTGTTCGGCCAGAAATGATTCCGCACACATAATTCGCCCCCTCAAAGTGATGAGTGCTCATTTCGGAGAATGATATTGGCTTTGAAAAATCAATATCGCTATCGCAAAAACCTAACATCATTTTCTTATTATTTTCATTTGAAGGATCTTTTGCTAAAAAATCTTTGAATAAATCACAACTTGCCGATGAACTCGCTATTTTTTTAAGAAAATTAATCACATATGGTTTAATTTGTTTGTGCTGAATATTTTCTTGACCATACGAAGCTGGAACTATAGTTAATAGAAGCAACGCAGATAAAACCAAACTTCTCATGAGCCTTCCTCCGTGAATGGATGTCCATGTTATATCGGCAAAAAAACACCTAACTTTAATGACCTGTGATTTTCAACCACATTAGACGCTTAAATCACCTTGTGGTGCAATCAATAGCAATCCGTCCTTTCCTCGCTCAACGCGGACGTCATTAACCTCGTTTAACTTCTCCTGTCATAAGGGGGGGAAGTCTTTACAAAATAATTTGAATGCTTGGTGATTTCCAAACAATACTTTCGGGTATAAACTCAGCGGATATGATTAGCTGAAAATGGAGTAATCGATGTTTACCCTTGGCGCACACCTTTCATCCAAACGTACCGGATATACTCATCATGGTATTTACATTGGGAGTGGTAAAGTTATCCATTATTCAGGTCTGGCAAGTGGGTTAAGCAAAGGTAAAGTCTGTGAGACTTCGTTTGAAGACTTCAATCAGAACCAGAGCGAAGTTGCCATTATCGAACATCTGGATGCTAAATGTGTTTACTCCAATGTAGATATTGTGAAAAGGGCTAAATCCAGACTGGGTGAGGATGGATATAATATATTCAACAACAACTGTGAGCATTTTGCGACATGGTGTGTGACTGGCGTTAGTGAAAGCGCTCAGGTCAAAACAGTGAAGACTATGGCATTATCTGTAGGGCAGGCGGGGGTCAATGCTTACAGCTATTATAAAATAACTCAAACAGCCCCCACGGTATTAAGAACTGCGGCGTCCATGGCAAGCCGTCAGGTTGCTACGCGAGCTATAGCATCAGGGGCAATGACATCCGGTACTTCAGCATTGACAGGTATATCGTCTGTTGCTAGTGGTGCAGGGTTAACTACAGCAGCTTTCTCTGGTGGAGCGAGTAGTATTGTTGGCTTAACTGGAGCTTCAGCAGCTACAGTAGCTGCGGCCCCCGTTGTGCTTGCCGCGGGAGGCGTAGCTTTAGTTGGGTATGGTGTATATAAAGTATGGTCATGGCTTAGCGACTAATTCTCAAATAAGCATTTAAACGCCGTGGTCGTAGTGTCGATGAGTTCTCCGAGGTGATCGGAATCGACGTTGCGGATGCAACGCTGGAGGGCTATGTAAAATACGGTGATCTGCTCCCTGCCGGTCAACACACGGGAAGGTGAGTAGAGCATTATCAATAGCGATGATAGTTGTGAACGTCTGCTCCTCGCTCAAAACGGCAACTGCGCCGCAAAGGTCCGCTCTGTGCCAAAAGCGGAAGTAGCTAACAATAATCTATGCTGTTCAATGGGAATCTCTGGACGTTCATCTTAGGTTGCGATAGAAATCATCATTTCGCATTTGCATTTACTTCAATTGCCTGCCTGATATGACGGCAGCAACTTAAAAAGGATTTTTAATGAGACTGGTCCACCGCCCTGAGTGTCCTTCATTCTTGCTCCCCTACCTGGCACTTGAGGATGCCGAGAGAAATAAAACTAGGGAAATAGTCAGACTTCGTCAGTCTCCTCAAATGCCCTATTCAAAATTATTGGGGAGAAGCGATTATTCCCATTTAGTTGACATGTTGAGTCAGCTATTTGAATACAAGTGTTGCTATTGTGAATCACAGCTAGGATTATCAAGTGAAGGTGAGATTGAACAATTCAGGCCCAAAGGCACGGTATTGGATAGAGAAGGAAGACATTCTCATCGTTACTGGTATTTATCTGTCGACTGGAGAAACCTCTATTTAGCTTGCCCGGTATGCAACCGAAATAAAAGTGCGCGCTTCCCGTTAAAGGGTGAGTCTGCTCCTGAAGGCTGGGGCTATGACAAGATTATCGCTTTTGAACAACCCTTGCTACTTGACCCATGCCATGATGATCCCGATGAACATCTTGCTATAGCGCCCGATGGCAAACTGATTGGATTGACCGAGCGAGGACTCACAACCATTGAGACGCTGATTCTGAACAGAGAAGCGCTGGTTCTCGCCCGTGAAATGGAAATTCAAAAATTTCAGGAAGCCACATCCATAACCCGAGCTGTGAATGCAATTAGATCTCCCTATTCCCTCGTCTGGCGACAGCTACTTTCTGGCAAGTCTCTGACTGAACGTACGCAGGGTGATGATCAACAACTGATTAGGCAGCAGGAAGGTTATGAAACTTCGCTTTCTGATTTTTCAACTGAAAGCGCCAGTGAAGAGGATAAAGAAAAATATCGTGCGAAGGCACGCTATATAGAAAAGATTTCCATCATCAATTTCGGCCCTGTTGAGAAAATGACCCTTGATCTGAGCGCGCCTAATGCCAGCAGAATTCCTTGTTTTGCCCTACTGGGTGAAAATGGGGTTGGGAAAAGTACCGTTCTTCGCGCGATCGCCATGACTCTCAGTGGTAAAAATTACCTTCGAAAGTTAAAACTTACTAGTAACCGTTTTCTCCCTGATCGCGCCTATAGTGGAGAGGTTAAGGTTACCTGTGCTGACAGGTCAGAATATGTGATGACCTTAACCAGAAACAAACCCATTTCACTCAGCCATGAGAGACCTCAATCGCTTCTTCTGGCCTACGGTGCCACCCGTCTTCTGCCCTCAAAAAACCGTAAAAGCAAGTCCGGGGAAGCGTTTGCCAAAATAGACAACCTTTTTGATCCTTTCCTGCCACTTACAGACCCTAAGGCGTGGTTACTTGAACAGAATGAGAGCCGGGTTGCTGACATCAATACGGTTTTGAACAACCTGCTGCCACCAGATCAACAGCTTGAATTGCAAATTGGTGGTAATAATGAAGTCAGGATCTCAATATGCAACGATCCCTTTCGCGAATTCAGTGATCTGAGTGATGGCTATCAGGGTATGCTCGGTATTGCCGTTGACATGATGAAAATCCTCTATGATGTCTATGACTCCATGGAATCTGCCCAGGGAATTGTATTGATTGATGAGTTAGGGAATCACTTCCATCCTGCCTGGCGCCTTCAGCATGTTACCGCCTTACGTAATGCCTTCCCAAACATTCAATTTATCTACAGCACGCACGACCCTCTCTGCCTCAGAGGGTTGCAGGAAGGGGAAGTGGCGGTACTGCGACGCGATAAATCCAGGCGAGTTTACGCCTTAGAAGACCTACCACCGGTCGACAGATTCCACGTTGAGCAACTACTCAAATCCGAACATTTTGGCCTACGCAGTACGGTTGATCCTTCTCAGGAAGAGAGAATTAAGGAATATGAAGATCTGCTGTCCGTTACATCACTAGATGCAGAACAGGAAAGACGCCTGGATGAACTTATTCGCGAACTCACAGATGAAGATTATCTCGGCGAAACAAGACGTGAACGTTTAGCACTCAAGCTTATAGACATGGAGTCAGCAACCGCTGTCCCTTATCAGTCATCAGTTAGCGCCAGAGAGTTATCAGAAGGAACAATTTCTAAACTTCGTCGCATCATGAATGAAATAGATAATAGGGTGGAGAAACATCATGATTAAAATAAACCGCACGGATGGCTCTGAACCCGCTGAATTACGAAAAGATGCGGCTAAGGAGTTACGTCGTAATCGCGTAAAATACCGAAACGGCGAAAAACTCAGTTTCAGTGTCTATTCGCAACTTTATGTCAAAAAAGCGCTCAATGACATATTTAAGCTAAAGTGTGCCTTTTGTGATTCCAGACTAAATGGAGCCGGAGACGTTGAACATTACCGGCCTAAAGGTAAAGTTCATATCAAAGTTGGTACAGCCGTGCATAAAATTGATGGATATTACTGGCTGGCAGCGAGCTGGAACAACCTCCTCATCTCCTGTGTTGACTGTAATCAACGCAGAAATCAGCTGGATGAAGATGGAGGGGTATGGAGTGTGACCGGTAAAGGCTGCTTCTTTCCACTTGCAAATGAAGCGTCGCGCGCAACAGGCCCCCGCAGTGTTAATTCCGAACAACCACTTTTAATTAATCCCTGTTTAACAGATCCAGAGCAGCACATTAAATTATTGGAAAACGGCAGCATCGAACCGGTTCAGATAAATGGTTCCCCCAGCCTCCAGGGAGAGTCAACGATAGAAATATGCGGATTGACACGCGTGGAGCTTCTTAAGTCCCGTGCGGAAAGAGCTATATTTATCAAATCGACCATCAGACATATCATCCGGGATATTGAGGAAGGAAAAGATCCTGCTGATGATCTTAATGACCTGCTCATTATTCTCGACAAATCAGCCCCTTATCTGATGTTAGCGCGCAGCCTCACTAGAGATAAACTGGGACCCTACATTAATTCACTGGGGTTGGCCCCGTTATTGTGACTGTAGTTAACCCCCTTCAGTTTCCACATGACAGGTATCGCGAAGGGCAGGATCTATCTTACGGTCAGATTGACCTGATTGTTTAACACTTTAGGATAGCTAATTATCTTTCTTATTCACCACTAACAAGGAAAAGGCATGTTCGGATTCTTTAGAAAGAAAAGGTTTGAAACTGAGCCCGGGCGAGGTTCCTCAATCACGGCAAAACAGTTTATCGCGCTGACGCTGAGTGATGAAAAGCTCTCTATGCCCGTCTATCTTCCGGGGATCCGTAACGAAGCTGATTGCGAGGATATTGGGCTAGGTCCTCTCATTTATATCTGGAATGTGGATCGTGCCGCTGGCACATTCAGCCTCTCGGTTAACGGTAAAGCGATTGCCCACCTTCTTGAGCCATATATGCCACGAGATGATCCTGCGTATTTTGAAATCCGTGATGAGGCGATGAACGTTATTGCTGAAGTATCTACTCAGTCCGTGCTGACAACCATAGAGGAAACTGGCCTCATGCCCGATGTTTTGTTTGCTTACCACGCTGATGATGCAAAGCAGGAGCAAAGCTGACAGGTAGGCAGAGTTTGAGATTACGCTAGGGACTAAGTTAATCAGTCCTGCCATCGCAACGCTAAATTATCGTCAAGAAAATGCTTTAGGTTGCCGAAATATACATTTAGCGTTATCCCTGAAAATAAATAAAATGGATTGATCCGAATGAAGAAACTCTTACTTTTTGTTCCACTGGTGTTTACTGCGCCGGTACAGGCTTCTGAAGCCACGGTAGGTCAGGTTTGCAAGGCTGCTTCTGCTGCTATGTTTGGTCGTGACCATAAGATCATGCAGCTGGATAAAGTCGAAGCAGGTACTGCCTACGTACATTACATCCGACAGAACGATGGTACCCGTTGGGCAATCAAGTGCAAACTTATAGGTGATCAAGTTATGTGGGCATCTGATAATCCTGACAGCACCGGTCGTTGGCGGGATGATCCTGCAGACAGTACGGTCAAATTTGCTATTGATGGTAAAAAAATTATTATTACCGAGCTCTACGGTGACGGTTCCAGTACTACTAACTCTTATCCATTGAAGCAGCTAAAGTGACTATGACCTTCTCTCCGTTGATTAAGACACATCAATGTTAGTTATGTCGTTGTTGGAGTTGCCAACTTCCGCTCCTCGCTCATTGCCGACCTTCAACTCAACTGACTTGTTCGCTTAGTGCCAAGAGCGGTCGTTACTTACATTGCGACATGTTAATTTTAGGGTAGCAAGATAACGGTACTTAACAAAAAGGAGAAAGAATGGAAAGTAGCAATCGACTTGCAATTGCCAGCATAATTGTCTCGGTATGTGGGGTCTTTATTGCCCTTTGTGCACTAGGCCTTTCGGTGTATATGGGTTGGTTACAAAAAAACAATTACGAAATTTCAGTTCAGCCTTACATTACTCTTGTACCAACGGTTGAACCGGGTAAAAATCAGTATGGGTATTATATTTACAATGCTGGCATGGGAAAAGGCTATATTGAAAGTGTTGAATATTATCTCGATGGGAGGAAAGTTGAAGGTGATAATTCTTCTGCATTAGTGCAGGTCGTTAGTTATTTTGGCTTCAATAAAGACTGCTTTGCTTATGGAAATCCAAGGAAGGGCGATTCGATAACACTGGATGAGATGAATACTCTTCTGGCACTCGGCACAGGCGTATCTTCGCTTCCTCAGTGCAAAAGCACTTATGAGAATTTTTTCAAAGAGTTAAACGCAAAACACAATAAGTTTTCGGTCAAGTTAAAGTATAGATCCATATACAATATCTCTTATTTTTACGACTCGTTAGATAATTCACACAGAAAATTTTAAAACTTTTGAGGGAATTTTCCTCATAACTCACAGTGATTAAGAATTAAAAATCTCTGAGTAGTGTAAAGTCTAAGATTACCGGGGCTGCAATAGCAGTCCTGAGTTAGATACAGGACTTTTTTATTGATAATATTAATAAATTCGCTTTCCTATTGTGGTCGGCAAGGGAACCAGAACCTCCCAATTAGTAGGCCAGTCGGGAACTATATGAGCTGGCATTGTTTGTCCCTGCCAATACAACTTTACACGGTAAGTATGAACAAGTGCGGAGGAGGAGTTATCTAATAGGCGCATATCCGCAATATGGCATCTACTTAAATCTACATCAAGTTCATAAATGGGATTCTCAGGACTTCCATTAGAGCTTCTGAACGCTATCGCTTCATTCAGAGATTGCCAAGCGTATAAGCTTTGCCATCGCGATGGTTTGGTTGGATATTTTGCCAGCCGATAAAATTCAAATGACCAATCTATATTAATTGTTTGGTCTATATAAGGTACATTCGAAAGAAAATAATAGTTACCTTGATCTGACACGCCATCAGGGAACAACTCCGTCACTAAATTACTCAGTTCGATAGGTGTGATATCATAGAATTTCTTCAGCGATATAATTTGATTTTCTTGGTAGCGATTGTATCTGTCGACAACATATAACTTTGCCATTTTCCTCTTCCAATTTAATTTGCAAAAGGTATGTCGGTGTTTTTTTGCACACTCACAGATATTAGCAAGCACGATTACTTAGCATCGATTTGATCATATGGTATCAGAGTCCCCTGCTCGCTCATAGCAGACTAAAAGCGCTTAGATTCTGCCCACCTTGTACCAGAAACTGTCAATGCTAGTATTGCGATGTATCGAACAACGAGCGAAGGTTAGGAGAAATGGTTGTAACCAGGGAAAGCATGAAAAAATGGATCATCGAGTGTCTTCAGGAACGGGGTGGTAGTGCCTGGCCACGCGAAGTTTCAAAATACGTATGGGACAGCTACGAGGCTGAGCTCAGAGAATCGGGTGATATGTTGTATACGTGGCAATATGACATTCGTTGGGCCGCTCAACAGTTGAGAAACGAGGGTACTCTGAAACCAGTAAATAGACGCAGAGATTTGCCATGGGAACTGGCATAGCAAAGCAAGGATTAACGTTCATTTCGCGGCCGTATCTGACCTTGTTTTGAGTGGATGGGAATTGGTGCCTCTGAAGAAAACGTTCCTGCCTGTCTGAATCTTGCTTTGATAGCCATATTGGTGTTCTACTGATATGGCTTTATACCCAGTAATGTTGTCTATTTTTTATGCGAATTTTAACTTGTGGGTACAAGTGCGGGTATAACTATTTATTCCTGATTATAAACTACATTGATATCAGTCTATTAGGTGTGAAATTCGAGTCCGGCCCTCGCACCAAACATGCAAGTTCAAGTCACTTAACGACGGCTTTTTTATCTGGGGTTTTGCAAAAAAAGGCGCTCACCAAACTAAGCCTAAGTTGAGTCTCTTATGATGCAGAAAATAAGTCTGGTACTGATGATATAATGATTTGATCAATATCCAGAATAATAATAAGCCCTTCATTTTTTCGAAAAAATTTTATATCATTAGGATACGTAATAAATAGACTACCATTCAGCATTCCAGCTTTTGAAAGAGAGCTTTAATTTTTCAATGGTATGGCGCCATTTTGGCGTTGTAGGTTTGCAGACGGTATTTTGATTGCCGAAAAAAACAACCTCATTGATGGCGTCCTGCTCGCTTCTGGTCTCCAGCCATTTCACAGGAACAAAATACTCGGACTTATCGGGGTCATCAGCATTCTTACGATAAAGCTCTCTGAACTTCAGCACATCCATAGCCAGCTTTTCACCCTCTTCGGTGTTTACAGTGAAGCTGCTGGCAGGCTCAACGCCACTCTGCACAATACCTACACCGACATAACCCGTTGCAGGAATTTTTACCCATACACGATTACCGGGCTGAAGTTGTTTTAAAGTCTGACTACACCAGCTTCCGCCACCCGCGCTGATAAAACCGTAACGGCGAGCCTCGTCCCAATTGCGACTATGCGGGTCGCCAAACGAGACGTAAAACTCACCGTTCCAGGGTTCCTTTGCACTGGCACCTGAAGCCGTGGCCTGTGCGGCGTTGGTTTGTGTTTCACTCGGATCGATAAGCCAGGCACGGCTCAGGAACTGATCGCCGCCGTGCTGAAATACTTTGAAGAAGAGGACGTTTATGGAGATCCCATTCTTACTAAGGTAGTCAACTATTCGTTCGGTTGATGGGTCCAGCTCCGCCGCGACAATAATGATCTGATGCGACTGATTCAGAGACTCTTCTTCCAGCTCAGTATTAAAGCGCTGCCTGAATGCGTCGCCGAGCTTACCTCCGCCTGAGAATTTTTCATAAATCTGCGACAAACGCTCGGCGGTCAGATCATCCACCCAGGAAGCGTAATCCAGCGCCTGCGCGACCACCTCCCGCGGTGTGCGGTCGCGTTTAAGCTCAATCAGGACCAGTGAGGCATCGGGTGCTATTGCCAGCAGATCGATACGCCCTTTATCAAGCGTATTTTCCTGATGGCCAATGATCATCCACTGATCGGAGAGGATGGTGGGATCGTTTAAGATCATATTCTCCAGCAGTTGCTCACTGGCGAGTTTACTAATGGTTAACGGCTGTGGGTTATCGCCCACCCGCCAGATAGCATGATGAACCGGCATCATCTGATCCTTAGTTTAATGCTGCATCTTTTAGCGCGTCCGCCAGATGGAGCTGAGTGCTCAGGTCGGGTTGTAGAAAGCCACAATTAACACTAAATCTCCTGATTTTGCTAATAATTTTCTTCTGTTATTTGATCGGTTTTAACAGCAAGATAAAGCTACTGTCTTTGTTTGTATTGAACTCTTTTCAAAGATAATATTGATTATGTTTTCATATGGAGCTACATATGCCAGCGTTAAAATTTACAGCCTCCCTGCTTGCCTTAGGCCTGTTTTCCTCTGCTGTTTTAGCTGATGAGGCACACGTATGTCGTTCGGCCTCACTGCCTCAATCCAATAGTGCAGCAACATTGTCTGATAATACCCAGTTTACCTGTGGTGGTGATATCTCCGGCACCGTGCCTGTTTTGTCCAAAGCAGGGTGGAAAGTCACTCATGTTCTGGAACAGTCAGATATGTCAGCTTTGTCCTCTATGAAATCTGGTAAAATGCCGCCTAACCCGGAGGATTTAACCAAAACTTATTGGATGATCATCATTCAAAAATAATTTATCAGTATTAAAAATGAAAAGTATATTCGAGATGTATTGTGTTCCGAATATATAATGCCGGGAGCATATCAATGTTAACTCTTTGAATGTACTGCTCCCTTCAGGATTTTTACCTGTTCCAGATTGTTTTACGCAGCGTAAAGTCAGCTATGCCTGATAAGCTATATGAGAATATTTAAATAAAGGTTTTTATGAGTCAATATTCCCTGCTATATCGAATCTCAAAACGGGGTTTCTGAAAAGAAACTCTGTCTTGAGTACACTATCTTCGCTGTGACTATTTGCAATTTACGCAGGTGATCTGTCAGAAGGATTATAAAGGGTTTCACTTACATGCAGCGCTAATTTATAGATTCCCATTGGCGATTATAGCAATTTAGCGAATCAGGAAGACAGTGTTTAATAAGGATGTTACTAAGTTATGATAGTGTAGAATATCGAAGGTAGATCAATTTCTTTTCATGGCGAGGCATTATGATATATCATGTTCTTGAATAAATCCCCTAATAGGAAAACAGCCGGAAATGGCATTAAAAGGAAATTTCACTGTTAATGATGCAGATTACTCTCCTTTACTCATCTATGGGATAGGCACGTTTATAGCGTACTCTGGTAACAGAGAATATCGCAATCGTGCAGGATATATTGCAGTCCCATACAATGTGCCGATACCTAAGGGTTATATCACATCGTTAAACGCTCTACGGGTGTCTCTTTAGGCTGCATCATTGTGCAACACAAAACTGATTTCATCGCGATTCGGCAGGTTTTACTTTATACACCACAAGTAAAATTACCTAACGGGCTAATGTCTTATGGAACAATTGAGGTGGTTTTAAATGGAAGCAAAACATGTCCCGGCGGGGTTTAGAATCCTTATCGCAGTGTCCTTGTTTGTCATTACTTTTCTTATTGCAAGGCCGTCAGATCCCTCGACAGAGGGAGAGCAGCAGTTTTGGACAGCGTCAGCAAAGCTATTCAATCAACGTGATATTGAGGGTTTTGTGGGGGTGGTGTTAATAGTCATCTGTACAGTGGTAACGCTCATCGGTTATCAGATTATAATCAGAGAGATTGAGAAGGAAATCAATAATAAATAAATTTGTAACGAGTAAAGTAGTTTGTGTCCTCTCGCTTTATCACAATATCGTAACAGGGAAAGGTCGTTAATCGTGAAAGACAAGATGATGCTAGGTATCGTATTTCTCTTAACGGGATGCCCTGGACCTGGCGACCGAATGGTGGAGCGCGAATCGACAACGGCATTTATCAAAGACAAGCAAGTTTGTGTGGTGTCGCCACTGGAGCCACAAGAAAGGATCACTGCCATTCAAATCAATAGCGAAAAAAGCAACTTCCTTCACAAGGTTTTTGATGACAAACCTGTTTATGTTCCAAAAGGTGAGTGCCTTCCTGTGTTCAGATTTAAGTTCATAACTGGAGAACGTTACTATTTCTCCTATGATGTTCAATCTGATAAATCAATGTCGCATTTAGTCACTGCTGATTTTCGTTATCACAAAGAATAAGGAGGCAGAGTGCCCGCTTTGTTGTCCAGACCGCCATGCAGCACAGGCGCGATGGTAATCGATTGGAAGCAGGCTAATGAAAACTGCTTCCTGTCTGGACTGCCTGAAAAATCAGCTATACCATTCTCGGGCGAATTACATAAGGAGATGTAAGTATGAGCACCAGAAGAGAAATTAAGGATGGGGCATCATTTGACGTACTCGATAGAGGCATTGTCTACACCGAAGTGTTGGGCTGGATTGACATGGGCCATGCTCGTGGCAATGACGTTGCTGCACTGAGGCGTCAGTTCGTTGAGGGCGAGCGCAGCAGCAAGCCATCATATTCAGTCATGTATCGGCAGGATATGGGAGTGTTTAAGTTCAAATCGCGATTTGGTGTTGGCAAATTCTCTCACTGGGAAATTAAGCGAGGCCGGAGCACCGATGAGATAAACAGAATCATGCTGGCGATGATGATGAACACCGCATCCAGATTTGAAGGTCTGCAAAGTCTGAGGTCATTTTCTTAGTATACAGACAGCGGTTTTAGTGGTGAAGATTTGGTGTCCGATCTGTTCGGATTTTATCGGGCTATCATACCGGGTCGGTATGGCTATCGTCTCAAGCCAGTCAGCTATGATTCAGCTGTTCGCCGCTGGGATCACTACGGAGCTATCGGCTCCCATAAAAATCACGGATTCCGTCCGATTCTTTTTCCTGACCCAGATGATCAATGTGTGCGACACCAGCCGTATCAGGTAAATCTTCCGCATTTTATGACCTGGCTCAGGCCTTGGAACGACTTCACATCTGGAGTTGTTAGGGTCGTTACCAGTGATGGGACATCACTCTCATTCATAGGGACGAAGCAATGAAAAACCTGTTTAAGTGGTCCGCGGTTATGGTTGCTACCGTGCTTGTTTGTGGCGGCTTGTTTGCCTGGTTGGTTGCATCGGGCTCTGATGAGGCGACTGTTTATAAAGAAAATGATTTTTTTAACTACCATATGCTGACAGACCCCGATATCGAAAAAGCACCGCGTATAACTAACGAGTTCTACTTCGAGTCTCACCCTGGAGACGGCTATTCTCCTTCAAATAGCATCATATTTAAGGGCGCTAGAGATACTGCATCGCTCCACGCTTATCTTGAAAAGCTGGGATACGTGAAGCAAAAGCGCAGTCTGGGTGAGAAGGAGATATGGGCAAAGCCTGATCAACTGGATGGGCAACTGTTTTATCTGTACGTTAACCCTGTTACCCGCGAGATCGAGTTGACCAAAGTTCTCACTCACTGAGCCCCGGGATACAAAGTTGAAAAACATGAATATATCCGGACTGGACAGCCTCATCGCCATCTGTTTTGGACAGGATTATGACCTGTTCGGTAGTGGTGAGAGTGTTGATGCTCAAATCAACGCATGGATTGCAGATTCCACCGCTTATTCCCGACATGGGTTGATTGGCGATATTGAGCAGTTTATGAGGGAGTGTGACAATCTGGAGGAGGACTTCAAAAGCCGCTATGGCGAGGAATTTTCTACAGACTTATGGGAAACGACGCCTGCAGAATTCCTGAAGCTTTTGAAGCAAAAGGTTAGTACATCTCTTTCTTGATGCTGAATGCTGATTCGCCATTCAGATAAACACTCCCCAATATGAACCCCTGCTGATGAGGTTGTACCTGCATTGAGTCTCCTGACCGGACGCAATCCACTGAACGAAAAATTGTTGTGGCGATGCCGGCCTCTGTCGCTGGTCATCGCGCTGCTGCTCACAGGATGCGCCCGCTCTGACGCGCTGTGGACGGTCACGCGTGACCTCTGCATGAATAACTATCACTACCGACGCGATCCGGCACCCTGCCAGCAAATCTATCTGCCGCAGGACAACACTCAGGGCTACAGCATCATCCAGAATCCCCGTTACAGGCTGCACTTTATTCTGGTGCCCACGGTGGCGATGTCCGGCATCGAGAGCATTGCGCTATCACGCCCCGGACGTCCCGATTATTTCGGCTACGCCTGGTTAATGCGTTATCGTCTGATGGCGGCCTATGGTGCTGCGGTGCCTGAAGATCGGCTCGGCATGGCGCTCAATTCCGCTTATGGCCGCAGCCAGAATCAACTGCATATTCATCTGACCTGCCTGCGGGAAGATGTCTATCGTCAGCTTCAGGCCGAGCGCCCCTTTATTCATGATGACTGGCGACCCTTACCCGATCGTTTGCTGAATCACACCTACTATGCCCGTCGCGTCATGCAGCCGACGGCGATGGGGATCTATCCTGTCTCCTCCGTGGCACGCCATTTCCATCTCTCCTCGCCGCAGCTGGCGGAGTCGGGCGTGGCGCTCATCCCGACGACGTTCTCGGGAGAAAAAGGGTTTATCCTGCTAACTACCCGGCGCGGCTGGGATAAAGGCAATCGGGCGTCCGTTGAGTCGCTACTGGATAAACGCTGCGCTATTCTTTCAGCGCCGCCCGCTGACGTTTCAGCCGCAGAGTAACTAAACCTCATCCCAGCCATCCACCACAAAACCCTTACCGGTACAGCGCCGCTTTCCCCACCGAACTGAACAGCGCCATCTTCGCCGCGACGACTTCACCCGCCGCCTGCATCGGTTTTACAAACAGCGCATTGGGTTCGTGTCCGCCCTGTTTCAGCTCCTGCTCCAGCGCCACGAAAAACGCCTTCTTCATATCGCTGGAGATGTTGATTTTACCGACGCCATAACGAATCGACTCCGCCACCTCGCTGTCTTTATTACCCGAACCGCCATGCAGCACCAGCGGAATATCCACCACCTTCCGGATCTGCTGCAGACGCTCGATATCCAGCTTCGGCTGCTTCCCTTTGGGGTAGAGGCCGTGAGAGGTGCCGATAGCGACTGCCAGCGTGTCGGTGCCGGTCTCACGCACAAAGGTCTCAGCCTGCTGCGGATCGGTATAGAGAATCTCATTACTGCCGCCTTCGCCGCTGCCTTCTGCCACCCCGATGGTGCCCAGCTCCGCTTCCACGGAGACATTCACCGCGTGGGCGATCTCCACAATCTTCTTCGTCAGCGCAATGTTCTGCTCAAAAGGGTGCGAGGAGGCATCCATCATCACCGAGGTAAAACCGGCGTAGATCGCTTTCATCACCTCTTCGAGCGTGCGGCCATGGTCCAGATGGATCACCACCGGCACCCGTGCCTGAATCGCCAGCGTCCGCAGATAGCCGATGAACTCCGGGCCGGTAAACGCCATCTCATCAGGGTGGATCTCCAGAATCAGCGGTGAATCCAGTCGCTCGGCCGTCTCAACCGCGACGCGTCCAAACTCAGCGCTGGCGATGTTAAACGCGCCCACGCCAAACTGATGCTGCCGGGCCACGCTGAGCAGGTCTTTCATGTTGTAAAGCATAGGTTTTATCCTTGTTTTGCAGGAAGGGAGATATCTTTTTTCAGGAACAACAGGATCAGCGCCGTCAGCAGACTGCCTGCGGCAATCGCAAACAGATAACCCATGACGTTGCTGATCACGTTAGGAATGAAGATGACGAAGATGCCGCCATGCGGAGCACGGGACGCGCAGCCCAGCATCATCGACAGCGCGCCCGCTAAGCCGGAGCCCGCGACAATCGCCGGGATAACGCGCAGCGGATCGGCGACCGCGTACGGGATGGCGCCTTCGGTAATGAAGGAGAGGCCGAGGATGTAGGTCACCTTGCCGGTTTCCCGCTCCTGCTCAGTAAACTTGCGGCGGAAGAGGGTGGTCGCCAGTGCGATGCCCAGCGGCGGCACCATGCCCGCCGCCATACAGGCGGCAATCGGGCCATAAATGCCGCTCGACATCAGGCCAATCGCAAACATACAGACGGTTTTGTTCAGCGGGCCGCCCATATCAAAAGCCACCATCATGCCGAACAGCAGGCCCAGAATGGCCGCATTGGTGTTACCCAGCGAACTGAGGAAGGCGGTCAGCCAGCCGAGCAGCATCTTGATCGGCTCACCAATCAGCAGCACCATCAGTGCGCCGGTCAGCAGCACGCTCAGCAGCGGCACGATTAAAATGGGCTTCAGCCCGGCGACCGCTTTGGGCAGGTGGATATGGTTGTTGATGAGCAGCGTGATATAGCCCGCCAGGAAGCCGGCAATCAGCGCACCGAGAAAGCCGGAGCCGGTGTGGATCGCCATCATCCCGCCCACGGCCCCCGCCACGATGCCCGCTTTACCGCTGATCGACTGGCTGATGCCCAGCGCAAGAATCGGCAGCATCAGGGCAAAGGCGGAGCCGCCGCCGATGTCAGAGAGCATCTTCGCTATCGGGCTGAAATGTGCGTCCCCTGGTGTGGCCGCCGTAATCCCGAAGGAAAAACTCAGCGCGATCAGAATGCCGCCCGCCACCACAAACGGGATCATCAGGTTCACACCGGTGATGAGGTGGACATAAATCTGCGACGCCCAGGAGCGGGAAGCCGACGCCTCTCTGACCGCAGAAGCCGGTTCAGTAGCGCCGGTCAGTGACGCAGATTCGACCAGCTTCGGTGCCAGCTCGCCATTCACGATGGCGCTTAACAGACCTTCCGCATCTTTCGCCGCACGAGTGACGGGCACTTCAATCACGTTTTTATGCTGAAAGCGTGCCATCTCAACTTTTTTATCTGCGGCAATCAACACCACGTCAGCCTGATGAATATCATCGTCGCTGAGAATATATTCGCTTTCTATGGCACCCTGGGTTTCCACTAATACATTCAGCCCCAGTTTTTTCGCCGCTTTTTTTAAATTACTTTCGGCAAGGTAGGTGTGGGCAACACCTGTAGGACAGGCGGTAATGGCAATAATGTTCATAAACGTTCTCCGGTAAAAGGAAACGATTTTATTTTTATCTTTTTAACGACTGATGGATGGCGACTGTATGAAAACCTCCTTACTCTTTTATTTTGTCACGATCTCCCTGTTATTCAGGCTCCCGAGCGGGACAGGAGTAAATGAAACATCTCTTCGCGATGTTCTGTATTCAGTAATTGTTCAACCACCTCTTCATCGCCAAGGGCAATGGATATTCTGGCGAGCATTTTTATATGGCCGACATCTTTATCGGACTCTTTAACCGCAAAGAGGATTACCAGCCGCACCCGGGTGCCGTCGATGGTCTCCCAGGGAATATCCTGGCGTAAGCGTCCGACGGCAATCCGGGTTTTAACGACGGCAGCCGATTTACCGTGCGGAATGGCAATATGATTTTCAAATCCGGTTGAGCCTAACTCCTCGCGCAGATAAACATCTTTCAGAAAAGCGGCTTTATCCGTGACCGCCCCGGTCTGGCAGAGCAGGTCGGTCAGCTGAGAAACAATCTGCTCTTTGGTCTGGCAATCGACATCGAGAATAATGCACTCTTCTTTAAGCACTTCATTAATCGCCACGGCTGTCGTCATTTTATTTCTCCATCATTAATTAATTGAGTTCGATACCAGACATTCGGTAACCCTGGCGATATCTTTCGCCGAAAAGAGGGCGGAGACATACACCACCGGCTTTTCCAGCGGTTCCAGCCGGATAGTCGAGATCACCACGTCGCACGCCTGTCGCTTCAGGGAGTCCGCGATATTTTTACCGGGCACAATGTCGATAATCTGCCAGTCAGGAAAGGCGCGCAGGATCCGTCCGTAAAGCAGCTGCGAGGTACCCAGGCCGCTGGAGCAGACCAGCAGCACCCGCTTTACCTTAATGCTGTTTTCGATGGCCGCCTGAATATGCACGGTCAGATAGGCCACCTCATCGTCACTGATTTCATCCAGCTGATACTCCTGCGTCAGCTCCCGGATCACCGCTTTGACAGCGGCGAACACGGTGCCCAGTTCGGTCTGGATATCGTGCAGCAGCGGATTTTTAATCCGGATGTGATATCTGAGGCGGTTCAGCATCGGCTTGATGTGTGAAGTCAGCGAAGCCTGCAGCTTCGGATCGGTGGTGATGGCGATGTTGATTCGCTGCGCCACCCGGTCGATCAGCGCCGCCGCAAAGCGGGTTTCCCGTTCTGAAATCAGCGCGTCATCGTGCAGATCGGCATCGCCGCCCGCTTTACCGGACGACACCAGATACTGGTAGATGGAGTGCGCCTCCTCGGCGACCAGTAGCGTGTTGTAAGCCGTCTCAATGCGCTCTATGACCGCCAGTGAAACCTGCCAGGCGTGCGGATCGCTGACCCGGTTCATGACCACGGCGCGGGCATCCGGGCTGTGCATCGGCGAGTGGCTGCGGTGAATCAGCACCAGAACGTGGGTGAACAGATTAATGTAGTAAGGATCGCTTATCGTATAGTGCAGCTGCTGTTCAATAAAATTGATGAGCTGCAGGGTGAAATGGACAGCCTGCTGACCAAACTTCTCTGAAAGCTCCTGCAGCGTGCTTTCATCCAGGCGGCTCTCCATCATGTCCTGATGGTTGTAGATCGATTTTAAGACCAGCGCTTTCATCGCCAGGCGAATATTCTGGTCACTGCCTTTAATGCTGGTGCCGGTACGACTTTTTAATAACGTTAAATTAAACTGATGTAACCAGGCATCTAATGTTTTTAAATCATTCACTATTGATGCACGGCTGATAAAATATTTATCGGCCAGCTCACTGATTGACGAACTTCGGGGTGACAGCATCAACAGATCGGAGGCTATTTTCAGCATTCTGACGTTACTGCTGAAATCATCCACCTCTGCAGAAAAAATTCGTCGGGCCGCTATTTCGGATGTGGCGTCAGCAAATTTAATTGTGATGCCTCTCCCACTTTTACCGCTCAGTGTGATCCCCTGGCCTGCGAGTTTTTCATTAATATCGGCAATGTCGCGGCGTAACGTTCTTGGCGTGATGGCCGTTTTTTCTGAAATAGCGCGCAGGCTCACATAACTGTTATGAGAAATAAGCTGTCGCATAATGGTCAGTTGCCGTTCTGTCAGCGCCTTCATCATCTTCAGGTTCCGCTTAATCAGTTATTCGCCTTTGGGAGTTATCATCTAAGCAAAGGCACCAGACCCTGTAAATATTAAAACATGGCCACAACCCGAGGGTCTGGCTGACCACCTGACAGCGGGTTCTGGAATAACAGGGACGAGATGAACGGTCAGAGAGAAGGCTGATTGGGTGTGATGGTCATTGTGATGGCGACGGGCAGATTTGCCGGATGGCGGACAGCTATGCGGCAGGTGGCACACCAGCGAAAGCATCAGCCTCTGAATACGGGAGCGTTTTTATCTGCTCTCATCAATTGCCTGAAGCCGCACGTTGATGCTTCAGGCAACCTCAGAGGTGGGGCATGCCTCTCAGTTGTGTCAGGCATTGAAATCAGAAAACTACAGAAAAAATCATTCTTCCGCCTGGTTGATAAAGAATAGGGTAGAGACAAATCATGAGGAAATTATTTATGGCTCTGCATGGAAAGTTCATACTTAATGATGCCTATTATTCACCGTTATCTTTCCCGGGCGTGGGAACGTTTTTAGCATTTTCAGGTAATGGTGCTTACCGTAACCGTGGTGCATGTGGCATGATCCCCAAAGAAGGCCCCGTGCCAGCAGGTAAATACTGGATTGTTGATCGCCCTGAGGGAGGACTTAAATCACAACTTAATGCAGGTATCAGAGATATATATAATCACTTTGCCAACGGCGCAACGTACAGACATTCTGAGTGGTTTGCGATATGGCGGGATGACTGGGCAATCGATGATTATACCTGGATAGAAAGTGTAAAACGCGGTAACTTCCGCTTGCATCCCGGCATGCTATCAGAAGGCTGTATTACACTGCCACATGACTCCGATTATGGCCTGTTACGTAACGCACTATTGAGAACGCAAAAGATAGAGGTTCCTTGCATGAAGCAGTTAATGGCTTATGGGACGATTGAGGTAATTGCTAATGGCAAAGCGTGCCTTTAATATTTTTATCAGGATAGCGTTGTTTACTGTAATTATGCTGCTTGTCGCTAAAGCGGTTCCCTATGAGGGGGTAGTGAACGCTTTAACAGCATCATTTAATTTTCATAACGCTCAGGTATTGACCTCTTTTATTCTGGGTGAGCCTGACCCGGATGTCTGGGAATCATTAAGGGACTACATCAGCATTTTAGTTAATACTCTGATTAGCGTGCCTGTTATGAGTGTGCTCACCACTTTCTTCAACGGCGTTACGCGAAGGATAAGGCCAGATTATCTTGCTAAAGAGTGGGCTTTCTCAACGTTGCGTCGGTTGGGGGAAATCTTTTTATTCACATTTATCTTTTGGCTGCTTTTCCGACTTCTGCCTTATTCATCTTTTTTTCCGGATGAACTGACTTTTTCATTTTTAAATCTCGCGGCGTTTCTGGTGTCAAATCTTCTATTAACAATTATCTGTTATTACTTTGTCAGGAAGAAAATAAGATTTCAAAGGAGGTTATAAAATGCCTATTCCAGCTTATATGTGGCTTAAGGATGATGGTGGGGCAGCTATTAAGGGTTCTGTAGATGTTCAGGATCGCGAAGGTTCAATTGAGATTGTTGGCTTTAGTCACGGGTTGAATATTCCTGTAGATAGCGCCAATGGTAAGATTACCGGCAAACGATCACACTCTCCCATGATGATTGAGAAGGAATTTGATAGCGCCAGTCCATACTTATACAAAGCCGTTGCCACGGGACAGACGCTGAAAAGTGCAGAGATTCGCTGGTATCGCATTAACTACGCTGGCCAGGAGGAGTGCTATTTTGTGATGACTGTCGAAGGCGTAAAGATAACAGGCATCAATCCCGGCATGCCTAACGTTAAGATGACAGGGAACTCACAGATTAATCATATGGAAAGCGTTTCTCTAATGTATGACAGGATCACATGGCGTTATGTTGATGGCAACGTGCAGTACACGGATGACTGGAATGTCCGGGCCTGAATCAACGATCTGAAACCTGCTGCATCATCCAGCCTGTTTGCAGGCATTAAGCGTAACGGCGAATTGAGTCAGCAAAAGCCAAACAGAGTCCTGTGACGGGTTGAGCACAAAAAAAGCCCGGCATCCGCCGGGCCCGATAACATCTTTACGCCATCTTCAGCCGCTGCAGTCGCTTCTCGCGGCGAATCTTGCGCTCCTCCATTACTGCGACCATCGCCATCAGACAGATACAGGCGATAGCGGCGGTATCGAGTGCGGCAAAGGTACCTGCCCAGCCGGTCAGGCCGAAGATCGGGGTGCCGTCTGCGATCATGCCCAGGCCCAGCTTGGCAAAGCTATCGCCAATCAGGTAGGCGAAGGTGCCTTTAATACCGTCGGCGGCGCTAATCGCTTTTTTCGGGACGAAGCCCACGGCGGCCACGCCGATCAGTAACTGCGGGCCAAACACCAGAAAGCCCAGCGCAAACAGCGAAGCCAGATAGACATACTGGTTGCTGGCATGCTGATAGATCCCCAGCGTGGCGATAATCAGCGCTAACGCGACGCAGGCCACCAGCGCACGACGGCCATTGGCCAGATCGGATAACCAGCCCCACAGCAGCGTCCCCACCAGCGCACCCGCTTCAAACAGGGTAAAGCCCTGAATCGCGATCTCTTTTGAGAGCTTCAGCTCCTGAAAAGCATAAACCGTTGACCACTGATCGATACCGATGCGCACCACATAGAGGAAGATGTTGGCGAAGCAGAGCAGCCAGATCACCTTATTCTTCAGTACGTATTCAACAAAGATCTGCCATTTGGTCATCGACTCATCTTCGGCCTCTTTATCCTCTTCGCTCAGCTCCTCGCCGAACAGCTCTTCGGCTTTGCCCAGACCATAGGACTCCGGCGAGTCGCTGCCGTAGCGCAGGCCGATAAAGCCGACAATCAGCGCGATGATCGACGGGAAGATAAACATTCCGACCACGTGACCGTCGAACAGCACATTGGCACCAAACAGCGCGACGCCCGCGGCACCGGCTCCGCCGAGGTTGTGAGAGATGTTCCACATGCCAAGGTAGGAGCCTCGCTTACGGCGTGGTGTCCATTTGGTGATGGTGGAGTAGCTACAGGAGCCGCCGGTGCTCTGGAAGAAGCCGCTCAGGGCGTAAAACGCGATCATCAGAAACAGGCTGATCGAACCGCTGCCCATGCTGGCGCTGAACCCCAGCATACAGATGGCCGAAAGGATCAGCATAAACGGCAGAAACTGCTTGGTGTTTTTACCGTCCGCATAATAGGAGACCAGGGTTTTCCCGACGCCATAGGTGATGGAAAAGCCCAGACCAATCATCCCCAGTTGGGTCATGCTCAGCCCGTAGGTGGTGATCATATCGTTCTGCGCGATATTGAAGTTTTTGCGGATCAGATACATGGTCAGGTAGCCGATAAAGACCACCAAATAGGACTGTATAAAGGGCTTGAACCACATCTTGCGCCGCAGTTCGATTGGCAGATCCAGCGTGGGTCTGCGCACCTGTTTGAGGAAGGCCAGCATGGAAGGGGATTCTCCTGGTTGGAAAACTGCCATCGGCAGCGAATGGCTGGCATTGTAAAAACCGCTGACCAGACCGGCCTGAGACATCGTCCAGGCGAAACCAGGAAAATGTCTTAGTTTTGCCCGGCTCAGGGCAAAAAAGAGAGGCGTATCACGCTTCAGGCTGGGGGCGCGGCGCCTGCGCATTCAGAAACGGCAGCAGCAGCAGGGCAGAGATCCCCGCAGCCGTGGCAATCACCGCAAAGAAGCCGCTCCAGTGCCAGATGTCGATCACCCACGCCAGCGGCCAGCCGGAGAGCGACGCGCCAAGGTAGGCAAACAGGCCGACAAAGCCGGTTGCCGCACCCGCCGCGTCTTTGTGTGAACACTCCGCCGCCGCCATGCCGATCAGCATCTGCGGGCCGAAGACAAAGAATCCGGTCGTGAAGAAGCAGGCTGCCTGCATCACATAGCTGGTAAAGGGCATCAGCCAGAGTGAACCCACGGAAAGCAGAATGCCGGCGGCGAAAATCAGGTTCATCGGGCCGCGATTGCCGTTAAACAGCCTGTCCGATCCCCAGCCGGCCACCAGTGCGCCCATCACGCCGCCCAGTTCGAACAGCGTAATGGCGGAGTTCGCCGTCACCAGGTCAACGCCCAGCGTCTCCGAAATGTAGAGGTTGCCCCAGTCATTAAGCGCGGCACGGACGACATAGACCAGCACGTAGCAGAGTGACAGCAGCCAGATGTAGGGGTTGAGCAGCACGTAGCGCGTCAGGATCGCCTGGCGGCTCAGGCCCGCACCTTCCTGCTGCTGCGTCATCTCCATCTCATCCTGTCGCCAGTCGCCCACGGCAGGCAGGCCCACGGTCTGAGGCCGGTCGCGCAGACGCCAGCAGAGAAACAGCCCGGCAAGGATCGCCAGACAGCCCGCAATCATCATCCCGGTTCGCCAGCCATACTGCAGCGCCACCGCGCCGATAATGATCGGGATGAGTGCGCCGCCCACGTTGTGAGCGGTGTTCCAGAGTGCCCACCAGCCGCCCCGTTCGTTACGTGAATACCAGCTGGTCAGCAGGCGGGCGCAGACCGGCGCTCCCCAGCCCTGGAAAAAGGCGTTGAGGGTCCAGAGCAGCGCAAAGGCCCACAGCGAGGTGGAGAAGCCAAACAGGATATTGACCACGCCCGTGGCGATCAGGCCCAGCCCCATGAAGTAGCGCGCATCAGAGCGGTCGCTGACGATGCCGGAGAAAAACTTCGACAGGCCGTAGGTGATGTAAAACAGCGTCGCCAGCAGGCCGATATCGGTTCGCAGCATGACACCGCTGGCGATCACTTCCGGCGCTGCCGCGTTGAAGCTCTTGCGGGTAAAGTAGAACAGCGCATAGCCGATCCAGATGGTCGCCATGATGTGGCGGCGCCAGTAGCGATAGCGGCTGTCAATCTCACGTTTATCCTGCAGCGGCGCCGCGTCAGGAGGCGTTTTCAGAAAGGTAAACATGGCAGTTCCTCAGACAGCCCGCAGCGGCAGATGGACGCTGACGCGGGTTCCATGGGTGCAGGAGAGGGTCAGCGACCCGCCCAGCGCGGTGACGCGTTCGCGCATCCCGACCAGCCCAAAGCGCTGCTGACCGGAGCCTGGCGGCAGACCGCAGCCATCATCTTCAATCACCAGCAGCAGGCGATCATCCTGCTGCCAGCCTTTGAGTATCACAGCGCTGGCGCTGGCATGTTTAACAACGTTGTTCAGCGCCTCCTGGCAGATGCGAAACAGCGTGACGCGCTGCGCTTCACTCAGCAGCGTCTCATCAATGCGCCAGTGAAGATGACTGACGATGCCGGCATCTTCCAGCTCCATCTCCCGCATCAGAGAACGGATCGCCTGCTCCAGTGAAAGGTCATCCAGCTGCCGCGGCCGCAGACGCCCCAGCAGTCGCCGCACCGCGTCATACACGCCCAGCGAGAGTTGTTCAATGTGGACGCCACTCTGGATCACCCGGCTGTTGTCCGGCGCCACGCGCTGCACAATGCCCGCCTGTGTGCGGATCGCCGTGATCGTCTGCCCGATATCATCGTGCAGTTCACGCGCCACTTCCTGACGCACGCTCTCCTCCGTCTCCACCAGGCGTTCCGCCAGACGCCGGTTGCGCGCCAGCTCACTCTGCAGGGAGTGGTTCAGCTCGCGCAGCCGCTGGATACCGGCACCCAGCAGCAGCCCGGTCAGGCTCTGGGCCAGCAGGGAGAGCAGCAGATCGACGGGATGATCATGCCAGGTCTGGCTGGCGATCAGCGCGATGGCATTCATCAGCGTGGCAATCAGTGCGCCCTGCCAGCCGTAGTGCCAGGCCAGCGCAATGATGGGCAGCGCCAGACAGAAAGGGGTAAAGCGTGACAGCTCTGCAGGCAGGCCAAGCTGCAACCAGAGGCTGATGACAAACAGCAGCAGATACCAGACAAGATGCCGGGCGCGCCAGTTGACCGGCTGCGAAATCAGCGACGGACCCAGCGGCTGCCAGCGGGTTCGGGTGAGGTAGTGCCAGAAGACCAGGCAGGTCGGGGCCAGCGTCAGGCCGCCGGTCAGCGTCAGCAGCAGGGTGTTGAGCATCTCCGCCTGACCGGCCCAGGGCAGAGACTGCAGCAGCGCTGCGGCGATCAGCGCCGCGCCCTGGCTCAGCAGCGTGCGCCAGTCACGCTGGTGGCGGAAACGGGAGATCAGCGCCACCGGCAGCAGCGTCAGCACGCCGCCCGCCATCAACAGCGGCAGATGCGCCAGGGAAACGGCCTTCGCCAGCCAGAGCAGCATGACCCACTCAGCCGCCAGCAGCACCGGCCAGTAACTGCGCGGGCATTGCAGCATCAGCCCCAGACGCAGGCCAAACGGGAAGAGCAGCACCGCCAGCTCCGGGCGTTCAACCAGGTGCAGGCTGATACTCCACAGGCAGAACCAGGCTGCCGAGAAGAGGAAGAAGCTGGCGACCACTGAGATCAGCCGGGAGAAGAGAGGGCTCATTGCCAGCCATCAAACATGCGGCGCGCCAGCTCCACATCGTTGCTGACGCCGAGCTTCTCCATCAGGTTGGCGCGATGGACATGCACGGTTTTTGGTGACAGGCCGAGTTCAGCCGCGATCTCTTTGACCGCCATGCCCTGAGAGAGCCTCTCTGCGACCTCACGTTCGCGACGGGTCAGCGGGTCCTGACGTCCGGCGGCCAGTTTAACCGCAATCTCTGGCGTCAGATAACAGCCGCCGGTGGAGACGGTGCGCACCGCCGCGATCAGCTCATCGGGGCGACAGCGTTTGGAGAGAAAGCCACGCGCACCGGCATTCAGCGCCTGTTCAACCAGTGCCGGGCTGTCGTGTACAGAGAGCATGATCGTGGCCAGCCCCGCCGGAAGCTGGCTCAGTAACGCCAGCCCGGAGAGGTCCGGCATGGAAATATCGCAGATGCAGACCTGGACGCCCCGGCCCGGTAACCCTGCCAGCGCCTCACGGCCGGAGCCGAACTCTGCCACCACCTGAAAATCAGGTTCCAGGGCGAGCAACTGGGCAAAACCGGAACGGACGATAAGGTGATCGTCAATCAGCGCGAGGGTAATCATGGCGTTTCCTGGCAGGTAAAATCGCGCTTACCTTAGCGATAAGCGTGAAGCTGTTCAAGTCGTGACCACTCTACAGGATTGCGGGGGCGGGCGGGGTGACAGCGGTCAGATCGCTGGCGATCGGCAGATTAAATCGGCCGGGCAGAACCCCACCCGGCCGATCAGAACGCACTCCGTTCGATCAATGCAGACAGCACTGCTTATATTTTTTGCCGCTGCCACACGGGCAGGGATCGTTGCGGCCGGGCTGCTTATCGACGGTCACCGGCTGTTGCGGCACCGGCACCGCCTCGGGCTGCGAGATCCAGTGATCGTGCAGCGCCAGCGCAGCGGGGCGGATAGCTTCGATGCTGGCTTCCATCTCTTCCGGTGTCATGGCGTCGAGCTTTTCGAGGTTCTCTTCGGTGCCATGCAGGGCGATAGCGTCCAGCGCAGGCTGCAGATCCGCGGGCAGCGCCGACCAGTCGGTCAGTGCGACGCCACGCATATAGCCGAAGCACCACTCTTCCACCACGGTAAACTCCAGTCCTTCCATCTCACGGATGCCAAACAGCGGTTCAAACTGCTCCGGGAATTCCGCTAAGCGGTCTGCCACGTCATTCATATGCTGGAAGCAAAGCGACATAAAGCGCGTCATTTCGCGCTCGTTGCTCCATTTCGGAATCTGTTTCTCGCCACCCCACAGGGCCACCAGCCACTGGCTGGGTTCCACGGTTACGGGACCGGAGAGGATCGCCGTCAGCAGACCATCAAGTTCGGAGACATCGAGAATCGACGCTTCGCTGCCATACTTTTCCAGCATATCTTCCAGCCATTGCAGCTCTTTTTCGGTCAGTGGGCCTTCTTTCATGCGGTTGCCTCCCGGGCATATCTAAATTTCAGCGCGGCGTTGAGCCTTAAAACCGCAGCAGTGTACACCCTTGCGGGCAGCAACACAGCTAACGCTGTCCGGCATCAGAAGGGTTAACCTGCGTTTAACCCCCCTTTTACCCCATTATGCAGGCGATAGCCCGCCGCACTTTATGGTACCTTTTTGCGCTACGGCCAGCCTGCTGCGCGATAACACTACTTAACTGAATGATTACTCTATGAAAAAGGAATTTTCTGGCAGCCGGATCGCTGCGCTCTGCCTCAGACGGCTGGCTCTGGTCGCTCAGCGGATCGGCAGACCCTGCGGGATCGCTGCGGCGATCGTTCTGCTGACCGGCTGTGGCACTCTGTCGCAAACCTCCGCCCCGGTCAGCGATCGTGTCTACCTGACGCATGCCACCTTCAACGAAAATGTCGATGACATCGTGCAGCACTACATGCAGCAGAAGCAGGTTCCCGGCATCAGCATTGCCGTCATCCATCATGACGAGCCAACGCACTACTATTCATTTGGCGTCACCGATCGGGTGCATCGCTATCCGGTGACCCCGGACACCCTGTTTGCGCTGGGATCGCTGAGTAAGGGCGTGACGGCCGAGGTGATTATCCAGCTGGTGGACAAGGGCAAACTGCACTGGAGCGACACGCTGGCCGATCTGCTGCCCGCGGGCGTGCCGCTGAGTCGTGACGCACGCCGCATCACGCTGCTGCAGCTGGTGACGCATACCTCCGGTCTGCCGCGGCAGGACATGGATCTGCCGATGCTGCACCAGTTCATCCGCTATCTCGGCACGGGCGAAAACTTCTACGGCAATCTGGACAGCGATAGCGTGCTGAGTTACCTGGCGGATTTCTCTGCTCCGGCGGTTCGCAGGCCGTGCTACTCCAACCTCGGCTATGCGCTGCTGGGCTTTATTCTGCGCGAGCGCTTTCATCAGGATATCCAGACGCTGGCGTCCCGGCTTATCTTCGCCCCGTTAAAGATGGATCAGAGCAGTTTTGAGCCGGAAACGCTGGCGGGCTATCCGTGGCGCGCGCTGGGGCACGCCGGCGATCAGCCGAAATTTATCCGTCGCGGGGCACTGACGCCTGACTGGCATTTTCACGGCAACATGGTGGCGGCGGCCAGCCTTTACAGCAGCGCGCGCGATCTGAGTCGCTATCTGCGCGCGCACCTTACGGCCACCGGTGATGCAGAACGGGACAGGGCGTTTGCGGCGGTGAACCGTGCCTGGTACCGGCAGGGCGCACAGACGCAGAATATCGCCTGGGTCACCGAGACAACAGAAGGGCAGCCGATCACCTATCAGGTGGGCTACATCGGCGGCTACGCGAGTTTTATCGGCTACGATAAAGGTCACGGTAACGCGATTGTGGTGCTGCAGAATGGTTTTAACTGGAGTAACTATTTAGGCATTGCGCTGTTGGTCGATCTGGCAACTCAGGATAAAGTGGTCGCACAGCGATCCGTTACCGCTGACCAGGGCGCCATAAAGTGAATTGCGCTGTGTTGCCTGGCACATAGCGTCATCGCGCCGGAACTGAAGTGCGATAAATTTAGCCTGACTGTCAAAATTCAACGTGGAAATCATTATGCGCAGGACTCAACGTGTACTTTTATCAATGGGATTACTGGTTGGCTCACTGAGCCTGATCCCTGCTGTTCAGGCGGCTGGCGAAGCAACCGACAGCGTTCCGCCTCCGCCGCAGATCCAGCCCGCTAACCCGGATGCCCAGCCGCAGTCTGGTGCAGGCAGCGCCCAGCCGGACAACGGTGCCGCACCGAGCCAGGCACCGACCAGCTCACCGTCTAACGATGGCATTACACCGACGACGCCCACCACGCCGTCAACGGCCAACAGTGCGCGCCCGAATTACGATCTCAGCACCATCATCATCGACTACAAACAGTACAACATCGGTGACACGGTGCCAGAGAAGTACACGGATAAAACTTACACCATCGTTGAGTGGCAGAAACGCAATCTGCCGGCCCCGCAGGAGAACACCCACTGGGCCTATATCAACGCCAACTACATCCTGATTACCAATGACACCGGCAAAATCGTCATGGGGAAATCGGGTGATATCTTCTTCCGTGGCTAAAATAATCAGCCGGTCGTGATGACCGGCTTTTTTTAGCTGAAGCGCTCAGCCCCAAAGCTGGCCAGCATCGGATGCTTCTCACCGGTCACGATCTCCTCCGCCAGCAGCTCGCCGACAATCAGCGCCAGCGTGGCACCCGAATGGGTGAAGGCCACATAACAGCCCGGCACCTTCTGCAGTTCACCCAGCACCGGATCGCCATCGCCCGGAATCGGCTTCAGGCCAATCTTCCAGCTCTGCACGCTGAGCGGCTCGTCGCCGCGTAACAGCCGGCTCGCCTCCGCGGCCAGCGTGGCCACAACATGTTCATCAATATGGTAATCGCCGTCGGCCAGCGGCTGGATATCCGCCTCATACCAGTCATGATCCAGCGCGTAGCGGTTGCCGGGATTCGGTCTGATGGCGGCGCGCGGGGTGTTGAGCACCGCTTTCAGCTGATGCCCGGCCGGTTCCGTGATCACCAGCATCGAGACCGGCGAACCATTGGGGATTGTCACGCCCAGCGGGGCGATCACGTCCGGGGTCCAGGGGCCGCAGGCGACCACTACCGCATCCGCCCGCATCTCCCCCTTGTCACTGCGGATGCCGCAGGCCCGGCCCTGGTCGGTGATCACGGCGGCTTTACCGGCGTGTTCGATCACTTCGCCGCCGCGTGACCGGAACTGGTTCAGCAGATAATCCACCAGGTGCGGCAGGCTGACCCAGCCTTCACCCGGATTAAAGATCGCCTGCGACGGCAGCGCATCGGGATCGACCGTCGCATCCGCCAGCGCCACGTTATCGGCACTCATGAGCTGAGAGTCGTAGCCGTGCGCCTTCTCATAGGCGTGTCGCGCCTGCGTCCCGGCCGCATCGTTGCTGAACCAGCAAAGTCCGCCATCAAAACGCAGCCAGTCGAGGTCAGGGTGCTGCGCAAACAGCGTGCGATAGCGATCGATGCCCGCCATGCGCAGCGCATGATAGGGCCGGGAGCGCTCACCCGCCGAATTGAGCCAGGAGAGTGAACGTCCCGATGCGCCGGAACAGACCTCCGCCTCGGTCACCAGCGTCACCGCCCCCCCGCGTTTTGTCAGCTCCAGCGCCGTCGAAACGCCCAGCACGCCGCCGCCCAGTACCACCACCTTCATTTCAGTTTTTACCGCCATTGTCAGGTTCCTTGCTCAGTTACAGCACTTCAGAGAGAAAACGTTGCAGGCGCGGCGACTGCGGCGCGTCAAAAATGGCGTCTGGCGGCCCGGCTTCCACAATCTCGCCTTCGTCCATAAACACCACCTGATCCGCCACTTTGCGCGCAAAGCCCATTTCATGTGTCACCACCACCATCGTCATGCCGCGACGACAGAGATCCGCCATCAGCGTCAGGACCCCTTTCACCAGTTCGGGGTCAAGCGCGGAGGTAGCCTCGTCGAACAGCATCACCTCCGGATCCATCGCCAGGGCCCGGGCTATCGCGACCCGCTGCTGCTGCCCGCCGGAGAGATCGCGCGGCCGGTGATCGGCGCGCTGACCTAAACCGACCTCTTCCAGCCGCTGACGCGCAATCGCCATCGCCTGCGCCTTGGGCAGGCCTTTGACACACCAGGGGGCGAGGGCGACGTTCTCCAGCGCAGTGTGATCGGGGAAGAGATTGAAGTGCTGAAACACCATGCCAATCCGCAGCCGCAGCGCATCAGGCTTGTCGCGCAGCACGGAGCGGTCGGCCAGCAAAACATCCCCCGACTGCGGTTCGTGCAGCCGGTTGATACCGCGCAGCAGGGTCGATTTACCCGATCCCGATGGCCCGATGATGCAGGTGGTGGTGCCGGGGGCCACCTGCAGGGAGACCTTACGCAGCACTTCAATCGGGCCATAGGCGAGGGTCAGATTGCGCAGCTCCAGGCTGGCGCCGCGCCAGCTCGCGCCATTCAGATTATTCATGGTTGCCTCCCATCCGGGGGTGAGTGACCAGAACGGCGCCGCCGGACGGTCTGACCTCATCCACCTCTTTCAGACCGCTTTGCGGGGCCGTCAGACGACGGCGTCCGGTGCGGTAGCGCATATCGACATAGTTGACCATGTGCGTCAGCGGCACCGTGATCATCAGATAGAAGAGTCCTGCCAGCATCAGGGGCGACAGGTTGCCGGTCAGCACCGCCGCATCCTGACCGACGCGAAACAGCTCACGCTGCTGCGTCATCAGGCCGAGCAGATAGACCAGCGACGAATCCTTGATGATGGCGATGAACTGGTTAACGATGGCGGGCAGCACGCGACGGATCCCCTGTGGGATGATGACCCGTCGCATGGCCCGGCCATAGCTCATCCCCAGCGCACGGCACGCTTCCAGCTGGCCGCGTTCCACGCTCTGGATACCGGCGCGAAAAATCTCGCCCATGTAGGCGCTGGCGATCAGGCTGAGGGCGAAGATCCCCAGCGGATAGGGTGTCGGGCCGAACAGCTGATAGCTGAAGCGCGCCAGACCCTGACCAATCAGCAGAATGGTCAGAATGGAAGGCAGACCGCGAAACAGATCGGTATAGAGCCGGGCAGGCACCCGCAGCCAGCGCGAGGGCGAGATGCCCATCAGCGCCAGCAGCAGGCCAAACAGCGTGCCGAGCAGCGTCGCCGCCAGTGAGATAATCACCGTGTTGACCAGCCCGGTGGTCAGCATCTGCGGCAGTACTTCCCTCATTGATGAAAAATCAAAGAAGGTGCGGGAAAGAATCGTGAGCAGCTCCATCGCCGTCTCCTTGCAGAGCGGGGCATCCCCCGGTTAACTCAGGACGTAAACGTCCACCTCTTTACTGACCGCCAGGCAGATACTGTTTTGGCATCGGCGATCCGGGGAACCACTTCTGATAGAGCCGTTGCCAGGTGCCATCCTGCATCGCAGCCTTGATGGCGTTATCCAGCGCGGCCTTGAAGGCGGGTTTACCTTTGGCAATGGCAATGCCCGCCGGTGCATCAAAAGAGGGGATATCGGCGGCAGAGACCAGCTTAAAGCGTTCGGCGTAGCTTTTGGCCGCCTCGTAGTCGAGGAAGACGGCGTCGAGCGTGCCGTTGTTGAGGGCAGAGACCGCGCTGTTGTTATCCGGAAAGCGCACCAGATCGGTCTGCGGGAAGTGCTCCACGGCATAGTTCTCCTGGAGCGTGCCCTGAACCACGCCGAGCCGGTGCTTGGCCAGCGTGGCGACATCTTTCACGCCGCTGTCATGACGGGTCAGAACGGTGAGGAACCCGGCCAGATAGCCGGTGGAGAAATCGACCGTTTTTTCCCGCGCCGGGGTGATGCCAATCGCCGCCACCGCCGCATCGTACTGACCGTTGGCGACCGCGGGCATGATGGCCGAGAAGTCCTGACCAATAAAATCGACCTTATCGATGCCCATGCGGTGGGCAACATTTCTGAAAAACTCGACGTCGAAGCCGGTGAACTGACCGCTGGCGTCGGTGAAGGTGTAAGGCTTTGAGTCGCCGACGCTGGCGATGCGAAGCTGACCCGGTTCGATCAGCCCATAGGGATTGTTGTCGCTGGCGGCCAGCACAGAGAACGACAGTGAACAGAGTGCGAGTGCGGTGCCGAGCAGTTTGCCCAGTGTGATTTGCGATTTCATAGCTCATCCGTTTTTGCAGGTTTAAACATCAGAGACTGTTGAGCCAGTAATTCTGATTGAGACCGGTCTCAACGCAGGTGGCACCTTAAGACAGAAACATTGTGAGACCGGTCTCAAGGAGTTACAATGAGTTTAAGCACAGCCTTTTTTCGGCGTCAATATTCCTGTCATCAACCTGTGATTCGAAATAATTATGACCAGCCAGAACAGACGATCCAAAGCGCCGACCGTGGCAGATGTGGCGCGCGCAGCAAATGTTTCCAAAGCCCAGGCGGCGCGCGCGCTGGGTGGCTATGGCGCGGTCAGCGATGAGGTGCAGGAGCGGGTCAACAGCGCCGCCTCCGCGCTGGGTTACCGGCTCAATGCGCTGGCGCGCAGTATGAACACCGGCCGCTCCAATACTATCGGGGTGATTGTCGGCGATATTGAGAATCCTCACTTTGGTCTGGCCCTGCGTGGCATGGCGGACGTGGCGCGCACGGCGGGTTACCATCTGCTGCTGAGCAACAGTGATGAAAAGCTGCAGGCGGAGCAGGATGCGGTACGGGTGATGCTGGAAAAGCGGGTCGATGGCATTATCGTTGCGCCCTGCTGTTCAGCCCTGGAACAGAACGCGCATCTGATACAGGTGCAGGAAGAGGGCAGAGCGCTGACGCTGTTCGATCGCGCGGTAACCGGTCTTGATGTGGACGCGGTCTGCTGTGAATTTACCGACGTGGCCGCAGACGTCACGGCCCGGTTGCTGGCCGCAGGTCATCGCCATATCGCCTATATCACCAGCATGGCGCTGACCACTGACTACAGCACGCCGGACGATTTTGGCCTGACGCCGGTCGCCCAGCGCGTGGGCGGCATGATGCAGGCCTTTGCTGACGCAGGCGTGCCGTTTGATCCGTCGCTGGTGCAGGTGAACGCGCTGGACGAGGCATCGATTAGCCGTATCGTCGCGGCGCTGTGGCAGCGTCCGCAGCCGCCCACCGCGCTGGTGGCGTCTGACAGCGTGGTCGCCATGTGGCTGCTGCGCGAAGTGACGCAGCGCGGGCTGCGTATCCCGGCCGATCTCTCTTTTGTGATGTATGACAATTTCCCGTGGAGTGAGATTGTGACGCCACCGCTGACGGTCATTGCGCAGCCGGTCTATGAAATGGGCCGTGAAGCCGCACGACGTCTGATCGCCGCCATCCGCGGTGAGGCCCCCGGCCCCGTGCCGCGCTTCGATGCCCATCTGATGATTCGCCACTCGATTGCTGCGCCGGCCTGAGGCGCGCTGAATCACAGCCTAGCCCGGCCAGCTCAGTATCCGGCTTAGCTGGCGCGTGGCTGCAATGATTTGCGTGTCGCTGCTGTTGCCATAGCCCATAACCAGGCCCTGCTGCACCGGTTCGGCCAGATAAAATTCAGACAGGGCTGCGGGAGCAAAGCCTGCCTGATGCAGCTGTCGGGCAATCACGGCATCATTGTGATGGGAAGCCAGTGGCAGCACCAGATGCAGTCCGCTGTCACCCCCCAGCAATGGAAGCGACTGACCCGCCGCACGCTGCAGTTCGGATCGCAGTAATTCCTGACGCTGACGATAGAGCCGACGCATCTTGCCAAGATGGCGACGATAATCGCCACTGAGAATAAAACGGGTCAGCGCCTGCTGTTCAGGACGGTTGCCGCCACGCAGCAGCTGATGAAGTGCCGGTGTCAGACGACTGACCAGCGGTGCGGGGAGTACCATGAAACCGATACGCAGCGCAGGGAACAGGGTCTTGCTGAAAGAGCCAAGATAGATAACCGGGGCGTTATCCGTCATGCCCTGCATCGCCATAATGGGATCGCCGTGGTAATGGAAGTCACCATCGTAGTCATCTTCAATAATCCAGGCCCGATGCTGTCGTGCAGCCGCAATCAGCGCCAGGCGTCGCGCCGCGCTCATCACGGCACCGGTGGGATACTGATGCGTCGGGGTGGTATAGATCAGCCGTGGCGGGGCCTGCTTCCAGTGTCCCGGCTGGGGGGCCAGCCCCTGATGATCGGCAGGGATCGGGATCAGGTTAAGTTCTCCGGCCCGAAAAGCCGCTTTGGCTCCGCGATAGCCAGGTTCTTCAATCCAGCCAGGGTCGCCCGGATTGCTAAGCAGGGTAACGCACAGCATCAGCGCCTGCTGCACCCCTTCCGTGATCACAATCTGCCTGGCGTCACAACGCACCCCGCGCGTGATACGCAGATGCTGCGCCAGCGCGGTACGCAGTTCCGCATCGCCAAGGGGATCACCATAGCCGAGCAGCTGCGGAGGCGTATGGCTCATCACCTGACTCAGCGCCCGTCGCCATGCCGCCACAGGAAAATGGTTCAGGGCGGGTATACCGGGACGCAGGGGCAAGGCGCCGGTGTCGACCCAGGGTCTGCGTTGAAAGATATCGATCCGTTTTGCCAGCGGCCAGCGGGTAAGCGTATCGTCATCCACCTGTCCGGCTGGCAAAGCCAGCGGGGTGACCCGGCTGCCTTGTCGATCGCTCATCAGATAGCCCTCTGCCTGAAGCTGCGTCCAGACGTTGAGCACGGTATTACGTGAAACCTGCAGTTCAGAAGCCAGTTGCCGTGTGCCAGGTAAAACGGCTCCGGCAGCAAGCTGCCCCTGCAAAATGCCCTGCTTTATCCGCTGATAAAGCTGCTGCTGTAGCGTCGTACCGGTTACCGGTGCTAAGGGAGCCAGCAGTAACGGGGGGATTTCTGTCGGCATCGTCTGCTTCCATGGATCTATGATTTTCCCTGATTGTGGTACTTTTTAACCCACCATAACAGTGGCACTCTGCTGACATTATCTGCAGCCGGGAGGCGATATGTCACAACACTTTAATCACTATGGTCAGCCGGTCGGCCAGCCTTTGCCAGACTGGCAGCCGCGTCCTCTGCCACAACATCAGGTTTTCACCGGTCAGTCGTGTCGGCTGGAGCCCTTCAGCGCCGCGCGGCATGGAGAGGCCCTGTCTGACGCCTGGGCGCTGGCGGAAGATGGGCGCGACTGGACCTATATGTTTATGGGGCCGTTCGATGATCCCCAGGCGTGGCAGGATTATATCCGGCAGCTGGAGGCCAGCCGCGACCCGCTGCATTTCGCAGTGATCGACCTCGCCACCGGAGAGGCGGTGGGCAGCCTGTCGTTAATGCGTATCCAGCCTGAACATGGGGTGATGGAAGTCGGTCATGTCGCTTTTTCGCCCCGTCTGAAGCAGACGCGCATGGCAACAGAGGCGCATTTCCTGCTGATGCAGTACGCCTTTGAAAGCCTGGGTTACCGCCGGTATGAGTGGAAATGCGACAGCTGCAATGCGCCTTCTCGCAGAGCCGCGGCACGCCTCGGTTTTCAGTATGAAGGTGATTTTCGCCAGGCCATTGTTTACAAAGGTCGCTCGCGCGACACCAGCTGGTTTTCGATAATCGATCGCGAGTGGCCGCAGGTGAAAAGCGGGCTGCAGCGCTGGCTGGCGGAGGAGAATTTTACCGCCGATGGTCAGCAGCGTGAGAAGCTGGAAGCGCTGCGCGGCAGGTCCTGACCCGGTGGCGACAAAGTAAGAGGCCTCTGCAAAAACGCAGAGGCCTGAAGAGAAAAGAGGGGATTAAGGCTGGGGCACGATTTTAAGTTCGACCATGCCAATGCCCAGTTTGCGCGGGTCCTGCCCCGTGATATTGCCGGTGTTGCTCAGCTGAGGTTCAGGCGGGGCGATCACCAGCTGGTGGCTGGCGTCCGGGTTATCAAAATGCAGGGTATGGGTCGAGATCGCTTCGCCCAGCGACAGCAGCTGCTGTTGATTGCCCACGCGAACCGGAATCGGCCGGTGCACATTCGCGCCGTAAGCCCGCGCCGTGATCACCAGATCGAACTTCGCGGGCAGGGCATCAACGTAGTCGATATGCACCTCAGGCGCGAGATTGGCATTTGACCAGCGTCCCCAGCTCTCCGGGCGTGAGATGCCGCTGAAGCTTTTCACACTCAGCGGCGCGCCGGGGATATCAAGCCGGAAGCTGTCAGCGCTGTAGCGGATATTGTTATCTTCGATACGGATCTGCGCCAGATTTTGCTGATAACGTGCATCGCTGATCGGCCCGTCCGGGAACTGCACCCGGCCTTTCCATTGCGGTTTATCGATGTGAGTAACGGACGGTGTGCCGCCGGTTTGCCCCATCGCCACACAGAGATCGCCGGAGAGGGCCAGCGACGGCTGCCAGAGTCGCGCCATTTTAAAACAGCGATCGACCCAGACGAATTTATCGGCTGCCGCGAAATCGGCCAGCTGATAGCGCAGCGGTGCCGAATATTCCCCTTCCGGCATCGGCTCAACGTGTTTGTCGCTGATGCGGAACAGAATCGGCAGCTTAAAAGTGGTCCCGGAGAAGCTGAAGGTATTCTTCGTCTGATCGACGGTGAAGTTCTCCATCTTATTCGGGAAGTTCCAGAGCTGAATGATATCGGGCTTCCAGCTCATGACCTTGCTCTTCATATCGTCAAACTGCGTTGAGAGCGACAGCGAAGAGAGGCTGCTGCGGCCCAGACCTATCGCATTATCGCCGCCGAGAATATCCAGCAGCGTAGCGCCATTATCCAGCGTGCTGCGCTTTGCCTCCAGCAGCTCCGCCTGCGGTTTATCCCCGCGGATCACCATAAAGAGATTGCGACGCGGCTGTTTGATCAGCCAGGGATGTGCAGTGTTGTTCATCGCCAGATGATCGGAACTCACCACGATCACGGTATTTTTAAACCACGGTGACGCTTTGATGCGTTCGATCAGCCGCGCGACGTGCTCCTGTGAACAGGCGACCGCGCTGAAGGACTGGTTAGGTTTTCCCTCAATGCTGTAGCTTCGGCGCTGACAGCTGCGCGAGATAAATCCGTCAGGATGGTGAGTGTCGACGGTCAGCGTAAACAGCGCAAAAGGTTTACCGGCCCGGGAGAGCGCCTGATACTTCTCAAAGACTTCGTCCAGCACCGTATCGTCATAATAGCCCCAGTTATTGCGGTAGCTGGGATCGGCGACGCGGCTTTTCAGCTCCTGCGAACCATAGAGGTTGGCAGGATCGAAGCCGTGCGATTTCAGGAAGACATCCTTACCGGCAAAACGCAGATCGGCACCCTGAATAAACCAGTTCTCATAGCCGGAGTTTTTCAGGATGTCGCCCAGACAGACATTTTGCGGATAGAAGCTGGAGAGTGACGCCGACGCATTGCCGTCAAACGGCGCAAACAGTGGAATGCCGCACTGTGAGGCGACCATACCCGCGATCGTGTAATCGGTGCCCGGCAGCTGTTCGGTCTGGCTGAAATCGATACTCTGCTCTTTCTGACGGCTCAGCTCAGGTGCCAGGCCGGGGAAGGCAATCGGATCAAAATAGGTGCGCTCTAAACTCTCGCCATAGATATAAACCACGTTGAGGCGCGGCTGTTCAATGCGGTTACGCGGCACTTTATAGAAGGTGTCGAAGTCAGAATCGGCCAGCTGGGTATGCGACACGATCAGCGTCGCGACCTGACGAAAGGCGGGGGTGGTCTGCACCGAGCCGATCGCGCAGGCGGCCGCCAGCAGCGACCAGCCCAGATGATGGGGACGTTTACGCCGCCGCAGCACCCAGGAGAGCAGGCAGAACAGCAGAAACAGCACGATGATCAGCCCGATGGCCGGCACCACATATTTACTGACGCCCGCGCCGGTCAGGCTGTTAGTCAGGGTATAGATCACCGCATCGTTAATGCCGTCGCCGGTGAAATAGTTACTGGCGTAGAGGGTGGCGTTCAGCACCACAAATATCACCAGCAGAACAAGAACAAGCACAAACCAGAATCTGTTACGCCCGGCTTTACAGGAATAGATAGCAATAGCAGCCAGAAACAGCACGACTGACACAAATTCGGACAACGGGAAATCCTCTCTCTGCAGGGGGGCGCGGGGCGTCACGCAACCGGCCATCGTCGGGGGATGGTTTTTCGACAATCTATATTGGCTGTCATCGGGCTGCAACATATCCGGCGGATTTGTGCGAGGAAGCGCAGAGGGATTTTGTGTCGTGCCTGCCGGGCGTCCAGCAGACGTGACGGTGGCTGGCGCGCACCGTCAGCAGAGCAGGCGTCCGGGCCGCTTTTCAGAGTTTGCCGGTCAGATACTGCGCTTCGCCGTCGGCAAAACTCCAGTCGCCTTTGTCATTGGTGATAAAGCTGATCATCAGATCGTTGCCCTGCACGCCACAATGCTCACGCAGTTCGCGCGCCAGCTCCGCCATAAACCGCTGTTTCTGTTCGCTGCTGCGCGGGCTGGTAAAGACCCGCACCATCACCAGATTATCGCTGCGGCTGAATCCCAGCCCGGTGTCCTGAAACACCATCTGATAGCGTTTGTTTTCATGAACAATCTGGTAGCGATCCCGTTCCGGCACGTTAAAGGCGGTCAGCACGGCCCGGTGCGCGGCATCCAGTAATGTACGCAGCTCAGATTCTGAACGACCCTCAATAACATCAAATTGCAGCAGTGGCATAGCGGTTTCTCCTGAGAAATAAGAGGCCTATGGTGACGGCTTTATCCGGCGGGAAAAAGCGCGTAGCCTGAAATGATTATTCATTATTGTGAACAATGCTGATGAAAGAGATGAAGACGGATACCCTGTGGGAGCATCTGCACTGGCTGACGGTACTGGCAGAGCAGGGCAGTTTCACCCGCGCGGCAGCGCGGCTGGATGTCAGCAAAGCGGCGATGAGCCAGAAGATCAAAGAGCTGGAGGAGAGAGCGGGTCTGATGCTGGTGCAGCGCACCACGCGCAGCGTGCGGCTTACCTCCGCTGGTGAGAAGCTGGTGGAGGAGCTGCGCGAGCCTTTTGCCCGCATCGAACAGAGTTTTTTCAGCGTGCGGGATACCGCCGGGCCGGTGCGGGGTCTGGTGCGCATCACCGCACCCGTGGCGTTTGCCCGCCAGCAACTGGTGCCGCTTATCGGCGAGTTTCTGCGCGACTATCCGCAGGTGCGCCTGCAGCTGGATGTGACGGATCGCCTTGTCTCGCTGAGCAGCGAGGGGTTTGATCTGGCGATTCGCCACTGTGACACGCTGCCGGAAACGCACGTGGCGCTGCCACTGTGCGACACGCAGACCGTGCTGGTGGCCTCGCCAGCCTATCTCAGGGCGCAGGGGGTGCCGGAGAGGCCGCAGGCACTGGCGCAGCACAACTGCCTTTACTACCCGCGCGGCGTCGAGTCACCGCGCTGGCGGTTTGTCGCGCCGGGGGAGAGCGAAACGGTTCAGGTGCAGATTCAGGGCAGTTTTGCCACCAACAACAGTGAGTCGATCCGCGATGCGGCCCTGCAGGGTCTGGGCATTGCCATGCTGCCCGACTTCAGCGCCCGTGAGGCGCTGTCAGCGGGATCGTTACAGTGGGTGTTGCCGGAGTGGCAGCCGGTCGGCGCTTTTGCCGCCCGCCTGTGGATCGTGCGACCCTGGGCGGCACAGGTGCCGCGCGCGGTCACCACCTTTACACACTGGTTACGCGCCCGCTTTAACCACTGAGGGCAGTGCCAGTCCCGGCGAACGGGTATGCATCATCTCCCCAATCAGGCTGCTGCGGTTATAGAGGCCGATACGCAGATTGAAGTCGAGATGCAGCCGCTCATTGCCGGTTAACTTAATAATCGGTGGCGGCGTCTGGGGACGCTGCTGAAACAGCACTGACTGCGCAAAGGCGCTGCTGCTGTCGGCGTGCAGGCGCTGATAATACCAGGCACTGGCTTCACCTTTACGCAGATAGAGATTGGCCCGCCGGTATTCACGCATCGCCACCTGCTGCGCCAGTGAGAGCAGCTGACGGGACGGGTTATCCATATTCTGCACAAGCAGCGGAAAGTCATCGCGCTTCTGCAGCTCATGAAAATAGTTGCGGATGCCGACATTTTTAACCGGCGCCAGCTGTTTCAGCCATTCACGGATAAAAGGGTTCTGCGCCGGGGCGGCCAGAAACCAGCTTTCAATGACCGGCGCAAGCAGGTTCAGCGTTGACTGCTCGCGGTAGTAGCCGATCAGATCCAGTGACCGCGCCTCGTGAACGCGATGCACCCAGGCGAGATCCTCGAACAGCAGGGTGCTGCAATCAATGCCGATGCCGCCGTAACGGTGAAGCAGTTCCAGCCGGATGATCTCACTTTTATGCGCCAGCGTCAGATCGGCTGAGATAAACCGGAGGTCGGGCAGCCATTGCGACAGGGTGCGCTGTGTCACCAGATAAACCTGGTGATCGGGATTATCCCGCCGTATTTTGCTGATATTGAGCGCCATTGAGGCAGGCAGCTGTTCATTATGCCAGACCATCCAGACAATCTTTGGAATCTCCGGCAGATCTTTCTGCTGAGCGATTAAAACGACATTATCTTCCTGACCCGGATCATATTCCGGCGCCCGACAGAGTCTTTGCTGTTTTTTATTCCATAACATCTGGCTGCTGAACGATATTCTTTTCCAGTTGCGCCAGATTTTATGCGCTGGACGTTGGCGATGTGCAGTCATGATATACCTGTTATTTTTATTTTCCCGTCATAGTGCAGACTCTGCCTGTTCGCATGGGGCGGAAACAGGCGGCATTACAGACTGGCTGCAACCCCGATGCGTGCGGGAATTATTGAAAGGGTTTCCCTGGTGGCGACGCAGTGCCTGAGCGCGCGGTAGTTTCCTCACGGCTATCTGGAATTGCACTGCACCTTTTTAATAAAACATTATTTACTGATTAGCTATGCCTTTTTTTGACTTTAGGATAAAACGGAATCAGGCCGGGCATGAAATAAAAATAAACCCATGGCCGTAATTAATCATTTATTTCATCCCGGTACGCGCCGTTATTAAGGAATATCTGAATCGCAAGACCGTGGCGCTTACGGGAGTGCGGGAGCGGGCGTGATTGCGCTTAATGTGTGACGTAAGCCCGGCTCATCAATCCGCCGAATCAGACAGCCTGAAGCGCATTGTCTACGCTTAAGAAGAACTTACTGAGAAAGGAGCGCACATGCAGAGTGAATCATGGGGTTTGCTGGCGGTCGATAAGCGGGGCAATCGCGTCCTGTTTCTTAATCCGGAGACGTTCGCGGTTGAGCGGGAACTGAACGCCTTTCCACCGCGCCCGCATGAACTCCTGATGCTGGCCCCCTGGGGTAAAGCCTATGTGCCGGTCTATGGCGACGGCGTGCATGGCGACAATCCCCATCCGGGTCATAAAGTGGCGGTCATTGATTTAGCGCGTCGGACGATCAGCGGCTTTATCGATCTCTCGCCGCTGCGGGCACCCCACAGCGGTCAGCTGGGGCGCGACGGTAAAGTCTACCTCTGCTGTGAGGAGAGCGCCGCCGTGGCGGTGATCGATCCACAGAGTGACAAGGTCGAAAAAGTTATCCCGATCCCTTCGCACAATGCGCATCGCCTGACGCTCTCTCCCAGCGGCCGCAAGCTCTTCACTGATAACGAAGAGGATGCCACCATCACGGTGGTGGATCTGTGTGAGGCAGAGGGGCGGGTCATCGACACCATTCTGCTGCCTGGCCCGATTGCCGGTATCGCGGCCTCACCGAAACACCCTTATCTGGTCGCCAGCGCGGCTGACGCGCCGCTGCTCTATGTGATCGATCGGCAAAGCCACCGCATCCGTCAGCGCCTGACGCTGCCGGGCCATCAGCAGCCCTGCCAGGTGGTGCGCTTCAGCGACGATGGCGAACAGCTGGTGGCCATAGGGGATCAGGAACCCCTGGTCACGCTGTTTGACGATTTGCTGAATCCGCTGGGTGACATCGCGGTGGGTAACATGCCGATGGATGGCTGTTTTACCCCCGACAAAAAGCAGCTGCTGATTGCCAATCAGGATGATGGCACGCTGAGCGTGATCGATCTGGCGCAGCGTAAAGTGATTGCCACGCCGCGCGTGGGAACGGGGTGTGAAGTGCTGGGCTATTTTTCGCTCGCTCAGATAAACGGGCGATGATAGATCGCGGAACTCCAGTGGCGGCTGCTGGCATGCTTCTCCGCCTGCCAGCCCCGTTTACGTAATTCCCGGGCAATCATCTTATTCATGATGCCGTGGCCCAGCAGCAGCACGGTGCCCTGAGCGGAGTACCCGATTAACTTTTCTGCGGCCGCTGCGGCGCGCTGGCGCGCATGAGGCAGCGACTCCGCATCACCCGCATATCCGCAGAACCAGAGCAGCCGCAGCAGCGCCAGCCAGCAGAGGATCGGCAGCTGCATCGCGCCCATTCGCAGTATCGGCACGGCAACTTCGCTGAACAGAGCATTCACCTCATGCGGCTGCAGACCAAGCTGACTCAGGGAGGACTGCGCGCGGGGCAGGGGACTGCAGACAACAACCGCCGCCTGACGGGCAATGTGGACAGTGCGCGGCGGCGGCCCGTCACTGACCTGTGACCGATCGTAGGCTTCGCACCAGTCTGCCAGCGCCTGCACGCTCAGACGGCCTGCGGCCTGATGATCGGGTTTACCGTGTCGCATCAGAATAATGGTCATACATTCTCTGCCTGGCCTTTTTTTCAGGGTAACGCATTATTTGCGCGCGCAGCGATTTTTCAGCCTGAGCCTGAGTGTCATCCTGCGGTCACAGAGCTGTGCGACAACAGAGTCCGATGAAAGCAGCCCCGCCTGTTTATCATGCTTAATGATTAGAGAAAGTGCTGACTTAACGCGAGTGATGACTTTTTTTTGTGCAAAGTGAGGCGCTGTTAACTGGCTGAATTTGCGATAAAAAATCATGATGACGCAGTGTGATAGTGAAGTCTGACTAACATTTTGCGTCGGGATCGCTTGATTTATCTACGCGCGTAGATACACTAGGTCCCCAGTGATTGCTCACGGTGCTCGATGCACAGTCGGCTCCATTGATTGTTAAGTTACATTCGCTCAGTTTAAGTGACCGGTTAAAAAAGATCGGCGAAAACGGGCGAGGCAGATGATTCCAACACCAGGGAATCCTTTAACCTTTCATCATGGTTAGTCAACTGAACGTCGCCACCGGGGAATTCCGCTTTTATCAGGGAATCGACCCATGGACGGGCGTTTATCGATCTGCATACGCATTCAGGGATAGGGTTATGACGGCACACAATTCCGTTAAGCAGCAGGCATCACTGTCATCCACTTCAGCCGCCGATGCGCGGTTTAATACCCCCTCAGGCCGCAAAGATTTCTGGCGCGCCACATTCTCATGCTGGCTCGGAACGGCGATGGAGTACGCGGATTTTGCGCTCTATGGTCTGGCTGCCGGTATCATCTTCGGCGATGTCTTCTTTCCCGAATCGACACCGGCCATGGCGCTGCTCTCCAGCTTTGCCACCTGGTCAGTCGGCTTCGTTGCCCGGCCTATCGGCGCACTTTTCTTCGGCTGGCTCGGCGACCGCAAAGGGCGAAAGGCGGTCATGATCACCACCATCATTCTGATGGGGGCCTCCACCACCTTTATCGGCTTAATTCCCAGCTATGCCACGATTGGCGTCTGGGCACCCGCCTGTCTGGTCCTGCTGCGCTTCACGCAGGGGTTCGGCGCGGGTGCAGAGCTCTCTGGCGGTACGGTCATGCTGGGCGAGTATGCGCCCGCAGAGCGTCGCGGGCTGGTCGCTTCCGTTATCGCGCTGGGCTCTAACAGCGGCACACTGCTGGCGTCGCTGGTCTGGCTGCTGGTGGTGCAGATGGATCAGCAGAGCCTGCTGGCGTGGGGCTGGCGTATTCCTTTTCTCAGCAGTGCGCTGATAGCGCTGGTGGCATTGTGGATCCGGCGTCACTTGCGTGAAACCCCGGTTTTTGAGCGCAGAAAAGCGGAGATGGAGGCGGCGCGCGCCGGTGTGCTGGCGGCCCCGCCGGTGAAGGATACGCGGCCGTTCTTCCAGCGCACCCGCGCCTTCTGGACGATGGTGGGGCTGCGCATCGGTGAAAACGGCCCCTCCTATCTGTCGCAGGGCTTCATCGTCGGCTATGTCGCGAAGGTTCTGCTGGTGGATAAATCGGTCCCGACCACGGCGGTGTTCCTTGCGTCGCTGCTGGGTTTCCTGATCATCCCTTTTGCGGGCTGGCTCTCTGACCGTTTTGGTCGCCGGATCGTTTATCGCGTCTTCTGTCTGCTGCTGATGCTCTACGCCTGGCCCGCTTTTACGCTGCTGGATACGCGTGAACCGATGCTGGTCATTCCGGTGATTGTGGTGGGCATGGGGCTGGCGTCGCTGGGTATTTTTGGTGTGCAGGCCGCCTGGGGCGTGGAGATGTTCGGCGTGCATCATCGCTACACCAAAATGGCGGTAGCGAAGGAGCTGGGTTCGATTCTCTCCGGCGGCACGGCACCGCTGATTGCGGCTGCTATGCTCTCTTATACCGGACACTGGTGGCCGATTGCGGTCTACTTCTCGGCGATGGCCGCGATTGGATTCTTTACCACCTTTGTTGCGCCTGAGACGCGAGGGCGGGATCTCAATCTGCCTGATGACGCCATCTGACAGGGCAAAACGAAATAAGCAGCAGGCCGTGTAAAGCGGCCTGTTTTTTTAGGGAGGAAAGTGATGTGCCTAAGTCGTTAACGGGAAAAGTGACCCGCAGTGAAGTGGCGAAAGCGGCAGGCACCTCAGTGGCAGTTGTCAGTTATGTCATTAACAACGGGCCGCGTCCGGTCGCCGAGGCGACCCGGCAGCGGGTGCTGGAGGCGATTAAAGCGACCGGTTACCGGCCCAATGCGGCTGCACGGGCGCTGGCGTCCGGCAACACCAAAACCTTTGGTCTGGTCGTGCCGAACATCGGCAATCCGTTTGTCGCCTCCATGGCACACGTGCTGTTGCAGGAATCGATGAATCACGGTCATGTCATGCTGCTGGGCGATGCCGGTGACGATCGCCGGCGCGAACTGGAGCTTATTCAGGGGCTGCTCAACCGGCAGGTCGATGGCCTGTTTTATAACAGCGTCGATCGCCATCCATACATCGACCTGATTAAAGCGAGCGGCACGCCCCTGGTGATGCTGGAACGGGTAGAACCTCAGCCGGGCGTGAACATGCTGCGCGTCAATGAGCGCCAGGCGGCCTGGCAGGTCACGGCACATCTGCTGAGCCACGGCTATCAGCAGGTCGGCATCATCACCGGTCCGGTCGATATGCTTAATGCGCAGGATCGTATTCAGGGCTGGCGCGATGCCATGCAGGAGCGCGGCCTGCCGATTGATGAATCGCTGATGTTTCCCGCCAGCTACACCCCGCAGGGGGGATATGAAGCGGTGCAGACGATGATCGCCCGTGGCTGCGTGCCCCGCGCGCTGTTCACCAGCAACGAAGGTCAGGCGATTGGCGCAGTGCGGGCCTTTTCGGAGCATCAGATCCGGGTGCCACAGGATGTCGCGCTGGTCTGCTTCAACGGGACCAATCAGTCATCGTTTCATGTCCCGACATTAACGACCGTGCGTCAGCCACTGCGCGAGATGGCGCGTGCGGCGATCCACATGCTGAAAGAGGGGCAGAGCGAAGCCCAGTTAAAGGAATTTCCACACTATCTTGAAATCGGTGAATCCTGCGGCTGCACGCCGCAATCTCAGAGTTAACGAATAAGAAGATGAAAAGAATCATTATTGATTGCGACCCCGGTAATGGGATTGCAGGTGCCAACACCGATGATGGCCTGGCGATTGCGCTGGCCTTAGCCTCACCCGGCCTGTCGCTGGAATTAATCACCACCGTGGCGGGCAATACGCCGAGTGAGGTGGGCGCGCGCGTGGCGAAAGATCTGATTGCCCGGCTGGGACTCACTATCCCGGTGGTGCAGGGGGCGACACAGGCGCTGCAGGAAGATCCGGCGCCGTGGCGCGAGACGCTCGATAACCGGGTTAATCAGCTGGCGCTGGCCGATCTCTGGCAGGATGTCCGTCAGCCAGCCGATGTCACCGCGGACGGATTTGACGCGGCTGAGGCTATCGGCAGGCTGATTTGCGACAATCCGGGCGAGATTACGCTGGTGGCGATTGGCCCGCTGACGAACGTGGCGCTGGCGATGCAGCGCTATCCCGCGATGGCCGAATCGGTGGCGGAGATTGTGGTCATGGGAGGCGTCTTTGCGCTGGATGACTATATCAAAGACACCAACTTCGGCCTGGACCCGGAAGCGGCGCACCAGGTGCTGCACAGTGGTGCTGCGGTGACGCTGGTGCCGATGGATGTCACCACGCAGACGCTGCTGACCCAGCAGGATCTGACCCGGCTGACCGCCGTCGATCATCCGCTGGCCGACTTTGTGCGCGACACGCTGCGTCCGTGGATCGACTATTCGATGCAGACCCGTCAGCTGGCGGGATGCTGGATCCACGATGTGCTGGTGGTCGCCTGGCTGCTGAATCAGCGGGTCGCCTCAGGAATCGATTACCGGGTCGACATCGAGCTGCGTCCCGGTGCCACGCGCGGCAAGAGCTGGCGTTATCGGCAGCCGCTCCGGCTCTCTGTCGGTGTGCCCGAGCAGTGCGGCGCCTCGGTGCATGTCCTGCATCGCGTCGATAACACGCTGCTGTTATCGATCCTTGAGCAGGCTTTCAGACGCCTGATTAGCTGAGCAGAGGTAAAGGGTCAGATCGCTTCGCAGACATCAATCCAGCGGGCATTCGTCAGTTCAGCCATCTGCTGCGGCGAAATGCGGACGGCGCTATGGATAGCGCCAGCGGCAGGTAAGACTTCTTCAAAACTGCGCAGTGAAACATCACAGTAAACGGTCAGCGGATTTTCCAGACCGAAAGGACAGACGCCGCCTACCGGGTGGCCGGTCCAGTTAATCACCTCGTCAACGCTCAGCATGCGCGCTTTCGCGCCCAGCGCCGCTTTCAGCTTGCGATTGTCCAGCCGGGCATCGCCTCGCGTCACGATCAGCACCACCTCGTTTTTCACTTTCAGCGACAGGGTTTTTGCTATTTCGCCTGGCGTCACGCCGTGGGCGCGAGCGGCCATCCCGACCGTTGCGGTGCTCTCTGCCAGTTCAATAATTTCAATTTCAGGGGCGTGTTCGGCGAAGAACTGGCGCACAGACTCCAGACTCATCTTTCTCTCCAGACTGATCGAAGGCGTAAAAATTGCCACAAGCCTCTGTGCCTGTAAACGGGATAAACGGAGAATTCGCGGGAATCGGGTCTGTTTAGCTGCTGCTCAGGGTGCAGTTGCCGCATTGCTGAACATCGGGAATGCGATAGCGCTGGCAACAGCTGCGCCGCACCAGTTCACCGTCACGCGGGATCATGGTGCGATAGAGGGGATTGTCGCTGCCATCCAGCAGCCGCTGGTTAAAGAACAGCGCCTGTTCCAGCTGCAGGACCAGCGTCTCATCTATCTGGCTTTTCAGCTCACCCAGGAACCACTGGAAGGTGAACCCCATGTTGTTCCAGATCAGGCGGGCGTTGATGTCACCATGCTGCGTAATGCCATTTACGGCCGGGATGAGATGCTGCTGAATCAGGCGGTCGATGCGCTGCAGCGGGTTGAGATAACGCGCCTCCTCATCCTCCTGCACATCAATCCAGAAGGTGGCCGGATGACCATGCTCATGAAAACCGACCCGAATGTGTTCCGGCGAGCAGTCGAGCGCGCGGGACTCCTGCAGCAGGGCCATCAGCAGCGGCGGGATCAGCAGGCCGAAATACCACTGCGCCCAGAGTGAGAGCACGGGTTTCGCTTCACGCACCGCATCGGGATGATCGCGATAGAGATAGTCACTGTAGCGCCGGATAAGCGGGGCGAAGGCGTCAGCGTGTGACCAGACGGCAAGGGTCTGCGCATCACGCGGGGCTGACTGGCTGAGCCTGGTCGAATCCAGCAGATAGCTGCGCTGCTGTTGCAGCCGTTCATACAGACTTTCCGCCAGTGGACGGTCATTCTGCCGGAAGATCATCGACTGAGCGCTGAAACGCTGTTCCTGAGCTGAAGCGGTTGCCATGACGACTCGCGAAAAGTGTAGATAAGAAAGCAAATGATAATCGTTATTGATTAACTCTACAAGCGGCGTAAAAGCGTGCGGTTGCTGGCGGTAAAAACAGCAGGGGAGGAGAGGAGTAATCAGCCCGGCGATGACCGCGACAGATCGGTCAGATCAACAGGGGCGGATGCCGGTTATCAGCGTGTTATACGGGCTCTTCTGCGGTGTGAGGCGCCTCTCTGGGTAAATCTTCCCAGGCGAGAATGGTATTCCGGCCCTGGTTCTTCGCGACATAGAGGGCGCTGTCAGCATTGGCGACGGCCTGGTCGAACTCGTTGTCGTAAATCGGCGCAATCCCCGCGCTGATGGTGACGTGCGTTGACACGGTCTCATTGAACAGATGGGGGATCTCTAAATCCACCACATACTGACGGATGCGCTCTGCCAGCTTCATCGCAATGGAGCTGTTCACGTTGGTCATCAGCACGAGGAACTCTTCACCGCCATAGCGGGTAACGACATCGCGCGAACGCACCGCATCACGGATCGCCACAGAGACCCGCGCCAGCGCCTGATCGCCCATCGCATGGCCATAATTGTCGTTGTAGGCCTTGAAGTGATCGATATCCAGCAACAGCACAAAGTGGCTGCCGGCGTGGTTTTCCAGGATATTGTCGAGCCGGTTCTTCAGGCCACGGCGGTTATACAGCCCGGTCAGCGGATCGAGCATGCTGAGGTCGCTGAAGGTCTCTTTCTCTTCGTAAAGCTGATGCATCAGACGCAGGGTAAAGTTGTCGGCCCGGCGGCGCATCAGGTGCTGCAATGAAAAACCGATCAGCGGCAGGGAGATGGTCAGCAGAATAAGCGGCAGATGCTGACCATTGTCGAGCAGCAATACGGTCAGAACGGGCGGGGCGACGTGCAGACAAAAAGCCACCAGATAATCGCTCAGGGCGATGGCGCTGATAAATAACACGCTGATCAGGCTGATAATCAGAAAGCCACCATCAAAATAGAACACCAGATGGAAACGATAATTAATATGCCAGGCCCAGAAGATCCCTAATAGCAGCGCAACAGGATTTAACAGGGGGAGTTTAACTTTGGGCCAGATTAAATGGGCAATTAACGTGAGGGAGCTGAAGGCGGCGACACACATAACCGGCAGCGTCGTCTCACTTTTTTCCGTGCTCATTATTGGCAGCAGGTAAAAGAGGGAAACGGCGATATTTAAAAACAGGAAAAGCATCACTGAAAGCCGGTATTTACTCTGCTTCAGTTCTTCATATGATTGTAATTTCATTATAAATACTCGTGACGACCCTGAAATACCAAAGCGCAAGCCAGCAGAAAGGAGGGGTCTGCAGGACAATGAGCAAATATTGCTAGTGCTGTTATTAAAGGTGTTATCGGCCGCAATCTAGCATTTTCCAGATGATCTGTCATCTTCAGCGCCGGGCCAGCCAAAAACAGGCTGCAGAACGGGAAAAACTGTCATATGATAATGGGAATGCTTATCATTTGAGGTTGGCGTCATGGGGATAGCGATTGTAGCGGCCTGCGGCCTGTGGGGAATCAGCTGGGCACTGGGTAAAAAACTGGATAGTGCGTGGGGGGTTCTGCTGCCGTGCATAGCGCTGCCGCTGTTTGCCCTGTGGGAGCCGGGATTCAGTCAGTGGCGAATGGTGATGATCGTTGCGCTGTTGCTGACGGTGGTGATGCTCTTTCATCAGCGCCTGCGTCACTATCTGCTGCTGCCATCCTGCCTGGCATTAGCGACCGGACTGGCGGCGGTTTCCGTGAATTTTCATCTGAATTAGCAACAGCGCAGAGGCGTCATGCTGGCGTAACAGAGAAGGTGTAAAAATCAGAAGGCGAGCCTGAAACGGCAAAGAAACGGTCAGAACAGGAAGAAAGCATGAATAAAGCCGGAGGATGACAACATTGGTGCGAAGAGAGGGACTTGAACCCTCACGTCCGTTAAGACACTAACACCTGAAGCTAGCGCGTCTACCAATTCCGCCACCTTCGCATCTTGTTGTCTTTTCATATCACCGCAATGGTGCGAAGAGAGGGACTTGAACCCTCACGTCCGTTAAGACACTAACACCTGAAGCTAGCGCGTCTACCAATTCCGCCACCTTCGCGCAGTGCTCGCGATATGAAACATGTGATTTTGGTGCGAAGAGAGGGACTTGAACCCTCACGTCCGTTAAGACACTAACACCTGAAGCTAGCGCGTCTACCAATTCCGCCACCTTCGCATACCCGTAACACCCTGAGAATGTTACAACCACGGAGGCGCATTCTAGAGATTTTACTCTTTGCGTCAACAACTATTTCGTCGGGCTGAAACGATCGCTCTAAAAAGCAACATTTTCAGCCCGGCAACGCGGTCAGCAGCGGAAAAAAGGATTAACGGGTTTTCGCACCGCGACCATAGACGGCACGGTAAACCTTAAAGCGGCCAGTCTGTGCGATCACTTCATGGCTGCCGAACGCCTCATCCAGCGCCTGTGGATAGGGCAGGAAGGCATTGGCAACGATACGCAGTTCACCGCCGGTGTTCAGATGCTTCACCGCGCCACGGATTAATGCCTGTGCCGCATCGAGGCTGGTCTGCGTGCCTTCATGGAACGGCGGGTTAGAGATAATCATGTCGAAACGTCCGGTGACGTCAGAGAAGACGTTGCTGGGGAAGACCTCGCCCTCAATGCCGTTGGCGGCCAGCGTCGCCTTACTCGCTTCAATCGCCGCCGCGTGAACGTCACACAGCCACAGGCGTACTTTAGGCGAACGGGCATGCAGTGAGGCGGCAATGACGCCTGCGCCACAACCCATATCCAGCACTTTTCCTTTAGTGTGTGGTGTAAAGGTGGAGAGCAGCAGGGCACTGCCGCTGTCCAGACCATCGCGGCTGAAGACGCCTGGCAGGGTGTGAATCGTCAGGTCATCCATCTGATACTGATGACCAAAGGCGCCGGCATCAAAGTCAGGCTGTGCGTCGAGGCGACCGTGATAGAGACCACAGCGGCGCGCGCTGTCGATCTTCTCCAGCGTTACCCAGGACTCCAGCATGCCTTCTGCACTGCGCACGCCGCTGCGGTTTTCACCGACCACGAACACGTCGCAGCCCACCGGCAGCAGCGACAGCAGATTCTGCAGCTGGAACTGCACTTCCGGCTTGTTTTTGGTCCAGAAGTAGACCAGCGTATCGCAGCCCTGCACATCTTCCGCCTGCGCAACCAGTCCATAACGCGCCTGTTCGCCCATACGGCGGCTCAGGTTTTGCCAGTGATGATATTGCTGGGTGTGCACGCGCGACGAGGCGGTTTCCAGCTGAGCGGGCAGGTCATCCTGCAAATCGCCAGCAAATAAAACGTGGCGGGCGGTAAATTCATCACTGTGGCGCAGAATGACTTCGCTGGCCGGGGTAAAAGCAGACATGTAGAGCTCCTGTAAGATCTGAGCGGGGATTATAGTGGTTTGTTGGCGCATGTTCGATGGGTTTGCTAGCATAGCGTCGCATTCAGGCAGCCAACAGGTAACACCATGACGTCCAGGCGCGACTGGCTTTTACAGCAAATGGGAATTACGCAGTATCAACTGCGCCGCCCGCGCGTGCTTCAGGGCGAAATTGCCGTCACGCTGGCGCCAGACACGCAGTTAATCATTGTCGCTGACGTACCCCCCGGGCTGGATGAACCGCTGATGCGCGACGTGCTGCAGACGCTCAATCTTCAACCCGCCCAGGTGATGACCGTGACGCCGGATCAACTCCAGATGCTGCCGGAAACGCTGAACTGCGCCGGCTGGCTGCTTGGGGTTGAGAGTGCACAGACTTTTAATGGCGTGGCACTGACCAGCGCCGCTTTCAATGAACTGATCAGCAGCGGCGTCGCCAGACGCGCGCTCTGGCAACAGATGTGTAACCATGACAGCCATCTCTTTACTCACCCCTGACGATCGGGCCGAGGCCTTTGCCATCGAGCGTCGCAGTCACGCGTTTCCCTGGAGTGAACAGACGTTTGCCAGCAATCAGGGTGAGCGCTTCCTCAATTTACGGCTGGATGCCGAAGGAAAAATGGCCGCCTTTGCCATTACCCAGGTGGTGCTGGATGAAGCGTCGCTGTTTAACATCGCGGTCGATCCCGCCTGGCAGCGCCGGGGATTTGGCCGTCAGCTGTTGCAGCATCTGATCGACGAGTTAATAAAACGCGATGTGCTGACGCTGTGGCTCGAAGTCCGGGCATCTAATCTGCCCGCCATTGCGCTTTATGAGCAGATGGGATTCAACCAGGTGAGCCGTCGTTCCAACTACTATCCCACCGCCAGCGGGCGTGAAGATGCCCTGATGATGGCGCTGACGCTGTAGCGGTGCTAAGGAGCTTTAATGTCAGAACAGTGGGATTGCATCCTGTTTGATGCGGACGATACCCTTTTTCATTTCGATGCTTATGCCGGTTTGCAGCGGCTGTTCGCCGGTTATGACGTGCAGTTCTCCGACCAGGATTACAGCGACTATCAGGCGGTTAACAAACCGCTCTGGGTCGATTACCAGAACGGCACGATTACCGCGTTGCAGTTACAGACCCAGCGTTTCAATCACTGGAGCGAAAAGCTCAGCGTCGCCCCGGAGATCCTCAACAGCGGCTTCCTGACCGCAATGGGCGAGATCTGCACGCCGCTGCCAGGCGCGGTAAGCCTGATGAAGCAGCTGCACGGTCGGGTAAAGATGGGCATCATCACCAACGGCTTTACCGCGCTGCAGCAGACGCGGCTGGAGCGCACCGGTTTCCGCGACTACTTTTCGGCGCTGGTGATCTCTGAGCAGGTCGGCGTGCCAAAACCGGCGGTGGAGATTTTTGATTATGCGCTGAACCTGATGGGCAATCCGGATCGTCAGCGGGTGCTGATGGTCGGGGATACGCCGGAATCCGATATTCTCGGCGGCATGAATGCCGGGGTGAAAACCTGCTGGCTCGATCATGGCACCCGGCCGCTGCCGGAACATATCAAACCGACCTGGCAGGTCAAATCGCTGGCTGAGCTGGAAGCGTTGTTGATCGGCTAAGGGAAGCTATCTCGCAAATCCGCAACATTCCCATAAAAAAGGCCCGCACAGCGGGCCTTTCTCGTTTTATCCTCTTAGCAGAGCCGGACATTACTCTTTCTTCGGGTCATCTTCATCCCTATCCTCCTGCACCGGCGTGCTGGCGGTGAGCAGGAACGGTGACTGCTGCCAGCGGGTACGGCGGTGGCGCAGCAGGGTACGGGAGAGGATAATGCCGATGGCCAGCGCCAGCAGCATCATCAGGCGCAGAATATTGGTGGTGTTGTCGACCTGATGTGAGTCGGTGACCAGCACATGGGTGTCCAGCGTCACGCGCAGAAAGCCCAGCGGGCCATCGTTTCCGGCCAGGGGCTGCACAATCTGATGATTGAAATAGCTGCCCGCACGCTGCCCGTCGAGAGCGAGCCTGTCGCGCACGTTGATGTTTTCTCCGCTGTGCGCCACCAGGCTGCCGTCGCCGTCATACACCGACGCATCCAGAATGCGGCTGTTCGCCGTCATCTGATTCAGAATCGCTTCTATCTGATTACGGTTGTTTTCACTGTTGTCCATCAACGGCTTAAGGCTGAACGCCACCTGACTGGTCAGCGTATGAGCCAGCTCTTCGACCTGTTCAGAACGCGCCATCTGATGACCGGTACTGAACCAGGAGACGCCCTGCATCAGGGCGACCAGCAGCGTCATCGAGATGAGAACGATCACGGTACGATGTAAGCGAAATTTCAGCGCGGTTTTAGCCATTACTCATCCGGGTCATGTCACAACAGAAAGCCTGGAGATTATGTTGCCAGAAGCGACGCAGACAGGGTAGCCTCTTGCGTGGTTTTGTTGTCCCTACAGGAGCTCTGATGCCAAATCGTTTAACCTGGTGCGATCTTCCCGCCGATGTCTCTCTCTGGCCGGGTTTGCCCCTTTCTCTTAGCGGTGATGAAGTGATGCCGCTGGATTATCGCGCTGGCCGCACCGGCTGGCTGCTGTATGGCCGCGGGCTGGATAAGCAACGGCTGACCGATTATCAGCATCAGCTGGGTGCAGCGATGGTGATTGTCAGCGCCTGGAACGTCGATGAGTATCAGGTGATCCGCCTGGCGGGCTCGCTGACGCCGTTTGCGACTAAACTGGCGCACGATGCCGGGCTGGACGTGGCGCCGCTGGGTAAAATCCCTTACCTCAAGACCCCCGGTCTGCTGGTGATGGATATGGACTCCACCGCGATTCAGATCGAATGTATCGACGAGATCGCTAAACTGGCAGGCAGCGGTGAGCAGGTAGCAGAAGTAACAGAGCGCGCGATGCGCGGTGAACTCGACTTCAGCGCCAGCCTGCGTCAGCGCGTCGCCACCCTGCAGGGCGCAGACGCCAATATTCTGAAACAGGTGCGTGATGAGCTGCCTTTAATGCCGGGCTTAACCACCCTGACGCAGAAGCTGCAGGCGCTGGGCTGGCAGGTGGCTATCGCCTCCGGCGGCTTCACCTACTACGCCGAATACCTGCGCGATAAGCTGCATCTGTCGGCCGTAGTCGCCAACGAACTGGAAATCCGCGACGGCAAACTGACCGGCAACGTGCTGGGTCCGATTGTCGACGCACAATATAAAGCCGATACGCTGAAGAAGCTGGCGCAGCGTTTTGATATCGCGCCGGAACAGACGGTCGCGATTGGCGACGGGGCCAATGACCTGCTGATGATCAAAGCCTCCGCGCTGGGCATTGCGTTCCATGCTAAACCTAAGGTGAATGAGCAGACTGCGGTCACCATTCGCCATGCCGATCTCATGGGGGTGTTCTGCATCCTGACCGGCAGCCTGATCCACGAAGAGCGTTAACTGAGGAATTGATTTGGCCAAAGCGGCAAAACGCGCATTTGTCTGTAACGAATGCGGCGCAGATTACCCACGCTGGCAGGGGCAGTGCAGCGCCTGTCACGCCTGGAACACCATCACCGAGGTGCGCATTGCCGCCTCACCCGCGGCTGCGCGCAACGAGCGCCTGAGCGGCTATGCTGGCAGCGCCGGCACCAGCCGGGTGCAGAAACTGTCAGAAATCAGCCTGGAGGCACTCCCGCGCTTCTCCACCACCTTTAAAGAGTTTGATCGGGTGCTGGGCGGCGGCGTGGTGCCGGGCAGTGCGATTCTGATTGGCGGCAGCCCCGGCGCAGGTAAATCCACGCTGCTGTTGCAGGTGATGTGCCGGTTGTCGGAAGGAATGAAAACCCTGTACGTCACCGGTGAAGAGTCCCTGCAACAGGTGGCGATGCGCGCCCATCGTCTGGGATTGCCCACCGAAAATGTGAACATGCTGTCGGAAACCAGCATTGAGCAGATCTGCCTGATCGCCGAGCAGGAGCAGCCGCAGCTGATGGTGATCGACTCGATCCAGGTGATGCACATGGCGGAGATCCAGTCCTCGCCGGGCAGCGTCGCCCAGGTGCGGGAAACCGCCGCCTACCTGACACGCTTCGCCAAAACGCGTGGCGTGGCGATCATCATGGTGGGACACGTCACGAAAGATGGCTCGCTGGCCGGTCCGAAAGTGCTGGAGCACTGCATCGACTGTTCGGTGCTGCTGGATGGCGATGCCGACTCCCGCTTCCGCACCCTGCGCAGTCATAAAAACCGCTTCGGTGCGGTCAATGAGCTGGGGGTGTTTGCCATGACCGAACAGGGCATGCGCGAAGTCAGCAACCCGTCAGCGATCTTCCTGTCGCGCGGTGAAGAGATAACCTCAGGCAGCTCGGTTATGGTGCTCTGGGAGGGAACGCGACCGCTGTTGGTGGAGATTCAGGCGCTGGTCGATCACTCAATGATGGGCAACCCGCGTCGCGTCGCGGTCGGGCTGGAGCAGAACCGCCTGGCCATACTGCTGGCGGTGCTGCACCGTCACGGCGGATTGCAGATGGCGGATCAGGATGTGTTCGTTAACGTCGTGGGCGGCGTCAAAGTCACCGAAACCAGCGCCGATCTGGCGCTGATGCTGTCGATGGTGTCGAGCCTGCGCGATCGTCCGCTGCCGCAGGATCTGGTGATCTTCGGCGAAGTGGGGCTGGCCGGTGAGATCCGTCCGGTGCCCAGCGGTCAGGAACGCATCTCGGAAGCGGCGAAGCACGGCTTCAAACGTGCCATCGTTCCGGCAGGAAATGCGCCGAAAAAACCGATTGCCGGGATGCAGGTTTTCAGCGCGAAAAAGCTGGCCGATGCGCTGGCGATTCTGGACGATCTGTAACGCGCCTGACGCCTGCCCGAAAAACCACGGGCAGGCGGCACCCACCTTAACCGCATTGATGCAGGAGGCACGACATGTCGTCGTTTGAGTATCTGAAAACGGCCATTCGCCAGCAGGGGCACACGCTGCAACAGGTCGCTGACGCCAGCGGCATGACCAAAGGCTATCTGAGCCAGTTGCTCAATGCCAAAATCAAAAGTCCCAGCGCGCAGAAGCTGGAAGCGCTGCACCGCTTTCTGGGGCTGGAATTTCCGCGCCGTGATAAAAGGGTGGGCGTGGTATTCGGTAAGTTCTATCCGCTGCATACCGGCCATATCTATCTGATCCAGCGCGCCTGCAGTCAGGTGGATGAGCTGCACATCATCATGGGCTACGATGAGCCGCGTGACCGCGAGCTGTTTGAGAACAGCGCCATGTCCCAGCAGCCGACGGTCAGCGATCGCCTGCGCTGGCTGCTGCAGACCTTTAAGTACCAGAAAAACATCCGCATTCACGCCTTCAACGAGGAGGGGATTGAACCCTATCCGCACGGCTGGGATGTCTGGAGTGAGGGCGTCAGCGCTTTCCTCAGCGAGCACGGCATTGCTGCGGACTGCATCTACACCAGCGAAGCGCCGGATGCGGAGATGTATCAGCAGCACCTGGGCATTCAGACCGTGCTGGTCGATCCCAACCGATCCTTTATGAGCATCAGCGGCGGCCAGATCCGTCAGGATCCGTTCCGCTTCTGGGAGTACATCCCGACAGAAGTTAAACCCTTCTTTGTGCGCACCGTGGCGATCCTCGGCGGCGAGTCGAGCGGTAAATCGACGCTGGTGAACAAACTCGCCAACATCTTCAACACCACCAGTGCCTGGGAATATGGCCGCGACTATGTCTTTTCCCATCTGGGCGGTGACGAAATGGCGCTGCAATATTCTGATTACGACAAGATCGCGCTGGGACAGGCGCAGTACATCGATTTCGCGGTGAAATATGCCAATAAAGTGGCGTTTATCGACACTGACTTCGTGACGACTCAGGCGTTCTGTCTGAAGTATGAAGGGCGTGAGCATCCGTTTGTGCAGGCGCTGATCGATGAGTATCGCTTTGACCTGGTGATTCTGCTGGAGAACAACGTGCCCTGGGTGGCGGATGGCTTACGCAGCCTGGGCAGCTCGGTGGATCGGCGGGAGTTTCAGTCCATGCTGGTCACGATGCTGCGGGAAAACAACATCGACTTCGTCCATGTCCAGGAAGATGACTACGACACCCGTTTCCTGCGCTGTATTGAACTGGTCAAAGGAGTGCTGGGCGAGAAGAACGTTCAGCCGTAAGGTCTGTCATAGCCCGGTCTGCACCGGGCTACGTCATGCATACCTCCTCAGCACGACGGCTGTCGCTTTTCACCGCCGCCGCAGAACAGCCGGATTAATAGACCATAACCACTTTGCCGCGCATGTGACCTTCCAGCACACGCTGATGGGCAGCGGTTAAGGTTTCAACGCTTAAGCCGTGCAGCGTCTCGCTCAGTGTGGTCTGCAGTTTACCTTCATCCAGCAGTGCCGAAACGGCATCCAGAATCTCGCCCTGGCGCGCCATATCGGGCGTTTTAAACATGCTGCGGGTGTACATCAGCTCGAAGTGCAGAGCGGCACTCTTCAGCTTCAGCTGATCCATCGACAGCGGATGCTCATTTTCCACGATGGTGCAGATATGGCCCTGCGGGGCGATCAGTTTTGCCATCGTCTCCCAGTGACCGTCGGTATCATTCAGGCAGAAGATGTAGTCCACCTGTTTAATGCCTTCTTTCTCCAGCTCACCGATCATATCTTTGTAGTTGATCACCTTGTCAGCGCCCCGATCGCGGCACCACTGCGCGGAGTCCTCGCGGGAGGCGGTGGCGATGATCTGAACCTTGCTGCGCAGCTTCGCCAGCGGGATCGCCAGCGATCCGACACCGCCAGCGCCGCCGACGATCAGCAGCGTCTGATCTGCGGTTGCCGTCTCCAGGTTCAGCCGCTCAAACAGGCCTTCCCAGGCGGTCAGCGCCGTCAGGGGAATGGCCGCCGACTGCGCCCAGTCCAGGCTTTCGGGCTTGTGGCCGGTAATGCGCGCATCCACCAGCTGCTCGGTGCTGTTACTGCCAGGACGGGTCAGGTCGCCAGCGTAAAAGACCTCATCGCCGGGTTTAAAGTTGCTGACTTTGCTGCCGACTTCCAGCACGACGCCGCTGGCATCCCAGCCGAGAACACGCGGCACCTGTAAGCCATTTTTGATCGCCCCTTTGTGGACTTTGATGTCGACCGGGTTGACCGAGGCGGCCTTGACGCTGACCCGCAGGTCATACTCACCGGGCGTCGGGGTTTCAGGGAAGATTTCTGTGAAGTTTTCAGGACTTTCCGGATTAATAGCGATAGCGCGAATAGACATAGCATTTTCCTGTTAAGTCAGGCTCAAAGCCTGGAGAGTGTCAGTTGCCATTCTGGCCCTGGGCAGTGCACGCCAGCCGGTGAAGAGGCCGCCCGGCGGGTGATGCGCTGTCCGTGGCAGACTGGCGTCACGATCTGGAACAGGTTTAAGTGTAGAACCTGGTTTTAGCGGTGATAAGATGGACAATCTTTCATAGAGTGTTCGTCTGAGGTGAACAATGGCCTTCCGGCAGTGGCAGGATATGGCGCTCTTTGCGCTGGTGGCGGAGTGCGGCAGCTTTACCGGCGCGGCAGAGCGGGCGGGACTGCCGAAATCGAGCGTCAGTCAGCGCATCAGCCAGCTGGAGCAGCGGTTAGGGATTCGGTTGCTGAACCGCACAACCCGCCAGCTCAATCTGACCTTTGCCGGTGAGCGCTATCTGCTGCATTGTCAGGAGATGATGCAGGCGAGTGAACGCGCGGATCAGGCGATCGCCAGCCTGCGTGAAAATCCCAGCGGTCGTCTGCGCATCACCAGCCCGGCGGGGATCGGCGCGACGCTGCTGGCCCGCTGTAACGCGGCATTTTTACGCCTCTACCCCGATGTGACGCTGGATGTGTCGATCTCCGATGAGATGCGCGATCTGGTGCAGGAGGGCTTCGATGTGGCGCTGCGCACCGGTCAGCCGCACGAGTCGTCGCTGATTGGCCGCCGGATCGGTAACTGCCCGCGACTGCTGGTCGCCTCGCAGGGCTATCTCGATCAGCATCCGCCGCTGGTTCATCCGCAGCAACTCTCTGCGCACCGCTGTATTGCCCATCGCGCCTGGAATGAGTGGGTATTACAGCGCGATGATGAATTCTACCGCTGGCTGCTGCCGCCAGGCCACCTCACCGATAATCTGCTCTACGCCCGTGAATGCGCGCTGGGTGATGCCGGTATCACGCTGCTGCCGCACTTTCTGACCGATGGCGCGATGGCGGACCCGCGTCTGGTGCCCGTCCTGCCGGAATGGGAGATTGAAGGGAATGAACTCTGGCTGGTCTATCCGGGGCGCAAACTGCACTCTCCGGCGCTGGCTCGCTTTATCGAGTTCGCGCTGCAATCTCCGGTGTTCAGGGATTTTTATCGCTGATCGGGATAATGTGGTGCAGAAAAAGTGCCGCCATTTTTTCCGGGCCGGACTGATTACCTGCGATATTGGCTGCTAACCAGTCGCTGGCCTTCAGACCTCGCCAGCTGACCTGATAACCCGCATGAAGAAGAATATGTTCAAACAGGATACGGAGTGCGCGGCCATTTCCTTCACGAAAGGGGTGCAGGACATTGAACTCGCAATAATACCAGGCAACCTGATGACACAGAGCATTATGGTCAGGCTGTTCGTTCCATCTCTCCCCGGCCAGCTTTGCAAATAATCTGTTCGCCTCACTGATGATAAACGCAGGCTGGCAAAACCGGGTCTGTCCCTTGCTGATAGAAATATCGCGTACCTGTCCTGCCCAGCTGTACAACTCGCTGAACAGACAATAGTGAATGTGGCAAAGAGTATTTAATGTGAAGGGAGGGTGGGAGAGCCGGATGGTGTGAATGGTTAGCGCTGTCACATCACGCTCGGCCTGATCGAGCAGGGTCTGATCCCGGATGTCGTAGCGATTAATCAGCACATCTGAATCGGGATAACAGTAGTGATCCCGCCAGACACGATAGCGATTCACCGTCGTCTCCTGCTACTGCTTGTAGCGGCGTCGGACCTGTTCAAGGGTTTGTAACTCAGGGACAGATAAAATACGGATGCCTTCAAGCAGCGAACTTGCGGCGAAATTAGCGACTTTGGTCGCTTCATAAATGACTTCCGCTTTTTTTGCGACTGAACGATCACCGGCTTTTTTCATCGGGCTGAGACCTTTACAGTTAAAAATGGGGGGAAGCTGGGCTTGCCCCCCGGTTTACCTTTACTTCGTCATACGCTTGTACTTGATGCGCTTCGGCTCCAGCGCATCTGCGCCGAGGGTACGCTTCTTGTACTCTTCGTATTCGGTAAAGTTACCTTCGAAGAATTCAATTTTGCCCTCATCCTGATAATCCAGAATATGGGTGGCGATACGGTCCAGGAACCAGCGGTCATGCGAGATCACCATGGCACAGCCCGGGAACTCCAGCAGGGCGTTTTCCAGTGCGCGCAGGGTTTCGATATCCAGGTCGTTCGTCGGTTCATCGAGCAGCAGCATGTTGCCGCCAACCTGCAACAGCTTCGCAAGGTGCAGACGACCACGCTCACCGCCTGAGAGTTCGCCCACGCGTTTGCCCTGATCGACGCCTTTAAAGTTAAAGCGTCCGACATAGGCGCGGCTTGGCATCTCGGTGTTACCGATGCGCATAATATCCTGACCGCCGGAAACTTCTTCCCACACGGTTTTCGAGTTGTCCATGCTGTCGCGGAACTGATCCACGGCGGCCAGCTTGACGGTGTCGCCCAGCACGATGCTGCCGGAATCAGGCTGTTCCTGACCGGACATCATGCGGAACAGCGTCGATTTACCCGCGCCGTTCGGACCGATAATCCCGACAATCGCGCCTTTCGGCACGGAGAAGGAGAGATCGTCAATCAGCACACGGTCGCCATAGGACTTACGCAGGTTGCTGACTTCCAGCACTTTGTCACCCAGACGGGCACCTGGTGGAATGAACAGTTCGTTGGTTTCGTTACGCTTCTGGTAGTCGGTATTGTTCAGCTCTTCAAAGCGTGCCAGACGGGCTTTGCCCTTAGACTGCTGGCCTTTTGGTCCTTTGCGAACCCACTCCAGCTCTTTCTCAATCGACTTGCGACGGGCAGCTTCAGAAGAGGCTTCCTGCGCCAGACGCGCATCTTTCTGCTCCAGCCAGGAGGAGTAGTTGCCTTCCCATGGAATGCCTTCGCCACGGTCCAGCTCCAGGATCCAGCCTGCCACGTTATCCAGGAAGTAACGGTCATGCGTAATGGCGACGACTGTGCCTTCGAAGTCGTGCAGGAAGCGTTCCAGCCAGGCGACAGATTCCGCATCCAGGTGGTTAGTCGGTTCGTCCAGCAGCAGCATGTCTGGTTTTTCCAGCAGCAGGCGGCAGAGGGCAACACGGCGACGTTCACCACCGGAAAGGGTCGCGACTTTCGCATCCCAGTCTGGCAGACGCAGCGCATCGGCTGCACGTTCCAGCTGGGTATTCAGGTTGTGGCCGTCGTGCGCCTGGATAATCTCTTCCAGACGACCCTGTTCAGCGGCCAGCTTGTCGAAATCAGCATCCTCTTCAGCATAGAGCGCGTAAACTTCATCAAGGCGTTTCAGTGCGCCTACCACTTCCGACAGCGCTTCTTCAATCGACTCACGCACGGTGTGTTCAGGGTTGAGCTGCGGTTCCTGCGGCAGGTAGCCAATCTTGATGCCTGGCTGCGGACGCGCTTCCCCTTCGATATCTTTATCGATGCCGGCCATGATGCGCAGCAGGGTCGATTTACCCGCGCCATTCAGGCCGAGTACGCCGATTTTGGCGCCAGGGAAGAAGCTGAGCGAGATGTTCTTCAGGATATGTCGCTTCGGCGGAACCACTTTGCCGACGCGATGCATGCTATAGACGAATTGAGCCACGTTGGTTTGAGCCTCTGGGTCTGTTGGTCGTTGGAATGATGTCGAAGTTTAGCCTTTTTCACCCCTTAATCCCAGCCGGGGGGCGGCGAATATTCGCGGGCCGGGGGCGGTCAGGCATAAGACGCTGATTTGTCCGGCTCACCGGAGAGCCATATGAAAAGGCGGGCAGAGACCGGCTGGCCTCTGGCCTCAGGGCAGACGCAGGGGAATAGCCTGCTGCGTCAGCCAGGTCTGCAGGACCTGGTCGGGGGCACTGTCGCTGACCAGCAGATCGAAGCGCTGCAGGTCGCCGATGCGGGCGGGCAGCACTTTGCCATATTTGCTGCTGTCCGCCACCAGCACCGACTGCCGGGCGCGCAGCATGGCGTGATGTTTCATCGTCAGCTCGTTAGTGTTGTAGCAGGTTGCGCCCTGATCTTTGTCGATCCCGGCCGCAGAGATAAAGGCAAGCGTCGGGCAGAGATCGTCGAGAAGAGTGTGCACACCCACGGGCGTGAAGAGCGCATTGTCGGCATGAAACTCCCCGCCGCTCAGGATCACGTGACAGGCCGGTTTCTCTTTCAGAGCCAGAAACGTGTTCATGGCGCAGCAGATGGCGGTAAAAGAGAGCGTGTCGGGGAGGGCATCAATGATATAGGGCAGGGTGGTGCCACAGTCAAAAAAGACCGTGTCGTTCTCGCTGACCAGGCTGGCGGCCACCTGAGCCAGCCGCTGCTTTCTGGCGGCGTTCTGCCCGTGCTGGTCGCTGACAAAATAGTGACCGGCATGACTTTTGGGATCGCTGACGATATAGCCGCCCAGCAGCACTACGCTGGAGCCCGGCTCGGTCAGATCGCGGCGAACCGTCATCTCAGAGACGCCCAGCAGCCGGGCCGCATCTTTCAGATGGAGTTTGTCGGTGCGTTTGAGCGCCTGCGTCAGTTTCTGGATGCGTTCATCGCGCCGGGTTTCCATGGTCATCTCTCTGTTCCCTATCCTGCAGTGCGGAGGAAGGACGCCGGAATCGACGTCGATACGCGACAAACCTCACAGATTTGAATGAGTTGCGTCTCATCCGCCAGGCTGGCACTCAATCTTACCCGCAATCTGTGAGGGCCGCAAACCTCTGGCGCGCGGGGGAATCGCGCCACTGCTCAGTGGAGACCGGCTTACTGTAAGCCGGGCGTTAAATCGCCACCAGGCCGCGCACGCCTTCTGCCTCCATGGCGTCGCCGCGGCCTCGCTGCACAATTTCACCGCGGGACATCACCAGATAGCTGTCCGCCAGTTCGGCCGCGAAATCATAAAACTGCTCAACCAGCAGAATCGCCATATCGCCTCGCTGCGCCAGCTGGCGGATCACCGCGCCGATCTCTTTGATCACCGATGGCTGGATCCCTTCGGTCGGCTCATCCAGGATCAGCAGCTGCGGCCGACAGGCCAGCGCCCGGCCGATCGCCAGCTGCTGCTGCTGGCCGCCAGAGAGGTCGCCGCCCCGGCGTGACTTCATCGCCTGCAGCACCGGGAAGAGCTGATAGATCTCCTCCGGGACGGCCCGTGCCTCTGCCGCCGGAAAGCGTGACAGGCCCATCAGCAGATTCTCCTCCACCGTCAGGCGCGGAAAAATTTCCCGCCCCTGCGGCACATACGCGATGCCAGCCTGCACCCGCTGATGCGGTTTGCGGCCATTCATCCGCTGCTGCTGCCAGTGAATCTCCCCCGACTTCGCCGGGATCAGGCCCATCAGGCACTTCAGCAGCGTGGTTTTTCCCACGCCGTTGCGCCCCAGCAGGCAGGTGATTTCGCCAATCCTGACCTCAAACGAGAGGCCGCGCAGGATGTGACTGCCGCCATAATATTGATTCAGTTCAGTAACCTGTAACATCTCAGCGCCCCAGATAAACGTCGATAACCTGCTCGTTGGCCTGCACCTCGCGCAGCGATCCCTCCGCCAGCACCTGTCCCTGATGCAGCACCGTAACGTGGTCGGCGATGGTCTCCACAAAGCCCATGTCGTGCTCCACCACCATCAGCGAATGTTTCCCCGCCAGGCTGCGAAACAGCTCGGCGGTGTAGGCCGTTTCCGCATCGGTCATGCCCGCCGCCGGTTCATCCAGCAGCAGCAGATGCGGCTCCTGCACCAGCAGCATGCCAATCTCCAGAAACTGCTTCTGACCGTGCGACAGCAGGCCCGCCCGGCGCTGGCGCTCGCCGCCCAGCCGCAGCAGCTTCAGCACCTCATCAATCCGGTCCCGCTGCTCGCTGTTGAGGCGGGCGCGCAGGCAGGCCCAGACCGATTTGTCGGCCCTGAGGGCGATCTCAAGATTCTCGAACACGGTCAGCGCTTCAAAAACGGTGGGTTTCTGGAACTTACGGCCAATCCCGGCGCGGGCGATCGCCACCGGTGACAGACGGGTCAGATCACTGTCCTGGTCGTAGATCACCCGGCCCGCATCCGGCCGGGTTTTACCGGTGATCACATCCATCAGCGTGGTTTTGCCCGCGCCGTTGGGGCCGATCACGCAGCGCAGCTCACCGACGCCGATCTGCAGCGAGAGATCGGTCAGCGCCCGGAAGCCCTCAAAGGAGACGCTGATCTTATCGAGCTGCAGCACCGGATCGCGCTGCACCCGGTGGCGATCCGCTAACTGGGGTTGGGTAAACAGGGCATCACTCATTTTTTTCTCCGGCGCAGCAGGCCAATCACGCCGTGCGGCAGAAACAGCGTGACCAGGATAAACATCAGGCCCAGGAAAAAGAGCCAGTATTCCGGGAAGGCGACGGTGAAGAAGCTGCGCGCGCCGTTAACGATCGCTGCGCCGAGCAGCGGGCCAATCAGCGTGCCGCGTCCGCCCAGCGCCACCCAGATCGCCGCTTCAATCGAGTTGGCAGGGGACATCTCGCCAGGGTTGATGATGCCGACCTGCGGCACATAGAGCGCCCCGGCCAGACCGCACAGCACCGCGGAGAGCGTCCAGACAAACAGCTTGAAGCCGCGCGGATCGTAACCGCAGAAGGTCAGGCGGTTCTCCGCATCCCGCACGGCGGTCAGCACCCGGCCAAATTTGCTGCGCGCCAGGGCGAAGCCGATCGTCAGGCTCAGCAGCAGCAGCAGCACCGTGGCGACAAACAGTCCGATACGGGTCGGGGTCGCCGTGACCGAAAAGCCGAGCAGGGTAGTAAAGCCGGTAAAGCCATTGTTGCCGCCAAAACCGGTTTCGTTACGGAAGAAGAGCAGCATGCCCGCGTAGGTCAGCGCCTGCGTCATAATCGAAAAGTAGACGCCTTTGATTTTTGAGCGAAAGGCGAAAAAGCCAAACAGCAGCGCCAGCAGGCCTGGCACCAGCATGCTGAGACAGAGCGCCCACGCGAAGGAGTCGGTGCCGGCCCAGAACCAGGGCAGCTCACGCCAGGAGAGAAAGGACATAAAGGCGGGCAAGCCTTCCCCGGCGGCCTGGCGCATCAGGTACATGCCCATGGCGTAGCCGCCCAGGGCAAAAAAGAGGCCGTGGCCCAGCGACAGCAGGCCGGCGTAGCCCCACACCAGATCCAGCGCCACGGCGACCACCGCATAGCAGAGGATTTTGCCGACCAGCGTCAGGGTATAGGTGGAGATCGCCAGCGGATGTGTAGCGGGCAGCAGCGCCAGAAACGGCATCAGCAGCAGCGCCAGGGTGATGACCAGGCCAAGGGTAAGGGTCAGGCGTGGGGCGGTGCGCGCCACGCGAAGCGTGATAGGTTGCGTCATCAGTCAGTCACCCTTCCTTTCACCGCAAACAGCCCCTGCGGACGTTTCTGAATGAACAGTACGATGAGCACCAGAATCAGGATCTTGCCCAGGACCGCGCCAATCTGCGGCTCCAGCACTTTGTTCAGAATGCCCAGACTGAAGGCGGCGACCACGGTGCCCGCCAGCTGGCCGACGCCACCCAGCACCACCACCAGAAACGAGTCGATGATATAGCCCTGACCCAGTTCCGGGCCGACGTTGCCCAGCTGCGACAGCGCCACGCCGCCCAGCCCGGCAATGCCGGAGCCGAGCCCGAACGCCAGCATATCGACGCGGCCGGTCGGCACGCCGCAGCACTCCGCCATGGCGCGATTCTGCGTCACGGCGCGCACGTTCATGCCCAGGCGGGTGCGGTTCAGCAGCAGCCAGGTGAGCGCCAGCACAAATACCACGAACAGGATCACCGCGATGCGGTTCCACGGCAGCACCAGATTAGGCAGCACCTGTAATCCTCCTGACAGCCACGATGGATTCGCCACCTCCAGGTTTTGCGCCCCGAACAGCACCCGCACCAGCTGAATCAGCATCAGGCTGATCCCCCAGGTGGCGAGCAGCGTCTCCAGGGGGCGGCCATAAAGATGGCGGATCACCATGCGCTCCAGCGCCATACCAATGGCGGCGGTGACCAGGAAGGCGACCGGCAGCGCCAGCAGCGGATACCAGGCCAGGTAGTGCGGCGCAAACTGCTGAAACAGGCTCTGTACCCACCAGGTGGCGTACGCGCCGAGCATCAGCATTTCGCCGTGTGCCATATTGATCACCCCGAGCAGGCCATAGGTGATTGCCAGGCCCAGCGCGGCCAGCAGCAGGATCGATCCCAGCGACAGGCCGCTGAAGGCCTGACCCAGCAGATCGCCCCACCGCAGCCGCTGCTGAATCTGTTGCAGGCTGTCCGCCGCCGCAGCCCGCACCGTGGCATCCGGTTCATTTGCGGGCTGAGTCAGGCGTTGCAGGCTGGCCTGGGTGTCAGGATCGCTGGACTCGCCCAGCAGATTGACCGCACGCAGGCGCACCATCGGATTGCTGTCTGCCAGTTGCAGGTTGGCCAGCGCCAGCGCTAAGGCGGCATGAACCCGGCTATCCTGCTCGGCGGCGAGGCGCTGCGTCAGCAGCGGCAGCTGGTCGGCAACCCCCCCATTCTGCAGCTGCTGGGCGGCGCGCAGGCGCAGCGCGGCATCACGGCTCACCAGCTGGTGGGCGGCTAGCGCATTGTTCACCAGCACGCGCAGCCGGTTGTTCATAAAGAGTTTTTTCAGGTTACCGGCGGGCCGGGCCGCACCCTCCAGCGGTGTCAGCTGTGTACCCTGCTGGCTGAAGGGCTGTTTGTTCTGGTCGATGACGACCGTTTCGGTGTGCAGCGCTTCCAGCAGCTGCAGGCGCTGACTGTCCGGCGCGGCGGCCCATTGCTGCAGCAGGGTGGCCTGCTGGCTGCGGCTGGCGGCGGCAAAGTCAGCCGCCGGTCCGGCGCTGGCCAGCAGCGGCATCAGCAGCAGCAGGCTGAATAAGCAGCGGCATAGAGTCATAAAGAGAGCCTCGTCAGGGGGAGGCAGCACGGCGGATTAAACAGCCGTGCTGCCGCTTCGCAGCGATTGACGCTGCCTGTCTGCCGCGCGCTTACTGCGCGGTTTTTACCGGGTAGTCGGGCTTTTTGTCGTTACCGGCAATGTACGGGCTCCACGGCTGTGCGCGCACCGGCTTGTCGGTCTGCCACACCACGCTGAACTGGCCGTTCTCTTCCACTTCGCCAATCATCACCGGCTTGTGCAGATGGTGATTGGTTTTGTCCATAGTCAGGGTAAAGCCATCCGGTGCGTTAAAGGTCTGACCGGCCATTGCAGCCCGCACTTTGTCGACATCGGTGGTGCCCGCTTTTTCCACCGCCTGGGCCCACATATGGATGCCCACATAGGTTGCTTCCATCGGGTCGTTGGTGACCACGGTGGCGGCGTTCGGCAGATTGTGCGCTTTGGCGTAGGCGCGGTAGTCCGCGACAAACTTCGCGTTGGTCGGGTTGTCGATCGACTCGAAGTAGTTCCAGGCGGCTAACTGGCCGACCAGCGGTTTGGTATCAATGCCGCGCAGCTCCTCTTCACCCACCGAGAAGGCGACTACCGGAATGTCGGTGGCTTTGATCCCCTGGTTGGCCAGCTCTTTGTAGAACGGCACGTTGGAGTCGCCGTTGATGGTCGAGACGACCGCGGTTTTGCCGCCAGCCGCAAATTTTTTGATATTTGACACGATGGTCTGGTAGTCGCTGTAACCAAACGGCGTATAGACCTCTTCGATATCCTTGTCCGCCACGCCTTTGCTGTGCAGGAAGGCGCGCAGGATCTTGTTGGTGGTGCGTGGATAGACGTAGTCGGTGCCCAGCAGGAAGAAGCGTTTAGCACTGCCGCCATCTTCGCTCATCAGATACTCCACCGCCGGGATCGCCTGCTGGTTTGGCGCCGCACCGGTGTAGAAGACGTTAGGCGACATCTCTTCGCCTTCATACTGCACCGGATAGAAGAGCAGGCCGTTCAGCTCTTCAAAAACCGGCAGCACCGATTTGCGTGACACTGAGGTCCAGCAGCCAAAGACCACCGCCGCTTTGTCCTGCGTCAGCAGCTGCCGCGCCTTCTCGGCAAACAGCGGCCAGTTAGAGGCGGGGTCTACCACCACCGGCTCCAGCTTTTTCCCCAGCACGCCCCCTTTGGCATTGATCTCATCAATGGTCATCAGCGCCACATCTTTCAGCGGCGTTTCAGAAATCGCCATGGTGCCGGAGAGGGAATGCATGATCCCCACTTTGATGGTGTCAGCCGCCTGCGCACTCCAGGCAAATCCCATACTGACAACGGTGGCGGAGAGCGCAAAAGCTTTGATCAACGAACGTCTTTTCATCATCTGAACCCCTGAGTGGTTGTTGTGTTATTCGATGGTCTGGAGCCGGGCCTGCTGCAGGCGATGCAACGTGATCTTCCTGACTTCCGCCTTGCTGACGGCGATATGGTCGGTCAGCATGCGTTGCGCGTCGGTGGTCTGTTGCTGAAAAATCGCCTGTAAAATCTCTGCATGTTCCTGATAGGTCGCGCAGATACGGTCGTCGCGGGTGAAGTCGAGCCGCCGGATAATGCGGATCTTCTCCGTGAGTTCGGCATGGATGCGGGCCATCTCCGGGTTGCCCGCCGCTGCCACCAGCGTCATGTGAAACGCCTCATCGTGCTGCGAAACCACCAGCCCCTCGGTGAGCGCCTCTGCCTCACACCAGAACTGGTTCAGCTCCGCTAACAGGGCTGTACACTGCGGGGCGGGCAGGGCGCAGAGGCGTTTTACCGCCTCGCACTCCAGCACGGTGCGCAGGTCATAGAGCGATTCAAACCAGGCGAAATCGAAATTTCGGATCTGCCAGCCGCTGCGGAACCACACTTCCACAAAGCCTTCGCGCTCCAGCCGGAACAGCGCCTGACGCACCGGTGTGCGGCTTACCGCCAGCCGTCCGGCGATTTCGCTTTCACTGAAGCGGTCACCCGGCATCAGGCGAAAGGCGAAGATATCGGCCTTGAGCGCCTGATAGACCCGCTCTGCCAGCGCCTCCGGGCGCGCTTTTGGGGATTGAGGTTGCCTTGTCATTGCTGCTCCTTATTCCAGCCACAGCAGGTTATCGCCCGGGCTGACCGGGCGGCCCCCCTGGCAGGCGATACGCGTGACCCGACCGGCCTGCGGGGCGACAATCGCCAGCTCCATCTTCATCGCTTCCACGATGATCAGGGTCTGACCGGCGCTGACCGCGTCGCCCGGCTGCACCAGCACTTTCCAGATATTGCCATTGAGGTCAGCCTGCACCGCCACGCCGTGCTCCTGCTCCTCGCTGACGCTGGCCAGCGCCTCCTCAGCCTGCGGCGCGATCTGCTCTTCCTGCGCCCATAGCTGCACCTCCTGCTCAAAAGCGGCGGCCTGGCGCTGGCGAAACGCCGCGATCTCAGCGGCGTGATCGGTGAGGAACTGCTGGTGGGCAGCAAAATCGAACTGCGTCTCTTCGATGCGCAGGCTGCCACGACCTTCGCGAAAATCTTCGCGCAGCCGGGTCAGCTCCTCTTCACTGACGGGATAAAAGCGCACCTGATCGAAGAAGCGCAGCAGCCACGGCGCGTCGGGCGCGAACTGCGGATTTTTCAGGAAGGTGTTCCAGATCGGCAGCGTCCGGCCCACCAGCTGATAGCCGCCAGGCGAGTCCATACCGTAGATACACATGTACATGCCGCCGATGCCGACGGTGCCTTCTGCGGTAAAGGTGCGCGCCGGACTGTATTTGGAACTCAGAAGGCGATGGCGTGGATCGACCGGCACAGCGCAGGGCGCACCGAGATAGACGTCGCCCAGCCCCAGCACCAGATAGCTGGCGTCAAACAGGGTCGCGCGTACTTCCTCCCGGCTGCTTAAGCCATTAATACGCTGGATAAAGTCCACGTTGTTCGGCAGCCAGGGGGCGCTGGCGCGAACCGTCTCCTGGTAGCGGCTGACGGCACCGAGCGTGGCGCTGTCTTCAAAGGCCATCGGCATCCACACCACGCGGGAGGGGACCTTCAGCGTGCTGACATCGCCCAGCGTCGCTTCCAGCGCCAGCAGCAGCGTCATCAGGGCGGACTGATTGATGATGCGGCTGTCGTAGCGTACCTGCAGCGAGCGCACGCCCGGCGACAGCTCCTCGACGCCGGGTTCTGCCTGCGCCGTCAGCGCATTCATCAGCAGGTGCACGCGCAGACGCAGCGCCAGATCTAGCACGTTGTCGCCATATTCAATCAGCACATATTTGTCACCCGCCTGGCGATAGACCACTTTCGGGGTGGTGTCGGTGGCGTCGAGGGCGGCGAGAATCGTGGCGGAGCCGTGAGCGGTTTCGGCCAGCGACGGCACAGCAAAGGCCGGGGGATGTTCCGGGCGCAGCGTCTCAATCAGATGACGCTGCGCGTTTTCCCGCGCCAGCGCCTCCTCCGCGCTGATTGGATGGAAGCGGATAGTGTCGCCGGGTTTGACCTGGCCCACTTTCCACAACTCGGCTCTGGCGATGGTTACCGGACAGACAAAGCCGCCGAGGCTCGGGCCGTCGTGCGTCAGGATCACCGGGAAGTCGCCGGTGAAGTTGACCGCACCGATGGCATATTCACAGTCGTGAACGTTGGAGGGATGCAGGCCCGCCTCACCGCCGTTGGCGCGGGTCCAGGTCGGTTTCGGGCCGACCAGCCGCACGCCGAGGCGGTTAGAGTTGTAGTGCACCTGCCAGTCGCTGGCAAAGAACTCGTCGATGGCGGCCTGGGTGAAAAAGTCCGGTGCGCCGTGCGGACCGTAGAGCACACCGATGCGCCATTCAGTGCCGTAGTGCGGAATCAGCGACGCATCAAGCGGCTGCGGCGCGCCAGTCGGGGCCGGTGTGGTGCAGGCGGCGCGCGCAGGCTGTGAGACTGGCAGCATGTCGGCGACCCGCAGGGTACGTCCGGCGTGACCGCCAAACTGGCCCAGCGAAAAGGTGCTGCGGCTGCCCAGATATTCCGGCACGTCAAAGCCGTTGCGCACCGCCAGATAGCTGCGGCAGCCCTGGCGGGCGCGTCCCATCGTCAGCGTCTGTCCCGCTTTCACCGTCAGCGGCTGCCAGTAACTGACCGCTTCACCATCAAGCTGCGCGTCACACTCTGCGCCGGTCAGCGCCACAATCGCGTCGCAGTGGAAGCGCAGGGTGGGGCCCTGCAGGGTGAACTCCAGCCCCGCCGCCGCCTCATGGTTTCCGACGATGCGGTTAGCCAGCCGGAACGCAAAGTCATCCATCGGGCCGGAAGGCGGCACCCCGATGTCCCAGTAGCCGAGGCGGCCGGGGTAGTCCTGCACCGAACTGAAGGTGCCGGGCTGCAGCACCTCCACCACGGTGGCGGCAGGCACCACGCTGTCGAGATAGCGCGTCCAGACGTTGCCGCTGCGAAACGCCTCGCTGGTGGTAATCTGGCGCAGATAGTCGAGGTTGGTGGCGATACCGTGCAGCTGGGTCGCATTCAGCGCGTGATGCAGTTTTTCCAGCGCCGCTTCACGGTTGTCGGCATGCACAATCAGCTTGGCGATCATCGGGTCATAAAAGCTGGAGACTTCACTGCCGGTTTCGACGCCGCTGTCGACACGTACGCCGTCAGGAAAGCTGACCGCGGTTAACAGGCCAGGGCTGGGCTGGAAGTTTTTCAGGGGATCTTCCGCGTAAAGCCGCACTTCGATCGCCGCGCCCTGAGGCGGCTGCTGCAGGCGTGACCACTCCACCGGATCACCCGCCGCCACCTGCAGCATGCACGCCACCAGGTCGAGCCCGGTGACGCATTCGGTAACCGGATGTTCAACCTGCAGGCGGGTGTTCACTTCAAGGAAATAGAACGCCTGCTGGCTGACGTCGTAGATGTACTCCACGGTGCCTGCGCTGCGGTAGTTCACCTGTTCGCCCAGCCGCACAGCTGAGGCGAGCAGGGCGTCGCGCGTCTCCTGCGAAAGGCCGGGCGCGGGTGTCTCTTCCACCACCTTCTGATTGCGGCGCTGCAGAGAGCAGTCGCGTTCACCCAGTGCGACGACGGTGCCGTTACCGTCACCAAAAATCTGCACCTCAATATGGCGGGCGCGATCGATGCAGCGCTCCAGAAACACGCCTGCATCACTGAAGAACTGCTCACCAAGGCGGCGCACGCTCTCCCAGGCGCTGGCGAGCGCGTCGGCGTCAGCGCAGCGCGTCAGGCCAATGCCACCACCCCCCGCGGTGCTTTTCAGCATCACCGGGTAGCCAATCTCGTCGGCAGCCTGAATCGCCTCCTCCAGCGAGGCGAGCAGCGGAGTGCCCGGCGTCATCGGTACGCCTGCACTGGCCGCCAGCTCACGCGCGCGGTGCTTCAGGCCGAACTCGCCAATCTGCTGCGCGGTCGGGCCGACAAAGGCGATGCCCGCCGCCTCACAGGCTTCGGCAAAGGCCTGGCTTTCCGACAGAAAACCGTAGCCCGGCCAGATCGCCTGTGCGCCGCTCTGCTGCGCCGCCGCCAGGATTTTGTCGATGCGCAGGTAGGAGTCACTGGCTTTGTCGCCGCCGAGGGCGATCGCGCTGTCCGCCTGCTTAACGTGCTGCGCGTTGCGATCCGCGTCAGAGTAGACCGCGACACTTTTGACGCCCAAACGCTTGAGGGTGCGAATGGCGCGGCAGGCAATCTCGCCCCGGTTGGCAATCAGTACGGTGGTGAACATGATCAGTGACTCCCCTGTGAGGTCAGCCAGTTACGCCAGCCGCCCGATTCGGTGATTTCCAGTGCGCTGTTCAGCGCAGCGCCTTCGCAGATAAAGCCTTTGACGATCCGCCCATCCGCCAGCGTCAGGCTGCCGATACCCAGCGGGGCGGGGATCTCCGCCACAAATTCGCCGAAGCGTGCCAGCGGAATGTCCCACAGCTCCACCGTGATGGCGGCACCCTGTTCGTCCCGCATCAGGCCGGGCTTTTTAATCGCCCCGTCCAGCAGAGCGAACAGGCGGTAGTGAGGGGCGGTCTTTGTCTCTTCCACCCATACCGCCCTGCGCTCGGTGAGCTGGAAATTCAGCGGCATGCCGGTGAGGTGTGCCCCCACCACAGCCAGCCGGACATGATCGGGGGAGACGGGGAGAGCGACGGGCGGCGGGCAGGGCAGGCCAGTCGCCCCCAGCGGCAGCGCCAGCTGGCGCTGCCAGCGGATGCCAAATTCAGCCAGCGCCCGGTCGTGCCAGGCGGGCGCAATCAGCGTGATACCCGCCGGGAGATCGTCATTGCGGAACGGTGCGGGCAGCGCCAGCGCGGCGAGGTCAGCGAGGTTGGTAAAGTTGGTGTAGGTGCCAAACTGTGAGTTGTAGTGAATCGGCTCCTGCTTCATCTCTGCGAGGGTATGAATGGTGGGCGAGGTCGGCACCACCAGCGCGTCAAACTGCGCCAGGGTCTGCTGAATCTGGCGCGTCAGCCCGGCCCGCAGATACTCCGCTTTGTAGGCATCGACGGCGCTGTATTTCAGGCCGCTGGCGACGATCTCATGCACCACCGGGTCCATATCGGTGGGGCGATCGAGCATCCCGCCTACCGCCACGGTGCGCTCAGCGACCCAGGCACCGTAGTAGAGCTGCTCTGCCAGCTGCCGGAACGGCGTGAAGTCGATGGGGTGCAGCGTCGCGCCACTCGCCTGCAGGGCCTCCAGCGCCCGATCCCAGGCGGCTTCAGCGGCGGCATCATCGAAAAACTCCGGCGTATCAGGAACGGCAAAGCGGGGGCGAACCGGCAGGCTGGCGGGGGCGGTGCGCGGATTCACGCGCGAATAGGCGTCCCCGGCATCATAGCCCCCGATCACGCTGGCGACGCTCCAGGCATCTTCTGCCGTCAGGGCGAACACGGAAATCGTGTCATTGAGGCGGCAGGCGGGCACGACGCCGCGCGCAGAGAACCAGCCTTTGGTCGGCTTCAGGCCAACGATATTGTTGAAACCGGCCGGGACGCGGCCCGAACCGGCGGTATCGGTGCCCAGGGAAAAGGCGACCAGTCCGCGCGCCAGCACCGAGGCCGAGCCGGAGCTGGAGCCGCCGCTGACATAATCGGGATCAAAGGTGTTACTGACCGCGCCAAAAGGTGAGCGTGTGCCGACCAGACCGGTGGCAAACTGATCGAGGTTGGTTTTACCGATGACCACGGCCCCGGCCGCTTTGAGTCTGGCTACCGCTATCGCGTCCTCGCTGGCGGTATAGGTAAAGGCGGGGCAGGCGGCGCTGGTGGGCCAGCCCGCCACATCGATATTGTCCTTGACCGCGAACGGCACGCCGAACAGAGGCAGCGATGCGGGATCGCGCTGATAGTGAGCCAGCAGCGGTTCAATCTGAGCCGCCAGCTGATCCGGGGTCGCCAGCATGATCCAGGCATTATCCTGGGGATCCAGGGCGGCAAGGTGTGCGCTCAGCAGTGCGCTAATCTGATGTGGCGCCTGCTGGTAGCGTTGTTGCCAGGCGTGCAGTGTCAGGCCAGTGGTCGAAGTCATAAGAAGGATTCCAGCTGGTATACAAGATGGAATTCAACAGAGCAAAGGGTGTGCCACTTTTTTAAGCTGATGATTCAACGTCTTAAAACGACAGGTGATAAGTTTTTCTGATGATTATTTGCACAATGACGGCGCGCAGGCTGAACGATGACGGTGCGTTTAACCGCCGCGTGCGTAAATATTGTGAAGAACATGGCAAGAGTCGGATGCCCTGGTTAGCATGAAGACTGCCTGGCAACTCGCCGGCGCCCAGCAACAGAGGAGATTTACGTGGTGAAGTGGCGTAACTGGATGATAGGGATCTGCCTGGTCGGTACGGCCAGCAGCGCATGGGCCGATTCGCTTGATCAACAACGGCAACGTTATCAACAAATTAAACAGGCGTGGGACAGCAATCAGATGGCCACCGTGGAGCAGCTGTTGCCCACGCTTCAGGATTATCCGCTCTATCCTTATCTGCAATATCGCCTGCTGGCACAGGATCTCGATCAGGAGACCGCCCTGGCCGTACAGAATTTTATTCGCCAGTATCCCACACTGCCGCCTGCGCGCTCGCTCAGCACCCGCTTTATCAATGTGCTGGCTTACCGGCAGGACTGGCAGGGCGTGCTGAATTTCAGCCCGACCGAACCGAAACCGGTGCAGGCGCGCTGTAACTGGTACTACGCCAAATGGGCCACGGGTCAGCAGCAGGCCGCGTTTGATGGCGCGAAGCAGATCTGGCTGCGCGGCACTGCGCTGCCTGCCGACTGCGACAAGCTCTTCTCGGTCTGGCAGTCATCGGGTCAGCTTTCACCGATCACAATCCTGGAGCGTATCCGTCTGGCGATGAAGGCGGGTAACGACAGCCTGGTGAGCTATCTGGCGAAAACCCTGCCGGCAGATTATCAGACCATGTCTGACGCGGTGCAGGCGCTGCAGCAGGACCCGCTGACGGTCAGCACCTTCGCCAGCGCCGTCGGACCCACCGACTTTACCCGCCAGGCGACGATTTACGCCTTTACCCGCGTGGCGCGGCAGGATATGGAAAACGCCCGCAGCCTGATCCCGATTCTGGTCCGGGCGCAGAAAATGGGGCCGGAAGATGAGCAGGCGCTGAAAGAGATCGTGGTCTGGCGCATGATGGGCAGCGATCTGACCGCTGAACAGGCACGCTGGCGCGATGCGGTGGTGATGAACAGTGAGTCCACCGCGCTGGTGGAACGCCGGGTGCGGCTGGCGCTGTCGCAGCACGATCGGCGCGGTCTGAACACCTGGATCGCCCGTCTGCCGGTGGAGGCCAAAGAGAAGGATGAGTGGCAGTACTGGCAGGCTGACCTGCTGTTTGAGAAAGATCGCAAAGAGGAAGCGGAAGAGATCCTGCGTAAACTGATGCAGGCGCGTGGCTTCTATCCGATGGTGGCCGCTCAGCGTCTGGGGGTGGATTATCCGCTGCAGATTGATGAAGCACCCAAGCCTGACAGTGCTACGGTGCAGGGCCCCGAGCTGGCGCGCGTCCGTGAACTGATGTACTGGGGGCTGGATAACCTGGCGCGCAGCGAGTGGAGCAATCTGATCGGCAGCCGCACACATACGCAGCAGCAGATGCTGGCGCGCTACGCCAATGAGCAGGACTGGTGGGATCTCAGCGTGCAGGCCACGATCACGGCCAAAATGTGGGACAGTCTGAAAGAGCGGTTCCCGCTGGCGTGGCAGAGCGTTTACGAGCGCAACACCCAGGTGAAGCAGATTCCGCCAAGCTATGCGATGGCGATTTCGCGTCAGGAGAGTGCCTGGAACCCGAAAGCGCGCTCGCCGGTCGGGGCGAGTGGTCTGATGCAGATCATGCCTGCCACCGCGGCGCACACCGTGAAGATGTATGACATCCCCGGCTACAGCAACAGCAGTCAGCTGCTCGATCCGGAAACCAATATTCAGATTGGTACCCAGTATCTGGAGTATGTCTACCAGCAGTTTGACCAGAACCGGATTTTCGCCTCTGCGGCATACAATGCCGGTCCGGGCCGGGTGCGAAGCTGGCTGAAAACCAGTGCAGGTAATCTCGACGCCGTGGCGTTTATCGAGACCATTCCGTTCTCTGAAACGCGCGGTTACGTGAAGAACGTGCTGGCCTATGACGCCTACTATCGTCACTTCATGGGCAAGCCTGACAAAATCCTGTCAGATGGTGAGTGGAATCGCCGTTACTAGCTGTGCTAAGCTTCCGTACTCTTTAGCGAGTACGGAAGCCTCTTCATGACCCATTCTCATTCCCCTTCAGCCGAAACCCCTCCGGCCGACGATAGCTGGCAGCGCTTTGTCAGGCTGATGCAGCAGGCCTTTGCCGATGGTCACGCGCTGCCCCTGATGCAACTGATGATGACGGCGGATGAGCGGGAAGCGTTTGGCACACGACTGCGGATTATCGAAGAGTTGATGAAGGGGGAGATGAGCCAGCGCGAGCTGAAAAACGAACTTGGCGTGGGTATCGCCACCATCACCCGTGGCTCTAACAGTCTGAAAGAGGCGCCGCCGGAGCTGAAACGCTGGCTGCAGGCGCATCTGGACGGCGAGTAATTACGATTGATAGAGCGGATGAACAAACGGGCAGAGCGCCAGAATCAGGGCCTGATGATAGACGCTGGCGCGGCTGAGCAGGCCGTGCGTGAACGCCCCGATAGCCCCGCCCTGATGTTTAATATTTTCAATGCCGGTTAACCGCGCCATCTCTTCGCCCAGTTCCCGCCCTTCGCGCAGACCCGCCAGCACCGCCGGTGGCAGCGTGAAGCTGGCTGACCGCGATTCGCCGCGCTGCTTCTGATTCTCTATCACGATACAGGCAAAGGCGCTGTCCTCTTCGATCCCCGCCTCAATCGCCACCCAGAATGTCGCTTCAGGCCGTACCTGACGGGCATTCATTACGCGCTGACGTGCGCCCGTTCGCGTTTCGAGGTGGCTCAGCGGCTGGGCGGCAACACCACTATCGACCCCGACCCCTTCAATATGGCAGGATCCTTCGCCGAAAACGTCGTTGAATGCCTGCGCAATCGCGTGAATCTTCGCTGGATTGGTGGTGGCTGCGACAACATGGTACATAATTAATTGAACCCTCAGATGGTTAAGCGCCTGGCCCATCAGGCTACAGACAGGCTCTAAGGCGATTCTGGTCGCAGTATAACGGAAACTACTATGTTACAGGTCTATCTTGTTCGTCACGGTGAAACGGTTTGGAATGCGGAACGTCGCATTCAGGGGCAGTCCGACAGTCCGCTGACGGAAAAAGGTGAACAGCAGGCGCATCAGGTGAGTGAACGCGTGAAACATCTGGGTATTACCCACGTTATCACCAGCGATCTGGGCCGCACGCGCCGCACCGCGGAGATTATCGCGGATGCCTGTGGTTGCACGGTGACGCTCGATCCGCGCCTGCGGGAGCTCAATATGGGCGTGCTGGAGAAGCGTCCGCTGGATGGCTTAACCGCCGCAGAAGAGCAGTGGCGTGCCACGCTGGTGAACGGCACCGAAGGCGGGCGCATCCCGGAAGGGGAGTCCATGTCCGAGCTGGCAGCGCGCATGCACGCTGCGCTGAATGCCTGTCTCGACCTGCCGGCCGGGAGCCGTCCGCTGCTGGTGAGTCACGGTATGGCGCTGGGATCGCTGGTCAGCACCATTCTCGGTCTGCCTGCCTGGGCGGAACGCCGGCTGCGTCTGCGAAACTGCTCGCTCTCGCGGGTCGATTATCAGCAGAGCGCCTGGCTGGCCGAAGGGTGGATTGTGGAGATGGCGGGCGATATCTCTCATCTGGATGCGCCCGCTCTCGACGAGCTGCAGCGCTGAAGGTCTGCAGGCCGCCGTCGTGAGGACAGCGGCCTGAGTATCAGCTGACCGGGGGCTGGCGGCGAATCGGAATCAGATATTCGCAACGGATCTCTGTCGGCGGCTCGGCACGCTTTTTACCGCCGTGGGTATAGAAGCGTTCAATATCCTGCCCCTGACGGCGGGTCAGCCCCAGCGTCGGCATGCAGGTGCCGTAGAGCAGCAGGATGAACTCCTGCAGATTGACGCGCGGGCCGGTATAGGTGAACTGCACATAATCGCCCGCTTCCAGAATGACGTTCTGACCGGAGTGCAGGCTGCCCGCGCTGTCAGCCGGCACCGCTGTGGTATAGAGGATCTCCTGCTCGTCATCTTTTTCCTGGCTGGCGCGCACCTGATGCAGGCCATACAGCACCGGCGGCACGGTATCCGTTTCCAGCAGGAACTGCTTCCAGAAGTGAATCCGCATCTCGTCACGATAGCTGGAAATCTGCTCCAGAATACAGGTGTAGTTCTGGGTCTGACCCACCAGCACCGTTTCCGGCAGGGTGACGAAGGTCGGTTCCGGCTGCGTCTCATTGTCCAGACGGATAGGGGGACGAATACCGAAGGAATTCCAGTCGGAAGCGCGACGATACCAGGCCGGCGTCTGCGCAAACTGCTTCTTGAAGGCGCGGGTAAAAGTCTGTTGTGAATCAAAACGATACTGCAGTGCGATGTCCAGAATCGGACGGCTGGTCAGGCGCAGCGCCACCGCCGCTTTAGACAGGCGACGCGCCCGGATATAGGCGCCGATAGCATGTCCGGTCACGTCTTTAAACATCCTTTGTAAGTGCCATTTAGAGTAACCGGCTTTCTGGGCAACGTTGTCCAGTGAAAGGGGTTGATCCAGATGGCTCTCCAGCCAGACAAGCAAATCGCGAATGATACCGGCTTGGTCCATAAAACATCCTCATACTCTGGTGGTGCAGCTAAATGCATCGAAGAATATTAGCACTCATTGCTCAAAAGACGTGGGCCGTTTTCCGGGGAAGATTGTGCTAAATCAGTGCGGGCATAACCCGTTTTGGTTTTGTCATTATATCGATTGACAGTACATTACATGTTCATCTATTCAATTTGCAATGGTAACCCCATGACAAGACCTCGTCTTATCCTCGCTGCGCTGACCGCACTGACCTTTTCCAGCCCGCTGCTCGCCGAACAGATCGGCTCTGTCGACACGGTGTTTAAGATATTCGGGCCTGACCACAAGATTGTCGTTGAAGCCTTCGACGATCCGGATGTTAAAAATGTAACCTGCTATATCAGCCGGGCGAAGACCGGTGGGATTAAAGGCGGGCTGGGGCTGGCTGAGGATACCTCCGATGCGGCGATTTCGTGCCAGCAGATTGGGCCAGTGGAGCTGAGTGAGAAAATCGCGCAGGGCAAAGCGGAGGGGGAGGTGGTCTTCCGCCAGCGTACCTCGCTGATCTTCAAAAAGCTGCAGGTGGTGCGCTTCTTCGATAAAAAGCGTAACGCCCTGGTCTATCTGACCTACTCCGATAAAGTCGTCGATGGTTCACCGAAGAATGCGATCAGCGCCGTGCCGATTATGCCGTGGCACTGAGCATAAAAAAAACGCCCGCAGGGGCGTTTTTTTCAGGCTTACCGCAGCTTACTCATGCAGGTCGCCGCAGAAGCGGTAACCTTCGCCATGAATGGTAGCGATGATTTCAGGCGTGTCCGGCGTCGATTCGAAATGCTTACGAATACGACGGATGGTCACATCCACGGTGCGGTCGTGCGGCTTAAGGTCACGGCCGGTCATTTTTTTCAGCAGATCGGCACGGGTCTGAATCTTGCCCGGATTTTCGCAGAAGTGCAGCATGGCGCGGAACTCACTGCGTGGCAGTTTATAGTGCTCGCCGTTCGGGTTGATCAGTGAGCGGCTGTTGATATCCAGCTCCCAGCCATTGAATTTGTAACTCTCAACCTGACGGCGCTCTTCGCCCGGCATGGCGAGATTCATGGTGCGCGACAGCAGATTACGGGCACGAATCGTCAGCTCACGCGGATTGAACGGTTTGGTGATGTAGTCGTCAGCGCCAATTTCCAGACCGAGAATTTTATCAACTTCGTTGTCACGGCCGGTCAGGAACATCAGGGCGACATTGGCCTGTTCGCGCAGTTCACGGGCCAGCAGCAGGCCGTTTTTACCCGGCAGGTTGATGTCCATGATCACCAGGTTAACGTCATTGTCGGTCAGCACCTGATGCATTTCTGCACCATCAGTCGCCTCATACACCACATAACCTTCTGCCTCGAAGATGCTCTTGAGGGTGTTACGCGTGACCAGTTCGTCTTCAACGATAAGAATGTGCGGGGTCTGCATGTTTAGCTACCTAAAATTTGCCAACAAATTGAAAACAGGGCGTACAGCGGTATGGCGTTCTCCATCATCGAGAGCAGCGGGCCGCGCTGAACCGTTGTACGAAATCATATTTTGATAAGCCATCTATCAACGTCAACAACAGTATTAGCTCAGCCAGTCAGGATGAAAATTGCATGCCCCAGGCGAGAATGATAATGGCGCATATCCTAACTGCATTAACAGCAACCTAACAGCACCAACTACAACCGATAAGCATAAAAACAACGCTTCGTTGACTTATATCAAATGCAATTGTAGCACGTTAACACTTTTGTGAAAAACTTCTCGTAGATTGCCCGTTTAGCTCACAAAAAGCATCATTTTCATTACATTTTTCACGCTTCGGTTCCAAAATGAAACCCACTGGTAATCACATTCTATCCTGTTGAACTTAAATGTATTAATAGTGGTTTCTTTAATAAAGGCCGCTTCGCCGGTAAAAAGATTCGGATCGCTTTTTTTAACCGGTTTTAACAATGGTAATCACCGCTTTTCTTATTCGCTTCCGCCCGCTGAATCCTGAACAGTCATGTTAATATGGCGTTATGTAAATGGACCAATGGAATAAATATGCTCTTCCCCCTGATTCTCGTCTCGCCCGCGCGGCCAGAAAATATCGGCGCTGCGGCGCGCGCCATGAAAACCATGGGCTTCAGCCAGCTGCGCATTGTCGCCAGCGACGCCTGGCAGGACCCGGCCGCGCGCCGGGTCGCGCATGGCGCGGGTGAGATCCTCGATAACGTCCAGACGTTTGCAACGCTGGCTGACGCATTAGCTGACATCGACTTCTCCGTCGCCACCACTGCGCGCAGCCGGGCAAAGTTTCGCTACTACGCCACGCCAGAGCAGGTTGAAACACAGCTGCTGGAGAAGCGTCAGTGGGTAAAGAGTATGGCGCTGGTATTTGGCCGCGAAGACAGCGGGCTGACCAATGAGGAGCTGGAGCAGGTCGATCTGCTGACCGGCATCCCGATGGCGAATGACTATCCGTCACTCAATCTCGGCCAGGCGGTGATGGTCTACTGCTATCAATTGTCGAAGCTGAATCAGGTTGAGGCTCCGCTTACCGCCGCCGCAGACGGGCAGCAGTTGCAGGCGCTGCGGCAGCGTTTGCATCAGCTGCTGGCGCAGCTGGAGGTGAGTGATGATGAGAAACTCTCTGACTGGATTGATCAGCGGGTGGGGCTGCTGGAACAGCGCGACACGGCGATGCTGCATCGTCTGCTGCACGATATTGAAAAAAAACTCGCAGATTAATCCTCGGCGAAAATCTGATTTTGCAGTAACAGATCGCAGAGAAGTTCAGCATCGCAAACGATCAAAGAGCGTTTTACGATTTCGCCGGTGGCTCTGCGCAGTCAGGGAAACGGGCCCGCCGGACAAATCGGGTTGACTTAATGTGCGCTTTGCTTTACTTCTGGATGCCAGACGGACAGACAAAGACAGACAGAAAAAAATCTCAATGCGTAAAATCAGCCTGAACACCACAATTATTACCATCACCATTACCACAGGTAACGGTGCGGGCTGACGCATACAGGAAAAACAGAAAAAAAGCCCGCACCTAACCAGTGCGGGCTTTTTTTTCGGCTTAAATTCAGGAGAGTTTATATCATGCGAGTGCTGAAATTCGGCGGGACCTCGGTAGCGAATGCGGAACGGTTTCTTCGCGTCGCTGACATTCTGGAAAGTAATGCGCAACAAGGACAGGTTGCAACCGTGCTCTCTGCGCCAGCAAAGATCACTAACCACCTGGTGGCGATGATTGAAAAAACCATCAGTGGTCAGGACGCTTTGCCGAATATCAGCGACGCTGAGCGCATCTTCAGCGAGCTGCTGCAGGGCCTTGCTGAGTCACAGCCTGGCTTTGAATATGAGCGGCTGAAAACCCGCGTGGACCTGGAGTTTGCGCAGCTGAAGCAGGTGCTGCACGGCATCAGCCTGCTGGGGCAGTGCCCGGACAGCGTCAATGCGGCGATCATTTGCCGCGGTGAAAAACTTTCGATTGCCATTATGGAAGCGCTGCTGCAGGCACGCGGTCATGAGGTCAGCGTGATCGATCCGGTAGAGAAGCTGCTCGCTGTCGGTCACTACCTGGAGTCCACCGTCGACATCGCCGAATCGACCCGTCGCATCGAAGCCAGCCAGATCCCGCCGCAGAATATGATCCTGATGGCGGGCTTTACCGCCGGCAACGAGCGCGGTGAGCTGGTGGTGCTGGGCCGTAATGGCTCAGACTACTCGGCGGCCGTGCTGGCAGCCTGTCTGCGCGCCGACTGCTGTGAAATCTGGACCGATGTCGATGGCGTGTATACCTGCGATCCGCGTCAGGTGCCGGATGCCCGCCTGCTGAAATCGATGTCCTATCAGGAAGCGATGGAGCTCTCCTATTTCGGCGCCAAGGTGCTGCATCCCCGCACCATTGCGCCCATCGCGCAGTTCCAGATCCCGTGCCTGATCAAAAACACCGCCAATCCGCAGGCGCCCGGCACCCTGATTGGGGCAGAAGGCGAGCAGGATGAAAATCCGGTGAAAGGCATCACCAACCTGAATAACATGGCGATGGTTAACGTCTCCGGTCCCGGCATGAAAGGGATGGTCGGAATGGCGGCCAGGGTGTTTGCGGCGATGTCGCGCACCGGCATTTCCGTGGTGCTGATCACCCAATCCTCGTCTGAATACAGCATCAGTTTCTGCGTGCCGCAGAGCGAGCTGGCGCGGGCGCGTCAGGTGCTGGAAGAGGAGTTCTATCTGGAGCTGAAAGATGGTCTGCTGGACCCGCTGGATATCATTGAAAATCTGGCGGTGATCTCGGTAGTGGGCGATGGCATGCGCACCCTGCGCGGCATCTCAGCCAAATTCTTCTCGGCGCTGGCGCGCGCCAACATCAATATCGTGGCGATTGCGCAGGGCTCCTCTGAACGTTCCATCTCCGTCGTGGTTAACAACGACGAAGTGATCACCGGGGTGCGCGTGGTGCATCAGATGCTGTTCGCCACCGATCAGGTTATCGAAGTCTTTGTGGTGGGCGTCGGCGGCGTCGGCGGTGCGCTGCTGGATCAGTTACATCGCCAGCAGGCGTGGCTGAAGCAGAAGCATATCGACCTGCGGGTCTGTGGCATCGCCAACTCGCATGCGCTGTTAACGAATGTTCACGGCATCGATCTGAGCCACTGGGAAGCGGCATTAAGCGAAGCCAAAGAGCCTTTCAATCTGGCGCGTCTGACCCGGCTGGTCAAAGAGTATCATCTGCTTAATCCGGTGATTGTGGACTGTACCTCCAGCCAGGCGGTCGCCGATCAGTATGCCGATTTTCTCAGCGAAGGTTTCCACGTGGTGACGCCGAACAAAAAGGCTAACACCTCATCCTGGAACTACTACCAGCAGATGCGTGCCGCCGCAGCCAAATCGCGCCGCAAATTCCTTTATGATACTAACGTTGGTGCCGGTCTGCCGGTGATCGAAAATCTGCAAAACCTGATGAATGCGGGTGATGAGCTGCTGCGCTTCTCCGGCATTCTGTCTGGCTCGCTCTCCTTTATCTTCGGCAAGCTGGATGAAGGCGTCTCCCTGTCTCAGGCGACTCAGATGGCGCGGGAGATGGGCTTTACCGAACCCGATCCGCGTGACGATCTCGCCGGCACAGACGTGGCGCGTAAGCTGCTGATCCTGGCGCGCGAAGCGGGTCATCAGCTGGAGCTGACGGATATTGAAATTGAGCCGCTGCTGCCCGCCAGCCTGACCGACATTGCAGACGTTGAGCAGTTTATGCAGCGCCTGCCTGAGCTGGACAACGCCTTTGCCGCGCGGGTTGCGCAGGCGCGTGATGCGGGTAAAGTGTTGCGCTATGTCGGCGTGATCGAAGAGGGCGGCGTCTGCAAAGTCAGAATTGACGCCGTAGACAGCAACGATCCGCTCTTTAAGGTGAAAAATGGCGAGAATGCGCTGGCATTTTACAGCCGCTACTATCAGCCGATCCCGATGGTGCTGCGCGGGTACGGTGCAGGAAATGATGTGACAGCGGCCGGTGTCTTTGCCGACCTGCTGCGCACGCTGTCATGGAAGTTGGGAGTTTGAAAATGGTAAAAATTTACGCACCGGCCTCGATTGGTAACGTCAGCGTCGGCTTCGATGTGCTGGGCGCGGCGGTTTCGCCGGTCGACGGTTCCCTGCTGGGTGACTGCGTCTCCGTGGAGGCGGCAGAGCACTTTTCACTGACCAACGCCGGACGTTTTGTCAGTAAGCTGCCCGCCGATCCTAAAGAGAACATCGTTTATCAGTGCTGGCAGCGCTTCTGCGAGGCGGTGGGCAAAGAGATCCCGGTGGCGATGACGCTGGAGAAGAACATGCCCATCGGCTCCGGGCTGGGCTCCAGCGCCTGTTCGGTGGTGGCCGGTCTGGTCGCGATGAATGAATTCTGCGGTAAGCCCCTTGATGACAGCACCCTGCTGACGCTGATGGGCGAGCTGGAAGGGCGCATCTCCGGCAGCGTTCATTACGATAACGTCGCGCCCTGCTTCCTCGGGGGCATTCAGCTGATGCTGCAGGAGAATGAGATTATCAGCCAGGCCGTGCCCGGCTTTGATGACTGGCTGTGGGTCATGGCCTATCCGGGCATTAAAGTCTCGACCGCCGAAGCGCGCGCGATTTTACCGGCGCAGTACCGCAAAGAGGAGTGCATCAAGCATGGCCGCCTGCTGGCGGGCTTCATTCATGCCTGCCATACGCGTCAGCCGCTGCTGGCCGCTAAACTTATGCAGGATGTCATTGCTGAACCTTATCGCACCAGACTGCTGCCGGGCTTCGCCGAGGCGCGACAGGCGGCCAAAGATATCGGCGCACTGGCGTGCGGTATCTCAGGCTCTGGTCCGACACTTTTCGCCGTTTGCAATCAGATGGAAACGGCACAGCGGATGGCTGACTGGCTGAGCCAGCACTATCTGCAGAACGATGAAGGCTTCGTCCATATCTGCCGTCTCGACACGGCTGGCGCACGACAATTGGGATAACGCATGAAACTCTACAATCTTAAGGATCACAACGAGCAGGTCAGCTTCGCCCAGGCGGTGAAACAGGGTCTGGGATCGCAGCAGGGTCTGTTCTTTCCGCTGGAACTGCCGGAGTTTGAACTGACAGACATCGACGCGATGCTGGAGATGGATTTTGTCAGCCGCAGCAGCAAAATTCTGTCGGCTTATATTGGTGATGAGATCCCGGCCGAACAGCTGCATGAGCGTGTTAAAGCCGCGTTTGCGTTTCCGGCACCGGTCAAAGCGGTCAGTGAAGATGTGGCCTGTCTGGAGCTGTTCCACGGTCCGACGCTGGCGTTTAAAGATTTCGGCGGCCGTTTTATGGCGCAGATGCTCTCCTATGTTTCCGGTTCAGACGAGCAGATCACGATTCTGACCGCGACCTCCGGTGATACCGGTGCGGCCGTGGCCCACGCCTTCTACGGCATGGAGAATGTGCGTGTAGTGATCCTCTATCCACAGGGCAAGATCAGCCCGCTGCAGGAGAAACTCTTCTGTACGCTGGGCGGCAACATCGAAACTATCGCCATCGACGGCGATTTCGATGCCTGTCAGGCGCTGGTCAAGCAGGCGTTCGATGATGAAGCGCTGAAAAAGACGATTGGCCTGAACTCAGCTAACTCCATCAACATCAGCCGCCTGCTGGCGCAGATCTGCTACTACTTTGAAGCGGTGGCGCAGCTGCCGCAGGAAAAACGCAATCAGCTGGTGGTTTCCGTACCAAGCGGCAACTTCGGGGATTTAACGGCGGGTCTGCTGGCGAAATCACTGGGGCTGCCGATCAAGCGCTTTATCGCCGCCACTAACGCCAATGACACGGTGCCGCGCTTCCTCGGAAACGGCGAGTGGCAGCCTAACCAGACGGTCGCGACCCTGTCGAATGCGATGGATGTCAGCCAGCCAAACAACTGGCCGCGTGTGGAAGAGCTGTTCCGCCGTAAAACCTGGCGGCTGACCGACCTGGCCTGCGGTGCGGTCTCTGACGAAACCACCCGTGCCGCCATGCGTGAACTGGCTGAGATTGGCTACATTTCTGAGCCCCACGCCGCCATCGCCTGGCGTCTGCTGCGCGATCAGCTGCAGGAGGGCGAGTATGGCCTGTTCCTCGGCACCGCTCATCCGGCCAAATTCCGTGAAAGCGTGGAAGCGATCCTTGAGCAGACCCTGACGCTGCCGCCGGAGCTGGCGGAGCGTGCGGAACTCCCGCTGCTGTCACACCAGATGCAGGCGGACTTTGCCGCGCTGCGGGCATTTCTGCTGAAATAATCTTTCCCGGCTGCGGGAAAGAGAAGACGCGCGGGGCTACTGCTCCGCGCGCTTGAACACCAGCTCGCTTTCGCTGCTGCTGGCTGCATCAAAACGGTAGCCTTCCAGATCAAACGCCTTAAGCTGCTCCGGCTTTGTCAGGCGCTCCTGAATCACATAGCGACTCATCAGGCCGCGCGCCTTTTTGGCGTAGAAGCTGATGACTTTGTAGCTGCCATTTTTCTCATCCAGGAACACCGGCTTAATCATCTGCGCCTGTAACGCTTTCGGTCTGACCGCCCGGAAATATTCATCCGAGGCGAGGTTGATCAGGACGTTGTCGCCCTGTTCCGTCAGCGCGGCGTTCAGCGTTTCGGTGATGAGGTCACCCCAGAAGGTATAGAGATCTTTACCTGCCGGATTCGCCAGCCGAATGCCCATCTCCAGCCGGTAAGGCTGCATGAGATCGAGTGGACGCAGCACGCCATACAGGCCAGACAGCATGCGCAGGTGCTGCTGGGCAAAATCGAAATCCTGATCGCTGAACGTCTCCGCCTGCAAACCGGTATAAACATCGCCTTTAAACGCCAGAATTGCCTGGCGGGCATTCTGCGGCGAGAAGTCGGGCTGCCAGCTGTTAAACCGCTCGGCATTCAGGTGCGCCAGTTTGTCGCTGATGCCCATTAACGAGGCGATGCTGGCCGGTGACAGGTCACGCGCAATCTCAATCAGCTGTTGTGACTTTTCTAACAGCGCAGGCTGGGTATAGCGGGTTGTCGCCAGCGGGCTGTCATAATCCAGCGTCTTGGCGGGAGAGATCACCATCAACATAGTTGCTTCCTCGTTTAATGCCTGCTTTAACAGGATATTGGCGGCTTATCAGGCTCCGCAGTGTAGCAAAAAAGCCGCAAAGAATGACGAATCACACCTATTTGTTCGCGCTATCGTAAACGGCATTCCCTGACCTTGCGCCACCGTTGGCGCGTGATATTATCGCAACAGCCTTTTTTCACACTGACAGTTAACTAAGAGAAAAGAACATGACGGACAAACTTACCTCCCTGCGTCAGCTCACCACCGTCGTTGCCGACACCGGTGATATCGCAGCCATGAAGCTGTATCAGCCGCAGGATGCCACGACTAACCCTTCTCTGATTCTTAACGCCGCACAAATCCCTGAATACCGTAAACTGATCGATGAAGCGATCGGCTGGGCGCGTGAGCAGAGCAGCGATAAAGATGAGCAGCTGCAGCTGGTTTCTGACAAGCTGGCCGTAAATATTGGTCTGGAAATTCTCAAGCTGATCCCGGGCCGTATTTCGACCGAAGTGGATGCGCGTCTCTCTTACGACACCGAAGGCAGCATCAATAAAGCCCGCAGTCTGATCAAACTCTACAACGATGCCGGTATCAGCAATGACCGCATCCTGATCAAACTGGCCTCAACCTGGCAGGGTATCCGCGCCGCGGAGCAGCTGGAAAAAGAGGGCATCAACTGTAACCTGACGCTGCTGTTCTCCTTCGCTCAGGCGCGTGCCTGTGCCGAAGCGGGCGTCTTCCTGATCTCTCCGTTTGTGGGCCGTATTCTGGACTGGTACAAAGCCAACACCGACAAAAAAGAGTACGCAGCACACGAAGATCCAGGCGTGGTTTCTGTTTCTGAAATCTACAACTACTACAAGCAGCACGGCTATGAAACCGTCGTGATGGGCGCCAGCTTCCGTAATACCGGCGAAATCATCGAGCTGGCTGGCTGTGACCGTCTGACCATTTCGCCTGCGCTGCTGAAAGAGCTGGCCGAGAGCGAAGGAACCCTGGAGCGTAAGCTGAGCTACAGCGGTGAAGTGAAAGCACGCCCGGCCCGCATGACCGAGTCTGAGTTCCTGTGGCAGCACAACCAGGATCCGATGGCGGTGGCGAAGCTGGCAGAAGGCATCCGCAACTTTGCCGTTGATCAGGGCAAACTTGAGAAGATGCTGGCAGAACTGCTGTAATCCTCCGATCGTGACGGCGCAGGCCGTCACGGTTTTCCCTTTTCCGACCCTTTCACTTTGTATTATCCTTTCGGCTATTCCCCTTTTACTCCACCGCACCGCGGTCATTCACAGCGAAGCTAACCATGAATACATTACGCATTGGCCTGATCTCGGTTTCCGATCGCGCCGCGAACGGCATCTATCAGGATCAGGGGATTCCCGCGCTGGAGAGCTGGCTCAGCACGGCCCTCAGCAGCCCGTTCGAAATGGAGTCCCGACTGGTGCCGGACGAGCAGCCGATGATTGAGCAGGCGATTTGCGAGCTGGTCGATGAACGCTTTTGCCATCTGGTGCTGACCACGGGCGGCACCGGCCCGGCCCGGCGCGACGTCACTCCCGACGCCACCTTAGCCGTCGCCGATCGGGAGATGCCCGGATTCGGTGAGCAGATGCGTCAGATTAGCCTGCAGTTTGTGCCGACCGCGATTCTGTCGCGTCAGGTTGGCGTGATCCGTAAGCAGTCACTGATCCTCAATCTGCCTGGTCAGCCAAAGTCGATCCGGGAGACACTGGAGGGGCTGAAAGATGAGCAGGGCAACGTCAAAGTCCACGGTATTTTTGCCTCTGTACCTTATTGTTTACAGCTGCTGGAAGGGCCGTATGTCGAAACCCATCGCGACGTGGTAGCAGCATTTCGGCCTAAAAGCGCGATACGTGAGATAAATAACTGAATATTGTCCATTTCAGGCATAAGCTATAGCCCGGCTGGTGTGGCAAAAGATTGACGGTATAGTAATTAGATCTTTACAACCCGATCTTTTGCCCCTGGACTAATATGAACCTGACCTCTACGCAGCGTCTGACCGGTAAGGATTACAGAACCCTGGCGCTGGCCGCACTGGGCGGCGCGCTGGAATTTTACGACTTCATCATTTTTGTCTTCTTCGCCACCGTCATTGGCGAACTCTTTTTCCCCGCCGATATTCCCGAGTGGCTGCGCCAGCTGCAGACCTTTGCCATTTTTGCCGCCGGCTATCTGGCACGTCCGCTGGGCGGCATCGTGATGGCCCACTTTGGCGATAAAGTGGGGCGTAAGAAGATGTTCAGCCTGAGCATTATGCTGATGGCGCTGCCGACATTGATGATGGGCGCGCTTCCCACCTGGCAGACTATCGGCGTTGCCGCACCGTTACTGATGCTGCTGATGCGGATGCTGCAGGGGGCGGCGATTGGTGGCGAGGTGCCGGGAGCCTGGGTGTTTGTCGCTGAGCATGTGCCCTATAAACGCATCGGTATCGCCTGCGGCACACTGACGGCCGGGCTGACCATCGGGATTTTACTGGGGTCGCTGGTGGCAACGCTGATCAATACCTCACTCTCACCCCAGGCGATTCATGATGGCGGCTGGCGCATCCCGTTCTTCCTCGGCGGCCTGTTCGGGCTGGGCGCGATGGTGCTGCGCCGCTGGCTGCATGAGACGCCGGTGTTTGTGGAGATGCAGCAGCGTAAAGCGCTCTCCAGTAAGCTGCCGCTGAAAACAGTGCTGGCTGAACATAAAAAATCGGTCGTCATTTCCATGCTGCTGACTTGGCTGCTCTCCGCCTGCATTGTGGTGGTGATCCTGATGTCCCCGGTCTGGCTGCAAAAACAGCTGGGCATTGCGCCTGCGCTGACGCTGCAGGCCAACAGCCTGGCCACCGTCATGCTCTGCTTCGGCTGTATTATTGCCGGCCTGGCGGCCGATCGCTTCGGTGCCAGCCGCACGCTGTGTGTCGGCAGCCTGCTGCTGGCGATCTGCTGCTGGCAGTTTTATCATCTGACTGCACTCTATCCGCAGCAGCTCTTCCTGCTGTATGGACTGGCCGGCCTCAGCGTTGGCACCGTGGGCGCCGTGCCGTTCGTGATGGTGCGTGCCTTTCCGGCGGAAGTCCGTTTTACCGGTATCTCCTTCTCCTACAATCTCGCCTATGCGATTTTCGGCGGCCTGACACCGATTTTTGTGTCGCTGCTGATGAATGTGTCGGTGATGGCCCCATGCTGGTATGTGATGGCACTGGCGCTGGTGGGACTGGTGACGGGGATCTGGCTGCGGCGCGATATCAGCCACGAGCCAGAACTGCATCAGGGGGTTAATTCGCTGTAGTGAGAGGACGCGGAGCCTGACTCCGCGTCTTATTATGATTGATGCGGCTTCTCGCCAATCGGCAGAACGGTACGGCCAAAGGTTTCGTTCAGCACTTCCCCCATGGCCAGATAGCAGGCGCTGGCGCCGCAGAGAAGGCCAACCCAGCCTGCCGTGGTGACCAGCGCAGGCAGATGCATCAGATGCGCTACGGCCAGCAGCAGAAACAGCAGCGTGAGCGTGGCGAAAACAAACTGCAGCATCCGCGCACCTTTCAGCGTGCCGACAAACATAAACAGCGTGAAGATGCCCCACAGAAGCAGCCAGGCCCCCAGAAAACGTTCGTCGGGGGCGTTCGCGAGGCCCATTTCCGGCAGCAGAAGAATCGCCACAAAGCTTAACCAGAACATCCCGTAAGAGGTAAAGGCCGTCAGCCCAAAGGTGTTATTCTTTTTAAACTCCAGCAGGCCTGCCAGCACCTGCGCAATCCCACCATAAAAAATCCCCATGGCCAGAATCGCGACGTCCATCGTGAACAGGCCCGCGTTGTGCAGGTTAAGTAAAACCGTTGTCATGCCAAATCCCATTAATCCCAGCGGGGCAGGGTTGGCCAGTGTTGAATTTGCCATAGTTCCTCGGCGGTCAGTAAACGTTGATGATAAAAAGCGCTCCGCTTCACTCCATCGAGCGGAGCGGCGCATCATATTCAGCGTTCTGCCTGGGTTCTTTGATCCCGACCGGGCCAGAGGTGAAAATTTTTTTTGGTTTAACCCTTGATGCGCATCGAAGCGGCCCCATTTACTTCTCATCGAGCGTTGTGAACGTTGGAAAAAAAGCATGTGCTGGCAGGTTGAATGCAAACAACCCGCCCACATAAAAGGTTCACAACCCAAATTGGCAACGAATTTAAGTGGGAGATGTTTAGATGGGTAAGATTATTGGTATTGACCTGGGTACAACCAACTCTTGTGTTGCGATCATGGATGGCACCAAAGCACGCGTGCTGGAAAATGCCGAGGGCGATCGCACCACGCCTTCAATTATTGCGTACACACAGGATGGCGAAATTCTGGTCGGTCAACCGGCTAAACGTCAGGCAGTGACCAACCCGCAGAATACCCTGTTCGCAATTAAGCGTCTGATCGGTCGTCGCTTCCAGGACGAAGAAGTTCAGCGTGATATTAAAATCATGCCGTACAAAATCGCCAGCGCTGACAACGGCGACGCCTGGCTGGAAGTGAAAGGCCAGAAAATGGCACCGCCGCAGATTTCGGCTGAAGTGCTGAAGAAAATGAAAAAGACCGCCGAAGATTACCTCGGTGAGCCAGTGACCGAAGCGGTGATCACCGTTCCGGCATACTTTAACGATGCACAGCGCCAGGCGACCAAAGATGCAGGCCGCATCGCAGGTCTGGAAGTTAAGCGTATCATTAACGAACCAACCGCTGCTGCACTGGCCTATGGCCTGGACAAAGGTCAAGGTAACCGCACCATCGCCGTGTATGACCTGGGTGGCGGTACCTTCGATATCTCCATCATCGAGATCGACGAAGTTGATGGCGAAAAAACCTTTGAAGTTCTGGCAACCAACGGTGATACCCACCTGGGTGGTGAAGACTTCGACAGCCGTCTGATTAACTATCTGGTAGCTGAATTTAAGAAAGATCAGGGCATCGATCTGCACAACGATCCTCTGGCGATGCAGCGTCTGAAAGAAGCCGCAGAGAAAGCGAAAATCGAGCTCTCTTCTGCTCAGCAGACCGACGTTAACCTGCCGTACATCACTGCAGATGCGACCGGTCCTAAGCACCTGAACATCAAAGTGACCCGCTCTAAGCTGGAGTCACTGGTTGAAGATCTGGTTGCACGCTCAATCGCGCCACTGAAAGTTGCGCTGCAGGATGCTGGCCTGTCGGTTTCTGACATCAACGACGTTATCCTGGTCGGTGGTCAGACCCGTATGCCACTGGTTCAGGCGAAAGTCACCGAGTTCTTTGGTAAAGAGCCACGTAAAGATGTGAACCCGGACGAAGCCGTTGCTGTCGGTGCTGCGGTTCAGGGTGGTGTACTGGGTGGCGACGTGAAAGACGTGCTGCTGCTGGACGTAACCCCGCTGTCACTGGGTATCGAAACCATGGGTGGCGTGATGACGTCGCTGATCAGCAAAAACACCACCATCCCGACCAAGCACAGCCAGGTCTTCTCGACTGCTGAAGATAACCAGTCAGCCGTGACCATTCACGTGCTGCAGGGTGAGCGTAAGCGCGCCAATGACAACAAGTCACTGGGCCAGTTCAACCTTGACGGTATCCAGGCTGCGCCTCGCGGTATGCCGCAGATCGAAGTCACCTTCGACATCGATGCGGATGGTATCCTGCACGTGTCGGCGAAAGATAAGAACAGCGGTAAAGAGCAGAAAATCACCATCAAAGCCTCTTCCGGTCTGAACGACGAAGAGATCGAAAAAATGGTGCGTGATGCGGAAGCGAACGCAGAAGCTGACCGTAAGTTCGAAGAGCTGGTACAGACGCGCAACCAGGGCGATCAGATTGCCCACAGCACGCGTAAGCAGCTGGAAGAAGCCGGCGACAAACTGTCAGCAGACGACAAAGCGCCAATCGAAGCCGCACTGGCCGCGCTGGAAACTGCGCTGAAAGGCGAAGACAAAGCGGAAATCGACGCCAAAATGCAGGCGCTGATGGAAGTGTCCGGCAAACTGATGGAAGCCGCACAGCAGTCTCAGGCAGGTGCAGCCGATGCCGGTGATGCGTCAGCGAAGAAAGATGACGACGTTGTCGATGCTGAATTCGAAGAAGTAAAAGACAACAAGAAATAATTGCCCCTGACCGGGCGCGACGGCTGGCCTGACAGCCGTTGAAACCAGCACGGGCGTCGGAGATCTCTCCACGCCCGTGCGATCATGTTAAGGGCTAAATAAACATGGCGAAGAGTGATTACTACGAGATTTTAGGCGTCGCCAAATCCGCGGACGAGCGTGAAATCAAAAAGGCGTACAAACGCCTGGCAATGAAATTTCACCCGGATCGTAATCCCGGAGATAAAGAAGCCGAAGCCAAATTCAAAGAGGCTAAAGAAGCGTACGAAATCCTGACCGATGCGCAGAAGCGTGCGGCCTACGATCAATATGGTCATGCAGCCTTTGAACAGGGCGGCATGGGTGGCGGTGGATTCGGCGGCGGCGGCTTTGGCGGCGGCGGTGCAGACTTCAGCGATATCTTTGGCGACGTATTCGGTGACATCTTTGGTGGTGGACGCCGTCAGCGCGCATCCCGCGGCGCCGATTTACGCTACAACATGGAGCTGACGCTGGAAGAAGCGGTACGCGGCGTGACCAAAGAGATCCGCATTCCAACGCTGGAAGAGTGTGATGTCTGCCACGGCAGCGGCGCGAAACCAGGCACGCAGCCACAAACCTGTTCGACCTGTCACGGTGCAGGCCAGGTGCAGATGCGCCAGGGCTTCTTCACCGTTCAGCAGGCCTGTCCGACCTGTCACGGTCGCGGCTCGGTGATCAAAGATCCGTGCAACGCCTGTCACGGTCACGGTCGCGTTGAGAAGTCGAAAACGCTGTCAGTGAAAATCCCGGCCGGGGTTGACACCGGCGATCGTATCCGTCTGAGCGGAGAAGGCGAAGCGGGCGAGCAGGGCGCGCCAGCGGGCGATCTCTACGTTCAGGTCTCGGTGAAGAAACACCCGATTTTCGAACGTGAAGAGAACAACCTCTACTGCGAAGTGCCGATCAACTTTGCGATGGCGGCGCTGGGCGGCGAGATTGAAGTGCCGACGCTGGATGGACGCGTGAAGCTGAAAGTGCCGTCTGAGACTCAGACCGGCAAGCTGTTCCGCATGCGCGGACGCGGCGTGAAATCTGTCCGCGGTGGTGCGGTTGGTGACCTGTTGTGTCGTGTCGTGGTGGAAACACCGGTCAGCCTGAACGAGAAACAGAAGTCGCTGCTGCGTGAACTGGAAGAGAGTTTTGGCGGTCCGAGCGGCGAGCACAATAGCCCGCGCTCCAAGAGCTTTTTCGACGGTGTGAAAAAATTCTTTGACGACCTGACCCGATAAATCGGGAAAGATAAAACGGAGCCCTGGGCTCCGTTTTTTTTGGCCTCTGATCAGGGATGCTGCACACCGACTGCCCCGCAGCGTAGACGGGCCTGCGGATGATCCGGTCAATGCGAGCGACAACGCCGGGCACAAGCTGCTGTTAACGGGCGATATGAGTCGTTACACTTATTCACTTTCACTCGCCGATCAGGAAGATAAACGTTGAATAAGCCTCGGAAACTCAGAAACCTCCTCAGGAGCTTCATTGAAAGTGATGCCAGTAACGGCATGATATTAATCCTGGCGGCCGTGGCGGCCATGATCCTCGCCAATACCGCTGCGACGGCCGAAGGCTATCAGGCGTTACTGAATGAGCCTGTCCAGATCCGCTTTGGTGCGCTGGATATCAGCAAAAATCTGCTGTTATGGATAAACGATGCGCTGATGGCGCTGTTTTTCCTGCTGATTGGGCTGGAAGTGAAGCGTGAGCTGAGGGTCGGTGAACTCGCAAGCCGGGAGAAGGCAATTTTTCCGGTTATCGCAGCCCTGGGAGGCATGGCGCTGCCCGCCCTGATCTTTCTGGCTTTCAACCACGGTGATGAGATTGCCCGCAACGGCTGGGCGATTCCCACGGCAACGGATATCGCGTTTGCACTGGGGGTGCTGGCCCTGCTCGGCAGCCGGGTTCCCGCTGCGCTGAAAGTTTTTCTGATGGCGCTGGCGATTATCGATGACCTGGGGGCGATTGTGATTATCGCCCTGTTCTATACCAGCGGCCTGTCTATGCTCTCTCTGGGCGTGGCGGCAGCGGCGATTGTGGTGCTGGCCCTGCTGAATTACTTCAACGTCCGCAAAATCTCGATCTACATTCTGGTGGGCATTGTGCTCTGGACCGCCGTCCTTAAGTCGGGTGTTCATGCAACGCTGGCAGGCGTTATCGTGGGCTTCTTTGTGCCGCTGGAGAAGAGAGAGGGGCACTCGCCAGCAGAGCATCTGGCGCACGGCCTGATGCCGTGGGTGAACTGGCTGATTCTGCCGCTGTTTGCCTTTGCCAATGCCGGTATTTCTCTCGCCGGTATTACGCTGGGCGATATCCTGTCACCGGAACCGGCAGGCATCATCTTTGGCCTGTTAATCGGCAAACCCCTGGGCATTACGCTCTCCTGCTGGCTGGCCGTCAGATTGCGGCTGGCGGTATTGCCTGGCGGCACCACCATCCGCGATATCATGGCGATCGGCGTGCTGTGCGGTATCGGCTTCACGATGTCGATATTTATCAGTTCACTGGCCTTTGATGCCGCCCATGAGCTGCTGGTGACGTTCTCTAAGCTGGGGATTCTGACCGGTTCTCTGCTCTCCGCCGTATTGGGATATAGCCTGTTACGGGTCAGGCTGCGTTAAGAGAGAGGAGGCGAAAGCCTCCTTTTTTCGCCCTGCATCACCCTCACGAGGAGTGGCGGTGCGGCAAATGACAGGCGAAAAAAAACCGGCGTAAGCGCCGGTTCTTTCAACAAAGCGATAAACAACAGGCGATTAAGCCAGTTTGTTGATCTGTGCAGTCAGGTTTGCTTTATAACGTGCAGCTTTGTTTTTGTGGATCAGACCTTTAGCAGCCTGACGGTCCACGATTGGTTGCATTTCATTGAATGCGTTCTGCGCAGCAGCTTTGTCGCCTGAAGCGATCGCCGCGTATACTTTCTTAACGAAGGTACGCATCATAGAGCGGCGGCTAGCGTTATGCTTACGGCGTTTCTCAGATGTTACGGCGCGTTTCTTAGCTGATTTGATATTAGCCAAGGTCCAACTCCCAAATGTGTTCTATAGAGACAAATCAAAGGCCGAGGACTATGCCCTTCCAACCTGATTTTGTCAATGGATTTGTGCAAATAAGCGTCGCTCTATGAGCAGCACTCGGTTACGTATTTGATGGCGCAAGATTCTACCAGCTTCGCCTTCCTGAATACAGTATTTCGCGACAAAATTCTCAACACGTGCTTCTGTAACAGGAAATGCAGCGCCTTAAGCATGAAAGGCGTGCTGACGGGTTAACCTGAACCGGTTTCAAGGGTATAATCCGCCGATTTCCACCGGTTTGGGTCAGCCATGAAGTTTATCCGCGGTATTCATAATCTTAACGAGCAGCATCGCGGCTGCGTTCTGACCATTGGTAATTTCGATGGCGTACACCGCGGGCACCAGGCACTGATGGCCCGGCTGTGTGAAGAGGGACGCAAACGTAATCTGCCGGTGGTGGTCATGGTCTTTGAACCACAGCCGCTGGAGCTGTTTGCTGGCGATAAAGCCCCGGCTCGCCTGACGCGCCTGCGTGAAAAACTGCGCTACCTGGCTGAAGCCGGCGTCGATAAGGTGCTCTGCGTGCGGTTTGACCGTCGCTTTGCGGCGTTATCCGCCCAGCGTTTTATCAGCGACCTGCTGGTTGAAAAGCTTGACGTCAGATACCTTGCGGTGGGCGATGATTTCCGCTTTGGCGCCGGTCGCCAGGGGGATTTCCGGTTATTGCAGAAAGCCGGTGTGGAGTATGGCTTCGAGGTTATCAGCACCGAAACCTTCTGTGAGGGCGGAAAGCGCATCAGCAGCACCGCCGTGCGCCAGGCGCTGGCCGCCGATGATTTAGCGCTGGCGCAGTCGTTGTTAGGCCATCCTTTCACGATTTCCGGCCGCGTCGTGCACGGTGATGCACTGGGACGCACGCTGGGCTTCCCAACCGCCAACCTGCCTTTACGCCGCAGCGTGTCGCCGGTGAAAGGGGTCTATGCGGTGGAAGTGGAAGGGCTAACGCCGGAGCCGCTGCCGGGCGTGGCGAACATCGGCACCCGTCCGACGGTAAAAGGTTTACGCCAGCAGCTTGAAGTTCACCTGCTCGACATCAATATCAATCTTTATGGTCGTTACATTGATGTGGTGCTGAAACAGAAAATACGAAACGAGCAGCGCTTTGCCTCACTGGAGGCGTTGAAAGAACAAATTGCGAATGATGTGGTAACGGCCCGGCAGTTCTTTGGGCTGCTTTAACCTGAGCGAAAAACGGAATCGAGAATCTGATGAGTGACTATAAATCTACCCTGAATTTGCCGGAAACGGGATTCCCGATGCGTGGCGATCTGGCCAAACGCGAACCGGGAATGTTGCAACGCTGGTATGCCGACAACCTGTATGGCGTTATCCGCGAAGCCAAAAAGGGGAAAAAAACCTTTATCCTGCATGATGGCCCTCCTTATGCGAACGGCAGCATTCATATCGGTCACTCAGTTAACAAGATTCTGAAAGACATTATCGTTAAGTCGAAAGGCATGGCGGGTTATGACGCGCCCTATGTGCCGGGCTGGGACTGTCACGGTCTGCCTATCGAGCATAAAGTTGAGCAGATGATCGGCAAGCCGGGCGAGAAAGTCACGGCGGCAGAATTCCGCGAAGCGTGCCGCAAATATGCGGCAGAACAGGTTGAAGGCCAGAAAGCGGACTTTATCCGTCTGGGCGTACTGGGCGACTGGGATCGTCCTTACCTGACCATGGACTTCAACACGGAAGCCAACATCATCCGTGCGCTGGGTAAAATCATCGGCAACGGTCACCTGCACAAGGGCGCGAAGCCGGTGCACTGGTGCCTGGATTGCCGTTCTGCCCTGGCCGAAGCGGAAGTGGAATATTACGACAAGACCTCACCGTCGATTGATGTGATGTTCAACGCCGTCGATGCCGACGCTGTGCGTCAGGCGTTCGGCGTCACCACGGTCAACGGCCCGATTTCACTGGTTATCTGGACCACCACTCCGTGGACGCTGCCCGCTAACCGCGCCATCTCTCTGCACCCGGAATTTGACTATCAGCTGATCCAGATCGAGGGCCGTGCCCTGATCCTGGCAAAAGAGCTGGTGGAAAGCGTGATGAAGCGTGCCGGTGTCAGCGAATGGCAGGTGCTGGGCGAATGCAAAGGTGCCGCGCTGGAGCTGCAGCTGTTCCAGCATCCGTTCCTTGAGCAGATTCAGTCGAAAGTGGTGCTGGGCGAACACGTCACGCTGGACGCCGGTACCGGTGCGGTCCATACGGCACCCGGCCATGGCCCGGATGACTATGTGATCGGCCAGAAGTATGGCATCGAAACCGCTAACCCGGTCGGGCCAGATGGCGCGTATCTGCCAGGTACTTACCCGACGCTGGATGGGGTTAACGTCTTTAAAGCCAACGATATGATCGTTGAGCTGCTGAAAGAGAAGCAGGCGCTGCTGCACGTTGAAAAACTGCTGCACAGCTACCCGCACTGCTGGCGTCACAAAACGCCTATCATCTTCCGTGCCACGCCACAGTGGTTCATCAGCATGGATCAGAAAGGCCTGCGTGCGCAGTCGCTGAAAGAGATCAAAGGCGTGCAGTGGATCCCGGATTGGGGTCAGGCGCGTATTGAATCGATGGTGGCGAACCGTCCGGACTGGTGTATCTCTCGTCAGCGTACCTGGGGCGTGCCGATGGCGCTGTTCGTTCATAAAGAGAGCGAAGAGCTGCACCCGGATACCCTGGCACTGATGGAGAAAGTGGCACAGCGTGTTGAGCAGGATGGCATTCAGGCCTGGTGGGATCTCGATCCGCGCGAGCTGATGGGCGATGACGCCGATCATTACGTCAAGGTTCCGGATACCCTGGATGTCTGGTTCGACTCCGGGTCAACCAGCTATTCCGTCGTGGATGCCCGTCCGGAATTCGAAGGACAGGCGCCGGACCTCTATCTGGAAGGGTCCGATCAGCATCGCGGCTGGTTTATGTCCTCGCTGATGATCGGCACCGCGATGAAAGGCAAAGCGCCTTATCGTCAGGTACTGACACACGGTTTCACCGTGGATGGTCAGGGCCGCAAAATGTCGAAATCGATCGGCAACACCGTGTCGCCGCAGGATGTGATGAACAAGCTGGGTGCTGACATTCTGCGCCTGTGGGTAGCATCAACCGACTATTCGGGTGAAATGGCGGTCTCCGATGAGATCCTGAAGCGTTCCGCCGATGCCTATCGCCGTATCCGTAACACCGCCCGCTTCCTGCTGGCGAACCTTAACGGCTTCAATCCGGCCACCGACCTGGTGAAACCGGAAGAGATGGTCGTGGTGGATCGCTGGGCCGTGGGACGTGCGCAGGCGGCGCAGGCCGATATCGTCGCCTCTTATGAGAACTACGATTTCCATGAAGTGATCCAGCGCCTGATGCAGTTCTGTTCTGTTGAGATGGGCAGCTTCTATCTCGACATCATCAAAGATCGCCAGTACACCGCGAAGGGCGACAGCCTGGCGCGTCGTAGCTGTCAGACCGCGCTGTGGCACATCGTTGAAGCACTGGTACGCTGGATGGCGCCGATCATGTCCTTTACCGCGGATGAGATCTGGGGCTATCTGCCTGGCGAACGCGCGCAGTATGTCTTCACCGAAGAGTGGTATCAGGATTTGTTTGGCCTGGCGGAAGATGAAGCCCTGAACGATGCCTACTGGGCTGAGCTGCTGAAAGTGCGTGGCGAAGTCAACAAGGTCATCGAGCAGGCGCGTGCCGACAAACGTATCGGTGGTGCACTGGAAGCCACCGTGACGCTCTACGCCGATGCGGAGCTGGCCGCTAAGCTGCAGGCGCTGGGCAACGAGCTGCGCTTTGTGCTGCTGACCTCGGGTGCCCAGGTAGCCGATTACGCGCTGGCAAACGATGAAGCGCAGCAGAGCGAACTGCTGAAAGGTCTGAAAATTGCGCTGCACAAGGCGGAAGGCGAGAAATGTCAGCGCTGCTGGCATTACACTACCGACGTCGGCCAGAATCCGGAGCACGCTGCGGTCTGTGGTCGTTGTTACACTAACGTAGCCGGTGACGGTGAACAGCGTGAATTTGCCTGATGCGTAAACCTATTCTCTCAACCGGATTGCGCTGGCTGTGGCTGGTGCTGGTGGTCATCGTTGTCGACTTCGCCAGTAAGCAGTGGGTGATGAACAACATGATGCTGCATGAAACGCAGCCGCTGATGCCTTATCTGAACCTGTTCTATGCGCATAACTATGGCGCGGCGTTCAGTTTCCTGGCGGACAAAGGCGGCTGGCAGCGCTGGTTCTTTGCCGGTATTGCGCTGGCGATTGTGGTTTCACTGGTGCTGATGATGTATCGCAATCAGGCCAGCCAGAAGATTTCAAACATCGCGTATGCCCTGATTATCGGCGGTGCGATAGGCAATTTATTTGATCGCTCCTGGCATGGCTTTGTGGTCGATTTTATCGATTTTTATGTCGGTAACTGGCACTTCGCTACATTTAATATCGCTGACTGCGGCATCTGTATTGGTGCCGCATTGGTGGTGCTGGAGGGCTTTTTCAGCCCGAACGGCAAACAGGCTAAACAGAAAGGGTAAGTGATGACTGAGTCCGTACAGCGCGACAGCGCGGTGTTGGTGCATTTTACGCTGAAGCTGGAAGATGGCTCGACGGCGGAATCGACCCGTGCAAACGGTAAGCCTGCGCTGTTCCGTCTCGGTGATGGCAGCCTCTCTGCGGCACTGGAGGAGGCACTGCTGGGGCTGAAAGCGGGTGAAACTAAACAGTTCACTCTGGCGCCGGAAGAGGCATTTGGTGGCGTCAGCCCTGACCTGATCCAGTATTTCTCGCGTCGTGACTTTATCGATGCCGGTGAACCGGAAGTGGGGGCCATCATGCTGTTCAGCGGCATGGGCGGCAGTGAAATGCCAGGCGTGATCCGTGAAGTCTCCGGTGATTCGATCACCGTGGATTTTAACCATCCGCTGGCAGGTCATCGTATTCAGTTTGATGTAGAGGTGCTGGAGATCGATCCGGCACTGGAGGCGAACGATGCAAATCCTGTTAGCTAATCCGCGCGGTTTCTGCGCCGGCGTTGATCGCGCCATCAGTATCGTTGAGCGCGCGCTGGAGATGTATGGCGCGCCCATCTACGTGCGTCACGAAGTGGTGCATAACCGTTACGTGGTCAACAGCCTGCGTGAGCGCGGGGCGATCTTCATCGAAGAGATCAGTGAAGTGCCGGACAACGCGATTCTGATCTTCTCCGCGCACGGTGTTTCGCAGGCGGTGCGTGCAGAAGCCAAAGCGCGCAATCTGACCATGCTGTTTGATGCAACCTGTCCGCTGGTGACAAAAGTGCATATGGAAGTGGCACGTGCCAGCCGTAAAGGCGTTGAGGCGATACTGATCGGTCATGCGGGTCATCCGGAAGTGGAAGGCACCATGGGGCAGTACAACAACCCCAATGGCGGGATGTATCTGGTCGAGTCTCCGGAAGATGTTTTCCGGCTGACGGTAAAGGATGAAAACAACCTGAGCTTCATGACGCAGACGACGCTGTCAGTGGATGATACGTCAGACATCATCGATGCTCTGCGTCAGCGCTTCCCGGCGATTATCGGGCCGCGTAAAGATGATATCTGCTATGCCACAACCAACCGCCAGGAAGCGGTTCGCACCCTGGCGAAAGATGCCGAGGTGGTGCTGGTGGTGGGGTCGAAGAACTCCTCCAACTCGAACCGTCTGGCTGAACTGGCGCAGCGCGCCGGTAAGCTGGCGAAGCTGATCGACTCTGCTGATGATATTCAGGAAGAGTGGGTCAAAGGCGTGGCCTGTATCGGTGTCACCGCCGGTGCCTCAGCGCCCGATATTCTGGTGCAGCAGGTGATTCAGCGACTGCGTGAGCTGGGCGGCGAAGCCGCGATCGAGCTGATTGGCCGTGAAGAGAACATCGTCTTTGAAGTGCCAAAAGAGCTGCGCGTCGAGGTGCGCAACGTGCAGTAACCGCACGTTAATCCTGATAAAAAGGCCGACTCTGTTCGGCCTTTTTTGTTTTTATCGACCGATGAAAAGCCCACCTTTTGCCATGGCGATTGCTTTTACTGATAATCGCAGGCGGTTGGCATAAAATTCTTATTATCCCTGATTAATAGTGGCGTGACTGTTAACTCGTCGTTAACCTGATGACGCTTTGGATGCATAGTTTTGTTTTAGGAATGAATAAATATGAAGAATATCCGCATTGCCGTTGTGGGCGCGCCGGGCCGTATGGGCCGTAATCTGATTGAGGCGACACAGCAGGCTGAAGGCGTGGAGCTGGGTGCTGCGCTCGCCCGTCCGGGTTCATCGCTGACCGGCAGCGACGCCGGAGAGTTAGCGGGCATCGGCAGAAACGGCATCCTGATTGCTGACGATTTACGTGCAGTGATTGATGACTTTGATGTGCTGATCGACTTTACCCGTCCGGAAGGCACGCTGGAGTATATGGCGATCTGCCGTGAGCACGGCAAAGCGATGGTGATCGGCACCACAGGATTCGATGACGCAGGCAAAGCAGCCATTCGCGCCGCCTCAGAAGATATCGCCATTGTGTTCGCCGCAAACTTCAGTGTGGGCGTTAACCTGGTGCTGAAGCTGCTGGAGAAAGCCGCCAGTGTGATGGGGGAGTATGCGGATATTGAGATTACTGAAGCGCACCATCGCCACAAAGTGGATGCGCCATCGGGCACCGCACTGGCGATGGGGGAAGCGATTGCCGATGCGATGCAGTGGAAACTGGATGAGCACGCGGTCTATACGCGTGAAGGACACACCGGCGAACGTCAGCCTCAGACCATCGGTTTTGCCACGGTGCGCGCCGGGGACATCGTCGGTGAGCATACGGCAATGTTTGCGGATATTGGCGAACGGGTTGAGATAACCCACAAGGCCTCAAGCCGTATGACCTTCGCAAAAGGTGCGGTTAAGTCGGCGTTGTGGCTGAAAGAGAAGAAAGCAGGCCTGTTTGATATGCGGGATGTGCTGGATCTGTGATGTTGTGCGTGTTGTGAACCATCGTGATGTGGTTATTTCAATCGTTAACCAATTGATTGGAAAAGGGCAATATTTTTATTGCCCTTAATTTTGTCTTAAATCCTCGCCCTGATGTGAAAACAGATTAAGCCATCTGTTTTTATCACTTTTCGCGCGTTTTATCTCCGTTAAGATGCCATTTTTGACCATTTGGTCAAAAAAATCAGCCTGACAGCCTCGGGTTCTTATTTTTACTGCCTGGCAAACGATTATTCGGCCGGGTTTTCTCCTGTTTTTACCGCTTAAGCCCGTTTCTGGCCTCATAAGTCAGATAAAGATGAAAAAAACGGGCCTCAGGGTAGACAAGCCCCAGGGTGATCATTAGAATGCGCGCAATTTGCCAAAAATCGACAATTCAGGCGGTTTTTGCATTGATTCAGGCGGCTATTTTGAATTAATATGCAGATATTATGACTGTTTATTCCCTGGAGGATGTTTTGATTAAGTCAGCAATCCTGGTTCTGGAAGACGGAACCCAATTCCACGGTCGGGCCATCGGGGCAACGGGGTCGGCAGTGGGGGAAGTCGTTTTCAACACCTCAATGACCGGTTATCAAGAAATCCTCACTGATCCTTCCTATTCCCGCCAAATCGTTACTCTCACTTATCCCCATATCGGTAATGTCGGTGCCAACGCCGCTGATGAAGAATCAAGCCAGATTCATGCTCAGGGCCTGGTCATCCGCGATCTGCCGTTGATTGCCAGCAACTTCCGAAGCGAAGAGGGACTCTCCGCTTACCTGCAGCGCAACAACATTGTGGCCATTGCCGATATCGATACCCGCAAGCTGACGCGTCTGCTGCGTGAGAAAGGCGCTCAGAATGGCTGCATTATCGCCGGTGATAATCCGGACGCCGCGCTGGCGCTGCAGAAAGCCCAGGCGTTCCCCGGGCTGAAAGGGATGGATCTGGCGAAAGAGGTCTGCACAACGGAAACCTACAGCTGGCAGCAGGGCAGCTGGACGCTGGGCAGTGGCCTGCCGGAACAATCCTCAGCGGAAGCCCTGCCTTATCATGTCGTGGCTTACGATTACGGTGCCAAGCGCAACATTCTGCGTATGCTGGTTGACCGCGGCTGCCGTCTGACCGTCGTACCGGCTCAGACACCGGCGGAAGAGGTGCTGAAGATGAATCCGGATGGCATTTTCCTCTCCAACGGCCCGGGTGACCCGGAGCCATGTGACTATGCCATCAGCGCGATTCAGGCCTTCCTGAAAACCGAGATTCCGGTGTTCGGTATCTGCCTGGGTCATCAGCTGCTGGCGCTGGCCAGCGGAGCCCGGACCGTGAAGATGAAGCTTGGCCACCACGGCGGCAACCATCCGGTGAAGGATCTCGACAATAATCGCGTGATGATCACTGCCCAGAACCACGGTTTTGCCGTCGATGAGAACGATCTGCCCGCAAACCTGCGTGTCACCCACATTTCGCTGTTCGATAAAACGGTGCAGGGCATTCACCGCACTGACAAGCCAGCCTTCAGCTTCCAGGGACACCCGGAAGCCAGCCCGGGACCGGGTGATGCTGCGCCGCTGTTTGACCACTTTATTGAATTGATTGACGCCTTCCGTCTGCAAGCGAAGTAATCAGGAGCTAATTCATGCCAAAACGTACAGACATAAAATCAATCCTGATTCTTGGTGCCGGTCCGATTGTGATCGGTCAGGCCTGTGAATTTGACTATTCCGGTGCGCAGGCGTGTAAAGCGCTGCGTGAAGAGGGTTACCGGGTCATCCTGGTGAACTCCAACCCGGCGACCATCATGACCGACCCTGAGATGGCCGATGCCACCTATATCGAGCCCATTCACTGGGAAGTGGTGCGCAAAATCATCGAAAAAGAGCGTCCGGATGCCGTACTGCCGACCATGGGCGGCCAGACTGCGCTGAACTGCGCACTGGAGCTTGAGCGTCAGGGCGTGCTGGAAGAGTTTGGCGTGACCATGATTGGTGCGACCGCAGACGCCATTGATAAAGCAGAAGATCGTCGTCGCTTTGATGTCGCGATGAAAAGCATCGGGCTGGACACCGCCCGTTCCGGTATCGCACACACCATGGAAGAAGCGCTGGCCGTGGCGGAAGATGTCGGTTTCCCCTGCATCATCCGTCCCTCCTTTACCATGGGCGGCACCGGTGGCGGCATCGCCTATAACCGCGAAGAGTTTGAAGAGATTTGTGAACGGGGCCTCGACCTTTCACCGACCAATGAGCTGCTGATTGATGAGTCGCTGATTGGCTGGAAAGAGTATGAGATGGAAGTGGTTCGCGATAAAAACGACAACTGCATCATCGTCTGCTCGATTGAAAACTTCGATGCAATGGGGATTCACACCGGTGACTCCATCACGGTCGCCCCCGCTCAGACGCTGACGGATAAAGAGTATCAGATCATGCGTAACGCCTCGCTGGCGGTCCTGCGTGAAATCGGTGTGGAAACCGGTGGCTCTAACGTCCAGTTCTCGGTGAACCCGAAAGATGGTCGCCTGATTGTTATCGAGATGAACCCACGCGTCTCTCGCTCCTCTGCGCTGGCTTCAAAAGCGACCGGCTTCCCGATTGCGAAAGTTGCGGCCAAGCTGGCGGTCGGCTTTACTCTCGATGAGCTGATGAATGACATCACCGGTGGTTTAACGCCCGCCTCATTTGAGCCGTCGATTGACTATGTGGTCACCAAAATTCCACGCTTCAACTTCGAAAAATTTGCCGGTGCCAACGACCGCCTGACCACCCAGATGAAATCGGTCGGTGAGGTGATGGCGATTGGCCGCACATTCCAGGAGTCCGTACAGAAAGCGCTGCGCGGCCTGGAAGTGGGCGCGCACGGCTTCGACCCGAAAGTGCATCTGGACGACCCGGAAGCCCTGACCCGCATCCGCCGCGAGCTGAAAGATGCCGGTTCAGACCGTATCTGGTATATCGCTGACGCGTTCCGCGCCGGGATGTCGGTCGATGGCGTCTTCAATCTCACCAACATTGACCGCTGGTTCCTGGTGCAGATTGAAGAGCTGATCCGGCTGGAAGACCAGGTGGCCCGTGAAGGGGTAAACAGCCTGGATGCGACCTTCCTGCGTGCGCTGAAGCGTAAAGGCTTTGCCGACGCCAGGCTGGCGGCGCTGGCAGGCGTGGCTGAGAGCGAAATTCGCAGGCTGCGTCAGCAGTTTAACCTGCACCCGGTCTATAAGCGTGTGGATACCTGCGCCGCCGAGTTCGCCACCGATACCGCTTACATGTACTCCACCTATGAAGAGGAGTGCGAAGCCAACCCGGCGACGGATCGCGATAAGATCATGATTCTGGGCGGTGGGCCAAACCGTATCGGTCAGGGTATTGAGTTCGACTACTGCTGCGTTCACGCCGCGCTGGCGCTGCGTGAAGATGGTTACCAGACCATTATGGTCAACTGTAACCCGGAAACGGTGTCGACCGATTATGACACCTCCGACCGTCTCTACTTTGAGCCGGTGACGCTGGAAGATGTGCTGGAAATCGTCCGTATCGAGCAGCCTAAAGGCGTGATCGTGCAGTATGGCGGTCAGACCCCGCTGAAGCTGGCGCGTGCACTGGAAGCGGCAGGTGTGCCGGTTATCGGCACCAGCCCGGACTCTATTGACCGTGCTGAAGACCGTGAACGTTTCCAGCAGGCTGTCGATCGTCTGAGCCTGAAACAGCCAGCCAATGCCACGGTCGCAACGCTGGAGCAGGCCGTTGAGAAAGCCGCTGGCCTGGGCTATCCGCTGGTGGTGCGTCCTTCTTATGTACTGGGCGGCCGCGCCATGGAGATCGTCTACGACGAAACCGACCTCAAGCGCTACTTCCAGACAGCGGTCTCCGTCTCTAACGATGCGCCGGTGCTGCTGGATCGCTTCCTGGATGATGCGGTCGAAGTCGATGTGGATGCGATCTGCGACGGTGAGCGGGTGCTGATTGGCGGCATCATGGAACATATCGAGCAGGCTGGCGTTCACTCCGGTGACTCCGCCTGTTCACTGCCGGCCTACACACTGAATCAGGAGATTCAGAATGTGATGCGTCAGCAGGTTGAGAAGCTGGCGTTCGAGCTGAACGTTCGCGGCCTGATGAACGTCCAGTTCGCGGTCAAAGACAACGAAGTCTACCTGATCGAAGTTAACCCGCGCGCCGCGCGTACCGTGCCGTTCGTCTCGAAAGCGACCGGTGTGCCGCTGGCGAAAGTGGCCGCACGCGTGATGGCAGGCAAAACGCTGGCAGAGCAGGGCGTTACCGAAGAGGTGATTCCGCCTTACTACTCCGTGAAAGAGGTCGTACTGCCATTCAACAAGTTCCAGGGCGTTGACCCGATTCTTGGACCGGAAATGCGTTCGACCGGTGAAGTCATGGGCGTGGGCCGCACCTTTGCTGAGGCCTTCTCTAAAGCGATGCTGGGCGCACAGAGCAACATGAAGAAGTCGGGCCGTGCACTGCTGTCGGTGCGTGAAGGCGACAAGAAACGTATCGTCGACCTGGCTGCCAAGCTGCAGAAGTTTGGTTTCGAACTGGATGCGACACACGGCACGGCGGTTGTGCTGGGCGAGGCGGGAATTAACCCACGCCTGGTGAACAAGGTGCATGAAGGTCGTCCGCACATTCAGGACCGTCTGAAGAATGGCGAATATAGCTATATCGTCAACACCACGGCAGGACGCCAGGCGATTGAAGATTCGAAGCTGATTCGCCGCAGTGCTCTGCAGTATAAAGTGCACTATGACACCACGCTGAATGGCGGTTTCGCCACCGCGATGGCGCTGAATGCCGATCCGACGGAGCAGGTCATCTCCGTTCAGGAGATGCACGCGCAGATTAAGGCGATGTAAGACAAAGTAGTGTGAAAATCGGCTCCTGCGGGAGCCGTTTTTTTTGGTTAAATTCTGGCCATATCAGCGGTGAGATCGCGCCTGCGAAGGAAACACGGGCAGATCGGAAAGTCGCTCAAGCCAGTCCCTGGCCGCCCGGCCCGCGCCGTCCATGGCGCGGGACGCTTTCCTCCTCTGTCCGTGATCCCTGCGCGTTGTGCTGATACGTTGTGGTCCCCCCCAGAATTTGAATTTTTCAGCTGTCTGAAGGGCTCGTGCGGGAGCCGTTTTTTTTGCCTCTCACCTGGCGATAATCTGAAAATCAGGCTCGCATAAAGCAAAGGATTTGCCTTAAAGTCACTGATTTGACTTAGTTTTTTAGCTATAGGTGCGAATCAGCCCCGTTCGCACAAATTTATAAGATAAACACTTCCTGTCCGGATTTTTCGCCAGTAATATGCCTGCCGCTCATCACCGGAGCGTGCAAGGACACCTATAAAAATGAAAATGCGTACTTTTTCTCTGAGTGCAGTGGCTGCACTGATGGCTATTCTTCCTTTCGCCAGCCAGGCGGAAATCACCCTGTTAAAACAGGATCCGCAGGCTGGCGATCCGCTTAGCCGCCTCACCTTTACCTTTGGCGGCAGCATCCGTGCTCAGGTCAATCACCAGACCGGCGTGGATGACAAATCGTACAAGCGTGACGGATTCGATGGCGGCACCCGTTTCCGTTTCGGCGCGGATTACTACCTGTTCGACGACGTCAGCTGGATCAGCTACTACGAGCTGGGCGTGAATATTCCGGCGGTATTCAGCTGGGATCGTCATTATGCCGACGGTGCGAATAACACCACGCGCCGCCAGCTCTACACCGGTCTGAAAAGCAAGACCTGGGGCCAGCTGACCTTTGGTCAGCAGAACAGCGTTTACTACGATACCGTAGGGGCCAAGACCGATATCTGGGACTACGACATGATCGGTCAGGCACCAGGCAACGGGATCAATGGCGACTACGATGGCTCTTACCGTTCGCGTAAGCAGCTGAAGTATAAAAACACCTTCGGCGATCTGGATCTCTACGCCTCTTATCTGTTCGACGATAATGAGTTCCTGCCAGGCAACGGCCTGCGCTACAAGCGCAAAGGCGGCGGTTCGCTGGGTGTGGATTATCACATTACCGACGATCTGAGCTGGGGCACGGCGTGGAACTACACCCGCGCGGCGATGCGTAACCCGAACAATGGCGACAGCGGCGATTACGATCAGAACATTTATGGCACCGCGCTGAGCTGGACCCCGGGCAACTGGACGCTGTCAGCGGGCGGCGGCTGGTATCAGAACTTCATGACCACCAAACGCAAAGATGTGCATGACTACTTTGCTGGCGATGCATGGGGCGTGGAATACTTTGCCGGTTATAAAATTCCGGTGGCGCAGTATGGCCTGAAAGCGGTGCAGCCGTATGTTATGGGCGATCGCATTGAATATGCGACCGGACGTGATTATCAGCGCATCGACAACGGTCTGGGCGTGACGCTGTTCCTCGACTACGGTTTCCGTGTCGATTACGAACATGTCTTTACCTCCAGCACCGATAACCTGGGTGATATGAATCTGGTGCGTCTGCGCTACGACTTCTGATAACCCCGACGGCTCCTGCGGGAGCCGTTTTCTTATTCGCCCGGTTTTGTGCCAGCTGGCGTCAGATTACTGGCGAGCTGCGGCTAACAGACGCGATTTCGCGGTGAAAAACGCTGCGCAGGCAGTGAAACGCGACATCATAAAAAGCTTTACGCAATTAGACCTTCCCCCCTATCGACGAAAGTTTCACCTTCTCGTATCATGGCGCCAATTTTTTTCCTGTGAGTAGTTAACATGATTAGTCTTATCGCGGCATTAGCAGCAGATCGCATTATTGGAATGGAGAACGCCATGCCGTGGGACCTGCCTGCAGATCTGGCGTGGTTCAAGCGTAACACCCTGAAAAAACCGGTGATTATGGGCCGGCTGACCTTTGAATCCATTGGTCGCCCTCTGCCTGGCCGACTGAATATCGTGGTCAGCAGCCAGCCCGGCACCGCCGAAGGCGTCACCTGGGTCACTTCGCTGGATGAGGCGCTTCAGGCTGCCGGTGAAGCCGAAGAGATCATGGTGATCGGTGGCGGACGCGTTTATGAGCAGATGCTGAAGCGTGCCGATCGTCTCTATCTGACTCACATCGATGCAGAAGTAGAAGGCGACACGCAGTTCCCGGATTACGAGCCGGATGAGTGGCAGTCAACGTTCAGCGAGTTCCACGACGCTGATGAGCATAACTCCCACAGCTACTGCTTTGAGATCCTGGATCGCCGTCGCTGATTCCTTGCCCACCCGCCTGTAACCTGGCTGTCATCTTTATTCATTAGCATTGCTTCTTTTCCGGGATCGACACAAAGGAAGCAATCACTGATGAAGATCGAACTCTCCGCGTTAAGCACAGACCGCCTGCCCGATTCGCAGCGACGTAAGTTCCTTGCCGGTTCCGGCGCACTTGGGCTGACCGGCTTTCTCAGCGGCGGCCTGACTTTCTCCTCCGGCGCACTGGCGCAGGAAAACCCCGCCGGCAGCCCGCTGCTGGGCTTTCAGGCGATTGCCGCTTCGACCGCGGATGAGATTGTTGTAGCGCCAGGCTATCGCGCTGAAGTGCTGATCTCCTGGGGCGATCCGCTGGTTAATGGCGCGGCTGAGTTCGATCCGCATGGCAACAACAGCGCGGAGGATCAGGAAAAGCAGTTCGGTGACAACAATGATGGGATGAGCTTCTTCGCCATTGATGAGCATCGTGGCGTGATGGCAATCAACAATGAGTATGTGAATGAGCCGACGCTGTTCGCCCATGGCGGCAGCAAAGCGACCAGCCTGGAGGATGTGAAGAAATCACAGGCGGCGCACGGCGTTTCTGTCGTTGAGATTAAACGCGGCGAAGGCAATCGCTGGCAGGTTGTCCGTCCTTCTGACTACAACCGCCGCATTACCGCCAATACCCCGATGCGTTTTTCCGGTCCGGCCGCAGGCGACAAAGCGCTGCAGACCGCCGCCGATCCTCAGGGCCTGCAGGTTCTCGGCACCTTTGGTAACTGCGCCAACGGTAAAACGCCCTGGGGCACTTATCTGACCTGCGAAGAGAATTACGACACCTACTTTGGCACGCATGACGCGGATTTTACGCCGACCGCCCAGCAGAAGCGCTACACCCTGAACGCCGCCGAGCCGGAGCGAAACTGGTCCGATTTTGATCCCCGCTTCGATATCGCAAAAAATCCTAACGAATTTAACCGCCACGGCTGGATAGTCGAAATCGATCCCTTCGATCCCCAATCGGTGCCGGTCAAACGGACCGCGCTGGGGCGTTTCAAGCATGAGAATGCTGCGGTGACGGTTGCTAAAACCGGCCAGCTGGTGGTCTACATGGGCGACGATGAGCGTGGCGAGTACATTTATAAATATGTCTCGGACGACAAGGTTAACCCGGACGACGCCAAAGCGAATCACGGACTGCTCGATCGGGGCACGCTCTATGTGGCGCAGTTTAACGGCGATGAACAGGGCACACCCCTGAAAGGCAGCGGTCGCTGGCTGGCACTGAAGTGGGGGGAAAATGGACTCACTGCTGAGAAGGGATTTCATAGCCAGGCCGATGTCCTGATCAATGCGCGTGCTGCTGCCGATGTGGTTAACGCCACGCGGATGGATCGGCCGGAATGGATCGCCGTTAACCCGCATGATGGCCGCGCCTACTGTACGCTGACCAATAACAACAAGCGCGGCAATGAGGGGATGCCGGTTAATGCCGCCAACCCGCGCCCTAAAAATATCTATGGCCAGATTATCCGCTGGGATGAGAAGGGCGATGCCACGGCCACGTCGTTTGCCTGGGACATCTACGCGTTATGCGGCAATCCGATTGCCCATCCCGAAGGCATCTATCGTGGCACACCGAACATCACTGCTGAAAACACCTTTAACAGTCCGGATGGCCTGGGGTTTGATGCGCAGGGGCGGCTCTGGATCCTCACCGATGGCAAATACAGCAACAAAGAGGATTATCAGGGGCAGGGGAATAATCAGATGCTGGCAGGAGACCCGGACAGCGGCGAGATCCGCCGGTTTATGGTCGGCCCTAAATCCTGCGAGCTGACCGGCATTACCTTCACGCCTGACTACAGAACGCTGTTCGTGAACGTGCAGCACCCTGGCGAAGAGGGGGATTCACATTTTCCTGATAACAGTCCGCGCCCGCGCTCGTCGGTGATCATGATCACCCGGGAGGATGGCGGCATTATCGGCGCATAAAACAGCAGGCTGGCCGCCGGGCCAGCCTCAGGGTTATAGCGCCGGAGGCGCCAGACTTTCGCTGGAGTCGAGCGCTTTCTCGCGGTTAGAGGGCTGAACCACATAGCGCTGCTCTTCCCAGTGCAGCAGGGTCAGCGCGCCGCCCCAGCAGCAGCCGGTATCCAGGCCGATAATTCCCTCTGGCGTGCCTTTGCCTTCCAGTGAAGCCCAGTGACCGAAAACGATGGTGTAGTCACGGGCGACCGGTCCGTCGATGTTGAACCAGGGCTTCAGCGGTGGCAGCGCCGACTCCGGGGCATCTTTGCAGATCATGTCCAGCTGACCATTGGGGAAGCAGTAGCGCATACGGGTAAAGGCATTGGTGCTGAAGCGCAGTCGGGCCAGGCCGGTCAGATCTTCGCTCCAGTTATTTGGCATATCGCCATACATCGCATCCAGGAACAGCGGATAACTGTCGCTGGCGAGCACCGCTTCCACTTCCCGCGCACATTTTTTCGCGGTGTCGATATCCCACTGAGGCGTGATACCGGCGTGTCCCATGACCAGCTTTTTCTCTTCATCCACCTGCAGCAGCGGCTGCCGGCGCAGCCAGTTGATCAGCTCATCAGCATCGTCCGCTTCCAGCAGGGTGGTGAGGCGATCTTTAGGCTTGTTACGGCTGATTCCGGCATAGACCGCCAGCAGATGTAAATCGTGGTTGCCCAGCACCAGGCGCACGGCGTCGCCCAGTGACTTCACATAGCGCAGGACCTCCAGTGATCCAGGACCGCGCGCCACCAGGTCACCGGTCAGCCACAGCGTGTCATGCTCGGGATTGAAATCGACCTGCTGCAGCAAGGCACGTAATTCATCGTAGCAACCATGGACGTCGCCAATCAGGTATGTGCTCATAACGTTTTATCCATCGGGAATGTGCCCGACGTATCGGGCAAAAGGCGTGAAAATCAGTGAATGTGCGTCTGGATGGCGAGGCGGAACACCGGGATTTCAACGTGAAAGGTGTCGCCCTGATCGTCGACCATCACGTAGTGTCCCTGCATGGTGCCCATCGGCGTTTCGATGACAGCACCACTGGTGTACTGGAATTCGTTGCCCGGCGGGATAAGCGGCTGCTCACCAACCACGCCTTCGCCCTGAACTTCTGTTTCGCGGCCGTTACCGTTGGTAATCAGCCAGTAACGCCCCAGCAGCTGCACGGCGGAACGGCCCAGATTGCGTATCGTAATGGTATAGGCGAAGACGTAGCGATCCTCATCCGGCGAGGACTGGGAGGCGACGTACTGGCTTTGCACATGAACGGAGACGCGGGCCGTTTCACTCATGACTTACTCCTGCGATTTTCCCTGATGTGTCGCCAGCCAGTTAGCCAGCTGACAATATTGCGCGACCGAGACGTTTTCAGCACGCAGACCAGGATCAATGGATAACTCTTCCAGCGCACCCGCCGCCACCATATGGTTCAGGCTGTTGCGCAATGTTTTACGGCGCTGACCAAAGGCTTCTGTCGTGATACGGCTCAGGATACGCACGTCGCTGACCGGATGCGGTGGCTCGGCAAACGGCACCAGACGCACGACAGCCGAGTCCACTTTCGGTGGCGGCGTGAAGGCGTGTGGCGGCACTTCCAGCACCGGAATAACCTGGCAGTAATATTGCGCCATCACCGTCAGGCGACCATACGCTTTGCTGCCCGGGCCCGCAACCAGACGGTTAACCACCTCTTTCTGCAGCATGAAGTGCATATCTTTGATCGAACCAGTATAGCTGAAAAGGTGGAACATCAGCGGGGTCGAAATATTGTAAGGCAGGTTACCAAATACCCGCAGCGGCTGGCCTCTCTCCTGTGCCAGCGCGGCAAAGTCGAAGGTCATGGCATCCTGCTGGAAGATGGTCAGTTTCGGGCCAAGGAACGGATGCGTTTGCAGACGCGCCGCGAGATCGCGGTCCAGCTCCACCACCGTTAAGCTATCGAGGCGTTCGCCTACCGGCTCGGTTAAGGCGCCGAGGCCAGGGCCGATCTCTACCAGCGCTTCATCGCGCTGGGGATGAATGGCGGAGACAATGCTGTCGATAATGTACTGATCGTTCAGGAAGTTCTGCCCGAAACGTTTACGGGCGTAGTGCCCCTGATGGACGCGATTATTCATTACTGCTCTTGATCATAGTGATGGCGAGGTTAAGCGCCGTGATAAAGCTGCCCGGTTCCGCCTGACCCAGCCCGGCGAGTTCAAGCGCGGTGCCGTGGTCAACGGAGGTCCGGATAAAGGGCAGGCCCATGGTAATATTTACCGCGCGACCAAACCCCTGAAACTTCAGTACCGGCAGGCCCTGGTCGTGATACATCGCCAGTACCGCATCGGCGTTTTGCAGATATTTGGGCTGGAACAGCGTATCCGCAGGCAGCGGGCCGGTCAGTTTAATGCCCTGCTGACGCAGTTCATTGAGGGCCGGCGTAATCGTCTCAATCTCTTCCCGTCCCATATGACCGCCTTCACCGGCGTGGGGGTTAAGACCACAGACATAGATATGCGGCTCGGCAATGGCGAACTTCTGCTGCAGATCACGATGAAGAATGGTGATCACTTCATGCAGGCATTCGCGGGTGACCGCCGCAGGCACCTCTTTCAGCGGCAGATGCGTGGTGGCCAGTGCCACACGCAGCGCTTCGGTTGCCAGCATCATCACCACGCGATGACCGCCTGCGCGGTCGGCGAAGAATTCGGTATGGCCGGTAAAGGCGATACCGGCATCGTTAATCACGCCTTTGTGCACCGGACCGGTAATCAGCGCCGCAAATTCACCCTGCAGACAGCCGTCACAGGCGCGGGCCAGCGTGGCCAGCACATAGTCACCGTTAGCGACACAGAGTTCGCCTGGCGTGACCGGCTGTGCCGTCTCAATCGGCAGAATGGTCAGCGTCCCCGCCTGCTGCGGCACGGGGTCCGCCTCAGGCTGGTAGTGACGCAGGGTCAGCGGCAGACCGAGCTGCGCTGCCCGCTGCTGCAACAGGGCAGGGGAGGCGCAGACGACGAGTTCCACCGGCCAGACGTGCTGAGCCAGCTGAACGGTGAGATCGGGACCAATCCCGGCGGGCTCGCCGGGAGTGATCACCACACGCTGGTTACTGTGCATTGCCATCCAGAATCTTCACATAAGCACTGGCGCGCTGTTCCTGCATCCAGGTCTGCGCTTCTTCAGCAAATTTACGGTTAAACAGCATGCGATAAGCGCGCTCTTTCTGCGCCGCGTCGGTTTTGTCCACCTGGCGGGTATCCAGCAGCTGAATCAGATGCCAGCCGAAAGAGGAGTGCACCGGCTGGCTGGTCTGGCCTTTCTGCAGACGCAGCAGCGCATCGCGGAAGGCGGGATCAAAGACTTCCGGAGAGGTCCAGCCGAGATCGCCACCCTGATTCGCCGATCCCGGGTCGTCAGAGTACTGTTTTGCCGCGGCGGCAAAGGTGGTTTTTCCGCTGCGGATATCGGCCGCGATCTGTTCCAGCTGCGCCCTGGCCTGATCGTCAGTGAGAATCGGCGATGGTTTCAGCAGAATATGACGAGCATGCACCTCAGTGACCGAGACGTTCTTACTTTCGCCACGCAGGTCGTTCACCTTCAGGATATGGAAGCCCACACCTGAACGCACCGGCCCGACGATGTCGCCTTTTTTCGCCGTTGCCAGCGCCTGGGCAAACAGGGTCGGTAACTCTTCAATTTTACCCCAGCCCATGTTACCGCCTTTCAGCGCCTGCGAGTCGGCGGAGTAGGTCACGGCCATCTTGCCGAAATCCGCACCATTTTTCAGTTCGCCAACCAGCTGTTTCGCCAGCGTTTCCTGCTCATCGACCTGCTGTTGCGTCGGGTTTTCCGGCAGCGGCAGCAGAATGTGGCTGATGTTCAGCTCGGTTCCCTGGCTGTTCTGGGCGGCAATCTGGGTTGAAAGCGTATCCACTTCCTGCGGCAGGATGGTCACGCGACGACGCACTTCATTGTTGCGGACTTCGGCAATCATCATCTCTTTGCGGATCTGTGAGCGATAGACGCCATAGTTCATGCCGTCATAAGCCAGACGACTGCGCAGCTGATCCAGCGTCATGCGGTTCTGTGCGGCGATGTTCTTAATCGCCTGATCCAGCTGCTCATCGCTGATCTGGATCCCCGCTTTTTCACCCATCTGCAGAATGATGTTGTCCATGATCTGGCGTTCCAGAATCTGATGGCGCAGCGTTTTATCATCTGGCAACTGCTGACCTGCCTGCCGGGCCTGAGATTTCACCGTGCCCATCATGCCGTCCACGTCACTCTCAAGAACCACGCCGTTATTGACCACGGCGGCAACTTTATCAACGACTTGTGGTGCTGCGAACGCGGTGTTGGCACTGATTGCCACACCAAGAATCAGCATTCTCCAGTTCTTCATACTTTATCCATTGTTGGTTCCGCACTGCGGGATTGCCTGTCAAACATCACAACATCAGAAAGCGGGCTGGTAAGGGATAATCCCCTGACGCAGCATATCGTTGGTGCCTAAGCCATAGTTGGAGCTCAGACCACGCAGCTCAATGTTGAATGAGATTTGGTTGTCATATTTACTGTCGTCGTTTTCCCAACCGTTAATTTTGCGTTCGTAACCGACCCGAATGGCATAACAGCATGAGCTGTACTGCAGGCCTACCAGCTGCGAAGCCGGACGGCTGTTGCGGGTATCGTAGTAGTACGCGCCTACCACGGACCATGCATCCGCAATCGGCCAGCTGGCCGTGGTGCCCACCTGTGAAATCCCATTTTTGAAGATAGGATTGGTCACCAGGCTGCTGTCGTTCAGCGCGGTTGCGACATATTCCGGGCTGCTGTAACGGTAGCTCAGCTGCACCATGCGATCGGCATCACGACGATATTCCAGTACGGTATTGCCCTGGGAAACGTTGTCGAGTTTGGTGTCATACTGCAACCCACCCCGGACACCCCAGCGATCGCTGATTTTCCAGTATGTATCGCCAGCCCAGATCAGGCTGCCGGTATCATCTTCTTTACTGGTCTGATTCACACCAGTACGAGAAGGGGTAAACGAGTAGATTTGACCTACAGAAACGTTAAAACGTTCAACCAGATCGGCATCATAAATGCGTGTGGTGACGCCGGTGGCCACTTCGTTAGCCGACGCGATACGATCCAGGCCGCTATACGTGCGGTCGCGGAACAGGCCGGTGTAGTCGGTCTGCAGCAACGTTGAGTCGTACGGATAGATGTTGCTTTGATTGCGGTACGGGATATAGAGGTACTGCACCCGCGGCTCCAGCGTCTGGGTGTAGCCCGCCGCGGAGTCCATATCGCGGTCAAAGACCAGACGGCCATCGACTTTAAACTGCGGCAGGGTGCGGTTTACCGACTCATCCAGATCGCCACTTTTGCCGTTGCGATTCGCAAAGTTGTTGTTGTAGTAATCAACATTGGTCTGCTGGTAGTGGGTTGCCAGGAATTTCGCTTCGGTATCCAGGCTGGCCCAGCCGTTTGACAGCGGCAGATTCAGCGTTGGCTCAACGTGCAAACGGGTCGCTTCAGGATAGCGATCGCTGACGTTGGTAAATTTCACCGCCTGCGCATAGATCCGGCCATCAAACGGACCGATGTCATTCTGATAGAGATTGACGTCCAGCTGCGGCATGGCGCGATAGACGTTGTTGCTGCTGTTGTCGCCGAACACCTGGAAATCTTTGGTGGAAAGCGTGGCATCCCAGTTGGTGTCCGCATAGCCAATACTGAATTTCTGCGTGGCGTAGTTGTCGGTCGAGCTGTAGTACTTCGAGTCGAGGTCGTTGAAGTAGTACTTATCGCTGACTTTGGTGTAGTCCGCGTTAAAGCGCCAGTGCTGATCGTAGACGCCTGCATGACGCCAGTAGAACAGCCAGCGATCGGAGCTGTCATCTTCGGCGATGCCGCGCAGCGCTTTATCTTTGTCGTACTGCTTGTCTGAGCCGAGGTAGTCGAACTCCATCAGACCTGCGCCCAGCTCTGTCAGATAACGGAATTCATTCTCAAACTTCATGCCGCGCTTGCTGATGTAGTGCGGCGTAATGGTGGCATCGGCCTGCGGCGCGATGTTCCAGTAGTAGGGCAGGATGAACTCAAAGCCGTTGTTGCTGCCATATTTGGCATTCGGGATCAGGAAGCCGGAGCGACGACGGTCGCCAATCGGTAACTGCAGATAGGGACTGTAGAACACCGGAACGGAACCGAGTTTAAAGCGGGCGTTCCAGATCTCGGCCACTTCCTCTTCGCGGTCCTGAATCACTTCGGAACCGACCACGCTCCAGCTGTTGGAGCCGGGCAGACAGGAGGTAAAGGTGCCATTCTCCAGAATGGTGTAGCGGTTATCACCGCGCAGTTTCATCTGATCGGCGGTGCCGCGACCCTGACGATCCACCATCTGGTACTGACCGTTCCAGACGTTGGTATCTTTACTGTTCAGATTTGACCAGGCTTTCGGACCTTTCAGGATGACCTGGTTATCATCGTAATGCACATTACCCAGGGCATCGACGGTACGAACCGGCGTGGTCTGGCCCTCCTGCTGACGCTGATGAAGCTGAACTTCATCGGCCTGCATACGGCTGTTGCCCTGCTCAATATTCACATTGCCTGTGAAGACCGCATCATCGGGATAGTTCCCTTTGGCAGCGTCGGAGTGAATGGTGACAGGCAACTGATTGGTATCGCCATTCACCAGCGGGCGGTTGTAACTCGGCACGCCTAACATACACTGCGACATCAGATCGTCGGCAACGGCTTGCTGGCTAATGGCTGCGCCGATCAGTGTGGCCAGCAGGGTAGGTATATGTTTTTTCATACGCGGTATCGAGAATTCCATGAAAACTGGCATCATGCCGACAATCGGGTCAGAGACTAACTTACTGCCCGGCGTTGCGCCAGTGTTAATCCTGGTCAGTCAGCGTTGCCGTTAGGCGCTGAGATAAATGACAGGTATGATAATGCAATTTTCAGCCGCAAGCATGGCGAATTGAGGAGTTTATGCGCTACTGGGGAAAAGTTGTGGGTCTGGCGCTGGGATTACTTTCCGGTGCAGGCTTCTGGGGTATTGTGATCGGTTTGATCATTGGCCATATGTTTGACAAAGTGCGCGGCGCGCAAGGCAAGGCTTACTTCTCAAATAATCAGACCCGACAGACGCTGTTTTTCAGCACCACCTTTCAGGTCATGGGCCATCTGACCAAGTCAAAAGGGCGCGTTACCGAAGCGGATATTCAGATTGCGTCGCTGCTCATGGAGCGGATGCAGCTGCACGGTGACTCGCGCACCGCCGCCCAGCGCGCATTTCGCGAAGGCAAGCAGGCAGATTACCCGTTACGCAGCAAACTGCGGGAGCTGCGCAGCGCCTGTTTTGGCCGGTTCGATCTGATTCGCATGTTCCTGGAAATTCAGATTCAGGCTGCCTTTGCCGACGGTTCCCTGCATCCCAATGAGCGGCAGGTGCTCTATGTTATCGCCGAGGAGCTGGGCATTTCACGCGTTCAGTTCGATCAGTTCCTGCGCATGATGGAAGGCGGCCAGCAGTTCGGCGGCGGACAGCGCAGTGGCAATGGTGGCTTTCAGCAGGCGCAACGTGGACCAACGCTGGAAGATGCCTGCAGCGTGCTGGGTGTGAAGAGCAGCGATGACGCCACCACCATCAAGCGCGCATACCGCAAGCTGATGAGCGAGCATCATCCCGATAAGCTGGTGGCGAAGGGGCTGCCGCCAGAGATGATGGAGATGGCGAAGCAGAAGGCGCAGGAAATTCAGGCGGCGTACGATCTGATTCGCAAAGAAAAAGGCTTTAAGTAATCGCGCCTCTCTCCACCTCTCAGAAGGAGGCGGCGAGGCGTACCGCCCCCCTTAAAAATCGGCGGGCTGGCGAAACGTCATGGCATTACCGAATGCCGGATGGGTGATAGTCAAGGACTCCGCGTGCAGCAACAGGCGCGGTGCCATCGCCCTGGCGTCCGGATGGGCATAGAAGTTGTCGCCCAGAATCGGATGGCCCAGGGCCAGCATATGCACCCGCAGCTGGTGCGAGCGGCCGGTAATCGGCTTCAGCGAAACGCGCGCACTGTTATCCGCACGATATTCCAGCACCTGATACTCCGTCTGCGCGGCTTTGCCGTTTTCGAAGCAGACCATCTGCTTCGGACGATTAGGCCAGTCGCAAATCAGCGGCAGATCAACCACTCCCTCCTCCTTCTCCGGATGACCCCAGATGCAGGCCACGTAGGTCTTGGCGGGTTCCCGCTCGCGAAACTGCCGTTTCAGCTCACGCTCAGCCGCCTTGGTCAGGGCGACGACCATCACACCACTGGTCGCCATATCCAGCCGGTGAACCGATTCCGCCTGCGGGAAATCACGCTGTATCCGCGTCATCACGCTATCTTTGTGCTCATCCAGCCGACCGGGTACCGAGAGCAGACCGCTGGGTTTATTCACCACCATGATATGCGCATCCTGATAAAGGATGTGCAGCCAGGGTTCACGCGGTGGATTGTAAGGTTCCATAGGGCTTTCCAAAAATAAGGGGCCGGAAGGCCCCTGAGCTTACTGGTGAGTCACCACAATCAGGCGCAGCGCGTCGAGACGCCAGTTGGCCTGATCCAGGCTTTCCAGCACCTGTTCACGGTTGCTTTCCAGCGCCTCGATCTCATCTTCACGGATGTTCGGGTTCACCGCTTTCAGCGCATTGAGACGGGAAAGCTCTGCGCCCAGCTTTTCATTCGCCTCGGCCCGCGCCGCTTCAATCACCGCACGTGCCTCGCTGACCACGCTCTCTTCACCCTGGGTGAGGATTGCATGCACATCCTGCTGCACCGCATTGACCAGTTTGCTGGCGGTGTGGCGGTTAACCGCATTCAGCTGGCGGTTAAAGCTTTCGAACTCCACTTTCCCGGCCAGGTTGGTGCCGTTGCGATCGAGCAGCAGACGGACAGGCGTCGGTGGCAGGAAGCGGGTCAGCTGCAGATGCTTCGGTGCCTGCGCTTCCACCACATAGATCAGCTCAACCAGCAGCGTGCCGACCGGCAGCGCCTTGTTCTTCAGCAGTGACAGCGCGGAGCTGCCGGTGTCACCCGACAGGATCAGATCCAGGCCGTTACGGATCAGCGGATGTTCCCAGGTGATGAACTGGGTATCCTCGCGGGAGAGCGCCTGATCGCGGTTGAACGTGATGGTGCAGCCATCTTCCGGCAGGCCAGGGAAATCGGGCACCAGCATGTGGTCGGAAGGGGTCAGCACAATCAGGTTATCGCTGCGATCTTCCTGATTGATACCAACAATATCAAACAGGTTCAGCGCGAAGTTCACCAGACCGGTGTCGTTATCCTGCTCGCTGATGGCGTTCGCCAGCAGCTGAGCCGATTCGCCGCCGTTAGAGTTCAGCTCCAGCAGACGATCGCGGCCCTGTTCCAGCTGCGATTTCAGCGCCTCGTGCTGTTTACGGCACTCCGCGATAAAGCCGTCAAAGCCTTCGCTATTTTCCGGCGCGGCTAAATAGCCAATAAGCTGCTGATGCACGCTGTCGTAGATGGTACGACCGGTCGGGCAGGTGTGCTCGAACGCGTCCAGACCTTCATGATACCAGCGCAGCAGCACCGCCTGAGCGGTCTGCTCCAGCCACGGCACCAGAATCTGAATATCGTGCGCCTGACCAATACGGTCCAGACGGCCGATACGCTGCTCCAGCAGATCCGGGTTAAAGGGCAGGTCGAACATCACCAGGCGGCTGGCAAACTGGAAGTTACGGCCTTCAGAACCGATTTCAGAGCAGAGCAGCACCTGCGCGCCATTCTCTTCCGAGGCAAACCACGCGGCAGCCCGGTCACGCTCAATGATCGACAGGCCTTCGTGGAACACCGCCGCCCGGATGCCTTCGCGCTCGCGCAGCACCTGCTCCAGCTGCAGCGCCGTGGCCGCTTTGGCGCAGATGACCAGCACTTTCTCTTTACGGTTGCTGGTGAGATAGCCCATCAGCCATTCCACGCGCGGATCGAAGTTCCACCAGGTGCCGCTGTCGCCTTCAAATTCCTGATAAATCTGCTCCGGGTAGAGCAGGTCACGCGCCCGCTCCTCGGCGCTTTTGCGCGTGCCCATAATGCCGGAGACTTTGATGGCCGTCTGATACTGCGCAGGCAGCGGCAGACGGATCTGATGCAGTTCGCGTTTCGGGAAACCTTTTACACCGTTACGGGTGTTGCGGAACAGGACGCGGCTGGTGCCGTGGCGATCCATCAGCATGGCGATCAGCTCCTGACGCGCCTCCAGCTTGCCCTCACGATCGCTGTTGGCGACCTGCAGCAGCGGCTCGATATCCTCTTCGCCCACCAGATCGTTGATCCGGTTCATCTCCTCCTGGGAAATCGCCTGGTCAGCCAGCAGCGCTGTCACCGCATCAGCAATCGGACGGAAATGCTGCTGCTCTTCAACAAAGGCAGCAAAATCATGGAACCGGTCCGGATCGAGCAGGCGCAGACGGGCAAAGTGGCTCTCCATGCCGAGCTGTTCCGGCGTCGCCGTCAGCAGCAGCACCCCGGCCGTTTTCTCAGCCAGTTTTTCGATGACCAGATATTCACGGCTGGGTTCGCCTTCGGACCAGGCCAGGTGGTGCGCTTCATCCACCACCAGCAGATCCCATTCGGCATCGGCCAGCAGTTCAAGGCGCTGTTTGTTACGGCGAACAAAGTCGAGCGAACAGATGATCAGCTGTTCCGTTTCAAACGGGTTATCGCTGTCGTGCTGCGCTTCGGTGTAGCGGTCATCATCAAACAGGGCGAAACGCAGGTTAAAGCGGCGCAGCATCTCGACCAGCCACTGATGCTGTAAGGTTTCAGGCACCACGATGAGTACCCGCTCGGCACGCCCCGCCAGCAGCTGCTGTTGAATGATCATCCCGGCTTCAATGGTTTTACCCAGGCCCACTTCATCGGCCAGCAGTACGCGTGGCGCGTGGCGGCGACCCACATCGTGTGCGATATGCAGCTGATGAGGGATCAGGTTCGTGCGCATGCCGCGTAACCCGCTGATCGGCAGACGGTATTGCTCACTCTGGTATTTGCGTGCGCGGAAGCGCAGGGCAAAGCGGTCCATGCGGTCGAGCTGACCGGCAAACAGACGATCCTGCGGCTTACTGAACACCAGCTTGCTGTCGAGCATCACTTCACGCAGGATCACATCGCTTTCTTCAGTATCCAGTCGGGTACCGATATAGGTCATCAGGTCATTTTCGTTGCGGACTTCATCGACGCGCATCTGCCAGCCTTCGTGACTGGTGATGGTATCACCCGGGTTAAAGATGACGCGGGTAACCGGCGAATCGTTGCGGGCGTAGAGGCGGTTTTCCCCCGTGGCCGGAAACAGCAGGGTGATCATGCGGGTATCGATCGCCACCACGGTGCCCAGTCCCAGTTCACTTTCCGTATCACTAATCCAGCGCTGACCTAATGTAAAAACCATATATTTTTAGCTCGAATTTTAACGTTTTTAGAGGTGTTCCCGAATCTCAGGCAATAGCGTTACCGCCAGACAACAAGGTCTGGAGCGTGCATAAGAGCGGTGAGTTTCAGGAAGGGCGCTATGGTACTGGATGGCAGGGCATTCGTCACCTGTCAAAAAAGCCCCAGTTGCCCCGTAATCAGTGTAGCAAAATCTCCCCCGACAAAGGGCAGGATCCCCTCTGCCACCGGCTGCAGCTGCTTCGTCACATAGTGGTCATAGTCGAGCGGCGTACTGCGCGCCTCCAGCGGTTCGGGGCCAGCCGTAGCCATGACGTAACGAATCCGGCCGCCGTTCTGATACTGCAGTGGCCGGTTCAGTTTGCGATTCTGCTCATCAGCCAGCCGGGCGGCGCGCACGTGCGGGGGCACATTTCGTTCATACTCCTTCAGCGGACGCCGCAGGCGCTTTTTGTAGATCAGCTGGTCGTCCAGCTCGCCCGCCAGCAGCTGCGCCACGGTTTCCCGGATGTAATCCTGCCACGGCTCGCGGTGGAAAATACGGTGGTACAGCTGCTGCTGAAATGTTTTGGCCAGCGGCGTCCAGTCGGTTCGCACCGACTCCAGCCCCTTAAAGACCATGCGCGCACCGTCGGCGTCACGAATCAGTCCGGCGTAGCGTTTCTTGCTGCCCTGTTCCGCGCCGCGAATGGTCGGCATCAGAAAACGGCAGAAGTGGTTTTCATACTCCAGTTCCAGCGCGCTGGTCAGTCCCAGCGTCTGCTGCAGGTGATCGCGCCACCAGGCATTCACTTTCTGCACCAGCTGATGACCAATGGCAGCGGCCTGCTCCTCATCGTGGGCCGACTTCAGCCAGACAAAGGTGGAGTCGGTGTCACCGTAGATGACGTCGTAGCCTTCCGCTTCGATCAGCGCGCGGGTCTGCTGCATGATGGCGTGACCGCGCAGGGTAATTGAGGAGGCGAGTCGCGGATCGAAGAAGCGGCAGGCGCTGGTGCCCAGCACTCCGTAAAAGGCGTTCATGATGATCTTCAGTGCCTGTGACAGCGGCTGATTGTTCTGTTTTTTCGCCGCTTCGCGCCCCAGCCAGATCTGTTCAACCATCGCCGGCAGGCAGTGGGTGTGGCGAGAGAAGCGCGCTTCCCGGAAACCGGCAACCGAATCCGCATCATCAGGATGAGCCAGACCCTCCACCAGGCCCACCGGATCGATCAGGAAGGTGCGGATAATCGACGGATAGAGGCTTTTGTAATCCAGCACCAGCACCGAGTCGTAGAGACCGGGACGCGAATCCATGACATAACCGCCCGGGCTCGCTTCCGGGGCCACCTCACCCATGTTAGGCGCGACAAACCCGACACGGTGCATGCGCGGAATATAGAGGTGACTGAACGCCGCCACCGAACCGCCATGGCGGTCCACGGCCAGACCATTGACCGCCGCGCGCTCCAGCAGAAACGGCATGATCGCCGTTTTGTGAAAGATCCGCGTCACCAGTTCGCAATCTTTCAGGTTGTAGCGCGCCAGCGCCGGTTTATCGTTGGCAAACCGCCAGTTTATCTCCTCCATGCGGTGCCAGGGATTGTCGATCGCTTTGCCTTCTCCCAGCAGCTGCTGCGACACCGACTCCAGGCTGAACGACGGAAAATCCCAGAACGCCGACTTCAGTGCGTCAATGCCATCAATGATCAGGCGGCCGCTGGCCTGCGCGAAAAAAACGCCCGGCTTGAAGCCATGTTCCCGCCACTCCAGCGCCGTCTGCTGGCGGCCAAGACGCAGCGGAATGCCGTAGCGGTCGGCATGTTTCTGCAGCACCCGCAGGTCAAACTGCACCACGTTCCAGCCAATCAGGACATCCGGGTCATGCTCTGCAAACCACTGGTTCAGGGCTTCCAGCAGCTGTGGCCGGCTGTCGAGATAGATCAGGTCGAAATCCAGCGTGCTGGCATCGCCGTTAGCCGGGCCGAGCATATAGACCTGGCGCTGACCGCAGCCCTCCAGTCCGATGCAGTAGAGCTCGCCATGCTGGGTGGTTTCAATATCCAGCGAGACCCATTTCAGCGGCGGGCGATAGTCGGGATGGGGCTTAAGCCGCGCGTTGACCAGCGTGTCGCCCTGCTGCTCGCCATCAAACCAGACGGGGGCGGTAATAAAGCGCTCCATCAGATAGCGTTCCGGCGGACGGATATCCGCCTCGTAGATCGGAATTCCCTGTTCGCGCAGCCGTTTTTCGATGCGCTGCAGCTGACGATGCTGCTGGCAGTAGAGGCCCAGCACCGGACGGTGACGAAAATCTTTCAGCGCCAGCGGCTGGATACGCAGCTGGCGTTCCTCTCTCTGCACCTCGCTGATCTGCGCCTGATATTCCGCAGGCACAAAAGCGACAGACTCCTGCACAGGCAGCACCACGCGCTGCGCGCCCGCATCAGTGGCGAGCCAGAGGATAATTTCGGTGCCATTCGGGCTGTCGCGCCAGTGGCGGGTGAGCAGAAAACCTGCGCGGGGCATAGTCAGATGTTCTCCGGACGCCATGTTTCAGGGATAAGTAAACAACCTGAGTATATCATGGATATTTATACAGTTCCTGTCGCCACGATTTGTCAACATTGTCCTACAATTCTTGCCTTGACGCTGTGTGGCTGGCTCTGGACAATCCAGCCTTCTGCTTTGACTAAGGACCACTATGGAAGCCTGGATTCAACAACTGATTACGCAGTCCCTGGAGTGGGCGCTGTTTGCCGTTGCGCTGGTGACGTTTCTGGAGTCGCTGGCGCTGGTCGGGCTGTTGCTGCCAGGTACGGTGATGATGGCCAGCCTGGGCGCGCTGGTCGGCAGTGGCGAGCTTGGCCTTTATCCTGCCTGGGCGGCGGGCTTTGCGGGCTGCCTGATCGGTGACTGGGTTTCTTACGGTATCGGCTGGAAATTCCAGGGGCCGCTGCACCGCTGGAAGTATCTGCAAAAGTACAAAGGCCTGCTGGATAAAACCGAGCATGCCCTGCATCAGCACAGTATGTTTACCATCCTGGTCGGACGTTTTGTCGGCCCCACGCGGCCGCTAATCCCGCTGGCGGCGGGTATGCTGGAGCTGCCGGTACGTAAATTTCTGCCGCCCAATCTCATCGGCTGTCTTCTCTGGCCGCCGATCTATCTGCTGCCCGGCATTCTGGCCGGGGTGGCGATTGACGTGCCAAAAGCGGCGCAGGGCGGCAGCTTTAAATGGCTGTTACTGGGCGCAGCGCTGCTGATCTGGCTTGGCGGCTGGTTAGGCTGGCGCTGGTGGCGCAGTGGCAAAAGCCGTGACTGGGCCACCGCCTGGCTGCCTCCGGCGCGCCTGCGCTGGGCTGGCCCGCTGGGGCTGGCGATCGCCGTGGCGGCGTTCGTCGCGATCCAGTTCCATCCGATGATGCCGGTTTTCCGCCATCTGCTGTGGCAGGTTTTCATCGCCTGAGCCGCTTAACGACGCGGGATGCCGAGTACGTCGGCCTCCCGCGTGTCGCCCGACAGCAGCTGTCGGGTTTCGCCATCCCAGTAAACCCGGCCATCCACAATGACCACGCTGCGCGGCGCGATCTGCTGCGCATCTTCCAGACTGTGTGACACCATCAGCAGCGTGATGCTGCGCGCCTCACACACCGAACGCACCAGCTGAAGCATCTCGCCGCGCAGGGCGGGGTCCAGCGCGGAAAAGGGCTCATCCAGCAGCAGTACCGGACGGTCACGCAACAGGCAACGGGCCAGCGCCACGCGCTGGCGCTGGCCGCCCGACAGTTCGCCTGGCAGGCGTGACAGCAGATCGCCTAATCCCACCTGTTCAGCCAGCGCAGTCAGCTGCCGCTGCTGTTCCGCGCTGAGTCGTAGCCCCGGGTGCAGCCCCAGCGCCATGTTCTGCTGCACGCTGAGGTGCGGAAACAGGTTGTTCTCCTGAAACAGCATGGAAACCGGTCGTCGGGCCGGGACAGTGTGGGTGTGCTCCTGACCGTCAATCAGCAGGGTGCCCTGATTCACCGGCAGAAAACCGGCAATCAGGCTCAGCAGGGTGCTTTTACCCGCGCCGCTGGGGCCGAGAATCGCGATGCGTTCACCGCGTGTGGCCCTGAAGCTGAAGCGCATCGGCAGATGCTGGTAGAGATAGGTAAGGTTATCAAGAGTCAGCATGGCGGCCCGGTAATTTTTCCATTAGCGTGAACAGCAATAAGCAGAGCAGCAGCAGCAGCAGGGCGGTGACTGCACCATCAGCGCCACGATAGGCGCCTATCTGCTGATAGAGATAGAACGGCAGCGTGCGGAAGTCGGCGCTGCCAAATAGCGCCACCACGCCAAAATCACCAATCGACAGCACGCAGGCAAAGGCCAGCGCCTGGGCCAGCGGACGTTTGAGTGCCCGCAACTCGATCAGCCGCAGCCGGTTCCAGCCCTGAATATCCAGTGAATCGCAGAGTCTGCCGTACCGCTCTGCGGCGTCGCGCATCGGGTTTTCCAGCACTTTCAGCGCATAGGGAATGGCAATCAGCGCATTCGTAAACATTACCAGCCCTTCGGCGGAGTCGGGCAGGCCGATGGTGGCGTTGAACAGCAGGAAAAAGCCGGTGGCGAGCACAATGCCCGGCATCGCCAGAATCAGCATTCCGCTGGTGTCGATAAGCGTGGCCGCCGCCGGATGCTGGCGCAGACGCAGCTCGCGGCTGCTCCAGAGCAGCATCATGGTCAGCACCACGCAGATCAATCCGGCCCCGGTGGCGATGCGTAATGAGGTCAGGGTTGCCCGCCAGAGAGCAGGCTGAGCCAGCGCACCGCGCACGCCGCCATGCAGGCCCTCCACAATCACTGCCGCCAGCGGAGGCAGCAGCAGGAGCAGCGCCAGCAGGATAAGCAGCGCATCGCTGAGCTGTGCGCCCCATGAATCCTGCGGATCGCGCCAGCCCTTCAGCTGACGGGTGCCGGCGGGGATCGCCTTACTGAAGCGCTGGCTGAGCAGCACCAGCGTCAGGCAGCAGCCGAGCTGAATCAGCGCCAGCAGCGCGGCACGGCCCGGATCGTAGTCATAACTCAGCGCCTGGAAAATCGCCAGTTCGAGCGTGGTAGCCTGCGGCCCGCCCCCCAGTGACAGCACGGTGGCAAAGCTGGCAAAGCAGAGCATAAAGATCAGCGCGCCGGTCGGCAGCAACTGACGCCGCAGCCACGGCCACTCCAGCAGGCGAAAATGGTGCCAGCCGCGCAGGTCGAGCTGCGCCGCGAGCTGACGCTGCTCGGCCGGAATGCTCTCCAGCGCCTGCAGCATCAGACGCGTCGCCAGCGGCAGATTAAAGAAGACGTGCGCCAGCAAAATGCCCGGCAGACCATAGGGTGAGAAGTGATAACCGATGCCCAGCAGCTGACAGAGCTGGGCCAGCCAGCCAACGCGGCCATAGACGGTCAGCAGACCAAACACCGCCACCAGTACCGGCAGGACCAGGGTCATGGCACAGAGACGCAGCAGCAGCTGGCGGCCGGGAAAACGGCGCCGATAGAGCGCACGCGCCAGCGGCACGGCAGGCAGCAGGGAGAGCAGGGCGGAGAGCAGCGCCTGACCGAAAGAGAAGCCGATCACATGCCGCAGATACGCATCCTGCAGCACGCTGCGCCACTCCAGGCCTGGCGCGGCCATCCAGAGTGCGCCAAAGGCCAGCAGCGCCACGCCGGTTAGCAGCAGCGTGGCGAGCGAGCCGGGGATCAGCCAGCGCGGCATCAGCGGCTGACGGCGCGTTGCCACTGGCTGATCCAGCCTGAACGCTGTGTGGCCACCTCTTCAGGCGAGAACTGCAGGGCGGTGGACGGCACCGTCAGGCTGGCAAAACCGGCAGGCAGCGGCGTATCGATCACCGGGTACATCCAGTTGCCGGTGGGAATGGTGCGCTGGAACGCAGGCGAGACCATAAACTGCATGAACTGCTGTGCCAGCGCAGGCTGTTTGCTGCTGGCTAACTGTGCGGCCACTTCCACCTGCAGATAGTGTCCTTCGGCAAACGGGGCGGCGGCGTAGTTCTCTTTTTTCTCTTCGATGATGTGGTAAGCCGGAGAGGTGGTGTAACTCAGCACCAGATCGCCTTCGCCCTTCAGGAACAGGCCATAGGCTTCGCTCCAGCCTTTGGTCACCGTTACGGTTTTCTGCGCCAGCTTCTGCCACGCCTGCGGAGCCTGGTCGCCGTAGACCTTCTGCATCCACAGCAGCAGGCCTAAGCCGGGGGTACTGGTACGCGGATCTTCGTAGATCACCCGCCACTTTTCCGGGCTGTCGACCAGATCTTTCAGGCTTTTGGGCGGGTTTTTCAGCCGGGTTTTGTCATAGACAAAGGCGAAGTAGCCATAGTCAAACGGCACAAAGGTGGTGTCGTGCCAGCCGCCAGGCAGGGTAAGTTTTGCGGTGTCGACCTGACTTTCAGCAAACAGACCGGTTTTCTGCGCCGCCTGCACCAGATTGTTATCCAGCCCCAGCACCAGATCCGCTTTGCTGTTTTTGCCTTCCATCCGTACGCGGTTCAGCAGCGAGACGCCATCTTCCAGCGTGACGAATTTCAGCTCACAGTTGCACTGCGCCTCAAAGGCTTTTTTTACCGCCGGGCCAGGGCCCCAGTCGGCAGAGAAGGAGTCGTAGGTGTAGACCGTGAGGACCGGTTTAGCCGCCAGAACGGGGGCGGAGAGTAACAGCAATACCGGCAGAACTTTGTTTAACACTTTGCGCTCCTTCAGGAGAATAGGGGATGAGTCGCAAAGGATCTGAGCACAGCGGCCTCTCAAATCCCTACGTCGGTATTAACCGAATCAGGTTCGACGGGTCTCTCTCAGCTGCTTGCTGGTGGCAGGCGGCACCCCGTTGAGAACGTCACATTCTAGTCATTTCAGCGCCGTGGCGAAAGCGTCACAGTGCCGGTGGCGCAAACCAGGCCGATTTAAAATCAAACCAGCCCAGGGTATTCATCCGCACGCCACGCATGCTGCGCTGGCCCTCCAGCAATAGCCAGTGATGAAACAGCGGATGCAGGCCCGCGTCTTCAACCAGTTGTTTGCTCCACTCGGCCAGCGGCAGCGTTTTCTCGCGCCAGCGGGCCGCGTCACTGTGCCAGTCAATCGGCAGGCAGTGATGCAGCAGCGGGATCTCATACAGCTGGGCAAACAGCGACCAGTTCAGCGGCAGGGTAAAGTTGACGCTGCCGAGCCAGATATCACTCTCCGCGTCGCCCTGATACCAGCTTTCATAACTGATCTCACGGGTTTCCAGGGTGACGCCCTGTTGGGCCAGCAGGGGACGCAGCGCATTGGCGATGCCCTCATGCTCCACGTGCTGACTGTACCAGGTCAGCGTCAGATGGGTCAGGCCGGGCGGCTTTTCGACCGGGGTCAGGTCCCGGCGGTGGTGCCAGCGCGGCAGCAGGCCATAAGCCGGAAACCAGTATCGCTGATAGCCGACGCCCGCGTGGTTGAGCAGGGCGATAGGGTTAAAGAGATAACTGACCCAGCGCCTGACTGCCTCGCTGCGGCCCTGCTCTGAACGCTGGTCAAACAGCAGATAGTAGCAGCCCTCCTCAAGGCGGCTCTCCTCCTGAATCTCATCCGCAGCGTCCCCCTGCAGGCGCACACCGGCATAGACCAGCTCATCGCTGATGTCGGGCAGCACCCAGATAGAGACATCGTCGATCAGGGCGCGAAAACCGAAGTAATCATCAAAGGCTTCAATCTTCAGCTGGCTCTCATGATTGCGGATCACCCGGTAGGGGCCGGTGCCGACTGGCTGGCGGGCAAAATCCTGAATCGTCGGCCACTCGCGCGGCAGGATCATCGCGCTGACGCTGCCCAGCAGCCAGGGCAGGCCGTCGTCGGGCTGGCTCAGATGCACATCCAGCGTCCAGGGGGCGGGTGAGGAGATCTCCGCAATGTGGGAAAAGAGCGGATGAGGGCGCTGACGCTCCAGGGTGGCGATAACATCCGCCATCTCCAGCTCCCGACCGTGATGAAAACGAATGGCCGGACGCAGAAAGAAGCGCCAGTGAAGCGGGGAGGTCTGCTGCCAGTGATGCGCGATATCGGGCTCGATTTCCCCGTTTTCCTCATTTATCCGCGTCAGCCCATTAAAAATCTGCCGGGCAATGTGCGTTTCAGAGCGCCGCAGCGGCGAGCCAGGCAGCAGATTGAGCAGGGGACGATAGTAGAGCACCCGCAGGATATGCTTGCCCTGCCGGAAACTGCGGCCGAGATGCGCACTGATCATCTGCCGCACCTGATCCTTATCGCCCACCAGCTGGACCAGCTGATCGATGCGATCCTGCTCCAGCAGATCTTCGGCACGCTGCTGCTGTAAAGCCAGCCCGGTATAGCAGAACGTCAGATGTGACCGCCTGCCGCGTCCCGCTTCTGCCTGCCAGACCAGCCAGCCTGCCGCCTGCATCCGGTTGAGCAGATTGCGCATGTGGCGGCGCGAGCAGTGTAGCAGGTCAGCCAGTTCGCTGAGGGTAATGGCCTGCGACTGGCCCTGGCAGCTCTGCCACAGGCGAATGAATTGCTGCTTCAGACGTGACGAGGACATAAAAGAGGAACTCCTGCTGAAAAGCGCTCTGTTTTTTCTGCCTCATTTTAAGAGCAAACTTTGCGCTATGGGAAGAGCGGGAGGCATTCAGTCTGGAATGGCGTTCAACCCTGACTTCGCTGTTCAGCGGAGTGCTTTTCTGAGTAGGGTGCATTTACACCGCCAGCAGAGGATCTCTGCTGGCTTTTTTCATCGTGCGCGGTATGGTCTACCCTTCTTTTTTTCCTCTCTGTTTAGCCTCTAAGGGATTTCGCTATGAAATCGCTGTTAACGCGGCAGCGCCGCATCAATCCGGTTTACCTCGCTTTTATGGTTGCCTCGTTCATGCTGGGCGTGGCGGGCGCATTGCAGGCACCGACGCTGAGCCTGTTTCTGACGCGCGAAGTGCAGGCCCGCCCTTTCTGGGTCGGACTGTTTTTTACCATCAATGCTGTGGCAGGTATTCTGGTGAGCATGCTGGTGGCGAAGCGTTCGGACAGCGTGGGGGACCGCCGTAATATCATTCTGTTCTGTTGCCTGATGGCGCTGGTCAATGCGCTGCTGTTTGCCTTCAGTCGCCACTACCTGACGCTGATTACGCTGGGTGTGCTGCTGTCGGCGCTCGCCAGCGTCTCAATGCCTCAGCTCTTTGCGCTGGCCCGGGAATATGCCGATCAGTCGGCGCGTGAAGCGGTCATGTTCAGTTCGGTGATGCGCGCGCAGCTGTCGCTGGCGTGGGTCATCGGGCCACCGCTCTCATTTGCGCTGGCGCTGAACTATGGTTTTGTCACGCTGTTTATGGTGGCCGCCGCGCTGTTTCTGATCTGTATCCTGCTGGTCTGGTTTACCCTGCCGTCAGTGCCCCGTGCGCAGCCGCTGCTGCAAAGCGGCGGTCTGCCGCTAAGCGGCTGGCGCGATCGCGATGTGCGCCTGCTGTTTATCGCGTCGGTGGTGATGTGGACCTGCAATACCATGTATATCATTGATATGCCGCTCTATATCAGTACGACGCTTGGCCTGCCGGAAAAGCTGGCGGGTCTGCTGATGGGCACGGCCGCCGGGCTGGAGATCCCGGTGATGCTGCTGGCCGGGCATTACGCCCGCCGCATGGGCAAGCGCCGGTTAATGCTGGTGGCGGTGGCCGCCGGGGTGCTGTTTTACCTGGGGCTGGTGCTGTTTAACTCCCGCACGTCACTGATGGTATTGCAGCTGTTTAATGCGGTGTTTGTCGGGATTATTGCCGGGATTGGGATGTTGTGGTTCCAGGATCTGATGCCGGGACGGCCTGGCGCCGCAACCACCCTGTTCACCAACTCCATCTCAACCGGCATGATTCTGGCCGGGGTGATTCAGGGTACGCTGAGCGAGCGGCTGGGACATGAGGCGGTCTACTGGCTGGCATTCGCGCTGGCGATTGTGGCGCTGGTGATGTCGGCGCGGGTGCGCGACGTATAAAGAAGAAGGGCGACAGGATGTCGCCCTTTTTTTAACTATTGAGGAATCTGGACCGGTCGCTGTGATAGCGAGCCTGCTCAGGGAACACGGTCAGATCGGAAAGGCGCTTAAGCCAATCCCTGGCCGCTCGGCCCGCGCCGTCCCTGGCGCGGGACGCTTTCCTCCTCTGACCGTGTTCCCTGGCGCGGGACGCTTTCCTCCTCTGACCGTGTTCCCTGCGCGTTAAGCTAAATTGTTGCTGTCAGATTAGCCCTGTCTTAACGCAATCAGCGCAGGAAGGCGGGCTGATTCTGCTCATACTGCGAAATTGACGCTTCATGCTGCAGGGTCAGGCCGATGCTGTCGAGGCCGTTGATCATGCAGTGGCGACGGAAGCTGTCGAGTTCGAACGGGTAGACTTTATCGCCTGCGGTCACCGTCTGCGCTTCCAGATCGACTGTAAAGCTGATGCCTGGCTGAGCCGCAACCAGCCGGAACAGCTCATCCACTTCCTCTTCGCTTAACTTCACCGGCAGCAGCTGATTGTTGAAGCTGTTGCCGTAGAAGATATCGGCGAAGCTTGGCGCAATCACCACGTGAAAACCGAAATCGGTCAGCGCCCAGGGCGCATGTTCACGAGAGGAGCCACAGCCAAAGTTCTCGCGCGCCAGCAGAATGCTGGTGCCTTTAAACTCTGGCTTGTTCAGCACAAAGCTGGGAGTCGGGACCGTGCCGGCGTCATCTTCAAAACGCCAGTCATGGAACAGGTGCTGACCAAAACCGGTGCGGGTCACCTTCTGCAAAAACTGCTTAGGGATGATCGCGTCGGTATCGACGTTTGCGGCGTCCAGCGGCGCGACGATGCCGGTGTGCTGAGTAAATTTATTCGCCATGACTTATGCTCCTGTCGTCAGTTCACGGATGTCGGCAAAGTGGCCGGTGACGGCTGCCGCTGCGGCCATTGCCGGGCTGACCAGATGGGTTCGTCCACCGCGGCCCTGACGACCTTCAAAGTTACGGTTGCTGGTTGACGCGCAACGCTCGCCGGGGTTGAGGCGGTCATTGTTCATCGCCAGACACATGGAGCAGCCTGGCAGACGCCACTCAAAGCCCGCTTCCAGGAAGATTTTATCCAGACCTTCCGCTTCCGCCTGTGCTTTTACCGGACCGGAACCGGGCACTACCATCGCAACCACACCCGGCGCAACTTTGCGGCCTTTGGCGATAGCGGCGGCGGCACGCAGATCCTCAATGCGTGAGTTGGTACAGGAGCCGATAAAGACTTTATCAATCGCGACATCGGTCAGTCGGATGCCCGGCTGCAGATTCATATACGCCAGCGCTTTTTCCGCTGAGGCGCGCTCTACCGGATCGGCGAATGAGGCCGGGTTCGGGATCACCTGATCAACGGCGATCACCTGACCCGGGTTGGTGCCCCAGGTGACCTGTGGCGCAATCTCTTCTGCATGCAGCGTGACCACCGCATCATAGGTCGCGCCTTCATCTGACTTCAGTGTGCGCCAGTACTCTACAGCCTGCTCCCACTTCTCACCCTGTGGGGAGAACTGGCGGCCTTTCAGGTAGCTGAAGGTGGTCTCGTCCGGTGCCACCAGGCCCGCTTTCGCGCCCATTTCAATCGCCATGTTGCACAGAGTCATACGACCTTCCATGCTCAGCGCCTGAATGGCCGGACCGCAGAACTCAACCACATAGCCGGTTCCGCCTGCGCTGCCGGTTTTGCCGATGATCGCCAGGACAATATCTTTTGCCGTAATGCCGGTTGAGGCCTGGCCCAGCACCTCAATTTTCATGGTTTTCGCCCGGCCCTGCTTCAGGGTCTGGGTGGCAAACACATGCTCTACTTCGGAGGTGCCGATACCAAAGGCCAGTGAGCCGAAGGCTCCGTGCGTCGCCGTGTGCGAGTCACCGCACACGATGGTCATGCCTGGCAGCGTCATGCCCTGCTCAGGGCCGATAACGTGGACAATTCCCTGATACGGGTGGTTCAGGTCATAGAGCTGTACGCCAAATTCAGCACAGTTCTTCATCAGCTCCTGCATCTGAATCCGCGCCATCTCGCCCGACGCATTGATGTCTTTGGTCTGAGTAGATACGTTGTGATCCATGGTGGCAAAGGTTTTGCCCGGCTGACGCACCTTGCGTCCGTGCGCGCGCAGACCATCAAAAGCCTGTGGCGAGGTGACTTCATGGATCAGGTGGCGATCGATATAGAGTAACGGCGTTTCGTTCGGCGCTTCGTGGACGACATGTGCATCAAATAACTTCTGGTATAAGGTTTTCATTTTTTTATTTTTCCTCGGCGATAAAGCGGGCAATGATGCTGCCCATCTCATCTGTGCTGACCGCTGGGCCATCACCGGCTAAATCTTTAGTGCGGTAGCCCTGTTCAAGCGCACGACTGATGGCGCGTTCGATACTGTCGGCAGCCTCATCGGCATTCAGGCTGTAGCGTAACAGCAGGGACAGTGACAGGATCTGCGCGACCGGGTTAGCAATATTCTGTCCGGCGATATCCGGTGCGGAGCCGCCTGCCGGTTCAAACAGGCCAAAGCCCGCTTCATTCAGGCTGGCGGAAGGCAGCATCCCCATCGAACCGGTGATCATGGCGCACTCATCAGAGAGAATGTCGCCGAACAGGTTGGAGCAGAGCAGCACGTCAAACTGTGACGGATCTTTGATCAACTGCATGGTGGCATTGTCGATATAGATGTGGCTCAGCTGTACGTCCGGATACTCTTTAGCGACCTCGTTAACGATTTCACGCCACATGACTGAGGTCTGCAGGACGTTGGCTTTATCTACTGAGGTCACTTTATTGCGGCGTTTACGCGCAGACTCAAACGCGATACGGGCGATGCGCTCGATCTCGAAGCGGTGGTAAACCTCCGTATCGAATGCCCGCTCTTCCGGGCCGCTGCCTTCGCGTCCTTTAGGCTGACCAAAATAGATGCCGCCGGTCAGTTCACGCACGCACAGGATATCGAAGCCTTTGGCCGCGATGTCGGCGCGCAGCGGGCAGAAAGCTTCCAGACCGCTGTAGAGTGCCGCCGGGCGCAGGTTACTGAACAGTCTGAAGTGTTTGCGCAGGGGCAGCAGAGCACCGCGTTCCGGCTGCGAGGCCGGTGGCAAATGTTCCCACTTCGGTCCGCCAACCGAACCAAACAGGATCGCATCCGCCTGCTCGCAGCCCGCCACGGTCGCAGGAGGCAGGGGTTCGCCGTGCTGATCGATAGCGATGCCGCCGACCGCATATTCCTGAGTGGTAATCTGCATATCAAAGCGCTGACGAATGGCGTCCAGCACTTTCATTGCCTGTGCCATCACTTCCGGGCCAATGCCGTCACCGGGTAAAACTGCGATATGAGAAGAGCTGGACATAGTTATACGGTTTCCTTCTGATCTTTAAATTTGCGTTGCAATTCCTGTTCAACCTGGCGGGCACGCCAGATATTGTTCAGCGCATTCACCATCGCTTTGGCGGACGACTCCACGATATCGGTCGCCAGACCGACGCCGTGGAACTTACGGCCGTTGTAGCTCACCACAATGTCGACCTGACCCAGCGCGTTTTCGCCGTGGCCTTTGGCGGTCAGTTTGTAGTTAACCAGCTCCGCGTCGAACTGGGTAATACGGTTAATGGCCTGATAGACCGCGTCAACCGGGCCGTTGCCGGTGGCCGCATCCGCTTTGGCATCATCGCCGCAGCCCAGCTTGACAGAGGCGGTAGCGGTGATGCCGGAACCGGTCTGAACATTAAATTCATGCAGCTGAAAATGCTCCGGCTCTTCATTCTGTTTATTGATGAAGGCCAGCGCTTCCAGGTCGTAGTCGAACACCTGACCTTTTTTGTCAGCCAGTTTCAGGAAGGCGTCATACAGGGCATCCAGATTGTAATCCTGCTCTGCATAGCCCATCTCTTCCATACGATGTTTTACCGCCGCGCGGCCAGAACGTGAGGTCAGGTTCAGCTGAATCTTGTGTAAGCCGATCGACTCCGGCGTCAGGATTTCATAGTTTTCGCGATTCTTCAGCACGCCATCCTGATGAATACCGGAGGAGTGGGCGAAGGCGTTGGAGCCGACCACCGCCTTGTTCGCCGGGATAGGCATATTGCAGATCTGGCTCACCATCTGGCTGGTGCGGTAGATCTCCTGATGATTGATGTTGGTGTGCACATTCATGATCTGCTGGCGGGTTTTGATAGCCATGATCACCTCTTCCAGCGCACAGTTACCGGCACGTTCACCCAGACCATTCAGCGTGCCTTCAACCTGACGTGCACCCGCCTGGACAGCCGCCAGGGCGTTACCGGTCGCCATACCCAGGTCATCGTGGGTATGGACAGAGAGAATCGCTTTGTCGATGTTAGGTACGCGGTTGATCAGCTGGCTGATGATGTGAGCATATTCGCCTGGCAGGGTGTAACCCACGGTGTCCGGGATATTGATGGTGTTGGCACCGGCATTAATTGCGGCTTCAACCATCCGGCACAGGTCATCAATCGGGGTGCGGCCGCCATCTTCGCAGGAGAATTCAACGTCATTGGTGTAGTTGCGGGCACGTTTCACCATGTGAACCGCGCGCTCAATCACCTCGGGCAGCGTGCTGCGCAGTTTGGTGGCGATGTGCATCGGTGAGGTGGCGATAAAGGTATGAATACGGAAGGCTTCGGCAACGCGCAGTGATTCGTACGCCGCATCAATATCCTTCTCCACACAGCGGGCCAGACCGCAGACCCGGCTGTTTTTAATGGTGCGCGCGATGGTCTGTACGGATTCAAAATCGCCAGGTGAGGAGACCGGGAAACCCACTTCCATGACATCCACGCCCATACGCTCCAGCGCTAATGCAATCTGCAATTTTTCTTTCACACTCAGGCTGGCCTGTAATGCCTGCTCACCGTCGCGCAGAGTGGTATCGAAAATAATGACTTGCTGACTCATCGTATTCATCCTTATGCATTTTCTGGCCTGGCAACGAGCATAAAAAAACCCGCGACAGGCGCGGGTTTTTAACTTTCAGCAGGTTTGAATCAGTGTTTGATTCCGCCCACAAGTCTACCGCGCAAGCTGTATGCGTTTAGTAGTAGACCGAGAAGGCGAGCAAAACGAAACATGGATTCAAACCTTATAAATTGTTGTGCTGCCTATATTGGTACTGCAATCACTCAGGGATGTCAACCTTCTGTGCAGGGTTATTCTCCAGCAAGTAAAAGGAAGATCGTCTGTTATTTTACGGCCTGACAGCGTAATGAATAGCGCTGAAGTGAGTGACGCGCCAGTCAGGCAGGATAAGTACGCTGTTGCAGGGTAGTGACTGTTTTATCTATCTGAAAAATAATAATTTTATTTTTAGGTCTCTCGGGCGTGACGCAGAATTTATGTCCGCCTGCTTAGCATAATCGTATGCGCTTTAGCGATTTTCTGGTTAATTAACCCGGAAAATAAAAAGGTGGGGCGATTGTGGGCTGGGGCAGGTCACAATAAGTTTTCGTTATTTCTTAGATCACGCTAAAAATAATTTCTTAGTCAGCATTTTCCTCTGCGGTTCTGCGGCGTAATTAGTTTAATCCGCGCAGCCAATTCTTATCGGGCAGAGCCTTTACGTCCCTGCCATTTAATTTACACGGCTTTGCGGTTTGCCTGCCCGCTGAAGTGCGGTTATGGTAATCGACCTACTCTCAGAACAATGAACTCGACAGATTTCTCTGTAACCGGACAGCGGCACAGGTTTCCGCTGTCGTGCATAAACATAAGATTTTGATTGGCAGAGCAGGCACCGGCGCGACGTGATATGTGCAAAAGGCCCTATTCATGGCGCCCGGTCCTGAAGCCTGGAGGCAGAAGATGGAGATGTTGTCAGGAGCCGAAATGGTCGTCCGTTCGTTAATCGATCAGGGCGTTAAGCAGGTATTCGGTTATCCGGGTGGCGCGGTATTAGATATCTATGATGCGCTGCAAACCGTCGGGGGTATCGATCACATTCTGGTACGCCACGAGCAGGCTGCGGTGCATATGGCTGACGGCCTCGCACGCGCCACGGGTGAAGTCGGGGTCGTGCTGGTCACTTCAGGCCCCGGAGCGACCAATGCGATCACCGGGATCGCCACCGCCTATATGGACTCTATTCCGCTGGTGATTCTGTCGGGCCAGGTGCCTACCTCGCTGATTGGCTATGATGCCTTTCAGGAGTGCGACATGGTCGGCATTTCACGGCCGGTGGTGAAGCACAGTTTTCTGGTGAAAAGCACCGAAGAGATCCCCACCGTGCTGAAAAAGGCGTTCTGGCTCGCCGCCAGCGGACGTCCGGGACCGGTGGTTATCGATCTGCCGAAAGATATTCTCAACCCGGCCAATAAACTCCCTTATCACTGGCCGGACGCTGTCAGCATGCGCTCCTACAATCCGACCATCCAGGGCCATAAAGGTCAGATTAAGCGTGCGCTGACGACACTGCTGGCCGCAAAACAGCCGGTGATTTATGCCGGTGGCGGTGCCATCACCGCGGGCTGTGAAGCGGAACTGTTACAGCTGGCCGAGAGCCTGAACATTCCGGTCACCACATCGCTGATGGGGCTGGGCGCGTTTCCTGGCACGCATCGTCAGTGCGTCGGGATGCTCGGCATGCACGGCACCTATGAAGCCAACATGACGATGCACAATACCGACCTGATTTTTGGTATCGGCGTTCGCTTTGACGACCGCACCACCAATAATCTGGCGAAGTATTGCCCCAACGCCACCATCATGCACATTGATATCGACCCGACCTCTATCTCCAAAACGGTGGCGGCGGATATCCCGATCGTGGGGGATGCGAAGCAGGTGCTGCAGCAGATGCTGGAGCTGCTGGCGCAAAACGACAGTGAGCCGCGCTCTGAGAGTCTGCAGGCGTGGTGGAGCGCGATTGAGGGCTGGCGCAGTCGTCAGTGCCTGGAGTTCGATCGGACCAGCGACAAGATCAAGCCGCAGGCCGTCATTGAAACCATCAGCCGTCTGACCCATGGCGACGCCTACGTCACGTCCGATGTGGGCCAGCATCAGATGTTTGCTGCGCTCTATTATCCGTTCGATAAACCGCGTCGCTGGATCAACTCCGGGGGGCTGGGCACAATGGGCTTTGGCCTGCCCGCTGCGCTGGGTGTCAAGATGGCGCTGCCGGACGAAACCGTTATCTGCGTGACGGGCGATGGCAGTATCCAGATGAACATTCAGGAGCTCTCAACCGCACTGCAGTACAATCTGCCGGTGCTGGTACTGAGCCTGAATAACCGGGTTCTGGGCATGGTGAAACAGTGGCAGGATATGATCTACTCCGGTCGCCACTCGCAGTCTTACATGGAGTCACTGCCTGACTTCGTGCGTCTGGCTGAAGCCTACGGCCACGTCGGGATCGCCATTGAGCATCCGGCTGAACTGGAAGAGAAGCTGACGCTGGCGCTGGAGAAACTGGCACAGGGGCGTCTGGTGTTTGTGGATGTCGCCGTGGACGGTAGCGAGCATGTTTACCCGATGCAGATTCGCGGTGGCAGCATGGATGAGATGTGGTTAAGCAAAACGGAGAGGACATAACTATGCGTCGCATTTTATCAGTTCTGCTGGAGAACGAATCTGGCGCATTATCCCGTGTCGTCGGTCTCTTTTCGCAGCGCGGCTACAACATCGAAAGCCTGACCGTTGCGCCTACCGATGATCCCACCCTGTCGCGGATGACCATTCAGACGGTGGGCGACCAGAAGGTGCTGGAGCAGATCGAAAAGCAGCTGCACAAGCTGGTGGATGTGCTGCGCGTGACCGAACTGGGGCAGGGTGCCTACGTTGAGCGTGAGATCATGCTGGTGAAGATCCAGGCGAGTGGCTATGGCCGTGAAGAGGTGAAGCGCAACGCTGAGATCTTCCGCGGTCAGATTATTGATGTAACGCCTACGCTGTACACGGTTCAGCTGGCAGGCACCAGTGACAAACTGGACGCGTTTCTCAATTCCGTGCGTGAGGTTGCCGAAATCGTTGAAGTGGCCCGCTCCGGTATTGTGGGCGTATCACGCGGCGATCGCATCATGCGTTAATCACGCTGCGTCACCATCGAACCTCACCTAACCCGGCGAAATGCCGGGTTTTTTTATTTTTTATGCGCCAGGCTGGTTACATTCAGAAAAGCGGTTGCTCCGCGCACTTTTCTGCTGTTAGATGATAGCCATGAGTTATCCATAGCTTAACTGCGGCTATTTCTGCCGTAAAAGCGGATTTGATGGTGGGGTTATCGTGAAGCTGGATGAAATTGCGCGTTTGGCAGGCGTGTCGCGCACCACGGCCAGTTATGTGATCAATGGTAAAGCGCGGCAGTATCGTGTCAGCGACAAAACCGTTGAGAAAGTGATGGCGGTCGTGCGTGAACATAATTATCACCCCAATGCGGTGGCCGCCGGGCTGCGCGCCGGGCGAACGCGCTCTATTGGACTGGTGATTCCCGATCTGGAGAACACCAGTTACACCCGTATTGCAAACTATCTTGAACGACAGGCGCGTCAGCGAGGCTATCAGCTGCTGATCGCCTGCTCAGAAGATCAGCCTGATAACGAGATGCGCTGCATTGAGCATCTGCTCCAGCGTCAGGTCGACGCGATCATCGTCTCCACCTCGTTACCGCCTGAGCATCCCTTTTATCAGCGCTGGGTCAACGATCCGCTGCCGATCATTGCGTTAGACCGTGCGCTGGATCGTGAACATTTCACCAGCGTCGTGGGCGCCGACCAGGACGATGCCCATACGCTGGCGGCTGAACTGCGTCAGCTTGAGGTCAAAAACGTGCTGTTACTCGGCGCCCTGCCTGAGCTGTCAGTGAGCTTCCTGCGTGAGATGGGATTCCGTGATGCGTGGAAAGATGACCCGCGGCCGATAGATTACATTTATTGCAACAGTTTCGAACGCACCGCTGCCGCCGCGCTGTTTGAGCGTTATCTTGAAGAGCATCCGATGCCGGAGGCGCTTTTTACCACCTCTTTCGGGCTGCTGCAGGGCGTCATGGATGTCACGCTGAAACGAGACGGCCGGCTGCCTACCGAGCTGGCGATTGCCACCTTTGGCGACCACGAATTACTGGACTTTCTTGAGTGCCCGGTGCTGGCCGTAGGACAGCGCCATCGTGACGTCGCCGAACGGGTACTGGAATTAGTTTTAGCCTCGCTGGATGAGCCAAGAAAACCTAAACCCGGTTTAACCCGTATCCGCCGTAATTTATATCGTCGCGGACAATTAAGCCGAAGAGTTAAATGAGGGAAGGGCAGTATTACGCTGCCCGCCACGTTTATTTTTTCCGAATTACTGATTAAATAAACAGGTCGACGTAAAAAAGCGTAAATTCTGCTCATCAATTCTAACAAAGCAGAAAGGGTTATTTTTATTATCTGCTTACAACTTCAACAAATGCCGCTTTCCTGTCCGGCCTGAGCCGCTGGGCTTTCTTTCGGAAATCCCCTAAAATGCCGCCGCTGTCTCAGAAACCACGAGAAATATTCAGCGTGTGATGCTGTTTCATTTTTAATCGTTTTTTCCGCGCCCGCTTTTTTTATTCAGGTATTCATTGGTTTAATTTTTTCTTTCTCTTTTTATTCGATCAGGGCGTCGGCAGCCATTAATTCGGCGCTCTGTAAATAGTGATATTCAACTGCCGCTCCGGCTTGACAAGGATTTCATCGAATCCTTAAACTCGTTTCGTGGTAAAAAGTGGGATAAAGTGGTGCAAACGGGTGACCAGGGGGAGAGACTGGCATGTTCCGCGGAGCAACGTTAGTCAATCTCGACAGTAAAGGGCGGCTTGCCGTACCCACGCGATATCGCGATTTGCTGATCGGGGAATCTCAGGGGCAGATGGTCTGTACCATCGACCTCCACCAGCCATGCCTGTTGCTTTATACCCTGCCCGAATGGGAAATCATTGAAAAAAAGCTCGCCCGCTTATCCAGTATGAATCCACTTGAGCGCCGTGTGCAGCGTCTGTTGCTGGGACATGCCAGTGAATGTCAGATGGATAATGCAGGACGCCTGCTGCTGGCGAATACGCTTCGGCAGCACGCAAAATTAACCAAAGAAGTGATGCTGGTCGGACAGTTCAACAAGTTTGAGCTGTGGGATGAACAGACCTGGTATCAACAGGTCAGGGACGATATTGACGCAGAACAGTCAGCTCAGGAGCCTTTATCTGAGCGGTTGCAGGACTTGTCGCTATAGCTATGCAGGAAAATTTCAAACATACCACCGTGCTGTTGGATGAGGCGGTTAACGGCCTCAATATCAGGGAAGACGGTATCTACATCGACGGCACGTTTGGTCGTGGTGGTCATTCACGTCTGATTCTTTCGCAACTGGGAGAGAAGGGACGACTGATCGCCATCGATCGCGACCCTCAAGCTATCGCCGCTGCCGCTGAGATTACCGATCCCCGTTTCTCTATTATTCATGGCCCTTTTTCCGCCCTGGCAGAGTATGTCTCTGAGCGGGATTTGGTCGGAAAAATTGACGGCATCCTGCTGGATCTGGGGGTTTCCTCACCGCAGCTGGATGACGCAGAGCGTGGCTTCTCGTTTATGCGTGACGGACCGCTGGATATGCGTATGGATCCTTCGCGCGGTCACTCCGCCGCCGAGTGGTTGCTGCAGGCGGAAGAGGCAGACATCGCTTTCGTTCTGAAAACCTACGGTGAAGAGCGGTTCGCCAAACGTATCGCCCGCGCCATTGTTGAGCGCAATCGCGAAGCGCCGATGACCCGGACACGGGAGCTGGCTGAGGTGATCGCCGTTGCCACGCCGGTTAAAGATAAGTTCAAGCATCCGGCGACGCGCAGTTTCCAGGCGATCCGTATCTGGATTAACAGTGAACTGGAAGAGATCGATATTGCGCTGAAAGGGGCAGTTGAGGTGCTGGCACCACAAGGGCGCCTTTCGGTGATCAGCTTCCACTCGCTGGAAGATCGGCTGGTGAAACGCTTTATGCGCGATCAGAGTCGCGGGCCGCAGGTCCCAGCCGGTCTGCCAATGACGGAACATCAGCTGCGTGCCCTGGGCGGTCGAGAACTGAAATTACTCGGCAAAATGTCGCCGGGCGATGCCGAAGTTTCTGAGAACCCGCGCGCGCGCAGTTCGGTATTACGTATTGCGGAGAAAACCGACGCATGATCGGTAATGAGCGTCACAGTCTGCCCGCCGTCATCGGCGGGGATCTGCTGCGAAAGGGCAAGATCCCGGTGCTGTTGCTGATCGCTGTGGTGGTTTCTGCCGTACTGGTGGTCACCACCACCCATAAAACCCGACTGTTAACCGCACAGCGTGAACAGCTGGTACTGGAGCGCGACGCGCTGGATATCGAATGGCGCAACCTGATTCTGGAAGAGAATGCGCTGGGCGATCACAGCCGTGTCGAACGCATCGCCACCGAGAAGCTGCAGCTGCAGCACGTTGATCCTTCACAAGAAAATATCGTGGTGCAGAAATAAGGACCTCAGATAGCGAATGAGCGGTACAGGCAGAACGCTGAAGTTAAAGAAACCGGAAGATAAGGCCAGCTTTGTAAGCTGGCGTTTTGCGTTGCTGTGCGGCTGTATTTTGCTGGCGCTGGGTGGACTGCTGTCACGCGTTGCCTGGCTGCAGGTGATCAATCCAGGCAAGCTGGTCAAAGAGGGCGATCTTCGCTCGCTGCGCGTGCAGGCGGTGCCGACGTCGCGCGGGATGATCAGCGATCGAGCCGGACGCCCGCTCGCGGTCAGTGTCCCGGTAAATGCCATCTGGGCCGATCCCAAAGAGCTCCACGCCGGCGGCGGCGTCACACTGGACAGCCGCTGGAAGGCGCTCTCCGATGCGCTTTCGATTCCGCTGGATCAGCTGGCGGCGCGTGTTAACGCCAACCCGAAAGGCCGCTTCGTCTATCTGGCGCGCCAGGTCAATCCGGCTATCGGCGAGTACGTTAAAAAACTCAAACTTCCCGGTATTCATCTGCGCGAAGAGTCGCGCCGCTACTATCCTGCCGGGCAGGTCACCTCCCATCTGATTGGTTTTACCAATATCGACGGACAGGGCATTGAAGGCATCGAGAAGAGCTTTGATAAGTGGCTGACCGGTGCGCCGGGCGAACGAACGGTGCGTAAAGACCGTTACGGTCGGGTCATCGAAGATATCTCTTCCGTCGACAGCCGGGCGGCCCACAACCTGACCCTGAGCATTGATGAACGTCTGCAGGCGCTGGTTTACCGCGAACTGAATAACGCCGTGGCGTTCAACAAAGCGGAGTCGGGCACGGCGGTGCTGGTGGATGTGAACACCGGTGAAGTGCTGGCGATGGCTAACAGCCCGGCTTACAACCCGAACAATCTCAGTAATACCTCCAAAGATCTGATGCGCAACCGCGCCATCACCGACATTTTCGAGCCTGGCTCAACCGTGAAGCCGATGGTGGTGATGACGGCGCTACAACGCGGCGTGGTCAGAGAGAACAGCGTTCTGAATACCGTGCCGTACCGCGTCAATGGTCATGAGATCAAAGATGTGGCGCGCTACAACGAATTGACCCTGACAGGGGTTCTGCAGAAGTCGAGTAACGTCGGGGTTTCACGTCTGGCGTTAGCGATGCCCTCCTCAGCGCTGGTAGAAACTTACTCGCGTTTTGGACTGGGCAAACCGACCAATTTGGGGCTGGTCGGGGAAAGCAGTGGCTTATACCCTAAAAAACAACGGTGGTCTGACATAGAGAGGGCCACCTTCTCTTTCGGCTACGGGCTAATGGTAACGCCGTTACAGTTAGCGCGAGTCTACGCAACCATTGGCAGCTATGGCATTAATCGCCCGCTGTCGATTACCAAAGTCGACCCGCCCGTCGCGGGGGAGCGCGTTTTCGATGAATCGCTGGTGAAAACCGTGATGCATATGATGGAAAGCGTGGCGCTGCCCGGTGGCGGCGGTGTCAAAGCGGCCATCAAGGGCTATCGCATTGCGATAAAAACCGGTACGGCGAAAAAAGTCGGGCCGGATGGTCGCTACGTCAACAAATACATCGCCTATACCGCAGGTGTTGCACCTGCCAGTCATCCTCGGTTCGCGCTGGTGGTGGTGATCAACGATCCCCAGGCCGGCAAATATTATGGTGGTGCGGTTTCTGCTCCGGTGTTTGGTGCCATCATGGGCGGCGTACTGCGCACCATGAACATCGAACCGGATGCATTACCGACCAATGACAGAAACGAGCTGGTGACTAACAGAAGTGAGGAATCAAGTGACAGATCGTAACCTGCGCGACTTACTCGGCCCCTGGGTGCCAGGCGCGCCGGCGCGCCCACTGCGTGACATGACCCTGGACAGCCGCCTTGCGGCTTCTGGCGATCTGTTTGTCGCTGTTTCAGGCCATCAGGTTGATGGACGCCGTTTTATCCCGCAGGCGATTGCGCAGGGCGTCGCTGCCGTTGTTGCGGAAGCCGAAGGCGAAGCCGCTGACGGTGAAATCCGTGAAATGCACGGCGTGCCGGTTATCTATCTGGCGCAGCTGCATCAGCGTCTTTCGGCATTAGCCGGACGCTTTTACCAGCAGCCAGGTGAAAAACAGAAGCTGATCGGCGTGACCGGCACCAACGGCAAAACCACCACCACGCAGTTACTGGCGCAGTGGGCCATGCTGCTGGGTGAAACCAGCGCGGTCATGGGCACGGTCGGCAACGGCCTGGTAGGCCAGCTGGCCGCCGCCGAAAATACTACCGGCTCTGCGGTAGACGTACAGCATCTGCTGCACGATCTGGCTGAAAAAGGGGCGACCCTGACCGCTATGGAAGTTTCTTCACACGGGCTGGTTCAGCATCGCGTCGCGGCGCTGCCGTTTGCCGCTGCGGTCTTCACTAATCTCAGCCGCGACCACCTCGACTATCACGGTGACATGGAGAGCTACGAGTCCGCCAAATGGCTGCTCTTCTCTGAGCATCAGGTTGGTCAGGCGATCCTCAACGCGGATGATGAAGTGGGGCGTCGCTGGCTCGCGCGCTTACCGGATGCGGTCGCGGTCACTATGGAGAATAACCTCCAGCCGGGTTGCCATGGCCGCTGGCTGAAAGCCGACGCGGTGGAGTATCACGACAACGGCGCCCATATCCGTTTCAGCTCCAGCTGGGGCAATGGCGACATTGCCAGCCCGCTGATGGGCGCATTCAATGTCAGCAATCTGATGCTTGCGCTGGCGACCCTGCTGGCGCTCGACTATCCGCTGGCGACGCTGATCGACGCCGCCCCCCGGTTACAGCCGGTCAACGGGCGTATGGAAGTGTTCAGTGCCGCAGGTAAACCCACGGTCGTGGTCGATTACGCTCACACGCCAGACGCGCTGGAAAAAGCGCTGGAAGCGGCACGCCTGCACTGCACAGGAAAACTGTGGTGCCTGTTTGGCTGCGGTGGCGATCGTGACAAAGGGAAACGCCCGTTAATGGGGGCGATTGCCGAGCAGTTTGCCGATGTGGTGGTGATTACCGATGACAACCCGCGCAGTGAAGATCCGCAGGCCATCGTCAACGATATTCTGACCGGTTTGCTGGACCCGGGCCGCGCCCGTGTGGTCTCCGGTCGTGCGCAGGCGGTGACTAACACTATTATGCAGGCGCAGCCTGACGACATCGTGCTGGTCGCGGGCAAGGGCCACGAAGATTATCAGATCATCGGTACACACCGGCTTGATTACTCCGACCGTGCAACGGTCGCGGCTCTGCTGGGAGGCACAGCATGATTCCGGTTTCATTACAGACCCTGGCACAGATCACCGGCGGCACGCTTTACGGCAGCGACCTCACTCTGAACGAGGTCACCACAGATACCCGCAAGGTGACGGCTGGCAGCCTGTTTGTCGCGCTGGTGGGTGAGCGTTTTGATGCGCATGACTTTGTCGGCGATGCGATTGCGAATGGCGCACAGGCGCTGCTGGTCAGTCAGCATTTACCTGTCGCTGTACCGCAGGTGGTCGTTGAGGATACCCGACTCGCCTTTGGCAGACTGGGGGCCTGGGTTCGCCAGCAGTCCACCGCCCGCGTCGTGGCGCTGACCGGCTCATCCGGAAAAACCTCGGTGAAAGAGATGACCGCGGCGATTCTGCGTCAGTGCGGTGAAACGCTCTATACCGCCGGTAATCTCAATAACGACTATGGCGTCCCGATGACGCTGCTGCGCCTGACACCTGAACATCAGTATGCGGTGATCGAGCTGGGCGCGAATCATCAGGGCGAGATCGCCTATACCACCGATCTGGTTCGGCCGGAGAGCGCGCTGGTTAACAACCTGGCGGCAGCACATCTGGAAGGCTTTGGTTCACTGGCGGGCGTTGCCAAAGCCAAAGGCGAAATTTTTCAGGGCTTACCGCCGCACGGCATTGCGATTCTGAATGCCGAGAGCAATGACTGGCCAAAGTGGCAGGCAAATCTGCAGGATAAAACCGTGTGGCGCTTTGCACCGCAGGCGGCAGGGTGCGACTTCTCCGCCCGCGATATTCGCATTGCTCAGGACGGCACCCATTTTGTCATGATGACTCCGCGTGGCGAAGTGGAGATCATTCTGCCGCTGCCGGGTCGCCATAACATCGCTAATGCCCTGGCCGCTGCGGCGCTGGCCCTGTCAGTGGACGCGCCGCTGAGCGCCGTTCAGCAGGGGCTGAAAAGCCTGCAGTCGGTGCCAGGCCGTCTGTTCCCGGTGCGCCTCTCTGCGCAGCAGCTGCTGCTGGATGACAGCTACAACGCTAACGTCGGTTCAATGACCGCAGCGGTTCAGGTTCTGTCCGAGATGCCGGGCTATCGGGTGCTGGTGGCGGGGGATATGGCCGAACTGGGCGATGAGACCGAACAGTGTCACCGCGAAGTCGGCGAGGCGGCACGTGACGCAGGCATTGATCGCGTGCTGACGACCGGCAGATTCAGCCATTTCATCAGCGAAAGCAGCAAAGCTGGCGAACATTTCAGCGATAAGACGGCGCTGACTGAACGTTTACGCCAGCTGTTGTCCGAACACTCAGAAATTACTGTCTTGATAAAAGGTTCGCGTAGTGCCGCCATGGAGCAGGTAGTACAGAGCTTACAGGAGAAAGGAACATGTTAGTTTGGCTGGCCGAGCATCTGGTCGCTTTATATTCCGGTTTTAACGTCTTTTCCTATCTGACGTTTCGCGCCATTGTCAGCCTGCTGACCGCGTTATTTATCTCGCTCTGGATGGGACCGCGCCTGATCGCCTGGCTGCAGAAGTTACAGATCGGTCAGGTTGTCCGCAACGATGGCCCGGAGTCTCACTTCAGCAAGCGCGGCACGCCGACCATGGGCGGCATCATGATCCTGACCTCCATCACCATTTCGGTGCTGATGTGGGCCTATCCGTCGAATCCGTATGTCTGGTGTGTGCTGGTGGTGTTAATCGGCTTTGGCATCATCGGCTTTGTCGACGACTACCGCAAAGTCGTACGTAAAGACACGAAGGGACTCATCGCCCGCTGGAAATATTTCTGGATGTCGGTGATTTCGCTGGGCGTGGCGTTCGCGCTGTATGCGGCAGGCAAAGATACGCCGGCGACCCAGCTGGTGGTGCCATTTTTCAAAGACATCATGCCGCAGCTCGGCCTCTTTTATGTGCTGCTGGCCTACTTTGTGATTGTCGGAACGGGTAATGCGGTCAACCTGACCGATGGCCTGGATGGTCTGGCTATTATGCCGACCGTCTTTGTGGCGGCCGGCTTCGCGCTGGTTGCCTGGGCAACGGGTAACGTGAAATTCGCAGAATATCTGCACATCCCTTACCTGCGTCATGCCGGTGAACTGGTGATTGTCTGCACCGCTATCGTCGGGGCAGGGCTGGGCTTTCTGTGGTTCAACACCTACCCGGCACAGGTCTTTATGGGGGACGTGGGCTCGCTGGCACTGGGCGGCGCGCTGGGAACCATCGCGGTGTTACTGCGTCAGGAATTTTTACTGGTGATCATGGGCGGCGTGTTTGTGGTTGAAACGCTGTCGGTGATCCTGCAGGTGGGATCGTTCAAGCTGCGCGGTCAGCGTATTTTCCGCATGGCGCCGATCCATCACCACTATGAACTGAAAGGCTGGCCGGAACCGCGCGTGATTGTGCGCTTCTGGATTATTTCGCTAATGCTGGTGCTGATTGGCCTGGCCACGCTGAAGGTGCGTTAATCATGGCTGACTATCGGGGTAGAAAAGTCGTCATCATCGGGCTGGGCCTGACCGGGCTCTCCTGTGTTGATTTCTTTCTGGCGCAGGGCGTAACGCCTCGCGTGATGGATACCCGTGTCTCGCCGCCGGGGCTGGATAAATTGCCCGGGCAGGTTGAACGCCATCTGGGCGGTCTTAACGGCGACTGGCTGCTGACCTCCGATCTGATCGTTGCCAGTCCGGGTATCGCGCTGGCGCATCCGCTTCTCAGCGAAGCAGCAGATGCCGGTATCGAAATCGTCGGCGACATCGAGCTGTTTTGCCGCGAGGCGCAGGCGCCTGTCGTGGCGATTACCGGTTCCAACGGCAAAAGCACGGTGACGACGCTGGTGGGCGAGATGGCCAAAGCCGCAGGCTGGCAGGTGGGCGTAGGCGGCAACATCGGTCTGCCCGCACTGAGCCTGCTGCAGTCTCCGGCGCAGCTCTACGTGCTGGAGCTCTCCAGTTTTCAGCTTGAGACTACGCACAGCCTGAAAGCCGCGGCGGCAACCGTGCTGAACGTCAGCGAAGATCATATGGATCGCTATCCGCTGGGGATGCAGCAGTATCGTGCCGCCAAACTGCGGGTTTACGAGAACGCGCAGACCTGCATCGTTAACGCCGATGACGCCCTGACGATGCCGGTTCGCGGGGCGGACACCCGTTGTGTCAGCTTTGGCATCGATTTCGGTGACTATCACCTTAACAAGCAGCAGGGCAGTATCTGGCTGCGGGTGAAGGGTGAGAAGGTGCTGAACACCGCTGAAATGAAAATGACCGGCCAGCACAACTACACCAATGCACTGGCGGCGCTGGCCCTGGCTGACGCCGTAGGGTTGCCACGCGCCTCCAGCTTGGCCGCTTTAACGCATTTTAACGGTCTGGCACATCGCTTCCAGCTGGTGCATGAGCATCAGGGCGTGCGCTGGATTAACGACTCTAAAGCCACCAATGTTGGCAGCACCGAAGCGGCACTGAATGGTCTGCAGGTGAACGGCACGTTATGGCTGCTGATGGGCGGCGATGGCAAATCAGCCGACTTTACGCCGCTGGTCCCCTGGCTGCAGGGTGACAATGTGCGTCTCTACTGTTTTGGCCGCGATGGCGATGCGCTGGCGGCGCTGCGTCCTGAGATCGCCGTACGCACGGAGACGATGCGTCAGGCAATGGAGCAGATCGCGCCTCAGGTTAAATCCGGCGATATGGTTCTGCTGTCGCCCGCCTGTGCCAGCCTTGATCAGTTCCGTAACTTTGAGCAGCGCGGCGATCAGTTCGCGCAGCTGGCGAAGGAGCTGAGCTGATGCGTATTCCTGGCGCCGGACTGGCTCACTATTTCTCAGGACGCCTGAAAGATTGGGTCATGGGAGCGCGTGAAAGTGATGACACTTCACTGGTGCTCTATGACCGCACGCTGTTATGGCTGACGCTCGGTCTGGCAGTGATTGGTTTTGTGATGGTGACCTCGGCCTCTATGCCGGTCGGTCAGCGTCTGAATGACGATCTTTTTTACTTTGCCAAGCGTGACGCCTTCTACATTGCGCTGGCGCTGGGCATGGCGCTGGTTACGCTGCGGGTGCCGATGGATTTCTGGCAGCGCTACAGCAACGTGATGCTGATGGTCACGATCGTCATGCTGCTGATTGTTCTGGTGGTCGGCAGCTCGGTTAACGGTGCATCGCGCTGGATTGCGCTGGGTCCGCTGCGTATCCAGCCTGCGGAGCTGTCGAAGCTCTCCCTGTTCTGCTATCTCGCCAGTTACCTGGTGCGCAAAGTGGAAGAGGTGCGTAATAACTTCTGGGGCTTCTGTAAACCGATGGGCGTCATGGTCGTGCTGGCGGTGTTACTGCTGGCGCAGCCCGACCTGGGAACGGTGGTGGTGCTGTTTGTTACGACGCTGGCGATGCTCTTCCTGGCGGGGGCCAAGCTATGGCAGTTCATGGCGATCATCGGCTCCGGTATCTTTGCGGTGATCCTGCTTATCATTGCAGAACCCTACCGTATGCGCCGTGTGACGTCGTTCTGGAATCCCTGGGAAGATCCGTTTGGGAGTGGCTACCAGCTGACCCAGTCGCTGATGGCCTTTGGCCGCGGTGAGTTCTGGGGACAGGGACTCGGTAACTCCGTGCAAAAGCTGGAATATCTGCCGGAAGCGCACACCGACTTTATTTTCGCCATCATAGGGGAAGAACTCGGTTACATCGGTGTGGTATTGGCACTTTTAATGGTATTCTTCGTCGCTTTTCGTGCGATGTCGATTGGCCGACGTGCGCTGGAGCTGGATCAGCGTTTTTCCGGCTTTTTAGCCTGTTCAATTGGCGTCTGGTTCAGCTTCCAGGCGCTGGTTAACGTCGGGGCTGCAGCCGGTATGTTACCGACTAAAGGCCTGACCTTACCGCTGATCAGTTACGGTGGTTCGAGTCTGATCATTATGTCGACCGCCATCGTCTTTTTATTACGCATAGATTATGAAACGCGCCTGGCGAAAGCGCAGGCGTTTACCCGAGGTGGTCGATGAGCGGTAAGCGATTGATGGTGATGGCAGGCGGAACCGGCGGACATGTTTTTCCCGGTCTGGCTGTCGCCCATCATCTGATGGAACAGGGCTGGCAGGTTCGCTGGTTAGGCACCGCCGACCGCATGGAGGCCGATCTGGTGCCGAAGCACGGCATTGAGATCGACTTTATCCGCATCAGTGGACTGCGTGGTAAAGGCCTGAAAGCGCTGCTGCTGGCGCCCATGCGCATCTTCAATGCATGGCGTCAGGCGCGCCGCATTATGAAAGCCTGGCAGCCCGATGTTGTGCTGGGCATGGGCGGCTACGTTTCCGGTCCCGGTGGCCTGGCGGCCTGGAGTTGCGGCATTCCGGTGGTACTGCATGAGCAGAACGGGATTGCCGGACTGACTAACAAATGGCTGGCGAAAATTGCCACCAAAGTGCTGCAGGCGTTTCCGGGGGCTTTTCCTGCTGCCGATGTGGTGGGCAATCCGGTGCGTACGGATGTGCTGGCGCTGCCTCTGCCGGCACAACGGCTGGCCGACCGGTCAGGCCCGATCCGGGTGCTGGTGATTGGCGGCAGTCAGGGCGCACGGATACTGAATCAGACGCTGCCGCAGATTGCGGCGCTGGTGGGTGATGAGATCACCCTGTGGCATCAGACCGGTAAAGGGGCGCTGCCCGAAACGGAAAAAGCCTATCAGCAGGCGGGTCAGACGCAGCACAGGGTCACCGAGTTTATCGATGATATGGCGGCGGCCTATGCTTGGGCCGATGTGGTGGTCTGCCGCTCCGGAGCGTTAACCGTGAGTGAAGTCGCTGCCGCTGGTTTACCGGCGATTTTCGTGCCGTTTCAGCACAAGGATCGCCAGCAGTACTGGAACGCGCTGCCGCTGGAAAAAGCGGGCGCCGCCAGAATTTTTGAGCAGCCGCAGTTTACTGCGGAGGCCGTAGCGGATCTGCTACGCCACTGGGATCGCGCAACCCTGTTGACGATGGCTGAGCAGGCCCGTCAGGTGGCGATCCCCGATGCGACCGATCGGGTCGCACAGGAAGTGGCTCGCGCCGCAAAGTAATCATTCCGGTCAGCGTGTCTGACCTGTACCCGGGCCGGGTACAAACTGAAAGAGCAGGTAATTGAGAGCGATGAATACACAACAATTGGCAAAACTGCGTTCTATCGTGCCCGAGATGCGTCGCGTCCGGCACATCCACTTTGTCGGCATCGGTGGTGCTGGCATGGGCGGTATTGCCGAAGTGTTAGCAAATGAAGGCTACCATATCAGCGGTTCAGATCTGGCCCCTAACCCGGTGACGCAGAACCTGATAGCGCTGGGTGCGACCATCTATTTTAACCATCGCCCTGAAAACGTGAACGATGCCAGCGTGGTGGTGGTTTCCAGCGCGGTTTCACAGGATAACCCTGAACTGGTGGCGGCGCGTGAACAGCGCATTCCGGTCATTCGTCGCGCGGAGATGCTGGCGGAGCTGATGCGATTCCGTCACGGCATCGCCGTTGCGGGCACCCATGGCAAAACCACCACCACGGCGATGGTCTCAAGCATTTATGCGGAAGCCGGGCTGGATCCGACCTTTGTGAACGGCGGACTGGTCAAAGCAGCAGGCACCCATGCCCGTCTGGGCAACAGCCGCTATCTGATTGCCGAAGCGGATGAGAGTGACGCGTCGTTCCTGCATCTGCAGCCGATGGTGGCGATTGTAACCAACATCGAAGCGGACCACATGGACACCTATCAGGGCGATTTTGAGAACCTGAAGCAGACCTTTATTAACTTCCTGCACAACCTGCCGTTTTACGGTCGCGCAGTGATGTGCGTGGATGATGCGGTGATCCGCGATCTGATCCCACGTGTAGGACGGCACATTACCACCTACGGTTTCAGTGATGACGCTGACCTGCGCATTGAGAATTATGAGCAGAGTGGTGCGCAGGGACATTTCACCCTGATCCGTCAGGATAAAGCGCCGCTGCAGATTACGCTGAACGCACCGGGCCGCCACAACGCGCTGAATGCGGCCGCCGCGGTTGCCGTCGCCAGTGAAGAGGGCATTGAAGACAACGCCATTCTGGCCGCGCTGGAGAGCTTCCAGGGCACGGGCCGTCGCTTTGATCTGCTGGGTGAGTTCCCGACCGAACCGGTAAACGGGCAGCCGGGCAGCGCAATGCTGGTGGATGACTATGGTCATCACCCGACTGAAGTTGAGGCGACGATCAAAGCGGCACGTGCAGGCTGGCCGGACAAAAAACTGGTCATGGTATTTCAGCCGCACCGTTTCAGCCGAACCCGCGATCTCTTCGATGATTTCGCCAACGTGCTGTCACATGTCGATGTCCTGCTGATGCTGGATGTCTACTCTGCCGGTGAGACGGCCATTCCGGGCGCAGACAGCCGTTCGCTCTGCCGTGCGATTCGCAATCGGGGCAAAGTGGATCCGATTCTGGTGCCGGAACATGACGCGCTGCCGGAGATGCTGGCACCGCTGCTGTCAGGCAACGATCTGATTCTGGTGCAGGGAGCCGGTAACGTCGGCAAGGTTGCCCGCAAGCTGGCTGACGCGAAGCTCCAGCCGGAGCAGAAAGCGGAGGATCGTCATGGCGGATAAAGTTGCCGTATTAATGGGCGGTACCTCGGCAGAGCGTGAGGTGTCGCTTAACTCGGGTCAGGCTGTGTTAGCCGGATTACGGGAAATGGGCATTGATGCACATGGCATCGATACCCGTGATGTTTCGGTTCTCACGCTGAAAGAGCAGGGCTTTACCAAAGCCTTTATCGCTCTGCATGGCCGGGGTGGCGAAGATGGCTCGCTACAGGCGGTACTGGAGTTTCTTCAACTGCCCTACACGGGCAGCGGCGTGATGGCCTCAGCCGTCACCATGGACAAGCTGCGCACCAAACTGCTGTGGCAGGGGCGCGGCTTACCTTCAGGACGCTTTGTCTGGCTGACGCGTCAGCAGTTTGCTGCCGGGCTGGATGCCGAGAGCGACGCGGCGATTGCGGCGCTTGGCCTGCCACTGTTTGTTAAGCCAGCCTGTGAAGGCTCCAGCGTGGGCATCAGCCGGGTCAACGATCTGAGCGCGCTGCCTGCTGCACTGGAACTGGCGTTTAAGCACGACAATGACGTGCTGGTCGAGGCGTTTCTCAGCGGCGCGGAGTATACCGTCGCAATTGTGGGCGATCGTATTCTGCCTGCCATTGAAATTAAGAGCGCCAGCGAGTTCTATGACTATGAAGCTAAATACATTTCTGACGATACTCAGTATCTCTGTCCGGCCGATTTAAGTGCCGAACGGGAAGCAGAATTGCAGCAGCTGGTGCTGGCAGCCTGGCGTGCGCTGGGATGCCGTGGCTGGGGACGGGTTGATGTGATGACCGACGGAGAGGGGAACTTTCAGCTGCTGGAAGCCAACACCTCACCGGGCATGACCAGCCACAGTCTGGTTCCGATGGCGGCGAAACAGGCGGGTATGCGTTTCCCGCAGCTGGTTGCCCATATTCTGGAGCTGGCCGACTGATATGTCACAGGCGGCGATGAGAGTTCGAAACCGTGAACCGCAGGAGCGTACTCGCACCGGGCGCAGTAACGGAGCCCGACTGTTCGGTATTGTTTTCCTGCTGATCGTCATCGGGATTATGATTTCCGGCGGGCTGGTGGTGCTGAAGTGGATGAATGATGCGTCCCGGTTGCCGTTATCCAGACTGGTGGTAACGGGGCAGACGCACTACACCACGCACGATGATATCCGCCAGGCGATCCTGTCGCTTGGCCCACCGGGCACCTTTATGTCGCAGAATGTCGACATCCTGCAGCAGCAGATCGAGCGGCTGCCGTGGATTAAGCAGGTCAGCGTGCGTAAACAGTGGCCGGACGAGCTAAAGATTCATCTGGTGGAGTACACGCCAGTGGCGCGCTGGAACGATGTGCATATGGTGGATGCTGATGGGGTTTCCTTCAGTGTGCCTGCCAGCCACATTGGTAAAGAGACGTTGCCAATGCTGTATGGACCTGAAGGGAGTGAGAAAGAGGTCCTGGCGGGCTATCACAGCATGGATGATGTGCTGAAAGCCCGGAAGTTTACTCTGAAGGTGGCGTCGATGACGGCCCGGCGTTCATGGCAGCTGGTCACCAGCGATGATGTTCGTATCGAGCTGGGCCGCAGCGACACCATGAAACGACTGAATCGCTTTATTGAGCTCTACCCGGTGCTGGAACAGCAAGGTCAGAACGAGAGCAAACGTATCAGCTACGTGGATTTGCGATACGACTCGGGCGCTTCTGTTGGCTGGACACCGGTTGTGATGGAGCCACAGGACAGTAATCAGCAACAGAACCAGGCACAGGCTAAACAACAATGATCAAGGCAACGGACAGAAAACTGGTAGTTGGACTCGAAATCGGCACTGCGAAGGTCGCCGCCCTGGTTGGGGAAATTCTGCCCGATGGTATGGTCAACATTATTGGGGTGGGCAGCTGTCCCTCCCGCGGTATGGATAAAGGTGGCGTAAACGACCTTGAGTCGGTGGTGAAATGCGTTCAGCGTGCCATCGACCAGGCTGAGCTGATGGCAGATTGCCAGATCTCCTCTGTCTACCTTGCTTTATCGGGCAAACATATCAGTTGTCAGAACGAAATCGGGATGGTTCCGATTTCGGAAGAGGAAGTGACTCAGGATGATGTGGAGAACGTCGTGCATACCGCCAAATCGGTGCGTGTGCGTGATGAGCATCGCATCCTGCACGTGATTCCTCAGGAATATGCCATCGACTATCAGGAAGGGATTAAGAACCCGGTCGGACTTTCCGGCGTGCGTATGCAGGCGAAAGTGCACCTGATCACCTGTCACAACGACATGGCGAAGAACATCGTGAAAGCCGTTGAGCGGTGCGGGCTGAAAGTCGATCAGCTGATTTTTGCCGGCCTCGCCTCCAGTTTTGCCGTTTTAACGGAAGACGAACGTGAGCTGGGCGTGTGTGTTGTCGACATTGGTGGCGGTACAATGGACATTGCCGTATATACCGGCGGCGCTTTACGGCACACTAAGGTCATACCGTATGCGGGCAACGTCGTCACCAGCGATATCGCCTATGCGTTTGGCACACCGCCAACCGATGCGGAGGCGATTAAAGTGCGGCATGGCTGTGCGCTGGGATCGATTGTCGGCAAAGATGAGAACGTTGAAGTGCCAAGCGTGGGCGGACGTCCACCGCGCAGCCTGCAGCGTCAGACGCTGGCAGAGGTGATTGAGCCGCGTTATACCGAACTTTTGAATCTGGTCAACGACGAGATTCTGCAGTTACAGGAACAACTGCGTCAGCAGGGCGTGAAGCACCACTTAGCCGCAGGCATTGTCCTGACCGGTGGCGCCGCGCAAATTGAAGGACTGGCGGCCTGTGCGCAACGCGTATTCCATACGCAGGTGCGTATCGGACAGCCGCTGAATATTACTGGCCTGACTGATTATGCGCAGGAATCGTACTACTCCACCGCGGTGGGACTGCTGCACTACGGCAAAGAGTCGCACATGAACGGTGATGCAGAGACCGAAAAGCGTGTCTCAGTAGGTAACTGGTTCAAGCGTTTTAACAGTTGGTTAAAAAAAGAGTTTTAATTTTTGTGAAAGGAGATCATGCTGTTTTCTTTAGTGATCTCCAGGCGACAGGCACATAACGGAGAGAAATCATGTTTGAACCTATGGAATTAACCAACGACGCGGTGATTAAAGTCATCGGCGTCGGTGGCGGCGGCGGTAACGCCGTAGAGCACATGGTACGCGAGCGTATCGAAGGTGTGGAATTCTTTGCTGTGAATACCGACGCTCAGGCGCTGCGTAAAACAGCGGTCGGCCAGACGATCCAGATCGGTAACAACATTACCAAAGGTCTGGGTGCGGGTGCGAACCCGGAAGTGGGCCGTAACTCTGCAGAAGAAGATCGCGAAGCACTGCGTTCTGCGCTGGAAGGGGCAGACATGGTGTTCATCGCAGCCGGCATGGGCGGCGGTACCGGTACCGGTGCAGCGCCTGTCGTGGCTGAAGTGGCAAAGGATTTAGGCATCCTGACGGTGGCCGTGGTCACTAAGCCGTTCAACTTCGAAGGCAAAAAACGCATGGCGTTTGCCGAGCAGGGGATCGCTGAACTCTCTAAGCATGTCGATTCACTGATCACCATTCCTAACGACAAGCTGCTGAAAGTGCTGGGTCGCGGCATCTCCCTGCTGGATGCGTTTGGCGCAGCCAACGACGTGCTGAAAGGTGCAGTCCAGGGTATTGCCGAGCTGATCACCCGTCCGGGCCTGATGAACGTCGACTTTGCTGACGTGCGTACCGTCATGTCTGAAATGGGCTATGCGATGATGGGTTCAGGCGTTGCGTGCGGTGAAGATCGCGCGGAAGAAGCGGCTGAAATGGCGATCTCCAGCCCACTGCTGGAAGATATCGACCTGTCTGGTGCACGTGGCGTGCTGGTCAACATTACGGCAGGCTTCGATCTGCGTCTGGATGAGTTCGAAACCGTGGGTAACACCATCCGCGCCTTCGCCTCTGACAACGCAACCGTGGTTATCGGCACCTCGCTGGATCCGGAAATGAACGACGAACTGCGCGTCACCGTGGTGGCAACCGGTATCGGCATGGACAAGCGTCCGGAAATTACGCTGGTCACTAACAAGCCAGCCAGCCAGCCTGTGATGGATCATCGCTATCAGCAGCACGGTATGTCACCGCTGCCGCAGGAGCAGAAACCCGCTGCTAAAGTGGTTAACGACCAGGCTGCGCAGTCGAACAAAGAGCCCGACTATCTTGATATTCCGGCCTTTTTACGCAAGCAGGCCGATTAGGATTAACCCTATAATTGGGGTTCTCCGCTCTTTGTGCTAAAGTGTCTGCCCGCTGGTAAAGTATACTGGCGGTCGGAAAGGTAATATTGCGAGATAATGCGATGATCAAACAAAGGACATTAAAACGTATTGTTCAGGCGACGGGTGTCGGTTTGCATACCGGCAAAAAAGTCACCCTGACATTACGCCCTGCGTCGGCTAACACCGGGGTCATCTATCGTCGCACCGACTTGAATCCACCGGTAGATTTTCCGGCTGATGCAAAATACGTGCGCGACACCATGCTGAGTACCTGCCTGGTGAATGATGACGGCGTGCGTATTTCAACGGTCGAACACCTCAATGCCGCCCTGGCCGGTCTGGGTATCGATAACATTATTGTTGAAGTCGATGCTCCGGAAATCCCGATCATGGATGGCAGCGCAGCACCGTTTATCTATCTGCTGATGGATGCGGGTATCGAGCAGCTCAACAGCGCGAAGAAATTCGTGCGCGTTAAGCAGACCGTGCGTGTGGAAGAGGGTGATAAATGGGCCGAGATCAAACCGTACAACGGTTTCTCGCTTGATTTCACCATCGACTTCAAACACCCGGCTATCGATTCCAGCTCACAGCGTTATGCGATGAACTTTTCTGCTGATGCCTTTGTTCGTCAGATCAGCCGGGCGCGTACATTTGGCTTTATGCGTGAAATCGAATATCTGCAGTCTAAAGGCCTGTGCCTGGGCGGTAGCTTAGATTGTGCGATAGGTCTGGATGATTTCCGCGTACTGAATGAAGAAGGCCTGCGTTTTGAAGACGAGTTTGTCCGTCACAAAATGCTGGACGCTATCGGCGACCTGTTTATGTGTGGTCACAACATCATTGGTGCATTTACTGCATTCAAATCAGGCCACGCACTGAACAACAAGCTGCTGCAAGCGGTTCTGGCTAAGCAGGAAGCCTGGGAATGGGCAACCTTCGAAGACGAAGCTGAACTGCCGCTGGCATTCAAAGCACCGAATCTGGTTCTGGCTTAATTACCCCGGAACGCGAAACGGCTGGTTATGCTGACACCCTCTCCGGTCAGCGGCGCCAGCCGTTTTTTATTGCCCTCCTGTTCTCCGTCGCAATTGTGTGACCTCTCTCGTAACGCCTTGTCTGTTCTGCTGAATTGCTGAACAATCGCTCGCCTTTTCTCACACCGCCACTTTAATCTCAGGTGTGGATGCCCCACATTAATGATACTATCTGTGGCGCTTTTACAGGCCGAAATCCGTTGCAGCATGCGGCGGTTGAACGAAAACAAAGGCGCAGGAGCATGCGCAATGGAAAGGGTGTGATCGGGATTCTTCAGCGCTGGCGACAATTGGGTAGACGCTATTTCTGGCCCCATCTCCTGTTAGGGATGGTCGCGGCCAGCTTTGGCCTGCCAGCCTGTGCGCAAAACTCCGAACTCAGCACCTCTTCAGAATCTCCGGCCAGCAGCCTTTTTCTGGGCAGTGCCGCACGTTTTGACCACCTGATACGGCTTCAGGAAGCGTCCCGCCGTCCCAGCTTCAGCGTGGATTACTGGCATCAGCACGCCATCCGTACGGTTATCCGTCATCTTTCGTTCACGCTGGCGCCACAGGCCCAGGCGGAGCCACAGATTTTACCGCTGGCGGCACAAAAGCTGGCGCTGATTGATTCACTGCATAACTTACTGACGTCTCATTCTGCGCGGCATACCGCCCCGCAGCTGATGACGGCACCCCCGCTTTTCACCGCCGTAACCCGCTCATGGGTTGAGTGGCATGCCAGCGTGCATGGCATTCGCGCCGGACCTGCCCGATTGTTCTGCTAATATTTTTGGTTTTATTCACTCTGTTAAGATTTCGCAGTCCGGCAAGCGCCGGCTGAATTGAGAAACTATTGATTATGTTAAGCAAAATATTGACCAAGGTTTTTGGCAGCAGCAACGATCGTACGCTGCGCCGCATGCGCAAAGTGGTAGATGTCATCAATAAGATGGAGCCTGATTTCGAGAAGCTCTCTGATGATGAACTGAAAGCCAAAACGGACGAGTTCCGCGAGCGCCTGAAAAAAGGCGAATCGCTGGAGAGCCTGATTCCTGAAGCCTTTGCGACAGTGCGTGAAGCCAGTAAACGTGTGTTTGGCATGCGTCACTTCGACGTTCAGCTGATTGGCGGCATGGTGCTGAACGACCGCTGCATCGCTGAGATGCGCACCGGTGAAGGTAAAACCCTGACCGCGACCCTGCCAGCCTACCTGAACGCACTCTCCGGCAAAGGCGTTCACGTGGTGACCGTCAACGACTATCTGGCTCAGCGCGATGCGGAAAACAACCGTCCACTGTTCGAGTTTCTTGGCCTGAGCATTGGTATCAATATGTCGGGCCTGCCTGCGGTAGCGAAGCGCGAAGCCTACGCTGCAGACATTACCTACGGCACCAACAACGAGTATGGCTTCGACTACCTGCGCGACAATATGGCTTTCAGCCCGGAAGAGCGCGTACAGCGTAAACTGCATTACGCGCTGGTGGATGAGGTCGACTCCATCCTGATCGATGAAGCGCGTACGCCGCTGATTATCTCCGGTCCGGCAGAAGACAGTTCTGACCTCTACACCAAAGTGAACAAAATCATCCCTCATCTGGTTCGTCAGGATAAGGAAGATAACGAAACCCATCAGGGTGAAGGTGACTTCTGGGTCGATGAGAAAGCGCGTCAGGCTCACATGTCCGAGCGCGGTCTGGTTAAGGTGGAAGAGCTGCTGGTCAGCCAGGGCATCATGGAAGCGGGTGAGTCACTCTATTCACCGACCAACATCATGCTGATGCATCACGTTACGGCGGCGCTGCGTGCTCATGCGCTCTTTACCCGCGACGTGGACTATATCGTCAAAGATGGCGAGGTCGTGATTGTTGATGAACACACCGGCCGTACCATGCAGGGTCGTCGCTGGTCCGATGGTCTGCATCAGGCGATTGAAGCGAAAGAAGGGGTAGAGATTCAGAACGAGAACCAGACGCTGGCCTCTATCACTTTCCAGAACTACTTCCGTATTTACGAGAAGCTGGCCGGTATGACCGGTACCGCAGACACTGAAGCGTTCGAATTCAGCTCCATCTATAAACTCGACACTATCGTGGTGCCGACCAACCGTCCGATGGTACGTAAAGATCTGGCTGACCTGGTCTACATGACCGAGAAAGAGAAGATCGACGCTATTATCGAAGATATCCGTGAGCGTACTGCTAACGGTCAGCCGGTGCTGGTGGGGACGATCTCGATTGAAAAATCGGAAGTGGTCTCTAACGAACTGACCCGTGCGGGTATCAAACACAACGTTCTGAACGCCAAGTTCCACGCCCGCGAAGCGGATATCGTGGCGCAGGCGGGTCAGCCGGGTGCGGTAACGATCGCCACCAACATGGCGGGTCGTGGTACAGATATTATGCTGGGCGGCAGCTGGCATGCCGATGTGGCGGCGCTGGAGAATCCGACCGAAGCGCAGATCGAAGAGATCAAAGCGGCCTGGAAGGTTCGTCACGATGCGGTTCTGGCATCAGGTGGTTTGCACATCGTCGGTACCGAGCGTCACGAGTCCCGCCGTATCGACAACCAGCTGCGTGGTCGCGCAGGTCGTCAGGGTGATGCCGGTTCCTCACGCTTCTACCTCTCAATGGAAGATGCGCTGATGCGTATTTTTGCCTCCGATCGCGTGTCGAATATGATGCGTAAACTGGGCATGAAGCCCGGCGAGGCGATTGAGCATCCATGGGTCACCAAAGCGATCGCCAATGCTCAGCGCAAAGTTGAAAGCCGTAACTTCGATATTCGTAAGCAACTGCTGGAATATGATGATGTGGCAAACGATCAGCGTCGCGCTATCTACAGCCAGCGTAATGAGCTGCTGGATGTCTCTGATGTGAGCGAAACCATTAACAGCATTCGCCACGATGTCTACAAAGCGACCATCGATACCTACATTCCGCCGCAGTCACTGGAGGAGATGTGGGACGTGCCAGGGCTGGAAGAGCGTCTGCGCGCCGACTTCGATCTTAACCTGCCGATTGCGGAATGGCTGGATAAAGAGCCGGATCTGCACGAGGAAGTGCTGCGTGAGCGCATCATGACCCACGCGACCGAGAGCTATGCTGCCAAAGAAGAGATCGTCGGTGCCGAGATGATGCGTAACTTCGAAAAAGGCGTGATGCTCCAGACGCTGGATTCGCTGTGGAAAGAGCATCTGGCTGCGATGGACTATCTGCGTCAGGGCATCCATCTGCGTGGCTATGCGCAGAAAGATCCGAAGCAGGAGTACAAGCGCGAATCCTTCGCCATGTTCGCTGCGATGCTGGAATCACTGAAGTATGAAGTGATCAGTACCCTGAGCAAGGTTCAGGTGCGTATGCCTGAAGAGGTTGAAGCGATGGAGCAGCAGCGTCGTGAAGAAGCCGAGCGTCTGGCGCAGCAGCAGCAGCTGAGCCACGTAGAAGAGGATGCGCTGGCAGAACCGGCGGCAGAGCAGAGCGGTGAACGTAAAGTCGGCCGCAACGATCCCTGCCCGTGTGGTTCCGGTAAGAAATACAAGCAGTGTCATGGCCGTATCGCCTGATACGCAATGCTGATGAAAAAGGAGCCGCTGGCTCCTTTTTTTATGCCCGCGGCCCATCTCGCCAGAGCAGACGTAAAGCGGTTAACTTCCGCTATAGCATGTTCTAAAATCAGCCCTCACTCATTACGACCGGACAGTTTCCATGAAGCACCTGCAGGTTGCGGTTGGCATCATTCGCAATGCCAGTAAACAAATTTTCCTTGCCCAGCGCGCGTCAACGTCTTACATGGCGAACAAATGGGAGTTTCCCGGCGGCAAGATTGAAGCGGGCGAAAGCGCGGAAGAGGGGCTCGTCAGAGAACTCCATGAAGAAACCGGTATTGAAGTGACCGATGCGCGCCCGATTGGTCATGCCGACCATACCTATGACGATCTGCGCGTAACGCTGCATTTCTTTCTGGTCGAAGGCTGGAAGGGAGAGCCGTGGGGTAAAGAGGGGCAGCCGCAGCGCTGGGTTGATCAGCAGGCGCTGGTCGCCGACGAATTTCCGGCCGCGAATCATCAGCTGATTGCGCGTCTGGTCGCCGGCGAGCTCTGAGCGGATGGGGCAGTGCGCCCCATCCTTCTGTCAGCGATCTTCTTCGCTCCAGTTTTCACTGTCGTTCATATCATCGCTGCTGGGAATGCGTTTCTCTTCGGCAGCCCATTCCCCTAAATCGATAAGCTGACAGCGCTTACTGCAAAACGGCCGAAACGGGCTGAGTTCATCCCAGATCACCTCTTTGCCGCACTGCGGACAGGAGACGGTCATGACTTCTTGCTGCATAGTTACCTCTAACAACAGGCCAGCTGGAAGTTAAGACGGGCGGGCACTTCGCCGCGCTCGCTGTCCAGCGGCATAAAACGAATGGCGTAGCGGCTTTTGTGGCCGGACACCTGTGGATAGAGCGCATCATCCAGCGACAGCTGCAGTCGCAGCAGATCGGCATCCTCGGCATTATCCTGATAAAAGCCATTGAGGCTGGTCTGCGTATGGAACGAACCCGACTGGCGGATCAAATCCAGCACCATCGCCAGGGCATGATGGAGTGGCTCCAGGGTCTGCATCCAGGCTTCAACCTGCGCATCGCGGACTTCCTGTGGCAGATGCAGCCAGATGTGCAGACCCGGCAAATCAAAACTGCAGCAGCCGCCAGGAATGCTCAGACGCTGGCGAACCAGGGCAATGAGACGATCCTCGCGGAGTTGCTGCCCCATCCGTGGTGCATTCATCAACCGGGTTGACTGACTTTTGAGTTTATCGCTCAGGGCATCAACCCGCGTCATATCGACACCCGGCACATCCGCCCAGGCGCGTAATTTCTGCTGCTGACGCTCCAGCTCTTTCAGCAGCTCTGTGCGAATATCGCCCCGCTCGCAAATGTCGAGCAACTCGCCGGTGAGGCGGAAAAAGGTCAGTGCATTGACGGTTTTATCCAGCGGGGTCGTTTCGTCTAACTGATTAATTAAAAACTCAACCCGTAGCCAGGTCCGCATTTTTTCATTCAGTGGGTGTTCAAACAGAACGGGTGTGCTCATGTTATTAATCCTGTTTCGTTGCCGCCAGCCAGAGGTAGCGCTGGTGAAGTCCGGCAACCTGTGGCAAGGCGTCATCGGGCTCGCCACTGTTATCAATAATATCGTCGGCACAGGCGAGGCGCTGCTGGCGCGTCGCCTGCGCGGAAAGAATACGTTGCGCCTGCTCCAGGGAGAGCCCATCGCGCTGTCGGGTACGGGCTAACTGCGTCTCCTCATCAACATCCACGACCAGCACCCGATCAGCCTGGTGCTGTAACTGATTTTCTACCAGTAGTGGCACCACCCAGAGCACATAAGGTGAGGCCGCCTGGGCGATCAGCTGTCGCGTCCGGGCGTTAATCAGCGGGTGCAGCAGCGCGTTTAACCAGCTTTTCTCTTCGGGCTGCTGGAAAATAATTTCGCGCAGGCGAGCACGGTCAAGCGTTCCCTGTCCGGTCACGATCGATGCGCCGAAGCGCGCCTCAATGGCCTGCAGAGCGGGAGTGCCTGGCTCGACCACTTCGCGTGCGATCAGGTCAGCATCAATAATTTCCACACCAAGCGCAGCAAAGGCTCCGGCTATCGTGCTTTTACCACTGCCGATTCCTCCTGTGAGCGCGACGGTATAGGGCATGTTTCTCACCTGGCTTCTCATATGGACATAGGTTCAGGGTAATGATCTGAACAAAAAACGCAAAAATGAGCGACAGATCACACCAGTAAAGCAGCAATAAATTTTACGGATTGTAGCGTAAATAAAGTGAAATTCGCAGTCTTGTCGCGTCGCCAGAGGCGCGTAATATAACGTCACTGGAACCGTGCTTATTTCGCGAACGGCGAGTTGTTGCCACCTACCAGGACACTGTTTATGCGTATTGAAGAAGATCTGAAACTGGGCTTTAAAGATGTCTTAATCCGGCCCAAACGCTCCACGCTGCAAAGCCGCTCGCAGGTCGAGCTGGAACGCAGCTTCACCTTCCGGCACTCCCGCCTGAGCTGGAGCGGCGTCCCGATTATCGCGGCCAACATGGATACCGTCGGCACCTTTTTAATGGCTGAGGCGCTGGCCAGTTTTGATATTCTCACCGCCGTTCACAAGCACTACAGCGTGGAGGAGTGGCGGGCGTTTATTCAGCGCGTCCCCGCCACGGTTCTGAAGCATGTGATGGTGTCAACCGGCACCTCTGAAAACGATCTGAACAAGCTGGTCGCCATTATGGCGCTGTCCGACGATCTGCAGTTTATCTGCATCGACGTGGCCAACGGTTACTCGCAGCATTTTGTTGATTTTCTGCAGCGCGCTCGTGAGATGTTTCCCGCGAAAACCATCTGTGCCGGTAATGTGGTGACAGGGGAGATGGTGGAAGAGCTGATTCTGTCGGGTGCGGATATCGTTAAGGTTGGCATCGGTCCGGGGTCGGTCTGCACGACCCGGGTGAAAACCGGCGTGGGCTATCCGCAGCTTTCTGCCGTCATCGAATGTGCCGATGCGGCCCATGGCTTAAGTGGACAGATTGTCAGTGATGGCGGCTGTTCGGTGCCAGGCGATATTGCGAAAGCCTTTGGCGGCGGAGCGGACTTTGTGATGCTGGGAGGCATGCTGGCGGCACACGATGAGTGTGAAGGGCAGGTCGTCGAAGAAAATGGCGAAAGCTTCATGCTGTTTTACGGCATGAGTTCTGAATCGGCGATGAAACGTCATGTCGGCGGTGTCGCCCAGTATCGGGCTGCCGAAGGTAAAACGGTGAAGCTGCCACTACGTGGCCCGGTGGCTGATACTGCACGGGATATTCTGGGAGGTTTGCGGTCCGCCTGCACCTACGTCGGGGCTGAGCGTCTGAAAGAGCTGACCAAGCGCACGACCTTCATCCGGGTCAATGAGCAGGAAAACCGCGTATTCAACCGGTAATCGTCCGGGGCGCATCCGGCGCCCCTTAATGCATCGCATCACCCAGACCGAATACGGGCAGATACATCGCGACTACCAGCGAGCCGACGATAGCGCCAATGACCACCATCATCACCGGCTCCAGCGACGCCGCCAGGGTATCAGCACGTTTGCGGGTCTCTGCCTCGTGCCACTCCGCCAGACGCGCCAGCATCACATCCAGTGCCCCCGCCTCTTCGCCGACCCGAATCAGCTGACCACATAACGGCGTGAAAAGCGAATGATGCATCAATGCCTGATGCAGGGGATGACCCTGAGCAATGTGCTGCTGGAGGGCGGCCATGGCCTCCCGCCAGAGCAGGGCAGAGAGCGTCACTTCTGCGGCGGCCAGTCCCTGCAACAGGGTCAACCCGGCACGCTGCGTCAGCGTCAGGATGGTGTAGATCTGCGTCAGCTGCATCCCCCGCCATAATCCGGCAAGCAGCGGGAGGCGCAGCAAAAGCGCCTGTTCGCGGCGCTGCCACTCCGCAGAGCGTCGTCGCAACTGAAACACAATCGCCAGTATCAGCGTTACGCCGAAAGCGAGGACGCCTCCCCATGCCTGAAGCAGGGCTGATAGCTGCATCACCGCTGCCGTAAAGGCGGGCAGGGGCGCGTCAAAGGCGTCATAGACGGCAACGAACTCAGGCAGCACAAACAGCAGCATGCCGCAGGTGACAGCGAGGGCCACCAGCAGGATGAACAGCGGATAACGCAACGCTTTCACCACCTGCTGACCTAACTGCTGTTGCCGGATCTGCTGGCGGGCCAGCTCCTCGCAGCAGACATCGAGCTGACCGGTCAGTTCACCCACCTCCATCAGTGCCGGATAGAGCGCCGGAAAAATCTGTGGCCATTCACGTAATGCCTGAGAAAAAGGGGCACCGCTGAGCACACGATAATGCAGGGCGAGCAGCAATGCCCGCCAGCCTGCATGCGGATGCCCCTCTGCCAGCAACGCCAGACTCTCTGCCAGCGGCAGACCGGCTTTGAGCAGGGTCGCCAGCTGGCGTATCAGATCGCTCTTCTGCTGCCACTTCCATTCCGACTGACGCCAGCCCTTTTCCCGCTTCCAGCTCACGGGCAGCAGGTCGCGCTGCGCCAGCACCCGCAGCAGGGTTTCACTGTCAACCGCCAGCAGCTGACCGCTGCGCAACTGCCCCTGGCTATCTACCGCCTGCCAGCGGAACAGCGCTGCATCAGCCATCGTCCAGCCCGATGACCCGCTGCATCTCTTCCAGCGAGGTGTCGCCCCGGCTTACGGCTTCCAGACCGGAAACCAGCAGGGGGCGCAATCCCTGCTGTTTTGCCAGCGTGAGCAGATTCTCCAGCGGCATCTCAGCAGCAATGGCATTCTGTAGCCTGGCATTGATCGGCAGCAGTTCAAACAGCGCCAGCCGGCCAAAGTAGCCGGAGAAACAGTGATCGCAACCGGGCGCCCGCCAGGTCTGCAGCGTGCCGGGCCAGATTTCTGCGGGGTAGTGCGCCACCGCCTGAGCCGGCTGACGGCAATGGGGGCAGAGGCGCCGGACCAGGCGCTGAGCCACGATCAGCTTCAGCGCCGGGCCCAGCAGATAACCGGGGATACCCATCTGCCGCAGCCGCGTCAGCGTCTCGGCGGTAGAGTTGGTGTGCAGGGTTGAAAGCACCAGATGGCCGGTCTGCGCTGCCTTCACTGCAATCTCTGCCGTTTCGGCATCGCGGATCTCTCCGACCATAATGACGTCCGGATCCTGTCTTAGTAACGCCCGCAGCACACGGTTAAAATCCAGCCCCTTGCGGTTATGGATCTGCGTCTGATTAATGCCGGACAGCGGGATCTCAATCGGATCTTCCACGCTGCACAGGTTTTTTTCTGGCCGGTTCAGGGCGCTGAGTCCACTGTAGAGGGTAAATGTCTTGCCGCTGCCGGTCGGCCCGGTGACCAGGATCAGCCCCTGCGGCTGGGCCAGCGCCGCCATGAAGAGGCGCAGCTGCGCAGGGGGGAGGCCGAGCTTATCCAGTGACAACGCCGCGCTTTCACTCTGCAACAGCCGGATGACTGCTTTTTCACCGCCATACACGGGTAACGTTGCCAGACGAAAGGAGGCTGACTGACCGGCGATCGCCAGACTGAACTGACCATCCTGGGGCAACCGGCGTTCGGCAATATCCAGTCCGCTGAGGATTTTCAGGCGCGCCAGCAGCGCCGCAGGCTGGGTCACAGGCAGGGAAGAGAGCGGGTGAAGGACACCGTCAATACGCAGCCGCACCCGCATCCCCTCAGCGCCGGGTTCGATATGCACATCCGAGGCGCGACGTTCCAGCGCCTGACGCAGAATCAGCTCGGCGGCTTCAATCGCCGATTCAGCGGGTGTCTCTTCGCGCGCGACCCGCCCCGTGTCGGCATGCTGACGTTGATCCAGGCGGGCCTGAGGCCAGCATTCAATGTCAATCTGACACTGACTGGCAAAGTGAAGCGCTTCAGAGAGGCCGGGCGGAACGCTCTCCGCTACGGCAACGCGTAACCGATCGGCATCATGCTGCAAAATCAGCGCGCGATAGCGCTGGCAGAGTGCTGTTATTGCGTCGTCAGGCGGATTCATCGCTGGCCCCTTTATCCGCAAAGCGGAACTGTTCCAGGCAATTGTCGCGCAGATTGTTGTTGCTGCTGGTGCAGCTGCGCTGCCAGCTGATGCTGCCATCCGTGGCATCATGAATCGGCACCATTTCAACGCTCAGGCCATTCAGACTCTCCTGGCCGGTCAGTGTAATCACCCCGTTAGTGACGCTCAGTGCCGAAACGTAGCGCGATCCTTTCGCAGCAGGGATACCAGCCTGTCCGGCCTGACACTGCGTCGGGCCGCCGCGCTCCATGGCACAGAGTTCGACGGCGGTTTTATAGGGCACCATCGTTTGCAGCATGTCGGTAAGCGCGGCGCGCTGCAGATAGTTTTGATAGGCGGGCAGGCCGATGGCACTCAGAATCGCCACAATGCCGACCACAATCATCAGTTCAACCAGCGTAAATCCACGTTGATAGTTCATTCCATCGTCTCCTGATTAAGAAGTCGACAGGGTAGAAAGCGGGGGCGGTGAAAAACAGTGGCGAGTTTTCAGGCTGGAAAGGATCACCGAAAGAATGTGCGTCGTTACAACGCAGTAGCAATGGCGCTGTAAGCGAGGTCGCAAAACGTGTGGCCGCGCGGGCGGGTCAGCAGAATGCGCGGACAGAGGCAGCGGCACTGACCGTGCCGCTGCGGTTTACTTTTGCTGAAAACGCATCGAGAGATCCAGCGCCCGGACATGTTTGGTCAGTGCGCCAACCGAAACGTAGTCCACGCCGGTCAGGGCGATCTGCGGCAGGGTGGCTTCGGTAACGTTGCCGGAAACTTCCAGCAGCGTCCGCCCCTGATTCAGTTCGACGGCGGTACGCATCTCCTCCAGGCTGAAGTTATCCAGCATGACAATGTCAGCGGCGGCCTCCAGCGCCTGGCGTAACTCCTCCAGCGATTCCACCTCAACTTCAACCGGCACGTCGGGCTGTAACCACTGCGCTCTTTCCACCGCCTGAGCAATCGACCCGCTGGCGATAATATGATTCTCTTTGATCAGATAGGCGTCAGAGAGGCCGAGCCGGTGATTGCTGCCGCCACCGCAGAGCACGGCATATTTCAGCGCCGTCCGCAGGCCGGGCAGGGTTTTGCGCGTGTCCAGCAGCTGGGTCTGGCTGCCTGCCAGCAGCGCAACATAGCGGCTGACTTCGGTCGCCACGCCGGAGAGCGTCTGCACAAAATTGAGCGCCGTCCGCTCGGCGGTCAGCAGCAGGCGGGCCGGGCCTTCAATTTCAAACAGCAGCTGGTCAGCCTTGATCGGATCGCCATCACTGACGTGCCAGTTCAGGGTGGCGTGCGCGCCCAGCTGAATAAACACCTCTTCGACCCAGCGTTTACCACAGAAAACACCGGCTTCGCGGGTAATGACCTGCGCATGGGCCTGGGTGTCGGCCGGTAACAGCTGTGCGGTGATATCGCGGTCGGCGTCGATCTCCCCACCGAGATCCTCCTTTAACGCCAGCGCAACGGCATCCGGGATGTCACTTTCAATGCGTTTAATCAGCGCCTGACGGCGGCTGTCGGGATCATAACCACGAGAAGACATAGGCTTACACTCCAGAAAAGGGGATGTCTGAGGCGGTCACAATAGCCTGAACTGCCACGCGGTGCCAGCCATAAACCGTATTTTGTTTAGTATCCTTAACACGAAATCAGATAATGTCACGCTGCCGACACACTAAGGGGCAAGAATCCTTTATTATTCATGCTATTCTCAGCCAGTCAGAACAAGGAAATCCGGTATGAAAATCAAACAGGGCTGGCTGACCGGCGTACGTCAGGTGCCCTCATCACATTGCAATGAACGACCTGACAATGAGGCACCGTCGCTGCTGGTGATTCACAATATCAGCCTGCCGCCGGGAGAGTTTGGCGGACCGTGGATCGATAAGCTGTTCACCGGCACGCTTCCGCCGGATGCGCATCCCTATTTTGCCGATATCGCGGCACTGAAAGTGGCGGCACACTGCCTGATTCGCCGTGACGGCGAGATTGTGCAGTATGTTCCCTTTGATAAGCGCGCCTGGCATGCGGGGGTTTCGCAGTTTGAGGGCCGGGAAAACTGCAATGACTTCTCTATTGGCATCGAGCTGGAAGGAACTGACAGCGAGCCTTATACCGGGGCGCAATATCGGGCTTTGCAGCAGGTTACGCAGTTGCTGCTGCAGCACTATCCGGTCACGCCTGCACGTATTACCGGGCATAGCGACATCGCTCCGGCGCGCAAAACCGATCCTGGTCCTGCTTTTGACTGGGAGTACTACAGAGAGCTGTTAACGCAGCAAAAATCCTGATTTTTGCGGGGTCAGTATGACGTTGTTTACCTTGTTGTTGGTTCTGGGCTGGGAGCGCCTGTTTAAACTGGGCGAGCACTGGCAGCTCGAACACCGGCTGGAGCCGATTTTTCGCCATCGCCGCCACTTCTCCATGATGCGGACGCTGCTGATGACCGTGCTGGCGATGGCGCTGACGGCACTGGTGCTGGTGACGCTGAAAGGCGTGCTGTTTGGCGTGGTGCTATTGCTGTTCTGGATTGTGGTCGGGCTGCTCTGTATCGGGGCCGGTTCAGTGCGGCAGCACTACCATCACTATCTGAAGGCGGCCAGTCATGACGACGATGCGGCGCATCAGGCGATGGCGGCGGAGCTGACGCTGATTCATGGTGTGCCGGTGGAGTGCAGCGAACGCGAATTTCTGCGCGAGCTGCAGAATGCGCTGATCTGGATAAACTTCCGTTTTTATCTGGCACCGATGTTCTGGCTGGTGGTGGGAGGTCCCTGGGGACCGGTGCTGCTGGTGGGTTACGCCTTCCTGCGAGCCTGGCAGGGCTGGCTGGCAAAGCACGGCACACCGATGGCGCGGGCGCAATCGGGGGTCGACGGTATTCTGCATCTGCTCGACTGGATACCGGTCCGGCTGGCGGGGGTGGCTTACGCTCTGCTGGGTCACGGTGAAAAGGCGCTGCCCGCCTGGTTTGTCTCACTGACCGATCGTCACCGTTCTCAGTATCAGGTGCTGACCACCCTGGCGCAGTTCTCGCTGTCCCGCGATCCGCACACGGATAAAGTTGAAACGCCACGGGTGGCCGTGGCGTTGGCGAAACGGACCTCACTGGTGCTGGTGGTGGCCGTAGCGCTGCTGACGATTTATGGCACGCTGGTGTGATCAGCAGGGGGCACGCCAAAATCGGGCGTGCCATCGCTGCGCCAGCTGAAATATTTCAGTCGGGTATGGCGGTTCGGGTCCCATAACGGATCGCCCTCAATCTCCGTGTAGTTTCGCGCATGGTAGACCAGCACGTCCCGCCCCGACTCATCCTGCGTAAAACTGTTGTGCCCCGGCCCATACTGATGATTGTCCCAGCTGGACACAAACACCGGCCGCGCCGATTTCTGCCATGCGGTCACATCGAGCGGGTCCGCCTCTGCGGCAATCGACAGCATGCCCAGGCAGTAATTCTCATCGGTGGCGCTGGCGGAGTAGGTAACAAACAGCCTGTCACCATGACGAATGACCGCCGGTCCTTCATTCACGCTAAATCCTGCACACTCCCACTCATATTCAGGCCGGCTTAGCATTACCGGCGTGCCTTTCAGCGTCCAGGGATTAAGCAGCTCCGCCAGATAGAGGTTGGAGTTACCGGGAATGGCGGGATCTTTCTGTGCCCAGAGATACCAGTTTTTACCCTGATGCACGAAGTGGGTGGCATCCAGTGAAAAGCTGTCAAGCTGGCTGAAGACGCGCCGGCAGGGCTGCCATTCGCCCTGCAGCGGGTCGCCGGCCTCGCACACCAGTGCGTACATACGATGCTGGAATAATCCCTCTTTAATGTCGCGCGTCGGTGCCGCCGCGAAATAGATCACCCACAGCCCGTCGATATAGTGCAGCTCGGGTGCCCAGATGAGTTCGCTGCAGGGGCCGCTCTCCGGCTTGTGCCAGACCACCACCGGTTCTGCGCTGCGCAGGTCAGCCAGCGTGGTGGCGCGGCGAATCTCCAGCCGGTCATATTCCGGTACTGAGGCGACAAAATAGTAGTGCTGTTCATGGCGCAGAATAAACGGGTCAGCGCGCTGCTCAATAAAAGGATTCGGCCAGGCTGGGCTCATTTTACATCTCCGGTTGGCGTGGCAGCACGGTTGTGCAGATGAACAGTGTGTAAGTCGTGGAAGTTTTCGCGACGCAGCGCCAGATCCTGCTGGATGGTGAGCATCATTTTGCGGTCAACCTTCATCAGCCGTACCACGCCGGCGGTGATCAGGTAGCCGACGCCCGGAATAACGGTAAACAGCAGCATGATGCCGTTAATTGCCTCGGCTGACTGCTGTTTTGCGCCCGCGTTGTAGCCATACATTGAGAGCAGAAAACCGACCATCGCTCCCGCGACAGCCAGACCCACCTTGAGGAAAAAGAGGTTGCCGGAGAAGCTGATGCCGGTAATGCGTTTACCGGTTTTCCATTCGCCGTAGTCATCCACATCGGCCATCAGCGACCAGTGCAGGGGGGAGGGGATCTGATGCAGAATATTCAGCACAAAATAAGCCACCACGACCATCAGGGTGGCGTGCGGATCGATCCAGTAAAAGCCGCTGGAAAAAAGGGCCAGCGCGATATTGGTCCAGAAAAAGACTTTGAGTTTGCACCAGCGGTCGGTGAGCACTTTCGCCAGCGTGCTGCCCACCATCATGCCGATTACCCCCAGGCTGATAAACAAGGTGGCGAAGTGCGTTGACTGACCCATGACCCAGGTTACGTAGTACATGGTCGCCGCCATGCGAATGAAGCCGGGACAGACGTTGCAGAAGGTGAGCAGCAGGATCCGGACCCACTGGTCATTCTTCCAGACGTCACGCAGATCTTTTTTCAGGTCATCATTGCTGGGAACGGCAGGGCGGATGCGTTCACGCACCGTAGCAAAGCAGAAGAGAAACATCGCCAGGCCCAGAGTGGCCAGCACCGCCATCGCCATCTGATAGCCGCGCGCCTTATCCGCGCCGCCAAACCACTCCGCCATCGGCAGCAGTGACAGGGAGAGGGTCAATGTAGCGATGCCGACCATAACAAAGCGGTAGGACTGGCAGGAGACGCGCTCGCCGGGATCGCTGGTAATCACGCCGCCCAGGGAACAGTAAGGAATATTAATGGCGGTGTAGGTCAGTGACATCAGGAAGTAGGTGACAAATGCCCAGATCACCTTGTTGTGATAGGTCCAGTCTGGCGTGGTAAACATCAGCACGCTGAACAGCACGTAGGGAACGGAAACCCACAGCAGCCAGGGACGAAAACGACCCCAGCGACTCTGGGTACGATCGGCAATCGCGCCCATAATCGGGTCGGTGACCGCATCCAGCACCCTGACCGAGAGCAGCAGCGTGCCCACCAGCGCCGGAGCCAGGCCGAACACGTCGGTATAGAAGTAGTTGAGAAACAGCATGATGGCACCGCCAATCATGTTGCATCCGGCATCGCCCATGCCATAACCCAGTTTTTCTTTGAATGTGAGTGCCGCGGGCTTCATTGTGCTTCTCCTGCAAACCATGAAGCTAATGATTATCAGCGCTTAAGTCATTCACGGCGTGGCAGTATTGAGTCACAGAGATGGACAAAACGGGCGGGCGCAAAAAAATGTGAACTGGCACGCAGGCGCGGGCCCGTTCACATCACATTAAGCGGGGCAGGGCGGCAGAGAATCGTTAAGCTGCGCTGTTATTCTGTCCTTCAACCAGGCCACCGAGCAGACTGCCAATCCAGCCACCAATGGTGCTGAAAAGCGTACTGGCCACCGAGGAGATCACGCCGTTGAGAAAGGGAATCGGTATCAGGGAACCCATCACGCTGCCCAAAAGCGAACCGGCCTGCTGGCCGACGGCGGTGGTGATATCCTGAATCAGGCCACATCCGCTGACGGCCATAATTTCTGAAGGTGCGAGTTCACGCATAGTTATTTTTTCCTTTATTGGGTGAGAAGCAGGAAAAAATTATCACTACCCGTCAGCAATAAAAATAGTAACAGAACGAAAGTGGCCGGTGCGCCTGAGCAGGCGCACCGGATAAGAGAAGGGATCAGACTTTCTGCGTCTGGTTCTTAATAAAGTAACCCAGCGCCAGAATCACCAGCCAGACCGGGATCAGCCAGACAGAGATGGCCATGCCCGGCGTGGTTGCCATCAGCACCAGAATTGCCGCCAGGAAGATCAGGCAAATCCAGTTACCGGCCGGATAGAGCAGCGCTTTGAAGCGGGTGGTCACGCCCTGCTGATCTTTCTTACGACGGAACTTAAGGTGCGCCAGGCTGATCATCGCCCAGTTGATGACCAGTGCAGAGACCACCAGTGACATCAGCAGGCCGAACGCTTCACCGGGCATCAGGTAGTTGATCAGCACGCAGAGCGCCGTGGCAACCGCAGAAACCAGAATGGTTAAGACCGGAACGCCGCGACGGTCAACTTTCAGCAGCGATTTGGGCGCGTTGCCCTGCTGAGCCAGACCAAACAGCATACGGCTGTTGCAGTAAACGCAGCTGTTGTAGACCGACAGGGCGGCCGTCAGGATCACCACGTTCAGCGCATTCGCCACCATGGCATCGCCCAGCTCGTGGAAGATAAAGACAAACGGGCTGACTTCAGAGGTGACACGGCTCCACGGCATCAGTGACAGCAGCACCGCCAGTGAACCAATGTAGAAAATCAGGATGCGCCACAGCACCTGGTTGGTCGCTTTCGGGATGCTGACTTCCGGATTATCGGCTTCAGCGGCGGTGATCCCCACCAGCTCCAGCCCACCGAATGAGAACATGATGATCGCCATGACCGTCACCAGACCGCCAATGCCGTGCGGGAAAAAGCCGCCCTGTTCCCAGAGGTTACGCACCGTCGCCTGCGGACCGCCGTTGCCGCTGAAAAGCAGCCAGCCGCCGAACAGGATCATGCCAATGACCGCCACCACTTTAATAATGGCGAACCAGAACTCCATCTCACCAAAGACTTTCACGTTGGTAAGGTTGATGGCGTTAATCATGACGAAGAAGATGGCTGCCGAGGCCCAGGTCGGAAAGTCGGGCCACCAGAACTGAATATATTTGCCGACGGCAGTGAGCTCTGCCATGGCGACCAGCACGTAAAGTACCCAGTAGTTCCAGCCCGAGGCGAAGCCGGCAAAGTTGCCCCAGTATTTATAGGCGAAGTGGCTGAAGCTGCCGGCAACCGGCTCCTCAACGACCATCTCGCCCAGCTGGCGCATGATTAAAAAGGCAATAAAACCGGCAATGGCATAGCCCAGAATAACGGCCGGACCGGCGGATTCGATGACCGATGCGCTGCCCAGAAACAGGCCGGTTCCTACTGCTCCACCCAGCGCGATGAGCTGAATATGGCGGTTCTTAAGACCACGTTTCAGCGCCTCGCCTTGCTGTTGTTCCATACAAACCTCGTGATGTTTTTATTCTTCGTTCCCAGCGCGGTTCGCTGTAAGGAAGTAGTTACATTAACGTATTGATTATTTTACGGTATCTGGCGTGCTGAGTGCTGCCATGCGCTACCCTGGCGACAAGAATAGTGATAAGCGAATCGCTTTGCACCTGCTTTCGCCTTTCGTGCTGAGAGTTGACTGAAAAAACGCCGTCCCGGTCACGTCAGGCCAGAGAAATTTCTGCCATGAAATGCGGTTCATGACGAATAGCTTTCACTTATGGATGCCGCTGCGCTTCGGGGCTAAGCAGGTGTAAGGTTTGGTAAAAGTGAATTTATTTAACATTCAGCTCAACGCGAATTTTTCATTTTTTTAACCGCAAGTTAGCGTCAGAGCGGGCTTCAGAGGCAGGGGAATGTCACAGACACCATATAGACACAAGGTGAATACTTTGTTACTTTACCGCCACCTCTGTACAATTGGTATTACCAATTTACTCCGGACGACTGGCTTAATAAGAAGGGATGATGGCTTACAGTAAGATTCGCCAACCCAAGCTCTCAGATGCTATCGAGCAACAGCTCGAATCCCTGATTATGGAAGGGACACTGCGTCCGGGAGAGAAGCTGCTCCCTGAGCGCGAACTCGCCAAACAATTCGATGTCTCACGTCCGTCTCTCCGCGAAGCGATCCAGCGCTTAGAAGCGAAAGGATTGTTGCTGCGCCGTCAGGGCGGCGGAACATTCGTACAGGAGCATCTCTGGCAAAGCCTGAGTGATCCACTCGTTGAGCTTCTCGCAGACCATCCGGAATCACAGTTTGACCTGCTGGAAACGCGTCATGCCTTAGAGGGCATCGCCGCCTATTACGCGGCGCTGCGCGGCACAGAAGAAGATCTGCTGCGCATTCGCGACTGCCATGTGCACATCCAGCAGGCGCAGGATAGCGGCGATTTAGACGCCGAAGCGGACGCCGTGATGCAGTATCAGATCGCTGTCACAGAAGCGGCCCATAATGTGGTGCTTTTGCATTTGCTACGCTCAATGGGCCCTATGCTGGAACAAAACGTCCGTCAGAATTTCGAATTGCTCTACTCTCGCCGGGAAATGCTGGCAAAAGTGAGCGGTCACCGCGCCAGAATCTTTGAGGCGATTGTGGCCCGTGAGCCAGAAAAAGCGCGCGAGGCTTCACACCGTCACCTGGCGTTCATAGAGGAAATCTTGCTGGACAGAAGTCGGGAGCAGAGCCGTCGAGAACGCTCCCTGCGTCGTTTACAGCAACGTAAGGAATAACGTGCGACAAAGATCGTACGGACATGTGCGACGAGCCTGCCTGCTTGTGCTTTGACAGGCTCCCGATTATTCAACGTATTAGACACAGATAAGGAACACACCCATGTCAGAACGTTTACACAATGACGTGGATCCGATTGAAACTCGTGACTGGCTACAGGCGATCGAATCGGTCATCCGTGAAGAAGGTGTTGAACGTGCACAGTATCTGATCGATCAGGTACTGGGTGCAGCCCGCAAAGGCGGCGTGAACGTTGCTGCAGGATCGTCTGCTATCAGCAACTACATCAACTCTATTGCCGTTGAAGATGAACCCGACTATCCGGGCAACACCTCTCTTGAACGTCGTATCCGTTCCGCTATCCGCTGGAACGCCATCATGTCGGTGCTGCGCGCATCGAAGAAAGATCTGGAACTCGGCGGCCATATGTCCTCCTTCCAGTCTTCTGCGACCATTTATGAAGTGTGCTTCAACCACTTCTTCCGCGCGCGTAATGACAAAGATGGCGGCGATCTGGTCTATTTCCAGGGCCACATCTCTCCGGGCATCTATGCCCGTGCGTTCCTTGAAGGTCGCCTGACCGAAGAGCAGATGAACAACTTCCGTCAGGAAGTTGACGGTAAAGGTCTCTCTTCTTATCCGCACCCGAAATTAATGCCAGAGTTCTGGCAGTTCCCGACCGTTTCTATGGGTCTGGGTCCATTGTCAGCGATCTATCAGGCGAAGTTCCTGAAATATCTGGAACACCGTGGCCTGAAAGATACCTCTGCTCAGACCGTCTACGCCTTCCTGGGTGATGGTGAGATGGATGAGCCAGAATCCAAAGGTGCGATCACCATCGCGACCCGTGAAAAACTGGATAACCTGGTCTTCATCATCAACTGCAACCTGCAGCGTCTGGATGGCCCGGTCACCGGTAATGGCAAGATCATCAACGAGCTGGAAGGCATCTTTGCCGGTGCTGGCTGGGAAGTGATCAAAGTCATCTGGGGCGGTCGCTGGGATGAGCTGCTGCGCAAAGATACCAGCGGCAAGCTGATTCAGCTGATGAACGAAACTGTCGACGGCGACTACCAGACCTTTAAATCCCGTGATGGCGCCTATGTGCGTGAGCACTTCTTTGGTAAATATCCGGAAACCGCCGCGCTGGTTAAAGACATGTCCGATGATGAAATCTGGGCACTGAACCGTGGCGGCCACGATCCGAAGAAAATCTACGCGGCACTGAAAAAAGCGCAGGACACCAAAGGCAAGCCGGTGCTGATCCTGGCGCATACCATCAAAGGTTATGGTATGGGCGACACCGCGGAAGGCAAAAACATTGCTCACCAGGTGAAGAAGATGAACATGGATGGCGTGCGCTATATCCGTGATCGCTTCAACGTGCCGGTTGCTGACGATAAAATCGAAGAACTGCCGTACGTGACCTTCGAAAAAGGCTCAGAAGAGCACACTTACCTGCACGGTCAGCGTGAGAAGCTGGGTGGCTACCTGCCAACGCGTCAGCCGAAGTTCACCGAGAAGCTGGAAATGCCAGCGCTGGAAGAGTTCGGTGCGCTGCTGGAAGAGCAGAACAAAGAGATCTCCACCACCATCGCCTTCGTTCGTGCCCTGAACGTGATGCTGAAGAACAAGTCGATCAAAGATCGTCTGGTTCCGATCCTTGCGGATGAAGCGCGTACCTTCGGTATGGAAGGTCTGTTCCGTCAGATTGGTATCTACAGCCCGAACGGCCAGCAGTACACTCCGCAGGACCGTGAGCAGGTTGCTTACTACAAAGAAGATGAGAAAGGCCAGATTCTGCAGGAAGGGATCAACGAGCTGGGCGCAGGTTCATCCTGGCTGGCAGCGGCGACCTCTTACAGCACCAACAACCTGCCGATGATCCCGTTCTACATCTATTATTCGATGTTCGGCTTCCAGCGTATCGGCGATCTGATGTGGCTGGCGGGTGACCAGCAGGCGCGCGGCTTCCTGGTCGGCGGAACCTCCGGCCGTACCACGCTGAACGGCGAAGGTCTTCAGCATGAAGATGGCCACAGCCATATTCAGTCGCTGACCATCCCGAACTGTATCTCTTACGACCCGTCTTACGCCTATGAAGTGGCTGTCATCATGCATGATGGTCTGGTGCGTATGTATGGCGAAGCGCAGGAGAATATCTACTACTACATCACCACGCTGAACGAAAACTACCATATGCCAGCCATGCCGCAGGGTGCGGAAGAGGGTATCCGTAAGGGTATCTACAAGCTGGAAACGGTAGAAGGCAGCAAAGGCAAAGTGCAGCTGCTGGGCTCAGGTTCTATCCTGCGTCACGTACGTGAAGCGGCACAGATCCTGGCGAAAGATTACGGTATCGGCTCTGATGTCTACAGCGTCACCTCGTTCACCGAACTGGCGCGTGATGGCCAGGATTGTGAGCGCTGGAACATGCTGCATCCGACAGAAGAAGCACGCGTGCCTTACATCGCTCAGGTGATGAATGACGCGCCAGCGGTTGCCTCAACCGACTACATGAAACTGTTCGCTGAACAGGTTCGCAGCTATGTTCCAGCCAGCGATTACCGCGTGCTGGGTACCGATGGCTTTGGTCGCTCTGACAGCCGTGAGAATCTGCGTCATCACTTTGAAGTTGATGCATCTTATGTGGTGGTTGCTGCGCTGGGTGAGCTGGCTAAACGCGGCGAGATCGAGAAGAAAGTGGTGGCGGATGCCATTACCAAATTCAACATCGATGCCGATAAAGTTAACCCGCGTCTGGCTTAAGAGGTAAGAGAGTAATGGCTATCGAAATTAAGGTACCGGATATCGGGTCTGACGAAGTTGAAGTCACCGAGATTCTGGTGAAAGTTGGCGACAAGGTGGAAGCCGAGCAGTCGCTGATCACCGTGGAAGGCGACAAAGCCTCAATGGAAGTGCCTTCCCCGCAGGCTGGCGTAGTGAAAGAGATCAAAATCGCCACCGGTGACAAAGTAGAAACCGGCTCGCTGATCATGGTGTTTGACGCAGAAGGGGCCGCAGAAGCGGCACCTGCCGCCGCCGAAGAGAAGAAAGCGGATGCGGCACCTGCACCCGCCGCGGCAGCCGCCACCGCCAGCAAAGAAGTGGCTGTGCCGGATATCGGCGGTGACGAAGTCGAAGTCACTGAGATTCTGGTGAAGGTTGGCGATAAAGTTGAAGCCGAACAGTCACTGATTGTGGTGGAAGGTGATAAAGCGTCAATGGAAGTGCCGGCTCCGTTCGCGGGTGTGGTTAAAGAAATCACCATTGCGACCGGCGATAAAGTCAGCACCGGTTCTGCCATCATGGTCTTTGAAGCGGAAGGGGCTGCACCGGCCGCTGACGCGAAGCCAGAACTGAAAGAAGAAGCGGCATCGGCACCCGCCGCAGCGGCGGGCGCAAAAGAGGTTAACGTCCCGGACATCGGCGGTGATGAAGTAGAAGTCACCGAGATCCTCGTGAAAGTGGGCGACAAAGTTGACGCTGAGCAGTCACTGATCGTGGTGGAAGGCGATAAAGCGTCAATGGAAGTGCCTGCGCCATTCGCGGGTACCGTCAAAGAGCTGAAAGTGGCGACCGGCGACAAAGTCAGCACCGGATCACTGATCATGGTGTTTGAAGTCGAAGGTGCCGCACCGGCCCCGGCGGCAGCGAAGCAGGAAGCCGCACCGGCCCCGGCTGCGAAACCTGAAGCTAAATCTGCGGCGCCTGCTCCGGCAGCCAAAGCGGACAGCAAAGGTGAGTTTGCCGAGAACGATGCGTACGTTCACGCTACCCCGGTGATCCGTCGCCTGGCGCGTGAGTTCGGTGTGAACCTGGCGAAAGTCAAAGGCACCGGCCGTAAAGGTCGCATTCTGAAAGAAGACGTGCAGACTTACGTGAAAGAGGCGGTGAAACGCGCTGAAGCGGCACCGGCTGCGTCAAGCGGTGGCGGCCTGCCAGGCATGCTGCCATGGCCGAAAGTGGACTTCAGCAAGTTCGGTGAAGTTGAAGAAGTCGAACTGGGTCGTATCCAGAAAATTTCGGGTGCGAACCTGAGCCGTAACTGGGTGATGATCCCGCACGTTACGCATTTCGACAAAACCGATATCACCGATCTGGAAGCGTTCCGTAAGCAGCAGAATGCCGAAGCAGAGAAGCGTAAGCTGGATGTGAAGTACACCCCGGTGGTGTTCATCATGAAAGCTGTCGCTGCCGCGCTTGAGCAGATGCCACGCTTCAACAGCTCGCTTTCCGAAGATGCGCAGAAGCTGACGCTGAAGAAATACATCAACATCGGTGTGGCGGTCGATACGCCAAATGGCCTGGTGGTTCCGGTCTTCAAAGACGTGAACAAAAAGGGCATTACCGAGCTGTCGCGTGAGCTGATGGCGGTGTCGAAGAAAGCGCGTGACGGTAAGCTGACCGCGGGCGACATGCAGGGCGGATGCTTCACCATCTCCAGCCTGGGCGGCCTGGGAACCACACACTTCGCGCCGATTGTTAACGCGCCGGAAGTGGCTATCCTGGGTGTCTCTAAATCGGCGATGGAGCCGGTGTGGAACGGTAAAGAGTTTGCACCACGTCTGATGATGCCAATCTCTCTCTCCTTCGACCACCGCGTGATCGACGGAGCTGATGGTGCAAGATTCATCACCATTATTGGCAATATGCTCTCAGACATACGTCGTTTAGTTATGTAAATGTGAAGAAGGCCGGCGGATGCCGGCCTTCCTTTAACGTTTCGTCGCGTCACGGTTGGCAGTTTGTTAACAATTCTGTAAACTCTTGCGGTGAAAGTCCCGGTGGAACAAGGGCATTATAAGAACGTCTGACCCGCCGGATATCAAATAAGAGGTCATGATGAGTACAGAGATTAAAACCCAGGTCGTGGTACTTGGGGCAGGTCCTGCAGGTTACTCTGCAGCCTTCCGTTGTGCGGATTTAGGTCTGGAAACCGTACTGGTAGAGCGTTACAGCACCCTTGGCGGTGTGTGTCTGAACGTCGGTTGTATCCCCTCTAAAGCGCTGCTGCACGTTGCCAAAGTGATCGAAGAGGCGAAAGCCCTTGAAGAGCACGGCATTGTGTTTGGTCAGCCCTCTACTGATATCAACAAGATTCGCAGCTGGAAAGAGAAGGTGATTAACCAGCTGACTGGCGGCCTGTCAGGAATGGCAAAAGGTCGTAAAGTCAAAGTGGTTAATGGCCTCGGCAAATTCACCGGTGCTAACACCCTGGTGGTGGAAGGTGAAGGCGGTGCGACCACCATCAACTTCGATAATGCCATCATCGCTGCGGGTTCACGCCCAATCGAACTGCCTTTCATTCCTCATGACGATCCCCGCGTCTGGGATTCAACCGATGCGCTGGAACTGAAAGAAGTGCCGAAGCGTCTGCTGGTTATGGGCGGCGGTATCATCGGTCTGGAAATGGCGACGGTGTATCATGCGCTGGGTTCAGAGATCGATGTGGTTGAGATGTTTGACCAGGTTATCCCGGCTGCGGATAAAGATGTCGTCAAAGTCTTTACCAAGAAAATCAGCAAGAAGTTCAACCTGATGCTGGAAACCAAAGTGACCGCCGTTGAAGCAAAAGACGATGGCATTTACGTTTCAATGGAAGGCAAAAAGGCACCGGGTGAAGCGCAGCGTTATGACGCCGTGCTGGTGGCTATCGGTCGTGTGCCGAACGGTAAAGGTCTGGATGCCGGTAAAGCGGGCGTGGAAGTGGACGATCGCGGCTTTATCCGTGTCGACAAGCAGATGCGTACCAACGTGCCACACATCTATGCTATCGGCGACATCGTCGGTCAGCCAATGCTGGCGCACAAAGGCGTGCACGAAGGCCACGTTGCGGCGGAAGTGATCTCCGGTCTGAAGCACTACTTCGACCCGAAAGTGATCCCATCCATTGCCTATACTGAGCCAGAAGTTGCCTGGGTCGGTCTGACCGAGAAAGAAGCGAAAGAGAAGGGCATCAGCTACGAGACCTCCACCTTCCCGTGGGCTGCCTCTGGCCGTGCTATCGCTTCTGATTGTGCAGACGGTATGACCAAACTGATTTTCGACAAAGAGACGCACCGTGTCATCGGTGGCGCGATTGTCGGCACTAACGGCGGCGAGCTGTTAGGCGAAATCGGTCTGGCGATTGAGATGGGTTGTGATGCGGAAGATATCGCGCTGACCATCCATGCTCACCCGACCCTGCATGAGTCAGTCGGTCTGGCAGCAGAAATCTTCGAAGGCAGCATCACCGATCTGCCTAACGCGAAAGCGAAGAAGAAGTAAGTTTCCGCTGCTGCAAAGAGAAAGCTCCCGTTATGGGGGCTTTTTTTTGGCTTGGATTCTGAGCAGTATATTAAGTATGTATCTAGGGTAAGTCAGGGTGTAAAATCTGGTAGATTTTTGGTGTCCGAAAAAATCTTTTTTAATCATCAAGATAATTTTAGAGTGTTCCCCGCACGAGCGGGGATAAACCGCCGCTCATCAGCGGCTTTGATGTTAGTAATTAGTGTTCCCCGCACGAGCGGGGATAAACCGCCCAAGTTTATGATGATTACTGAGCGTTTAAAGTGTTCCCCGCACGAGCGGGGATAAACCGGATAAATTCATAACAAACTCCATTTATATTATGTGTTCCCCGCACGAGCGGGGATAAACCGGCGGGCGGATTGTTCAGGCGTGGTTTAACCGTCGTGTTCCCCGCGCGAGCGGGGATAAACCGTATATGGATAGAATTTTGCTTACAGATGATATGTGTTCCCCGCGCGAGCGGGGATAAACCGCCGTGTATTTACATGTGCTGGTGAATGCCTCAGTGTTCCCCGCGCGAGCGGGGATAAACCGGAGCTGGAGGCGGCATCATCTGCCAGCGGCACGTGTTCCCCGCGCGAGCGGGGATAAACCGATGGTGAGTGATGAATGCAGCAGCCAGAGAAAGTGTTCCCCGCGCGAGCGGGGATAAACCGCAGTCTTTTATGCTCCGTTCGGTATCACAGGTGTGTTCCCCGCACGAGCGGGGATAAACCGACGGAGCCTCATTTTTCATGCGGTTGGTTGAGGTGTTCCCCGCACGAGCGGGGATAAACCGAAATCCGCACAGGGCACGCTCAAGACGTTTGGGTGTTCCCCGCGCGAGCGGGGATAAACCGAGATAGGGCTTTTTTGATGGCATCGGTGAGAGGTGTTCCCCGCACGAGCGGGGATAAACCGCACGTCACTGGTCACCAAAATGTCATTCAAAAGTGTTCCCCGCACGAGCGGGGATAAACCGCCCCGGCGACGGGGCAGGTACAGACCGCGCCCGTGTTCCCCGCACGAGCGGGGATAAACCGGATTGGCTGTTCCATTATTCCACCTCCGGCGCGTGTTCCCCGCACGAGCGTGGATAAACCGCGATTAGCCAGTACATCGATGGTGTTCGCCAGGTGTTCCCCGCACGAGCGGGGATAAACCGAAATTTTCAAATACAAAACATCTGACCAATTAGTGTTCCCCGCACGAGCGGGGATAAACCGGTCTGGAAGTTTAAAGACAGATTTCCTCTGCTGAGTTCCCTGCGCGAGCAGGGATAAACCGCAGTAGCCGTGAGGGAGATTATATTGAGGGCGGCGGTCCCCGTGCGAGCGGGGATGAACCGTCCAGCTGTTCACGATGGTGGAGGGCTAAACGGTATTACCTGTATGAACAGGGATAATTCCCCCAATAAATCTTTACTGGATATATGACAGCAGGGTATCACCCGAGTATGCAGGATAAAACGCCGGATACATAATCGGTTGCGCCGTTAACTTTAAATTCAAAACAAGATTTTTACAGCAACAGCCGGGCAAGCAGAGAAATACGTAATATAAATTAACCTTATCAGGAGGTGTTTTTTAACATCGCCATCAAAATCGAATTCAAATCAAAAAAAACACAAAAATCTTCGAAAAATGTTGGAATTCTATTTCTGGGGCGTATTTTAGGAAAGAATTTAGCTGATTCCCTGAATAAGGAATTTTATGGTGTTAGCAAAGGACGACCTTTACCACTATTGGGGGAAGGCAAATCGTAGTGACGCGAATGCTCCGCCAGCGTCTCATTTATTACCTTATCATTGCCTGGATGTTGCAGCCGTAGCAGCCTATTGGTGGGATCACGCCCCTGCATTAAGAAAGAGCTTTTCTCAGAAAGAGAACCAGGCAGAATATCGCGGCTGGTTACTTTTTTTTATTGCTCTGCATGACCTGGGTAAATGGGACATACGATTCCAGGCTAAATGCTGGCATGCCTGGGAGGCATTAAATAGCGTCACCTCAGGAAAAAATGCGATTGGTAAAACGTGGGATCACGGTCAGGGTGGTCTTTACTGGTTTAAACAAGATTTCGATCAGGATAGCGATTATGACGGCGCTTTTATTACGCATAGTCTGCATCCTAAAGAGAAATGGTTTCCCTGGGTGGAGGCCGTTACAGGGCATCATGGTTATATTTATCAGCATATCAATCTTACCACATCAGATTTAGCGTTAAGCGTTCAATTAAAGCTTCAGGGCGAGAGAGATAAAAAGGCTCGTCTGGCATGGCTTGATGCACTGGCTGTCCTCTTTCTGCACCCGGTCGGGCTATCGCTTGATGATAATCCGCCATCCTGCTCATCCTTACTGGCAGGTTTTTGTTCAATATCGGACTGGCTGGGATCCTGGAATAGTGAAGAAACGTTTCAATTTCAGTCAACGCCGGAACCTTTACACGACTATTATTTGCGCCGTTATGCTGTTGATGCACCAGTAGTAATGAAGCGAAGTGGCTTGCTGAGCAAGATTAACCCCTGGGGGGGGACCGCTGCCTTACTCAATAAGGGCTATAAGCCACGTCAGCTTCAGACGCTGGTTGAGGCGTTGCCGGATGAGCCGGGATTGATAATTATTGAAGCTCCGACAGGGTCTGGGAAAACGGAAACTGCACTGGCCTATGCCTGGCGACTATTAGCCAGTGGTTATGCCGACAGCATAATTTTTGCCCTTCCTACCCAGGCGACTGCCAACGCAATGCTTAATCGACTTGAGAAGCTGGCTTCAGCGCTATTTGGTAAGCCTAACCTGATTCTTGCTCACGGCAACTCACGTTTTAGCTCGGATTTTAATGCCATTAAATCGCGCAGCAAAAGTGTGCAGGAACAGGAAGCCTGGGCTCAATGCTGCGAGTGGCTGAGTCGGAGTAATAAACGTGCTTTTCTGGGACAGATTGGCGTCTGCACCATCGATCAGGTGCTGATCTCCGTGTTACCAGTGAAGCATCGCTTCATTCGTGGCTTCGGTGTTGCCCGCAGCGTGTTGCTGGTTGATGAAGTCCATGCTTACGATACATACATGCACAGCCTGCTGGAAGAGGTATTACGACAGCAGGCCATGGCCGGACAAAGTGCGTTACTGTTATCCGCTACTTTGCCTGCATCTTTAAAACAACGCCTACTTAAAACTTACGGTCACTCAGCTACAACCTCTCCATCGGATGAATATCCTCTGGTCATATGGCAACAGCAGGATCGCCAGCGTTGCTTTGATCTTAGCGCTGCTCCAGAGCATCTACCGCCAGTTGTTCAGCTCAATATTGAGTGCTGTTATCTCAATGAAATGCAGCCTGATGCTGGCCTGCTTGAGCAAATGATCGCTGCCGCTCAGGCGGGGGCTCAGGTCTGTCTGATCTGTAATCTTGTGGATGTTGCCCAGCAGGTTTATCAGCGGTTGTGCGCCAGCACAGCGCTTGAGATCATCCTTTTTCATTCTCGCTTCACCTTGACCGACCGGGCAACGAAAGAAGAGCTGACGCTGCGCTATTTTGGCGCGTCAGGCGATCGCAGCATCGGACGTATCCTTGTGGGCACTCAGGTCGTGGAGCAGTCTCTGGATGTCGATTTTGACTGGCTTATAACGCAACTTTGTCCTGTAGATTTGCTGTTCCAGCGTGCCGGACGGCTGCATCGTCATTCCCGTCAATGCAGACCTGAAGGCTATCAGCAGCCGAAACTGACCGTGCTGCTTCCTGCCAGTCATGATTATGGTAACAGTAATTACGTCTACACCAATACGCGTGCCATGTGGCGAACCCAGCAGTTGCTAGAGCAACAGGGCCAGTCAGCTCTCTGTTTCCCGCAGGCATACCGACTTTGGATTGACCATGTCTATCGGGATGAAACGGACGAGTCAGAACCTGACTGGGTTGCAGAGGGATTGGCTCGCTTCGAATCACAGGAGCAATCAAAGCGTTATAACGCCCGACTTTCATTAAATCAGGCGACACGAGTCACCCCCTTTGCTGATGACGATGTACGTATCCGCGCGGTTACCCGTGATGGTGAAATGAGTCTGCCAGTCGTACCTTACGTAGAGACAGCCAGAGGAAAGCAGCTTTGCGACAGACAATATCTCAGTCAGCTGTCTGAGTTTTCACTGCCTGAGGCACTGGCACTTAACCGGGTTAATGTGCCGGGTAGCTGGCAACGGAGATACAGGCTTGAGCCAGATGAGGAGGGGATGGTGTGGATAGCCGGAACACTGAAAAATGGTCAGTGGACAGCAGAGATGGTTGATTACTATCTGGTTTATTCGAAAGAAGTGGGGATGAGTGTTATTCAGTTCAATTTTCAGGGAGGAATCTAATGAATTTACTTACGGATCGCTGGATCCCGATCAGGCCGGTTGCGGGCTGCGGAGTGGAGCAAATAAGCCTGGAAACATTGCTATGTGAACCCCATCAGCGAGCGCTTTCTCTCCCGCGTGATGACATGGAAATGGCAGCCTGCCAGCTACTTGTTTGCATCGTCCAGCTACTCTGGCCCCCGACGAACATGGAACAGAGTATCCAGCGCATACAAACTCCGCTTACAGAAGAGGAGTTTTTAACAGGTCTCACTGGCTGGGAAGAGAGTTTTATTCTTAATCATCCTGAGCATCCATTTATGCAGGTTAAAGGCGTCATTGCCAAAGAGACCACTGACATGGACAAGCTCATGGTTGGCCTGACCGGCTCCACCAGCTGTGCCTTTGTGAATCAGCCTGGTCAGGGCGAAGCACTTTGTGGCGGATGTGCTGCCATCGCACTATTTAATCAGGCTTGCAATGCGCCTGGATTTGGCGGTGGATTTAAAAGTGGTTTACGAGGCGGTGCGCCCATAACTACGCTAATCCAACAGAGATGCCTGCGCTCGACACTCTGGGCCAATGTACTCAACGCTGAAAGCCTGGAAAGGGATTACCCTGAATGGCAGAAACAGCACTGTCAGGGTTTTACCTGGCAAAAACCGATTGTCAGTAATGAAAAGATCCCGGCGCATAGCATCGGGCTGGCACGCGGTCTGTTCTGGCAGCCCGCACATATTGAACTCTCACCTCCCTCGGCAGCAGGGCAGTGCAGCGCTTGTGGGGGCCAGGCTGATAAACGTTATCTGAGCTTTCTTAAAGCCAAATTTAACTACACCGTTGAAGGCTTCTGGTTGCACCCGCACTCTCCTTGCGTAGAACAGACTAAAAAGGGAATATCTGAAAAACGTCATATTGGCTTCACATTACCGATCCCTTGCTGGACGCAGGTTGGACGACTATTAATCTCTCAGCAGTTAGAAAAGAACCAGGAAGGTCGACGTCCGGCACTGGTCATTGAGCAGGCAAGACAACTTGCTAACGGTAAACCGCTATATATGAGTATTGGTGGTTATCGTAATAATCAGGCGGCAATAGTGGAGCGGCGACATGAGGTAATGGTATTCAGCCAGGGCTGGGATCGCCATCAGGATATCATCAATGAAATTATCCATACTGGTCAGGGGTATCGACTTGCACTACGCAAAGCACTTTATCTTTTTGTTGAGGGTATGAAGGATAACGATATCATTGGTTCGCGTATTCCGGTTCATGAGGTCGCTGAACGTCGTTTTTACCGTGAAAGCGACATCTATATTACCCGGCTGCTGGCGACAATAAATTATGAGCGGCCTTTAAAAGAACTGGAATCGCTGCATCTTTATCTTTCCGCTTTATGCCAATCATTGTTTGAAGCCGCTACCGATCCCTATGATCACCATGTGAAATTAATCCAGACCCTGGCAATTTCCCGTCGCGTATTAATAGCACAGTTATCCGCTTTAAAAATGCAAGGAGAGCAAGCTGATGAACCCACACCTTGAAACTAAGGCGCTCTATGACGCCTGGCCCAGCCTGGATAAAGGCAGCCAGGCAAAATTAAGACGGGCTGACTCACCCGACAAACTACTGGAGATCCCTGATTTCTACGTATTAGCAGGTAAGTTTGGCTGGCCGGAAGAACGTTTCGCATTGCAAAGAATGATCTATTGCCTGGCTACAGGAGCTATTAAACACAGCGATGATGAATCACTAACTTTGGGTAAGGCGCTGGCACAAAGTAAAAAAATTTCACTAGTGCGCGTAATGCAACTTGTCCGGCAGGAATATCCTAATGATATGGTTCAGCTAAGACGCATGTTAATTCATGCTGAGCCCGTAGTGCATTGGCCTTTGCTGGCAGCACAATTGAAGTGGTGGGGCAAACATGAACGCCGGAACCTGATTGAAAGTTTTGTTCTCTCTTCTCCTAAAAAATAACTGTGTAAGGATACCCGATGAATAATTTTCTTAACTTTCATGTTTTGATTTCTCATAGCCCCTCCTGTCTTAACCGCGATGATATGAACATGCAAAAGGATGCAATCTTTGGCGGCAGACGTCGCGTACGTATCTCCAGCCAGAGTCTGAAGAGAGCAATACGCAAAAGCCACTACTACCAACGTCACATTGGCGAATCCAGTATCCGGACAATTCATCTGGAACGGCTGCGGGATGTTGTGCATCAGAAACTGTCAGAAAAATATCCTGCTGAAGTCATTAACACCACGCTGAGTCTGCTCAGTGGCAAAAATATTGCTCAGGAAGAGAAAATCGACGGAGGAGCCGTTTCTCCATGGGTACTGGATGAGATTGAGTGGTTTTGCCAGCAAATTAATGACCCGCAAAATAGTGCTCTGGGTACAGATGAGAAAAAATGGACCAAGGCGTTAAAAGATCAGATCACGGGGCTACGTTCCATGCTCAGCAGCGCGGTGGACATCGCGCTGAGCGGCCGGATGGCGACCAGTGGCCTGATGAGCGAACTGGGTAAAGTTGATGGTGCAATGTCACTGGCACATGCCATCACGACGCATGTTGTTGAATCTGACATCGACTGGTTTACTGCTGTTGACGATCTGCATAAAAGCACTGGTGCGGCTCATCTGGGCACTCAGGAGTTTTCTTCAGGCGTGTTCTACCGTTATGCCAGCCTGAACCTGGCTCAGCTTCAGGAAAACCTTGGTGGAGCCACTCGTCAGCAGGTGCTGAAGATTGCTGCCCATCTGGCCCACATGCTGGCAACAGAGATTCCCGGCGGTAAGCAGCACAGCTTTGCGGCGTTTAACCCAGCTGACATGGTAATGGTTAACTTTTCTGATTTACCAGTTTCGATGGCAAATGCTTTTGAAAAACCGGTACCCGCCAGCAAAGAGGGTTTCCTGCGTCCTTCCCTTGAAGCTTTTAACAGTTACTGGACGAAAGTCTCCCGGGGTTATGGTCTGGCAGGCCCGGTGGCTCAGTTCGTGCTCGATGACGTTGCTTCAGCAGAAAGCGTAATGCAGATGACTGATTTAAAAGCACTTAAGCAATGGATAGGTAATGACGGCGAGGTCTGAGATGCAGGATTTTTTGATTTTGCAACTAAGTGGACCGATGCAATCATGGGGGTTACCTACCTTTGAGGGCATCCGGCCGAGTGCGCCTTTCCCAGGCCGTAGTGGGTTGCTGGGGTTACTTGGCGCATGCCTAGGTATTAAGCGCAACGATCGCACATCACTGCAGAAGCTTTCAGCAGGCACACGGTTTGCTGTCCGTTGTGATAACCGTACCAGCTATCATCCCGTAAACATCTCCGATTTTCATACCGTCAAGGATGCCAGGGAAAAACCGGGAAGCCTGAAAATGAATGATACCATTATCACCCGTCGTGAATATCTGTATGACGCCAGCTTTACAGTAGCGGTCTGGACTGCTGGTTTACCAGAGCAATGCTATACACTGTCTGAGCTTATTGATGCGGTTCAGCGTCCTTGCTATACCCCTTATCTTGGAAGAAGGTGCTGTCCACTTTCCCGACCACTCTTCAATTCTGTTCAGCAGGCGAAAAATCCTGTTGCGGCTTTAGCAGCAGGCGTTCCTGGCGACGGTGCTATTTACAGCGAGGAACCACTAACCGGTAATGAACGCTGTTTGTCAGTACGCGATGACCCTATCATCGATCTGCCCCGGCAGTTCGCCAGACGATCGTGGTTTGTCATTCAGGGAGACAAAAATGTTCCTGAGTAAAGTGCTTGTTAACTGGCGCTGGGCTAAAGATCCTTACCAGCTTCATCGTGCGCTGTGGCAGTTATTTCCTGATCGTCCTCAGGATCAGCGCGACTTTCTGTTCAGAGTTGAAAGTGGAGAGGCCAGACAGGGTCTCAATGTGTTACTGCAATCATCTCACTCTCCGCAGTCGGCAAAAGCAGTCACGGTACTGGCAACGAAATCTTTTAATCCGGTTTTACCGTATGGCAGATATCGCTTCCGGCTGCGGGCTAATCCCATCAAATGCATTAAAGATGAGCAAGGGCGTTTAAATGCACGTGGGGAAATAAAAATCTGTCGGGTTCCGTTACTCGGAGATGAAGAGTGCATGAAATGGCTGGTACGCAAACTCGGTCATGCGGCACAGCTGGAATCGGCTCAAATGGTTAAAGAACCGGTGATGGTGTTCAATAAAAAAGAGACGAGCGGCAAAATTCAGACAATCTGTTTTGATGGCATCCTCAGCATCAGGGATGCAGAGGCATTTGCTTCGCTGCTCCATTCCGGTATTGGTCCTGCTAAAAGTATGGGATGCGGCCTACTTTCTCCAGGGCGGATATGAAATAAGGATAAAGCGGCGCAATGCCGCTTTTACAGGATGTGATAATGACTTATGTGCCTCTGGTTCCACTTCCTCTTAAAGATCGCATTTCAATAATTTTCCTTAAGTATGGTCAGGTTGACGTCCTTGATGGTGCTTTCGTCCTTATCGATGCATCAGGTATACGTACTCACATCCCGATAGGTAATGTAGCCTGCATTATGCTGGAACCTGGGACCCGTGTTTCACATGCTGCGATAAAACTGGCCGCAATGGTCGGCACATTACTGGTATGGGTTGGTGAAGCCAGTGTGCGGTTATATGCCGCAGGACAGCCAGGAGGAGCGCGTTCCGATAAGCTACTTTATCAGGCGCGACTTGCACTTGATGAAAATCTGCGGCTTAAAGTTGTTCGCAAAATGTTTGAACTTCGTTTTGGCGAAGAGGCCCCATCCCGACGTTCTGTTGAACAATTGAGAGGCATTGAAGGCGTTCGTGTTAAAGGTATTTATCAACTTCTGGCAAAGCAATATGGCGTCAGATGGCAGGGACGCCGTTACGATCCTAAAGACTGGGAGAAAGGAGACATTATTAATCAGTGCATCAGCGCGGCAACTGCCTGTCTTTATGGCATCACTGAAGCCGCAGTGCTTGCAGCTGGATATGCACCCGCGATTGGATTTTTACACAGCGGCAAACCACTCTCTTTTGTCTATGACATTGCCGATATTATTAAATTTGAAACTGTTGTACCTGCTGCTTTTGAGATAGCAGCCCGCCGTCCTGACGAAGTGGAAAAACAGGTCAGGATGGCGTGCCGTGATCTCTTCCGAACCAATAAAACTGTTGCCAGGCTTATTCCTTTAATTGAGGAGGTGCTTTCTGCTGGTGGTATTACACCGCCACCGCCTCCTCAGGATGCTCAGCCAATAGCCATTCCTGAACCGACTCCCTTTGGGGATGTCGGACATCGGAGTGCATGATCATGAGTATGTTGATGGTTGTTACTGAGAATGTACCACCACGTTTAAGGGGCCGGCAGGCCATCTGGCTGCTGGAGGTACGTGCCGGCGTTTATGTGGGTGATGTTTCTCGTCGCAGCAGAGAGATGATCTGGCAACAGATTAGTAAGCTATCTGAAACGGGCAATGTCGTAATGGCATGGGCGAGTAATAATGAATCTGGTTTTGAGTTTCAGACTCTAGGAGAAAACAGGCGTTTGCCGGTGGAGATGGATGGTATCCGCTTAGTCTCTTTTCAACCCATTAATAATCAATAGATTATGGCTCTTTAAAAATGCAGATAAGTTGGTGAGATTTTTAGTAACTAAGATATTATTATATTTCAAATGCATACATTTAGAGTGTTACCCGCGCGAGCGGGGATAAACCGCATTAATTACTACTGCCTTCAGTATATTTCACGTGTTCCCCGCGCGAGCGGGGATAAACCGACGCCGACGGGCCGTTAACCCATGTTTTGGGAGTGTTCCCCGCGCGAGCGGGGATAAACCTCATGATTTCATAGTCACGCGGCATAACAAATCGTGTTCCCCGCGCGAGCGGGGATAAACCGGTGATTATTATGGTTAGTAAAAACACAAAATCGTGTTCCCCGCGCGAGCGGGGATAAACCGATACTGCTGATATGCAGCAGAGACAGGTTGAGGTGTTCCCCGCGCGAGCGGGGATAAACCGATCGTCTATCTGATTGAATGCCGGAATTATGAGTGTTCCCCGCGCGAGCGGGGATAAACCGCAGCCGCAAATCAGCTCGGAACGGCTATCAAAGTGTTCCCCGCGCGAGCGGGGATAAACCGGATGTTTCCTGGTCGTTACAGGATGAAAATTCGTGTTCCCCGCGCGAGCGGGGATAAACCGACCTAACATATTGGCGTGAGGTGACGTCATCAGTGTTCCCCGCGCGAGCGGGGATAAACCGAGTGCAATTACTACCGGCAACTAAAGCACCTGGTGTTCCCCGCGCGAGCGGGGATAAACCGGACGGTGAAACCATCGACGGGAATGGGCTGGAGTGTTCCCCGCGCGAGCGGGGATAAACCGTCGTTAGGTGCTACGCATGTGCAATTCCGTAAGTGTTCCCCGCGCGAGCGGGGATAAACCGCCTGCACGCGGGCAACAGCGGCATTCTGACCGGTGTTCCCCGCGCGAGCGGGGATAAACCGCAAAACTTCATGAGAGCCGGTTCACAAATCTAGTGTTCCCCGAACGAGCGGGGATAAACCGGTACTGGGCGGTATCAATTAGTCTGGGTTGGGATGTGCCCTGCGCCAGTGGAAATAACCCCATCACCTCTCCTCCACGGCGTCCTGTAAACCTTCTGATCACCGCTCAGCGACGCGCTTCCCATACCGCCACCCGCTCCACAAACATCTGCGCCAGGGCCGCAATGGCGCTGTTGCCGGGCAGCCTCTCTTCATTGATATACATCACCAGCGAACTGCTGCGTCGGCGGCCCTGCAACAGCGGCAGGGGACGCAGTTCACCGCTCTTTAGCAGCCCGGCGATATTCTGTTCCGGTAACCAGCCATAGCCCAGCTGATGCTGGACTGCTTCAATCGCGGCGGAGAGCGTCGTGAAGGACCAGTTCTCCGCCTGATCGCCACTGACCTCGGATTGCTGCTGTTGCTGCCGATCCAGGATGGTGATGCAGGGCCAGCGAGCCAGCGTGGTGGCACTCAGCGGGGCAGGTTCACTGTGCAGCGGATGATCACGATGGGCAACGGCCACGAAATCGACGCTCATCAGGCTTTCGCCAGCGACAGGGGCATCGCCATATTGCGCGACCAGCCAGAGGTCGGCCTGCTGCTCAGCCAGCCTTTCCGGCGTTTCGCTGCGAACAATTTCGCTGAACCAGATGCGGACATGGGGGTAGTGCTGCTGAAAGGTCTGCAGCACATCAAACAGCAGAGGTTTAGGCAGCGTCGCGTCCACCATCAGATCGATGCGCGAACGTTCACCCCGCTGCAGCGCATGCGCCTTAGCTTCAAGCGCGCTGAATCCCTCCAGCAATGGACGAACCTGAGCCAGTAGCTGATGTCCCTCGGCAGTGAGGACGGCGCGACGCCCCTCCTGTTGCAGCAGTGTCAGACCCAGCCGCTGCTGAAGCAGGCTAAGCTGATAGCTCAGTGACGACTGGCTGCGATGATGCTTTTCTGCGGCCAGCGCAAAGCTTCCTTCATTCACCACCGCGTCGAGCAGCGCCCACTGTTCCAGTGTCGTTTTATACATGACAACTTATCGAAAAATTAGATTATTCAGTGCTAAAAATAGCGTTATTCATCTCATCTGTAACGCGCAATAATCTCCTCAAGGCAAATAAATGAGGAATTGACCATGAGCACTTTTGATAAACACGATCTGTCAGGCATCGTTGGCAAACACCTGGTTTACACCTACGACAACGGCTGGAATTACGAGCTCTACATCAAAAATGCCAGCACTATCGACTATCGCATCCACAGCGGCATGGTGGGTAATCGCTGGGTTAAAAATCAGCATGTCTATGTCGTCCGTCTGGCGCAGGATGTCTATAAAGTTTCCTGGACTGAACCTACCGGCACCGATGTCAGCCTGGCCGTGAACCTGGCGGATAAAATCTTCCACGGCACCATCTTCTTCCCGCGCTGGGTAATGAATAATCCGAAAAAAACCGTCTGTTTCCAGAATGACCATCTGGAAGAGATGGCTGCCTTCCGCGAAGCAGGTCCGGCTTACCCAACCGAAGTCATTGACGAGTTCGCAACGCTGACCGTGATCCGCGATGTGGGCGAAAATAACGAAAGCGTGATCGACTGCCCGCCCGATCAGCTGCCCGCTGACTTCCCGGAAAATCTGAAAAACTGATAGCAGGCAGAAGAGGCCATTAAGGCCTCTTCTGCTCCGCTGTGTCTGGCCGGTGGCATCGATGGCCAGTCCCACAAACCGCACCTTTCTATTCCTGTCCGTTATCGATTCTGCCCTGATACTTCTCTTAAACCGCGATAAACCTGACATTTTTCGGGGCTAATTTCCCCGGCATGCGGTACGCTCGGGACCGTCCGTTTACGCACAATCAGCCCGCGCAGACGGCGAACCGGACGGGCAGAATGGGCGTAGTCGATTATGTTGTATTTTTGTAAACAGATTAACAAACAGACGAAATCCTGCTATTCTGCCCTCCGCGAAACCGGGCACCTCAACCTGGACAAGAAAAGGGAAGGTTGTTCTCCATAAGTGAGCAAGGTGGTCGGAAAGCCCTACATAATGAGAGCGAGGATAACGTCGTGCTAGAAGAATACCGTAAGCACGTTGCCGAGCGTGCTGCCCAGGGAATTGTTCCTAAGCCTTTAGAGGCTTCCCAGATGGCCGCGCTGGTTGAACTGCTGAAAAATCCACCTGCGGGTGAAGAAGAATTTCTGACCGATTTACTGGTCAACCGAGTCCCACCTGGCGTCGATGAAGCGGCGTATGTCAAAGCTGGTTTCCTGGCGGCTGTTGCCAAAGGCGAAGCAACCTCTCCTCTGATCTCTCCTGAAAAAGCGGTCGAACTGCTCGGTACCATGCAGGGCGGTTATAACATTCATCCGTTGATCGAGGCGCTGGACGACAGCCGACTGGCCCCCATCGCGGCCAAAGCCCTTTCACACACCCTGCTGATGTTCGACAACTTCTATGATGTCGAAGAGAAAGCCAAAGCGGGCAATGAATACGCGAAGCAGGTCATGCAATCCTGGGCCGATGCGGAATGGTATCTGTCACGTCCTGAGCTGGCCGAAAAGATCACGGTCACGGTATTCAAGGTAACGGGCGAAACCAACACCGACGATCTCTCTCCGGCCCCGGATGCCTGGTCACGTCCTGACATCCCGCTGCACGCCCTGGCGATGCTGAAAAATGCCCGCGAAGGTATTGAGCCGGATGAGCCGGGCAATATCGGCCCGATCAAACAGATCGCAGCGCTGCAGGCCAAAGGCTATCCGCTGGCTTACGTCGGTGACGTGGTCGGAACCGGCTCATCCCGTAAATCCGCCACCAACTCGGTGCTGTGGTTCATGGGCGACGACATCCCGAACGTGCCAAACAAAAAAGGCGGCGGCGTGGTGCTGGGCAGCAAAATTGCGCCTATCTTCTTCAACACCATGGAAGATGCGGGCGCACTGCCTATCGAAGTGGACGTCAACGACCTGAACATGGGCGATGTGATCGACATCTACCCTTACAAAGGGGAAGTGCGTAACCACGAAACCAACGACCTGCTGGCCAGCTTCGAACTGAAAACCGAAGTGCTGATTGACGAAGTGCGCGCCGGTGGCCGTATTCCGCTGATCATCGGCCGTGGCCTGACCACCAAAGCGCGCGAGTCGCTGGGTCTGCCGCACAGCACCGTATTCCGTCAGGCGAAAGATGTTGCGGAGAGCACCCGTGGCTTCTCACTGGCGCAGAAAATGGTCGGCCGCGCCTGTGGCGTAACCGGTGTGCGTCCGGGCGCGTATTGCGAACCGAAGATGACCTCCGTGGGATCGCAGGATACCACCGGTCCGATGACCCGTGACGAGCTGAAAGATCTGGCTTGCCTGGGCTTCTCGACCGATCTGGTGATGCAGTCCTTCTGCCACACCGCCGCCTATCCTAAGCCGGTCGATGTGAACACGCACCACACGCTGCCAGACTTCATCATGAACCGTGGCGGTGTCTCACTGCGTCCGGGTGACGGCATTATCCACAGCTGGCTGAACCGTATGCTGCTGCCGGATACCGTAGGAACCGGCGGTGACTCCCATACCCGTTTCCCTATCGGTATCTCTTTCCCGGCCGGTTCGGGCCTGGTGGCGTTTGCTGCGGCAACGGGCGTCATGCCGCTCGACATGCCGGAATCGGTCCTGGTGCGCTTCAAAGGCAAGATGGAACCCGGTATTACGCTGCGCGATCTGGTTCACGCCATTCCGCTTTATGCCATCAAACAGGGCCTGCTGACCGTTGAGAAGAAAGGTAAGAAAAACATCTTCTCTGGTCGCATCCTGGAGATTGAAGGTCTGCCGGATCTGAAAGTTGAGCAGGCGTTTGAGCTGTCCGATGCGTCAGCAGAGCGTTCTGCGGCGGGCTGTACCATCAAGCTGGATAAAGCGCCAATCATCGAATATCTCAACTCCAACATCGTGCTGCTGAAGTGGATGATCGCAGAAGGTTACGGCGATCGTCGTACGCTGGAGCGTCGCGTGGAGAGCATGGAGAAATGGCTGGCCGATCCTCAGCTGCTGGAAGCCGATGCGGATGCGGAATACGCCGCCGTGATCGAGATCGATCTGGCTGATATCAAAGAGCCGATCCTCTGTGCCCCTAACGATCCAGACGATGCCCGTCTGCTCTCGGACGTTCAGGGCGAGAAGATCGACGAAGTGTTTATCGGCTCGTGCATGACCAACATCGGTCACTTCCGTGCTGCCGGTAAGCTGCTGGACAGCCACAAAGGTCAGCTGCCAACCCGTCTGTGGGTGGCGCCGCCAACCAAGATGGATGCCGCACAGCTGACCGAAGAGGGCTACTACAGCGTCTTCGGTAAAAGCGGTGCGCGTATCGAGATCCCGGGCTGTTCACTCTGCATGGGTAACCAGGCGCGTGTGGCAGACGGTTCGACAGTGGTTTCCACCTCGACCCGTAACTTCCCGAACCGTCTGGGGACCGGCGCAAACGTCTATCTGGCGTCTGCCGAGCTGGCTGCCGTTGCATCACTGCTGGGCCGGCTGCCCACGCCTGATGAGTATCAGCAATTTATGGCGCAGGTCGATAAAACGGCCAGCGACACCTATCGCTATCTCAACTTCGACCAGCTGGCGCAGTACACCGACAAAGCGGAAGGCGTGATTTTCCAGACCGCAGTCTGATCCTTCACCTTGTAAGCATGCATAAGGGGCGATGATTCGCCCCTTTTTTTCGTCTTCGCGCCGGTCACCGGCACGATCAAAAGCTGGATTTCGCCTGACAGCCTGTAATAATGCGCGACGTGTCACATTATGCTGCAAAGCCAGCCGTGACACTCATTGAGTGACGCGACGACGTTGAGAGGAACGGGCGATGGAATATGAATTTTTACGCGATGTGACCGGACAGATTAAGGTCCGCATGTCGATGGATCATGAAGCGGTCGGCCACTGGTTCAACGAAGAGGTGAAAAACGATCCGGGTCTGCTGGATGAAGTCGAAGCCGCTATCGAAGACGTCAAAGGCAGTGTGCGACAGTGGCAGCGCATCGGCAGCGAATACACCATCCTGGTGGATGAGGAGGAGGTGATGATTCGCGCCAACCTGCTGGCGCTGGAAGATGACGGCATGGAGGAGGGGATGAACTACTACGACGAAGAGAGCCTCTCATTCTGCGGCATTGAAGATTTTCTGCTGGTCATCGCCGCGTATCGCCAGTTTGTGAACCAGTATGGCAATCCCGTCCGGCGTTAAATGCCGGACAGGTGGCGCTTCACGTCTGGCCGGGATGTGAAACCGCCCGGCGGGCGGCAGGGGCAGCTTAGCTCAGCGAGGCGCCACCGCAGATCACCAGTTGCTGCCCGGTGATTGCCGCTGCTGAGGGAGAGAGCAGGAACGCCACCAGATCGGCCACTTCCTGCGGCTGAATATAGCGGCCTATTGGCGGCAGGCGCGGCGGTGAACTGGCGCGGCCCGGCTGGTTCAGCATCGGTGTTTCGGTCGCACCGGGGGCCACGATATTGGCGGTAATGCCACGCGGAGCCAGTTCTGCCGCCCAGCTGCGCACCATGCCGATCATCGCTGATTTGGTCGCCACGTACTGACTGCGGCCTGCGGTACCGCCTGACGTACGGCTCCCCAGCAGCAGCACTCTCCCGCCTGCCGCCATCCGCGGCGCAAAATGGTTCGTCAGCTGTTCCGCAGCGGCCACGTGCAGCTGCCACAGACGGGCGCTGGCCGCCAAATCCAGTTCCCCCAGCGGCGCGGCCTGCATCATACCCGCGGCATGGATCACCGCCTGCGGCACAGGCAGTTGTTCCAGCAGCACCTGCAGGGCAGCGCTGTCACTGATATCGATCTGATGACTCTGCCAGCCCGGTTCTGTTCGGCTGACCGCCGAACGGCTCAGGCCGATCACCTGCCAGCCGTCACTCAGTAAGCGGTCACAAATCGCCTGACCGATGCCGGAGCTGGCACCGGTCACCAGCGCCATCCGTTCATTCACGCGTCACCTCCCTGCACCCATGACTCCTCAATCCGCACATATTTGATCGCCTGACGATACCAGGTATAGGCGATATGCAGTTCGCCATGCAGACCCTCTTTGATGCTGGGATAGGAGAACTCACGGTTTAACTTCTGCTGCGAGTTATTGGTCATACAGTAGCCATCGCCTTCGTCCAGATTGCGCTGCAGCGGCCAGCTTTTGCCGCCATCGGTTGAGATCGCCAGCGTCATGGGCGCTCGGGGCGCACCCCAGAAGGCGGTACGGCCGCTGTGTACCACCGCTTCGGCGGCCACCGCCACCTCATCGTCCTCTTCATCATCTTCAATTTCGTCATAGAGCGACAGGCGACGTTCGCTGGCACCTTCAGCGCTCATGGCGTTAAACACCAGCGCCAGATGACCGTTGCGCAGCGTCGTGACCTGAATAGAGGAGTTGTTATTTGGCAGCGACAGCGCTTCGGGTGCGCTCCAGCTCTCTCCCTGATCAAACGAGCGGCTCTGGTAGATGTGATCGGCCCAGCGACTGCGGTAGAGCGCCAGCAGCGAGCCATCCTCCAGCAGGGTGACGTTCATATGGACGCAGCCGGTGCTGTCAGGCACGCTGACATCGCGCCAGCTCCGGCCTTTATCCTCTGAGATCTTCACGGCGCTGACATCATAGTTTCCCACCCATTTTTCACCGGGCGGCGTCAGGCAGTAAAAGACCGGCAGCAGCCAGTTGCCATTCGGCAGCACCACGATCGGCTGACGAATAAAGGTGCCAGGCTTATCCAGCAGGGTGTCGATCGCGCCCCAGCTCCGGCCCAGATCGTGAGACTGACGATAGCGCACGATGGCGGTGTCCTGATTACCGGACTTCTGCGCCGTCCAGAGCAGCCACAGGACCTGATCGGGATCGAGGAACAGCACCGGATTCTGCTCGGACCGCGTCGGATCCTCAGAGAGTTTCTGCGCCTCACTCCAGCGATCGCTGCCTTTCTGCAGCCGTGAACACCAGACAGAGATATCGGCGATCCCCTCCTGGGTGCCGCCAAACCAGACGCAGAGCAGATCGCCATCCGGCAGCGGCAGCAGGTTAGCCGCATGGTTTTGCGGGCAGGAGGAGGGCAGCATCGCAACCTGCTGCGCGCTATCCTGCGGATGCGGCGCAAGCTGGCCGGTGCGTTCGGCGGTGACGGTTTCCTGAGTCATATTAGGCTCCACTCTTTTGTGCATTGCGTTGCGGTTGAGGCTGAGACTGGCGTGACGGGATGCAGCGGTCAATCACCATAATGATCGCTGGTGTGGCCAGCGCCACATACATATTATCGATGCCAAACGGATTCCCCATCAGGAACCAGACGGAGGTGACCAGACAGGAACCAATCAGACCGGCGTTGGCACCGCGTGTGCTCTTAAACCACGGCAGATAGAACGCCATGATCGCCACGACGGTGATCGACAGGCGAATCGCGCGGGTAAAGAAGGAGAGCTTCAGCACTTCCGGGAAGAACAGCACAAACAGCAGCGGAAAGAAGCCGATGGCAATCGAGAACCAGCGCGTCACTTTGAACTCGCGCTCTGGCGTAGGGTGACGGTAAGGAACATAAAAATCTTTCACCACCAGCGAGGCGATCGCCAGCGCCACGGTGCCGACGCTGACGAAAATCGATGCCACCAGCGAGGTCGTCACGATGCCCGCCAGCCAGGGTGACATATCCTGCAAAAACACCGGCAGGGCATAGAGGCTCTTGATGTCGGGATGAGCAAACTTCGCCGCCACGCCGATCAGTGCCATCGCCAGGCCGATAGGCAGGCAGAAGAAGAAGGCGACCCACGTGGCACGCTTAGCGGATTTGACATCTTTGGTCGAGGAGATCGCCTGGATCACAAACTGGGTGCAGAAGATCGAGCCCACGGTTCCGATCAGCCAGGCCACAATGGTACTGGCCCCGACATGACCATCCCACGTCCAGTAGAAGGCGGGCATTTTCTCGATCATCGGGGCCACGCCGCCGGTCATCTTCAGCGCCACGTAGAGGATAATCAGGATCCCGATGTACTTAATGGCGCTGTGCAGCAGCGTCACCCAGGCCACCCCTTTCATGCCGCCAAACGCGAAGTAGAAGGTACTCACCACCGCGGTAATAAAGGCCGCCTGGGTCAGGTCGATCTTCAGCACGGTAGAGATCGCCGCCGCGCCGCTGATGTAGTTGCCGACGTTCACCAGCAGCAGCGCATAGATCATGATCAGCGAAATGATGTTTTTGGTCGAACTGCCATATTTTTCGGCGATCGCCCCGGAGATGGTGATCTTACCGGTGTTGTAGATGCGCTTCACCAGGATCAGACCAAACAGCGGAAAGCCAATCGCCGCGCCGATCACTGACCAGGAAGCGGCGAAGCCATTTTCAAAGGCGGCCTGCGCAGTGCCGATCGTGGATTTTGCCCCGATATATTCCGACATCAGCATGATGCCGACGATAAAGGCAGGCATGGCGCGGGAGCCTTCCATAAAGTCACCGCTGCTTTTACTGCGCAGCCGCCAGGTCAGCCAGGTGGTGAACAGGATATAGGCGACCACCATGCCTACGATCAGTAAGGTGCTCTCAGTTGAAAATGCGTTCATCATAACCTCGATTGTGCTGGCAGATGGCGACCATCAGGTTCGTTCTCATCTGACCGGTAGGAGACAAAGGCGATGGCGTTTATTGCAGGTAGTGGGTGACGATCTGACGGATCTGCTGCTGCTCTTCGGCGCTGAACTGCACCGCATAGCGGCTTTCACCCACCTCGAAGCCCAGCAGGCTGACCGCTTTTTTCACGGCGGCCGGTGAGAAACCGATGCTGTAGAGCGCCGTGCGCAGACCGGTGACGTTCTCCTGAGCCTGCTGCGAACCGGCAATATCGCCGGCAGCGAAGCGCGCCCAGATAGCGTTAATCGCCTCCGGGGCCACGTTGGCCAGCCCGGAAATGGCGGCGGAGCAGCCCTCAACAAACCCCTGATGGATCAGCGAGTCGGGGCCATTCAGCACATCAAAACCGTCACAGTCGGCGGTGGCCTGCAGGAAGCCGCGCAGGCTGTCATAACTGCCCGCCGAATCTTTGATGCCGATGATATTTGGATGGGCGGCCAGCGTGCGCACCGTCTCCGGCTGCAGCGTATTGCCGGTGCGCGCCGGGATGTTGTAGAGGAACAGCGGCACCGTCAGCGCGTCAGCCACGCGCCGGTAGTGATCGATCAGCTCCTGCTGTTTCAGCGGCACAAACCAGGGGGTGATCGCGGAGACGGCATCCACGCCCAGGCGGGCGATCTGTGTGCCGAGCCGGATCGTTTCACGCGTCGAGATTTCGCCGATGTGCGCCACCACCGCCGCGCGGCCGCTGACTTCATCCACGCAGGTGGCGGTGACGGCGAGCTTTTCCTGCTCGTTCAGCACAAAGAATTCGCCGTTGGTGCCGCCGCAGAAGATGCCGTTACCGGCCCGGAGCTGTCGTCTGACCTGCTCACGCTGTCTCACCGGATCAAAAGCGCCGTCACGATCGAAGGTGGTGACGATGGCAGTCAGTACGCCGCTTATTTTCTTATTCATGACAATCCTCATTACGCCTGGCAGGAAGGAAACAGGGTCAGATAGACCGCGCGCACATCGTCAGCGGTGACCGCCATCGGGACATTTTTCATCAGGCGCTGCACGTCGAGCGCGGCTTCCACCAGATAGGGCAGGTGATCCGGGCCGATGCCCAGCGCTTCCAGACTGGCAGGCAGCTGCAGACGCGCCACCAGTGCGGTGAAGTAGTCGACCAGCGCATGGGATTTCGCTTCATCACTTAAACGGTGGTCAGCATCAGGCAGCAGGTCATAGGCCTGAGCGAATTTACTCACCGCCGCCGGACGGACAAAGCGCATGCAGGGGGCCAGCAGAATGGCATTCGCCACGCCGTGCGGCAGATGATATTTGCCGCCGAGCGGGTAGGAGAGGGCGTGCACCAGATGCGTGCCGGCATGGGCAATCGACGCACCGCCATAATAAGAGGCCCACAACATCTCCAGTCGTGCCTGCAGATTCTCCGGCTCCCGCAGGGTGGTTTCGAGATTGGCGAACAGCTTCTTCATCCCGATCAGCGCATAGTTATCGCTGACCGGATTGGCGACGCAGGCGGTAAAGCACTCTATCAGGTGGCAGAGGGCATCAATACCGGTTGAGGAGGCGATGTGCGCGGGCATGCTGGTGGTGAGTTCCGGCAGCAGCGCGACGACATCGGGCAGCATGATCGGGGAAATAATGCCGACTTTGGTCTCCTTCTCCGGGATCGCCAGAATCGCATTGGGCGTGGCTTCTGAGCCGGTACCCGCGGTGGTCGGAATCAGCATGGAGCGGGTGCGGTGCTGCGGTTTCTCCCCCGCCAGCAGGGCTTCCAGCGACGGGGCCGCATCCACGCACAGCACCGACAGCAGCTTTGCCACATCCAGCACGCTGCCACCGCCAATACCGATCACCATGTCAGCCCTGCGCGACGTGAGTGCGGCAAGAAGGGCGGCCACATCATGCTGGCTCGGCTCGGGGGGAACACTGTTCACCACGCTGATCTGGGGGATCTGCTCCCGGAGTTGCCCCAGCAGCGCCTGCACAGCCGGAATCGCTTCAATGTTCCGGTCAGTTACCACTACCGCGGATGAAACCCCCTCCAGCAGATAGCGCATGTCGTTTAACGCCTGATAGCCGCTGATCACCGTGCTGTTAATGTTCATTTCATACCCTTATGTCGATCGCGTCTGAGCAGATGATTAACTTTGCTCATCTCAATGCGAGGTCAGTCACTCTGTATGGCTCATTTTATAGGGCATATCGATTTCGATTAATTTGAAGTTGCTCACATATAATCAATTATGATTGAATATAATCAATGGCAGCGGCAATCGCCTGACAGGAGTGAGGATGGGCTCATCATTATGGAAAACGCCGGTACTGGTCATCGCCGATGACTTTACCGGTGCCAACGATGCGGGAAGCGGACTGGCGCAGGCCGGCGCAGGCGTTCAGGTGCTGTTCGACACCCGGGGCGCGTTGCCAGAGACGGCAGATGTGCTGGTCGTCAGCACGGAGAGTCGGGCGATCAGCGCCACCCAGGCGGCAGAGCGCGTCACGCAGGCGGTGCGGCACTTCGCGGCGCAGTTTCAGCACGGCTGGCTGTTCAAAAAGATCGACTCTACGCTGCGCGGCAATATCGGCGCTGAAACGGCGGCGGCACTGAAGGCCAGTGCGAAAACGCTGGCGCTGGTTGCACCGGCGGTGCCCCGACTGGGCCGCACCACGTGCGGAGGTCACGTCCGGGTCCATCAGCGTCTGCTCACGGACACCGAATTTGCCAGCGATCCGAAAACCCCGATCGCCAGCGCCAGCGTTCTTGAACAGATGCAGATCGCCGGCAGCGTGCTCGATCTTGCCACGCTGCGCAGCGACCGGCTTGATGCGGTGCTGGCGGCGGCGCACGGCATCGTCGTCGTGGATGCCGAAACCGGGGCGGACCTGGCGCGACTGATCGCCGCGGCTGCGCGGCTGCGCGAGACGCCGCTGCTGGTCGGGGCCGCCGGATTAAGCGATGCGCTGGGCGCCGCGCTCCGGGTGCGAACGCCCCGGCCGGTGCTGGCGGTGGTGGGATCGATGAGCGAGAGCGGGCAGCAGCAGGTTGCCCAGCTGCTCAGCCAGCGTGACGCAGCGAGAGTGGATGTCGATATCCGGCAGCTGTTCCGGCAGCCCGCCTGGCCCGATCGGGATCGCTGGATCGATGAGGCGGCTGCGGCACTGCGGGCCGGTCGCCATACGGTGATCACCACCTGCCAGCACGAGGCGCAGCGGCACGAGATTGCGCAGCTCTGTCAGCACTTCAGCATGACGCGCCAGCAGCTGGGGGAGGCGATCTGTCAGTTTCTCGGCGAGATTACTTACCGGCTCTGCCGCAGCGCGCAGCCGCATGCGCTCTATCTGTCGGGAGGGGATGTGGCGATGGCCGTCGCCCGGGCACTGGGTGCCAGCGGCTTTACCATTCAGGGTCTGGTGGCGGGCTGTGTGCCGCACGGGGTTCTGCTTAACAGTGAATTTACTCTGCCGGTGATGACCAAAGCGGGTGGCTTTGGTGATGAAAATACCCTGGTAGCAGCCATTGATTTTATTGAGGAGAAGTCGAGTGAGTAAAATTATTGCGATCACCATGGGCGACCCGGCGGGCATCAGCCCGGAAATCATCATTAAATCGCTCTCTGAAGGTGAGCTGAATGGCATTCCTGCCGTGGTGATTGGCTGCGCCAGTACACTGCGCCGCATTCTGGCGATGAACATTACGCCCCAGGCCGAGCTGCGGGTCCTTGACCGGGTGCAGGATGCACGCTTTGCTCCTGGCATCATCAACGTGATTGACGAGCCGCTGGCTGACCCCGACGCGCTGAAACCCGGCGTGGTGCAGAAAGAGGCGGGCGATCTGGCGTGGCGCTGTGTGAAACGTGCTACGGCGCTGGCGCTGGCGGGCGACGTGCAGGCGATTGCCACCGCGCCGCTGAACAAGGAGGCGATGCATGCGGCCGGCCATCTCTATCCGGGGCACACGGAGCTGCTGGCCCACCTCACTGACACCCGGGATTACGCCATGGTGCTCTACACCGATAAGCTGAAGGTGATTCACGTCACCACCCACATTGCACTGCGTAAGTTCCTCGACACGCTGAACCAGCCGCGCATTAAAACGGTCATTGGTATGGCGGACACTTTCCTGCGGCGCGTCGGTTATCAGGCTCCGCGCATCGCCGTGGCGGGCGTCAATCCCCATGCCGGTGAGAACGGGCTGTTTGGCGATGAGGAGATCACCACCGTTGCACCTGCCATTCAGGCGATGAAAGCGCAGGGGATTGATGTCGCCGGGCCGTGCCCGCCGGACACGGTGTTCCTGCAATGCCAGGAGGGGCTCTATGACATGGTGGTCGCGATGTACCACGATCAGGGGCATATCCCGCTGAAGCTGCTGGGCTTCTATGACGGCGTCAACATTACCGCCGGCCTGCCGTTTATCCGCACCTCTGCGGACCACGGCACCGCTTTTGATATCGCCTGGACAGGTAAAGCGAAGTCTGAGAGCATGGCGATCTCTATCAAACTCGCGATGCAGCTCGCATAGGGAAATATGAAGGGACAGAGCCGTCTTGACCAGATTATGGATTATCTGAAAAGCCATAATCTGGTGACTGTTGAGCAACTGGTCAGTGCGATCTCCGCCTCACCCGCCACGATTCGCCGTGATTTGATCAAGCTGGATAAAGAGGGCGTGATCAGCCGCAGTCACGGTGGTGTCACCCTGAATCGGTTTATTCCCGCCCAGCCGACCACCCTGGAGAAGATGCAGCGTCACCTGGCGGAGAAGCAGGCCATTGCGGAGTGCGCCGCCAGCTTTGTCCGGGCAGGCGACGCCATCGTGCTGGATGCCGGCACCACCATGCTGGAACTGGCGCGTCAGCTGACACATCTGCCGCTGCGGGTGATCACGGCCGATCTGCACATTGCGCTGTTTCTGTCGGAATTTAAGCAGATTGAAGTGACGATTATCGGCGGGCGGATTGATGACTCCAGTCAGTCCTGCGTGGGGGAACATGGACGCCGGTTGCTGCGCAGCATCAATCCCGATATCGCCTTCGTCAGCTGTAACTCCTGGAGCCTGGAGCGCGGCATCACCACGCCGACCGAGGAGAAAGCGGGGCTGAAACATGACCTGCTGGCCAATGCGGCTCGCCGGGTTCTGCTGGCGGACAGCAGCAAATATGGTTCCTGGTCGCTGTTCTGCGCGGCACCGCTGGATGAGCTGACCGACGTGGTTACAGACAGCGGTTTAGAGGACGCGGTCTGCCGCACGCTGCGCGAGCGCGGCATTGCGCTCGCGCTGACAGCCTGAGAGACAGCACGCGCAGGTTACCGCCGGTAACGCTGCGCGCCTGAGGGTTACAGCGTCTTCAGACCGACAGAAGGGATGTTTCTGCCGTAGTAGATCTCACGCATCTCTTTCCACAGCAGGTCGGTGATGCGTTTGTGCTCCTGCGGGCTGAGATCTTCCGGACGGGTGTTAAACAGGTAGTGCTTCAGCTCAAACTCTTTCAGCAACATCTTGGTGTGGAAGATGTTTTCCTGATAGACGTTCACATCCACCATGTCATACATCGCCTTCATATCCTCAGACATGAAGTTCTGAATCGAATTAATCTCGTGGTCGATAAAGTGCTTCATCCCTTTCACGTCACGGGTAAAGCCGCGCACCCGGTAATCGACGGTGACGATGTCTGACTCCAGCTGGTGGATCAGATAGTTCAGCGCTTTTAGTGGTGAGATCACGCCACAGGTTGAGACTTCAATATCCGCGCGGAACGTGCAGAGTCCACCTTCAGGATGGCTCTCCGGATAGGTGTGCACGCAGATATGGCTCTTATCCAGATGGGCCACCACCGAGTTGGGCAGGGGACCCGGATGTTCTGAGTTATCGATATCTTTCGGATCGATCGGCTCTTCGCTGACCAGAATCGTGACGCTGGCTCCCTGCGGCTCATAATCCTGACGCGCGATGTTCAGCACGTTGGCACCGATGATGGAGCAGGTCTCGGTCAGGATCTCCGTCAGGCGATTCGCGTTATATTGTTCATCGATATAGGCGATGTACCCATCGCGTTCAGCTTCAGTATTCGCATAGCAGATATCGTAAATACAAAAACTCAGGCTTTTCGTCAGGTTGTTGAAGCCATGTAGTTTTAGCTTTTGCAATTTCATTCACCCCCTTAGAAATGTGCTGTCAGCATGCGGCAGACAGCGCATTCAACAGATATTGTGGCAGGGCAAAGCTGCCGGTATGGATGGCTGGCGTGTAGTAACGGCAGGCCAGGCCAGCGGCCTCGAAACGCGCCTGTAGCGTGGCGGTATCCAGGTGGCGCAGCGCCGGATTGTCGCTCGCCCAGGCAAACGTCATGATGCCGCCGTAGTAGGTCGGGATCGCGGCCTGATAGAAGCTGACATCCGCAAAGTAGTGACCCAGCTTGCGATGGCTGTTCACCGCCTCATCCTGCTGCAGGAAGCAGACGCCATTCTGTGCCACAAAGATGCCATTTTCATTAAGGGCCGCTTTGCAGCCGGCATAAAATTCAGAGGTGAACAGACTCTCGCCCGGACCAATCGGGTCGGTACAGTCGGAGATGATCACATCGAATTTTTCCTGCGTCTGATTGACGAAGTTTACCCCGTCATCGATCACCAGCGTAAAGCGCGGATCGTCGTAGGCGCCTGCGCTGTGGTTCGGCAGGTACTGGCGGCAAAAGGTCACGACGCCCGCATCGATCTCCACCATGGTAATCTTTTCGATCTGAGAATGACGCGATACTTCACGCAGCATCGCACCGTCACCACCGCCAATGATCAGCACGCTCTTCGCGGCGCCGTGCGCCAGCAGGGGAACGTGAGTCATCATTTCATGATAGATAAATTCGTCACGCTCGGTCGTCTGAACCACACCGTCCAGCGCCATGACGCGACCCATCGCGGCATTTTCGAAAATGATTAAATCCTGATGCGCAGTTTTTTCACGGTACAGCTCTTTGTCTACCGTAAAATACTGGCCAAAACCGGCATGAAGGGTTTCATGCCACGTTTCATTGTGGGCCATGGTGCTCTCCTCTGATGTCGCCATGAAGATGGGCGGCACATCATAGCTAACACTGACCGTGGTTGCACGGTCAAATGTCCGGCAGCAGAGGGCGGGGGCGTTACCTGACGTAAGCCAGCAGGCTCAGTGAATCGCGGGCCAGAGACTTGCACTTTTTGTCGTTGGTGATGGCGATGCCGCTGAGGTCGCGATAGCTCTCTTCGCCCAGCGCTTTCATGTTGTAGTTGCTGTAGTTGCTTAAATCCCAGCGGTTTTGCTGAGCAAAAAAGACCAGCGCTTTGCGAATCTGCGCGTCCGGAAGATCCTGATAGCCACAATCATTTTTCAGATAGACGAAAACCGCCGTGAGATCCGCCAGATCTTCCGCTTCGGATTCACTCAGGGCAAAACTGGTGGAGGAGAAGCCAAGGAGTCCCGTCAGCAGCAGGATCTTGATGCTTTGCTTCATAGTCGTTCTCTTCAATGGATATTGTTAATGACGTTAGCACAGTTGCTCTCAGGTTTTCGATTAATTTGCCGTGGTGAGCCGCTGCGCCGCCTTTTTTCGTCAGATTATCACGGGTAGCGCTTGACCTTCCCATAAGGTCAGGGTTTAGGCTGTGCGCTCTGATGCCACAAGGATGATCACCATGCAACGTCGCCACTTCCTGAAACTCACCGCCGCACTGAGTGCAGCCGGAGCGTTACCGCTCTGGAGCCGTTCGCTGATGGCGGCACCCCGTCCGCTGCTGCCGATTCCCTCTCTGCTGGAACCCGACGCCAGAGGCACATACAGCCTTACCGCCATGCAGGGGAGCACGCAGTGGAACGGCAAAGCGGTGCCGACCTGGGGCTACAACGGCAGCCTGCTGGGGCCGGTACTGCGGCTACAGCGCGGCCAGCCGGTGACGGTGAACATTCATAACCGGCTCAGCGAAGCGACCACGCTGCACTGGCACGGGCTGGAAATCCCTGGCGCGGTGGATGGCGGACCGCAGGCGGCGATAGCCCCCGGCGGCTCGCGTCAGGTCTCCTTCACGCCCGATCAGCCCGCCGCAACCTGCTGGTATCACCCTCATCTGCACGGCAAAACCGGGCATCAGGTGGCGCAGGGGCTGGCGGGCCTGATCCTGCTGGAAGATAAAGAGAGCGGCACACTGCGGCTGCCTGTGCAGTGGGGCGTGGATGATGTGCCGCTGATTTTTCAGGATAAGCAGCTGACTCAGGATGGCCGCCATATCGACTATCAGCTCGACGTGATGCGCGCGGCGGTAGGCTGGTTTGGTGACATGATGCTGACTAACGGGGCGCACTATCCGCAGCATGCGGTGCCGCGCGGCTGGCTGCGTCTGCGCCTGCTCAATGGCTGTAATGCCCGGTCGCTGCACGTTGCCGCCAGTGATAAACGTCCTCTCTATGTGATCGCCAGCGACGGCGGTCTGCTGGCGGAGCCGGTCAGCGTCGACGCGTTGCCGATCCTGCCGGGCGAGCGCTTTGAGGTGATGATCGACACCTCCGACGGCAAAGCCTTTGATCTGGTGACGCTGCCCACCGATCAGATGGGGATGACGCTGCCGCCATTCGATCAGCCGCTGCCGCTGGTGCAGATCCTGCCGCTGCGGGTGATGGCCAGCGCCACGCTGCCGGATCGGCTGGCGACGCTGCCCGCTCTGCCCGCGACAGAGGGGCTGCACACCCGCTGGCTGCAGCTGATGATGGACCCGCAGCTGGACCAGCAGGGGATACAGGCGCTGATGCAGCGCTATGGCGAGAAAGCGATGGGCAAAGGCGGGCATCACGCAATGCCGCAGAGGCAGGGAAAAGCCGGGGAGACGGGCGACCATCCGGCGATGGCGCAGGCGCACGGCTCATCCGCCGCGCCGATGGATCACAGCATGCACGGTATGGCGGGTATGGCGCAGCCAGCGGGTTATGATTTCCGAAACGGCAATAAAATCAACGGTCAGGCGTTTGATATGACGAAACCGTCGTTTGCAGTGAAGCTGGGCGACTATGAGAAGTGGACGATCTCCGGCGAAGGCGATGCGATGCTGCATCCGTTTCATATTCACGGCACCCAGTTCCGCATTCTCTCCGAGAATGGCAAACCGCCGGCACCCCATCGGCAGGGCTGGAAAGATATGGTCAATGTCGACGGCTGGCGCAGTGAAGTGCTGGTGCGCTTCAACTATGTCGCCGCCGCCGAACACGCTTATATGGCCCACTGTCATCTGCTGGAGCATGAAGATACTGGCATGATGCTGGGCTTTACCGTGAGCTGATTACGCCTGCTCCAGCGCCAGCTTCACATCTTCAATCAGGTCGCCCGCGTTCTCAATGCCAATCGACAGCCGCACCGTGGCGTCAGTGATACCGATTCGCTGACGCACGGCCTGCGGCACGCCGGAGTGGGTGGTGCTGCCCGGATGGCTGGCCAGCGACTCGGTGCCGCCCAGGCTCACCGCCTGCTTGAACAGCGACAGCGCGTTGAGGAAACGGAACGCCGCAGGCTGGCCGCCGACGATATCGAACGAGAAGGTCGAACCGGCGCCGCTGCACTGCTCGCGATACGTTTTGCCCTCGGCGCTCTCCGCGTCGAGATAGGGCAGCCAGTGCAGCTTCGCCACTTTCGGATGATCGCGCAGAAACGCCGCCACGGCTTCCGCATTCTGCCAGGCCTTTTCCATGCGCAGCGACAGCGTTTCCAGCGATCGGCTGAGCATCCAGCTTGAGTGCGGGTCCAGCTGGGTGCCGATGGCGCTGCGCAGGGCGCGCACTTTTGCCATCAGTGCTTTGCTGCCCATCGCCGCCCCCGCAATCAGGTCCGAATGTCCCCCCACATATTTAGTCAGCGAGTAGAGCGAGAGATCCGCGCCCAGGGTCAGCGGCTGCTGGAACAGCGGGCCGAGCAGCGTGTTGTCACAGGCGATAATGGGTCGGGAGCCCTGCTGCTGGTCAATCTCATCAGCGATACGCGCCATCAGACGAATGTTGACCAGGCTGTTGGTGGGATTCGCCGGGGTTTCAATCAGGATGATCGCCACGCGGCCCTGCGCCATCGCCTGCTGTGCCGCTTCACGCACTCTGGCCTCATCATTGCCGTCGCTGAAGCCGACCGCGCCAATCTCCAGATTGTGCAGCGTCTTGCTGAGCAGGGTTTCGGTGCCGCCATACAGCGGCTGGGAGTGCAGGATCACCTCGCCGGGACGGGCAAAGGTCAGCAGGGTGGTGGCGATGGCGGCCATGCCGGAGGAGAAGAGTGAGCAGCTCTCTGCCTGCTCATAGACGGCCAGCCGATCCTCCACGATTTCGCTGTTAGGGTGGTTAAAGCGGGAGTAGACCAGCCCGCCCGATTTGCCCTCTGGCGGCTCGCGCCGGCCGGAGACGTAATCGAAGAAATCGCGTCCCTCTTCGGCGCTGTCGAAGACAAAGGTGGAGGTCAGAAAGACCGGCGGCTTCACCGCGCCTTCGGACAGGCGGGGATCGTAGCCATAGTTCAGCATCTGCGTTTCAGGGTGCAGCGGCCTGTCGCCGATATGCGTTTTCTTGCTTGAAGGTGAAGTCATTGTGATCTCCGGCCTGCGGCGCGAGTAGGGTAACGATATGTTGGATAAAGGCTACCATGCAGCGAATCATGCTGGTAAATGCCGTAATGTTCTAAGGTAATGCGCATTTGAGCCAGCCGCAGACGACTGTGAACAATTTTCGCGACGTAATCGTTTGCCTGCGCTGCGGCGCAGCCGACGCGGCGGCGTCTGTGATAGACTTCGGGGCTTTTCTGACGTAACCGGGCTGAACGCAATGAAACACACTGTTGAAGTGATGATCCCTGAACAGGCAATCGCCACGCGCATCGCTGAACTGGGCAAAGAGATTACCGATCACTACCGCGACAGCGGCAGCGATATGGTGCTGGTGGGGCTGCTGCGCGGCTCATTCATGTTCATGGCTGACCTGTGTCGCGCCATTGAGGTGCCGCATGAAGTCGATTTTATGACCGCCTCCAGTTACGGCAGCGGCATGTCCAGCTCACGTGATGTGAAAATCCTGAAAGATCTGGACGAGGACATTCGCGGCAAGGATGTGCTGATCGTCGAAGATATCATTGATTCCGGCAACACCCTGAGCAAAGTGCGGGAGATCCTGCAGCTGCGTCAGCCAAAATCACTGGCGATCTGCACCCTGCTGGATAAGCCTGAACGCCGCGAAGTCGAGGTTAACGTTGAGTATGTCGGCTTCGCCATTCCCGATGAATTTGTGGTGGGCTTTGGTATCGACTACGCCCAGCACTATCGCCATCTGCCTTACATCGGCAAAGTGGTGCCGCTGGAATCCTGACAGCGCATAACCGCACATTCTTCCAAGGCCTGCACCCTCCGACTGGTGTAGGCTATGTCGCGTTTTGCGCCGCGATCGGTTCAGGCTTCGACCTTCATCTGCAGACTGGCGATGCCGTTGCGGTAGCGCTGTTCCAGGATCTCCCGACTGTCTGCCGTGACATCAAGGTTACGCAGGCAGCCGTCCTGAATGCCGTAAACCCAGCCGTGCAGTGAGACTTTCTGCCCGCGTTTCCAGGCAGATTGCACTACGGTCGAGTGTCCCAGGTTATAGACCTGTTCAATCACGTTGATTTCACACAGTTTGTCCAGGCGCTTATCCGGCGGGAGTTCCCCCAGCAACACGCTATGCTTGTACCAGAGGTCGCGGATGTGCAGCAGCCAGTTGTCGATCAACCCCAGCTCCGGGTTATCCATCGCGGCCTGCACGCCGCCGCAGCCGTAGTGGCCGCACACGATGACGTGTTCAACTTCCAGCACTTCAATAGCGTACTGCACCACGGACAGACAGTTCAGATCGGTGTGGATCACCAGATTGGCGACGTTGCGGTGAACAAAGAGTTCGCCCGGTTCAAGTCCGGTCAGGCGTTCGGCAGGAACACGACTGTCTGAGCAGCCGATCCACAGGAAGCGCGGTTTTTGTGCCTGGGCGAGCCGCTCAAAAAAGCCGGGATCTTCTTCAATCAGTAATTTTGACCATTCGCGGTTGTTACTGATCAGGGTGTTAATGTCTGTCATGGCGTTGAGCGACCGGTTACTGCGCAAGGTGCGCGCGCGTACTATATGCCAGGGCTGACTAAATTTAAACGGCATTACGATGCCACCAAAACAGGGTATGGATGCAGAATGACATATGCACTGGAACTTTCTCAGCTGACCAAGACCTATCCCGGCGGCGTACAGGCGCTGAAGGGCATCGATCTTAACGTTGAAGCGGGTGACTTTTATGCGCTGCTGGGGCCAAACGGTGCCGGTAAATCCACCACCATCGGGATTATCAGTTCGCTGGTCAATAAGTCCGGCGGCAGCGTGCGGGTGTTTGGCTACGACCTGCAAAAAGATGTGGTGAATGCCAAGCGCCAGCTCGGCCTGGTGCCACAGGAGTTTAACTTTAACCCGTTTGAGACGGTGATGCAGATCGTCGTTAACCAGGCGGGTTACTACGGCGTCGGACGGCGTGAGGCCAATCAGCGGGCGGAGAAGTACCTGAAACAGCTCGATCTGTGGGGAAAACGCAGTGAACGGGCGCGCATGCTCTCCGGCGGGATGAAACGCCGTCTGATGATCGCCCGCGCGCTGATGCATGAGCCCAAACTGCTGATTCTGGATGAGCCGACGGCGGGGGTCGATATCGAACTGCGGCGCTCAATGTGGGGGTTCCTGAAAGATCTGAATGCCAAAGGCACCACCATCATTCTCACCACCCACTATCTGGAAGAGGCGGAGATGCTGTGCCGCAACATCGGCATCATCCAGAGCGGTGAGCTGGTGGAAAACACCTCGATGAAAGGGCTGCTGTCCAAGCTGAAATCAGAAACCTTTATCCTCGATCTGGCGCCGCGCAGTCCGCTGCCCGCGCTGGAAGGATTCCAGTATCGCCTGACGGATACCTCCACGCTGGAGGTGGAAGTACTGCGTGAGCAGGGGCTGAACAGCGTCTTCAGCCAGCTGAGTGCGCAGGGGGTGCAGGTACTGAGTATGCGAAATAAAGCGAACCGTCTGGAAGAGCTGTTCGTTGGCCTGACGACGCAGGGAAAAACAGGAGCAAAAGCATGACACATTTGTACTGGGTGGCGCTGAAAAGTATCTGGGCCAAAGAGATTAACCGTTTTGCCCGCATCTGGATCCAGACGCTGGTGCCGCCGGTAATCACCATGACGCTCTATTTCATCATCTTCGGTAACCTGATCGGGTCACGCATTGGTGAGATGCACGGCTTCAGCTATATGCAGTTTATCGTGCCGGGATTGATCATGATGGCGGTCATTACCAACGCCTATGCTAACGTCGCATCCTCATTCTTCAGTGCCAAATTCCAGCGCAACATTGAAGAGCTGCTGGTCGCGCCGGTGCCGACCCACATCATTATTGCGGGGTATGTTGGCGGCGGCGTGGCGCGTGGCGTCTGCGTCGGGGTTCTGGTCACGGCCATTTCGCTCTTCTTCGTGCCGTTTCACGTTCACTCCTGGACGATGGTGGCGGTGACGCTGCTGCTGACCGCGATTCTGTTTTCACTGGCCGGTCTGCTGAACGCCGTGTTTGCCCGGACCTTTGACGATATCAGCCTGATCCCGACCTTTGTGCTGACGCCGCTGACCTATCTGGGTGGCGTGTTCTATTCGCTGAGTCTGCTGCCGCCATTCTGGCAGGCCGTTTCGAAGCTGAACCCTATCGTCTATATGATCAGCGGGTTCCGCTATGGCTTCCTGGGCATTAATGACGTGCCGCTGGCCTTTACGCTTTCGGTATTGATCGCGTTTATTCTGGTCTTTTACGGGCTGGTCTATGCGCTGATTCAGCGCGGACGCGGATTACGCACCTGACGAAACCTTTACCGAAGCCACGCAGCGAAACGCGCGTGGCTTTTTTATTATCGGATAAAAAATCGCCGCCTTTTCCGGTTGTCACTGGCCTTAAAAAACGATCCTTTCTTCTGCTCCGCCTCTCTTTTTTCACGCGATTGCGGAAAATAGCTGCCTTTTTCGCCCTCCTGATAAAAAATAACCCTAAGCATTATCTGATATTAAAGTGGAACCGGTTTCTATCTTAATGATTCTCCACTGTTAAATTTTTTTTAAGATTAGCCTTAAGCCCCGACTGTTGTTTATTTCAGCGCGAGTGATCAGAATACCGCCGAATAAGGTTATTCCTCTGCTCAGGGACGAAAGGGCGGGAATGGAGTGTCTGTAATAAGAAGAATGGTCGCACATTCAGGGCCAGTTTTTAATCAAAGGCAGGAAAAGATGAATCGTATAACGTGGATCGACAATCTGCGGGGATTGAGTATTCTCGCAATCATTTTTTTGCACAGTACTATCGCTGTCCATAACAATGCCGGTCATTTTACCGCCTTCAGCAGCCTGCTAAATGAGATGCTGGCACCGGTAAGGCTGGGGCTGATGTTTTTTGTGTCGGGCTTATTTGTCGATGCCGGATTAAGAAAAGGCCTGGGTCCTTTTTTTAATAACAAGGTGCGCAGTATTCTCTATCCGTTCGTGGTCTGGGTGGCAGTATATGGCGGGCTGAAAATTCTGTTCAGCTCAATGGCCAATACGCCGCAATCGCCGATGAATATTATTCTCTCTCACCTGACCGGTGGCGGCGATATGACCTGGTTCCTGCATTCGCTGTTTATCTTCTTTATTGTGATTATCTTTGCCCGCCATCTGCCGTTCCTGCTGGTGTTCGGCATCTGTATGGCGCTGAGCTGGGCACTGCCAGCCATTGACCCGGACGGCGTGTTTGCCAGTTTCGATAACAGCCACATTAATAAATCCCTTTATCTGTTTGTTTTCTTCTATCTGGGCGATTACGTGGTGAGAAAGCAGGTGGATATCGCGGAGAAAGTGCAGCACGGTCCGACCCTGCTCATTTCAGTGGCCAGTTTTGCGCTGCTCTCCTGCCTGAATATTTTTGTGCTGGATCGTCATTCGCAGGCATTACTGTCACCGCTGGCACTGCTGTCGGTTCCGTTCTTTGTCTGGATTGCGCTGAAGCTGAAGTCTGAACTGGTTTATTATATCGGCGTCAATTCTATCGTCTTTTACCTGTCGCATTATCTGGCGATTCAGTTCTTCAGTAAGATTGTGAAATTTGAAAGCCCGTCCGCCTGGGTTAACGATCTGAAGTTTATTTCGGCTTTCCTGGTGGCGCTGGCGTTACCCTGGACGCTCTGCCTGATGAGAAAGCGTGGCTGGTTTAATTTCCTCTTTACGATGAAAAAACCGTCGAAGCCGCTGGCGGCCAAACCGGTTTAACGGAAATAACCGCAAAGAAAAAGGGCCGGCCGTATCACGGGCGGCCCTTTTTTATCAGGCGATCTGTACTGGCAGCGCTTTTGCCAGACGCTTCATCTGGTTGTCACCCTCAAAATAGGCGACCTTTGGCTGCCACTGACGCGCTTCCGCATCTTCAACCTGCACATAGGAGCAGATAATTAAAATATCGCCCTGACAGGCGCAGCGGGCGGCCGCACCATTTACCGAAATGATCTTTGAGCCACGCTCAGCCGCGATAGCATAGGTGGAAAAACGCTGACCGTTGGTGACGTTATAAATATCGATCGCTTCATATTGCAGAATGCCGGAGGCATCCAGGAAATCCTGATCGATCGCGCAGGAACCTTCGTAATTGAGGTCCGCCTGCGTCACTTTCACGCGGTGTAATTTGCCTTGCAGAACAGTGCGAATCATAGCCAGAAACCTTGTCAGAGAAATAAAATAATCTGTAGCGGGTGTGCTTACAGCGTCAGGTCAACGGTTTGGTTGTCAATCAGGCGGGCATTGCCCAGCCAGGCGGCCATCAGTACGACAGCGCGCTGACTGTCCACCGTCAGCGGCTGCAGCGTTTCCGCATCGCAGATCGCCAGGCCATCAGGACGCAATCCCTGCGCGACCAGCGCCTCACTGGCCGCCTCGATAATCTCTTCAACATGGCGCTCGCCGTTTTCAAGCCGCGTCGCCATCTGACGCATCACCTGGCTCAGCACCGGGGCCAGCTGACGCTCATCGGCCGTCAGGTAGCCGTTGCGCGAACTCAGCGCCAGACCATCCGCAGCCCGTACGGTAGGCACACCGACAATTTCAATGTCGAAGCCCATATCGGCCACCATCTTACGAATGATAGCCAGCTGCTGAAAATCCTTTTCACCGAAACAGGCAATGTCGGGCTGCACCAGATTAAAGAGTTTACTGACGATGGTGGCCACGCCGCGAAAATGGCCCGGACGGGTCGCGCCCTCCAGCAGAGAGGAGAGCACCGGCACCTCAACAAAGGTCTGATTCTGCGCGCCCTGCGGATAGACTTCAGCCGGCGAGGGGGCAAAGACGACATCCACCTGATGGCGGTTCAGCTTTTCGCAATCCTCCTGCAGCGTGCGCGGATAGCGAGCCAGGTCGTCTGCCCGGTCAAACTGCATCGGATTCACGAAGATCGACACAATCACGATGTCGCCGCGCGCCCGCGCCTCATCCACCAGCGTCAGATGCCCTTCGTGCAGGTTGCCCATGGTCGGCACCAGCGCAATACGTTTACCCTGCTGACGCCAGCGACGGACTTCCTGGCGCAGCATCAGCAGCGTTTCAATGATCAACACGGTGACTCTCCTGAATTACTGGAAACTGTGCTCTGCCGCCGGGTAGGTGCCGGCTTCAACTTCAGCGATATAGTGGCGAATCGCCGCGCGAACATCGCCGCTCTCCGCTAGGAAATTTTTGGCAAATTTAGGGATGTGTCCGCCGGTCACGCCCAGGGCGTCATGCATCACCAGAATCTGTCCATCGGTGACGTTACCGGCACCAATGCCGATCACCGGAATAGTGAGGGCGGCGGTGATCCGCTGAGCGAGCGAGACCGGCACGCACTCCAGCACCATCAGCTGTGCACCCGCGGCTTCCAGCGCCAGCGCGTCGGCCAGCAGCTGCTCGGCTCCCGCTTCATCACGCCCCTGGACTTTATAACCGCCAAAGATATTGACCGACTGCGGCGTCAGCCCCAGGTGACCACACACCGGCACCGCCCGCTCGGTCAGCATCCGGACGGTTTCAGCCAGCCAGCTGCCGCCTTCCAGTTTGACCATGTTGGCTCCGGCGCGCATCAGCTGCGCAGCATTGTCAAAGGTCTGTGCCGGCGTGGCATAGCTCATGAAGGGCAGGTCAGCGAGCAGCAGCGCCTGCGGCGCGCCACGGCGCACGGCGGCGGTGTGATAGGCGATGTCGCTGACCGTCACCGGCAGCGTTGAGTCATGCCCCTGAATCGTCATACCTAACGAATCGCCAACCAGCAGCACCTGAATGCCTTCATCGGCAAACAGGCGGGCAAAACTGAAATCGTAGGCGGTCAGCGTCGCGAATTTTTTACCGCTGGCTTTCGCCTGACGCAGATGTGAAATCGTGGTGGGTTTCATGGCGCTCTCAACTCAGGAATTCTGATGGGCGCAGTTTACTGGATAGCGTCAGAGAGCGGAATCAGAGAGTTGTGTTTGTCTGCTCAGCGCGGCCACAGGGTGATGCTGCGGCTGTCGAGCGTGGCCAGAATTGTGCTGAGCGCGCGGCCATCCGGCAGGCGAACATCCGGCGCAATCGCCAGCAGCGGCACCAGCATAAACGCCCGATTCAGCAGGTCATAGTGCGGCACCGTCAGGCGTTCACTGTTGATCACTGCCTCGCCAAACAGCATCAGATCGATATCCAGCGTGCGCGGTCCCCAGCGCTCCGCCTTTCGCACCCGGCCATGCTCCTGCTCAATGCGCTGGGTGTGGTCCAGCAGCGCTTCTGCGCTGAGATCGGTCTCCAGCGCCACGGCGGCATTCAGGAAGTCGGGCTGATCAGGCGGGCCATAGGGTGGCGTGCGGTAGAAGGGCGAGGTGGCAATGCGCTGCGTCTGCGGCAACGCATCCAGGGCGCGAAGCGCTGCATCAACCTGATGCAGCGGATCGGCCAGATTACTGCCTAATGCCAGGTAAACCCGGGTCATGAGGCGTTCTGGTTGTCACGACGCGGCGCGGAAGAACGGCGGCGCGGACGACGCGATTTATGGCGCGGCACCGGATCGTCGCCGAGGTTGTTCAGCATGTTTTTCTGCTGCGGCGGCGCGGCGACCTGGAATTCGCCCCACCACTGGCTCAGACGCAGCAGTTCCGGGTTATTTTCCACTTCCGCCCGCAGCGCCAGCAGATCGTAAGCGGCGCGGAATTTCGGATGCTCCATCAGTTTCCAGGCGCGTTTACCGTGACGGCGCGACATGCGTAGCTGCAGCAGCCAGATATCGCGGATCAGCGAGGTGATGCGCTTCGGAATCGCCAGCGCACGGCAGGCTTCATCCAGCGTATCATTCATCGCCATCGCAAAGGCTTCAAAGTAGGTCAGGCCACTTTCCTGCGCAATGCGCTCTGCCGCTTCCAGCTGCGGATACCAGAACATCGCGGCAAACAGAAACGCCGGATTCACGCGCATATCATTCTGAATGCGGTTATCGGTGTTTTTCAGCACCTGCGCCAGCATGCGCTCCATGTGGCTGTCGCTGTTTTCCGTGAAATTGCGCGCCAGCGTCGGGAACAGCGGCTGGAACAGCTGATATTCACAGAGCTTCAGATAGGTGCTGTAGCCGTAGCCCGCCTGAAGCAGCTTCAGGGACTCTTCAAACAGGCGAGCCGGTGGAATATCACGCAGCAGCGAGGCCAGACGCGGGATCGGCTCTGCCGTTTCCGGCGCAATGCGCATATTAAGCTTCGCAGCAAAGCGCGCCACGCGCAGCATACGGACCGGGTCTTCGCGGTAACGGGTTTCCGGATCGCCAATCAGGCGGATGATGCCCTGTTCCAGATCGCTGATGCCGCCCACGTAGTCACGCACGGTGAAATCCGCCACGCTGTAGTAGAGGCTGTTGATGGTGAGATCGCGACGCTGAGCATCATCTTCAATCGAACCGAAAATATTGTCGCGCAGCAGCATGCCGCTCTGGGCGCGCTGCGAGCTGTTGCGATCCTCGGCCATCTCTTCCGCCTGATGATGTCCACGGAAGGTGGCAACTTCGATCACTTCCGGGCCAAACATCACGTGTGCCAGACGGAAACGGCGACCGACCAGACGGCAGTTGCGGAACAGCTTGCGCATCTGCTCAGGCGTGGCGTTGGTCGTCACGTCGAAATCTTTCGGTTTTTGCCCCAGTAGCAAATCGCGCACGCCACCGCCTACCAGATAGGCTTCATAACCGGCTTTATTGAGGCGATAGAGCACTTTGAGGGCATTTTCGCTGATGTCTTTACGTGAGATGGTATGGCTTTCACGAGGGATGATGGTCATAAGACGCTCTGGTTCAACCTCTGCTGGGGCTTCCTCTTCATCACGCTTCAGGACTTTCCGGCAAAAATTAGCTACTCGGGTAAAAATGGGACACCTCGACAGTGGCATAAAAAGGGTGTAGGTAAAATCAGCGGCTAATCATAGCCTGTTGAGAACCGTTTGAGAATGCTGTTGTCTATGCATCCGGTTTCAGGGCGTTCTCCTGCGGCATCAAAGCGATATTCCACTGCGACACCGCATCAGACAGCAGTTTGTCCTGCGTTAAGTCCTGCCAGCCGGGTGAAACAGGCTGTCCGAGAAAGCGCAACGCCGCCACTAACAGCGGCCGGGCGTCGCCATCCGGCAGCGACGGCGCATGATTCTGCTTCGACAGCTTATTACCGTCGTGATTAAGCGCCAGCGGCAGGTGCAGCCAGGCGGGCACCGCCCAGCCGAACTGCTGATAAAGCGCAATCTGCCGGACGGTCGGCTCAATGAGATCGGCGCCGCGCACCACTTCGGTTATGCCCTGAAAGTGATCGTCAACCACCACCGCCAGGTTATAGGCAAACAGCCCGTCGCGCCGGTGAATAATAAAATCTTCCTCTGCCAGCCCCCTGTCCGCCTCAACGTGACCGCGCAGCCGATCCTCAAAGGCAAAAACCGGGGCATGCTGACGTAAACGCAGCGCAGCATTCTCCGGCCCGCGATGTCGATCGCGGCAGTAGCCATCATAAAAACCGCCAATCTCCTGAATGCGGCGCCGGGGGCAGGTGCAGAAATAGCTCTGACGATGCTGCTGCAGCCAGGCCAGCGCCTCCCGGTAGGCTTCATGACGCTGCGACTGCCACAGCACCTCACCATCCCACGCCAGTCCATAGTGCGTCAGCTGATGCAGGATACGATCTGCAGCCCCCGGCACTTCGCGTGGCGGGTCGATATCTTCAATCCGCACCCGCCAGAGCCCGTTCTGCGCACGCGCGCTCAGGTAACTGCCCAGCGCAGCAATCAGCGAGCCGAAATGGAGTTCACCAGAAGGAGAGGGGGCGAAGCGACCGATACAGGAGGATGACATAGGTTTCAGAAGTGACCACGCAGCGGACAGGACAACAGGTGTACCGCTGCGTGGCAACAGGCTGGACGCGGCATCAGCCGGCCATTTGTTTCTCACGAATTTCTGCTAAGGTCTTACAGTCGATGCAGAGATCGGCGGTAGGACGCGCTTCGAGACGGCGGATACCGATCTCTACGCCACAGGAATCGCAATAGCCGAAGTCGTCATCTTCCACTTTCTTCAGCGTCTTCTCGATCTTTTTAATCAGTTTACGTTCGCGATCGCGGTTACGCAGCTCCAGGCTGAACTCCTCTTCCTGCGCGGCACGGTCTACCGGGTCCGGGAAGTTAGCAGCTTCATCCTGCATGTGCGATACGGTACGATCGACTTCGTCCCGCAATTGATTACGCCAGGCTTCCAGAATCTTGCGAAAATGGGTCAGCTGCGCGTCGTTCATATACTCTTCGCCCGGTTTCACCTGGTAAGGTTCGACGCCGGCGATAGCGAGAATACTCAGGGACGATGTTTTACGGTTTTGACCTTCTTGCATGTTGCTTCTCCTGGATAACACGCACTATACCCTTCGACTTGCGTCTCGCAGGGGCGTTGCTGCCAGCCTGCATTTGACATCTGCGGGGTACATCGATCCCCCATTGGGGAAAAAAACAGGCCGCTATAAATAACAGAAGCAGTCAGGGTTGGCAATTCTTCGTGAACACACCTTGACAAGCCTGTGAGGAACAGCGTAGTTGGCCCCCGATTCTGAGCATTCTTACCACATAAAATTGCAAAAGATATTACAAGGTTACGTTAACCGGCGTTTTAAGAACTATTCCCGCCGCAGATAAGTCTGCCTGATACGCGAAAACCTCTACACCCTCTCGCTGCGCCTGAGCCAGTTGTTCTGCATACGCCGCATCAATGTGGCGTGCCGGGGAAACGTCCTCAATCCCCGAGTGCAGAACGGCAAACAACAAAACGGCCCGATGACCCTCTGCCGCAACCGTGGCCAGTTCGCGCAGGTGTTTCTGTCCTCGAATCGTCACCGCATCCGGAAAATAACCTTTACCTTCATGTAAAAGGGTTACGGATTTCACCTCAATATAGCAGTTGCGTCGGCCCTCTGCTCTGAGCAGGAAATCAATTCTGCTTTTTTCACTGCCATATCTGACTTCCGCCTGACGCTGGGCATAACCGGTCAGTTCCGCTATCCGGTTCTGCTCCAGCGCTTCGGCTACCAGTTGATTCGCGCGCAGCGTATTGACGCAGATCCACTCTCCCGCCTGCGTCTCGGTCAGCTCCCAGCTGTGCGGGTATTTGCGCGTCAGGCTGCCGGAGGTGGAGTACCAGACCCGATCGCCTGGGGTGGCGCAGCCGGTCATGGCGCCGGTGTTGGCGCAGTGAATCGTCAGCTGCTCGCCCTCGGGCGTCACGACATCGGCCAGGAAGCGCTTGTAGCGGGCGATCAGGCGGGCGGGCTTAAGAGGAGGAGAGAAGTGCATGGGGATCCTGAGAGCGTAACGGCCAGCTGGCCAGGGTGCGATAACGGGTACGGCCCCGGCTGTACTCCGAGGCAAACAGCGAAAACGCCGGGACATGAAAACGCCAGTGAAAGCCGCGCGGTGGCAGCGCCACGGGCTGTGTCGCCTGGCGTAACAGCGTGATGTGCGGATGAAACGGCTGCGGGCTCTGGTGGCAGCCGTGCCGGGCAGCCTGGGCCCGCAGCAGGCTGGCGAGCTGTAACAGACCGCGTGGGGCGCGCTGGCAGCCGAGCCAGACCACCCCGGGGCGGGGCCAGTGTCCGGCATCATCCAGCTCGAGATCGAAGCCGGGCTGATCAATGCGCGATGCCAGCGTCTGCAGGCGCCGGGAGGTCTCCGGCGCGACCTCGCCGAGAAACGCCAGTGTCAGGTGCAGACTGGCGGCGGCCACCGGCTGGCCCGCCTCCGCAGGAAAGGTGTCGGCCCGCCAGCGCACCAGCTGTTGCTGCATCGCGTCAGGCAGGCTGATGGCAAAAAATAAGCGTTGTGTCGCCATGGCGCTCTCCGGCAAATATCACGGATGGATGCTACAATGCGCGCCATCTTAGCACAGGCAGAAGCGGAGTTTGCTGTGAGCGATTTACCGGTCAGCGCGGTGCTGCCTGACATTCTGGCGGCGCTGAACCACGCCCCTCAAATCCTGCTGGCCGCACCGACGGGGGCAGGCAAATCGACCTGGCTGCCGCTGCAGCTGTTACAGCAGGCGGCACTGCCGGGACGAATCATTATGCTGGAGCCACGGCGGCTGGCGGCGCGCAACGTAGCGCAACGGCTGGCGGAGCAGCTCGACGAGCAGCCGGGGGCGACGGTAGGATTCCGCATGCGCGGCGAAAGCTGCGTCGGGCCAGAGACGCGACTGGAAGTGGTGACCGAAGGCATGCTGACGCGCATGCTTCAGCACGACCCGATGCTGGAGGGCGTGTCGCTGGTGATCCTGGATGAGTTTCACGAGCGCAGCCTGCAGGCCGATCTGGCGCTGGCGCTGCTGCTTGATGTGCAGCAGGGGCTGCGCGATGACCTCAGAATCCTGCTGATGTCCGCCACGCTGGACAATGCCCGGCTGGCGGCGCTGCTGCCCGACGCCCCGCTGATCGTCTCAGAAGGACGCAGCTTTCCGGTGGAGCGGCGTTATGCGTCGCTGAACCAGACGGTGCGTTTCGAAGAGGCGGTAGCGCGTGAAGTCGCCCAGCTGCTGCGGGAGGAGAGCGGTTCGCTGCTGCTGTTTCTGCCGGGCGTGGCGGAGATCGAACGGGTGAAGCGTGAACTGGAGGCGCGCATCAGCGACGACGTGGATCTGACGCCGCTCTACGGTGCGCTGCCGCTGGCGGCACAGCGCCGGGCAATCCAGCCCGCCGCGGCCGAACGCCGCAAAGTGGTGCTCGCCACCAATATTGCCGAAACCAGTCTGACCATTGAGGGGATCCGGCTGGTGGTCGACAGCGCACTGGAACGCAGCGCCCTGTTCGATGCCCGCAGTGGCGTGACGCGTCTGCAGACCCAGCGCATCAGCCAGGCGTCTATGATCCAGCGTGCAGGCCGCGCCGGGCGTCTGATGCCGGGGATCTGCCTGCATTTACTGCCGCAGGAGCAGGCCGCCCGCGCGGCCGCGCAGAGCGAGCCGGAGATCATGAACAGCGATCTCTCCTCGCTGTGGCTGGATCTGCTGCAGTGGGGCTGCACCCAGCCGCAACAGCTGCAGTGGCTGGATCAGCCGCCGGTGAAAAACCTGGCGGCGGCCCGGCAGCAGTTAACCCGTCTGGGGGCACTGGATGACCATGGCCTGCTGAATACCCTGGGGCGGCGCATGGCACAGCTGGGCAGCGATCCGCGCCTGGCGGCGATGCTCTGTGCGGCGGGCGACGAGGCGGATGCGGTTGCCAGCGCCGCACTGCTGGTGGCGATTCTGGAAGAGCCACCCCGCAGCGGCAGCGCCGATCTGCGCGATGCGCTGCACCGGCCTCAGGCTCAGTGGCAGCGGCGGGCGCAGCAGTGGCAGCAGCGACTGAAGGTACGCGGCGGGAGGGTCGATGAGGATCGTTTCGCTGGCTTGCTGGCGGTGGGGTTTGGCGATCGGCTGGCGCGGCGACGCGACCAGAGCGGCCGCTATCAGCTCGCCAACGGGCTGGGGGCCCGGCTGGATGAGCAGGATGGCCTGACGCGTCATGAATGGCTGATCGCGCCTGCCCTGTTACAGAGCAGCGCCGCGCCGGATGCCCGGATGCTGCTGGCTCTGCCGGTCGACATTGAGGCGCTGTGCCAGCAGCGGCCCGCCCTGGTTGAACGCCGCACCGAGGTTGAGTGGGATGAAGAGAAGGGCACGCTGCGCGCCCTGAAGCGTGAGCAGATTGGCGCACTGATACTCCGGACGCAGCCGATGGCAAAGCCGGAACCGGCGGTGCTGCACGCGGCGATGCTGCGCTGGATTGCGGAAAAGGGGCTGTCCGTGCTCGGCTGGACGCCAGAAGCAGAGCAGCTGCGGGTGCGTATCCAGTGTGCGGCGCAGTGGCTGCCGGAAGAGGGCTGGCCTGGTGTCGATGATGCGGCACTGCTTGAACGTCTGCCGGAGTGGCTGCTGCCGCAGATGACCACGGTGCGCGATCTCCGCAGCCTGCAGGCGGTAAACCTGACCTCCGCACTCTTACATTTACTCACATGGTCACAACGTCAGCGGCTGGATAGTGCGCTGCCAACTCATTACACTGTGCCGACCGGAAGCCGGCTGCCGATTCGCTACGATGCGGAGAAGCCGCCCGCGCTGGCGGTACGGATTCAGGAGATGTTTGGTGAAGCGCAGAACCCCACCGTAGCGGAAGGCCGCATTCCGCTGGTGCTGGAGCTGTTATCGCCCGCCCAGCGGCCATTGCAGATCACCCGCGATCTGGCGGCATTCTGGCGCGGTGCCTGGCCGGAGGTCAGGAAAGAGATGAAGGGACGGTATCCGAAACACCTCTGGCCCGACGATCCGGCTACCGCCTTGCCAACAAGGCGAACCAAAAAAATGTCCCCGCAGGGTTGAGTCCACTGGATCGAATTCAGAGGGTTCTGCCATGCGTTATGCGAGAAAGCAGTTAGAGTAGCGGCGCTGCCGTAAGCACTGCCTGGAGAAGAAAAGTAATGTCTGGGAACGATCGCGAACCAATAGGGCGCAAAGGTAAAGCGTTGCCGCCGCGCAGCAGTGCGGGGCGGGGACGACGCAGGGATATCGAACAGGATATCGACCAGGACGATTTTAATGATGACGAGGAGGAAGCGCCGGTGCCACGTAAAGGTAAAGGTGGAAAACCGCCGCGCGGCAAACGCCGTTGGCTGGGATGGGTAATTAAACTGTTCCTGGTGTTTGTGGTGGTTATGGCCGCGTGGGGCATCTACCTCGACTCGGAAATTCGCAGCCGTATCGACGGTAAAGTGTGGCAACTGCCTGCCACCGTCTATGGCCGCATGGTCAGCCTGGAACCGGGCATGGCCTACAACAAAAGTGAAATGGTCGCCCTGCTGGAAGGCACCCAGTATCGCGAAGTGTCGCGCATTACCCGTCCCGGCGAGTTTTCGGTGAAGGGCAACACGATTGAGCTGCTGCGTCGTCCGTTTGATTTCCCCGACAGTAAAGAGGGGCAGATCCATGCACGCATGAGCTTCAGCAAGGATGAGCTGAGCGAGATTAAAAACCTCGAAACCGGTCGCGATTTTGGCTTCTTCCGCCTCGATCCCCGGCTGATCACCATGCTGCAGTCGCCAAATGGCGAACAGCGACTCTTCGTGCCCCGCGCCGGTTTCCCGGATCTGCTGGTCGATACGCTGATTGCCACCGAAGATCGCCATTTCTATGAGCATGACGGCATCAGCCCTTACTCGATTGGCCGTGCCTTCCTGGCGAACATCACCGCCGGCAAAGCGGTGCAGGGCGGCAGTACGCTGACGCAGCAGCTGGTGAAGAACCTGTTCCTCACCAACGAGCGTTCGCTGTGGCGAAAAGCGCGTGAAGCCTATATGGCGGTGATCATGGATGCACGCTACAGCAAAGACCGCATCCTGGAGCTCTACCTGAACGAGGTCTATCTCGGCCAGGCGGGCAGCGATCAGATCCGCGGTTTCCCGCTGGCAAGCCTCTACTACTTTGGCCGTCCGGTCGATGAGCTGAGTCTGGATCAGCAGGCGATGCTGGTCGGCATGGTAAAAGGTGCCTCGCTCTACAACCCATGGCGCAACCCGAAACTGGCGCTGGAGCGACGCAACCTGGTGCTGCGTCTGCTGCAGCAGCAGAAGGTGATCGATCAGGAGCTGTATGACATGCTGTCGGCGCGTCCGCTGGGCGTGCAGCCGAAAGGGGGCGTGATCACGCCACAGCCTGCCTTTATGCAGATGGTGCGTAACGAACTGCAGGCGAAACTGGGTGATAAGATCAAAGATCTCTCCGGGGTGAAAATCTTCACCACGCTGGACCCGGTGTCGCAGGATGCGGCGGAAAAAGCGGTGGTTGACGGGATTCCGACGCTGAAAAAACAGCGCGGCCTGAAGGATCTGGAAACGGCGATGGTGGTGGTTGACCGTTTCAGTGGCGAAGTGCGCGCCATGGTCGGCGGTGCCGATCCGCAGTACGCCGGGTACAACCGTGCGCTGCAGGCGCGCCGTTCGATTGGCTCACTGGCGAAGCCGGCGACCTATCTGACCGCGCTGAGTCAGCCTAACAGCTACCGCCTCAACAGCTGGATCGCCGATGAGCCGATTGCGCTGAAGCAGCCCAACGGCAGCCTCTGGAAACCGATGAACGACGATCGTCGCTTCAGCGGCAAAGTGATGCTGGTGGATGCGCTCACCAACTCCATGAACGTGCCGACGGTGAACCTCGGTATGACGCTGGGGCTTGATGCGGTGGTGGACACCTGGACGAAGCTGGGCGTGGCGAAGGATCAGCTCAATCCGGTACCAGCCATGCTGCTGGGTGCACTGAACCTGACGCCGGTTGAAGTGGCGCAGGCGTTCCAGTCGATTGCCAGCGGCGGTAACCGCGCTGAGCTCTCGGCGGTGCGGTCGGTGATCGCCGAAGATGGCAGCGTGCTCTATCAGAGCTATCCGCAGGCGCAGCGCGTGGAACCGGCTCAGGCCGCCTATCTGACGCTCTATACCCTGCAGCAGGTCGCCGATCACGGCACCGCCCGTGCGCTGGGCGCACGTTTCCCGAATGCGCATCTGGCCGGGAAAACCGGGACCACCAACGATCTGATCGACAGCTGGTTTGCCGGTATTGATGGCAAAGAAGTGGCGATCACCTGGGTGGGACGCGACAACAACCAGCCGACCAAACTCTACGGTGCCAGCGGTGCGATGCAGATCTACCGTCGCTACCTCGATAATCAGGCACCGATGCCGCTGCAGCTGACGCCGCCGGAAGATGTCTCGCTGATGAACATCGACTCTGCCGGTAACTTTGTCTGCGGCACGGGCAGCAGTACCTGGCGCGCGCTGCCGGTCTGGGCGCTGGATCCGAATGCGCTGTGTCAGCAACAGCAGCAGCAGGTTCAGCAGCAGCAACAGCTGTTCGATCAGCAGCAGCAACAGCAGCAACAGCAGCAGCCGACCCAGCAACCGCAGGAGCAGAAAGAGAGCGACGGCGTAGCAGGGTGGATAAAAGATATGTTTGGCAAATAAATCGGCCAGATGGGTCGAAAAGGGCGCTTCGGCGCCCTTTTTTTGTGGTCTTTTATTACTCTTCAATCGCCCCGCAAACGGCGTCAACGCTGGGATTTGTTCTTGCAGTGCCCGCTGCAGTTCGCATATTATCTAATCCGTTATAATAATCATTATCGTTTCGATTCGCTCGCCTGAGCCTATTTTAAGAGACACTTTTATGAATGCGCGAACGCGTTTTGCCGACAACACCAAAAAAACATTTTCCCGACCGCTTCTGGGCGTCATGATCTCGCTCAGCCTGAGCACCTCGCTGTATGCCGCGCAGACGGAGACGATGGTCGTCTCGGCAGAAGGCGGCAGTGGGGTCGAAGCCGAAAGCCCCTGGGGCCCGGCGCCGACGATCGCCGCGAAGCGCAGCGCTACCGGCACCAAAACCGATACCCCAATCGAAAAAAATCCGCAGTCCGTCTCCGTGGTGACCCGCGAAGAGATGGAGATGCGCAACGTGACCAGCGTCAAAGGGGCGTTTAACTACACGCCTGGCGTGCTGACCGGCAACCGGGGCAGCTCAGACGTGATTGATGCGTTGTCGATCCGCGGCTTCAGCGAAACCAACACCAACCAGTATCTGGATGGCCTGAAACTGCAGGGGGATAACTACTCGGAGTTTGCCCTCGCCCCTTACTTCCTGGAGCGCGCCGAGCTGCTGCGCGGTCCGGTGTCGGTGCTCTACGGCAAAAGTAACCCTGGCGGCGTGGTCGCGCTGGTGAGTAAGCGTCCGACGCAGGAGACCCTGCGTGAAGTCCAGTTCCAGATGGGTAACGACAATCTCTTCTCCACCGGCTTTGATTTTGGCGGCGCGCTGGATGATGACGGTGTATACAGCTATCGACTGACCGGGCAGGCGCGCAGTCAGGATGCGCAGCAGGCGATGAACAAAGAGAAGCGCTACACCATCGCGCCCGCATTCAGCTGGCGTCCCGATGAGCGGACCCGTGTTGACCTGCTGACCTATTTCCAGAACGAGCCGGAAACCGGCTATTACGGCTGGCTGCCGCGGCAGGGCACGATCGTGCCGATCACCCGCGCGGATGGCCGTGAATATAAGCTGCCGACCAACTTCGATGAAGGCGAGCAGAGCAACAAGATCTCCCGCACCACCAAAATGGTGGGCTACAGCGCTGAGCACAGCGTCGACGACACCTGGACGCTGCGTCAGAACCTGCGCTACGCCGATCTGCGCACCGACTACCGCAGTATTTATGGCAATGGTTTCAACGCCGCGACGCAGGAGATCACCCGTGGGTCAGCAGCCTCCAGCGAGAAGCTGAATCAGTTTGCCGTGGATACGCAGGCGCAGGCGAAATTTGCCACCGGCCTGGTGGATCATACGCTGCTGCTGGGTGTGGATTTCCAGCGTACCCGCAACGATATCGACGCCCAGTTTGGCTCTGCCTCCAGCCTGAACGCCGTTAATCCGCAGTATGGCGATGACAGCGTGACGCCATTTGCCGATCCTTATCAGCACCTTAACAAGCAGCGCCAGACAGGTCTCTATGCTCAGGATCAGATGGAGTGGAACCGCTGGGTGCTGACGCTGGGTGGCCGCTACGACTACGCCATGAATTCGGTATATAACCGGGTCACCGACACTGTTGATCGCCAGAACGACCAGGCCTTCACCTGGCGGGGTGGTCTGAACTATGTCTTTGATAACGGTATCGCGCCTTACTTCAGCTACAGCGAAGCCTTTATTCCGAATGCGGGTGCCACTTATGATGGCGAAGCCTTTGATCCGTCACGCGCTAAGCAGTATGAAGCGGGCGTGAAGTATGTGCCGAAAGATCGTCCGGTAGTGCTCACCGCTGCGCTGTATCAGCTGACCAAAACCAAAAACCTGACTGCCGATCCGGATACGCAGAATCATCCATTTGCCAGCGTGCAGAGCGGTGAGATCCGTTCGCGCGGTGTTGAGCTGGAAGCCAAAGCGGCGCTGAATGCCAACGTCAACCTGACCGCCTCTTATACCTACACCGATGCGGAATATACCGAAGACACCCTGCTGAAAGGCAAAACGCCGGTGCAGGTGCCGAAGCATATGGCCTCACTCTGGAGCGACTACACCTTCCACGAAACCGCGCTGTCAGGTGTGACGCTCGGCGCTGGGGTACGGTATGTGGGCGAAAGTCAGGGGCTTTACAGCACTGGCTCTGAGCAGAACCAGAACTTTAAGGTTGCCGGTTACACCACGGTGGATGCGGCGCTGAAATATGATCTGGGCCGTTTCGGATTGCCAGGCTCGTCGGTGGGCGTTAACGTCAACAACCTGTTCAACCGCGAGTATGTCGCCAGTTGCTACCGTGAATACGCCTGCTACTGGGGTGCAGAGCGCCAGATTGTCGGTACCGCCACCTTCAGATTCTGATTTAACCGGGCGCTGCGGCGCCCGTTCACAGGGATTATCATGCCGTATCCGCACGCAGAAGAGGCCACCTTTACGCTGGATAACGCCAGCTTTGAGGTCCCGGGCCGAACCCTCCTCCAGCCACTTTCACTGACTTTTCCACCAGGCAAAATGACTGCGCTGATTGGTCACAACGGTTCAGGTAAGTCGACGCTGTTGAAAATGCTGGGTCGTCATCATGGTGCCAGCCACGGCGAGGTTCGTCTGAATCAGCAGCCGGTCGGGCGCTGGAACAGTAAAGCCTTTGCCCGTCAGGTCGCCTATCTGCCGCAGCAGTTACCGGCAGCCGAAGGCATGACGGTTCGTGAGCTGGTGGCGATTGGCCGCTATCCCTGGCACGGCGCGCTGGGCCGCTTTGGTCAGGAAGATCGCGACCGGGTGGAGGATGCGATTACGCAGGTGGGGCTTAAACCCTTTGCCGGTCGGCTGGTGGACAGCCTGTCGGGCGGTGAACGCCAGCGCGCCTGGCTGGCCATGATGGTGGCGCAGAACAGCCGCTGCCTGCTGCTCGATGAACCCACCTCGGCGCTGGATATTGCTCATCAGGTTGAGGTGCTGGCGCTGATCAAAAACCTCAGTCAGCAGCGCGGCTTAACCGTGATTGCGGTACTGCATGATATCAATATGGCAGCACGCTATTGCGATCATCTGGTGGCGCTGCGTCAGGGAACGATGATTGCCGAAGGTGACGCAGAGGCCATTATGCAGGCTGAGGTGCTGGGTGCAATTTACGGCATCCCGATGGGGATTTTACCGCACCCGCAGGGTGGCGCACCGGTCAGTTTTGTCTGTTAAGGAAAGGATGATGCCCGATCTTTCTCGCCGCCGCCTGATGCTGGCACTGGCGGCCTCGCCACTCTTTTGTGCGCTTCCCCTGCGTGCCGCGACGCCGAACCCTGGCCGGATTATCGCGCTGGAGTGGTTACCCACCGAATTGCTGATGGCGCTGGGTATCACACCTTACGGCGTGGCCGATCTGCATAACTACAACATCTGGGTCGGGGAGCCGCCGCTGCCGGCGGGCGTGACGGATGTCGGTCTGCGCACGGAACCCAATCTTGAGCTGATGGTACAGATGCAGCCGTCGCTGATCCTCTGCTCCAACGGCTACGGCCCTTCGAAAGAAAAACTGATGCGCATCGCGCCGATCATGGGCTTTGACCTGCAAAGCGGCGACGGCAAACCCCTGACCGCCGCCCGGGCATCGCTGCGCCAGCTGGCTGCGCGGCTTGGGGTCAGCGAGCGGGCGGAGCAGCATCTGCGCGAGGTCGACGCTCAGCTGGCGGCAGCGCGGCAGCGTCTGGCACCCTATGCCGGACGCACCCTCCTGCTGATGTCGCTGCTCGACAGCCGTCATGCCATCACCTTCGGCAAAAACAGTCTGTTTCTGGAAGTGATGACGCTGCTGGGCCTGAAAAATGGCTGGCAGGGCGAAACCAACTTCTGGGGCAGCGCGGTGGTTGGCATCGAACAGCTGGCGCAGGCCGGGGATGTGCAGGCAATCTGCTTCGATCATGACAACGATGCCGATATGGCACAGCTGATGCGCAGTCCGCTGTGGCAGTCGCTGCCGTTTGTGCGCGCCGGACGTTTTCAGCGCGTTCCGGCGGTCTGGTATTACGGTGCGACGCTCTCGGCGCTGCACTTTGTTCGCGTGCTGGAACGTGCGCTGGAGACGCAATGATGCGCCATGCCCTGTTTCCTCTCCTGCTGCTTAGCCTGCTGTTTCTGCTGGCGCTCAGCCTGACGCTGGTCAATCTGCAACAGGTCCTGCCGCCCGCCGACTGGGCGCAGGCGCTCTGGTCACCGGCTGCCGATAACCTGTCGCAGATGGTGTTTCACTACAGCCTGCTGCCGCGCACCGTACTGGCGCTGCTGGTCGGTGCCGGACTGGGGCTGGCCGGTCTGCTGTTTCAGCAGATCCTGCGCAATCCGCTGGCGGAGCCGACCACGCTGGGCGTCTCGTCCGGGGCGCAGCTTGGGATCACCGTGGCGACGCTCTGGCATCTGCCCGGCGGCGCGCTGACCCAGCAGTTTGCCGCGCTCAGCGGCGCGGTGCTGGTGGGGGCGCTGGTGCTGGGTGTGGCCTGGGGCAAGCGTCTGTCGCCGGTCACGCTGATTCTGGCCGGCCTGGTGCTGAGTCTCTACAGCGGCTCGGTCAATCAAATCTTCGCTATCTTCAATCACGATCAGCTGCAGAACATGTTTCTGTGGAGCACCGGCGCACTGAATCAGATGAGCTGGGACAATGTGCAGCAACTCTGGCCGCGCCTGCTGCTGGCCTTTGTGCTGGCCCTGGCGCTGCTGCGTCCGCTGACGCTGATGGGGCTGGATGATAGTGTGGCGAAGAATCTGGGCCTCGCGCTCTCTGTGGCGCGCATTGGCGGCCTTGCGCTGGCCATCCTGCTCAGCGCCCAGCTGGTGAATGTGGCCGGGGTCATCGGTTTTATCGGGCTGTTCGCTCCTCTGCTGGCGAAGCTGCTGGGGGGACGACGTCTGATCACCCGGATGGTGCTGGCTCCCCTGACGGGCGCGCTGCTGCTCTGGCTGGCGGACAGCGGCGTGCTGTGGCTTAGCACGCACTGGCGTGATATTCCGACCGGTACAGCCACCGCGCTGCTGGGCGTGCCCATCCTGCTGTGGCTGCTGCCGCGTCTGCGAACCGGCTCCGTGCCGCCCGCCCTGAATCAGGGTGACAACGTGCCCGCCGAGCGGCAGAACCTGCTGCGCTGGGCGCTGATCGGCATCGCCGTGCTGGCCCTGCTGGCCTGGGTCGGCCTGGCCGGGGGACGGGATGCGCAGGGCTGGAGCTGGTCAGCGGGGGAGATGCTGCATTCACTGCTGCCGTGGCGTGCGCCGCGGGTGCTGGCTGCGCTGGTGACCGGCCTGATGCTGGGCGTGGCGGGCAGCCTGATCCAGCGGCTGACCGGCAATCCGATGGCCAGCCCGGAAGTGCTGGGCATCAGTTCCGGTGCCGCCTGTGGTGTGGTCGTCATGATGTTTCTCGTGCCGGGGGATGCACTGGCGTGGCTGCTGCCTGCCGGTGCGCTGGGGGCGGCGCTGACGCTGCTGGTGATTATGCTGGTCGCCAGCCGGGGGGGATTCTCGCCGGAGCGGATGCTGCTGGCAGGTATGGCGCTGAACAGCGCCTTTGTCACGCTGCTGATGCTGCTGCTGGCCAGTGGCGATCCGCGCATGGGCGACCTGCTGAGCTGGATCTCCGGCTCGACCTATAACATCAGCGGCCGTCAGGCGATGCAGAGCGCGCTCTGCGCGCTGGTGCTGGTCGCGCTGGCACCGCTCGCCAGTCGCTGGCTGACCCTGCTGCCGCTGGGCAGTGTCACCGCGCGCTCGGCCGGCATCGCATTAACACCGGTGCGGCTGAGTCTGCTGCTGCTGGCGGCCGCGCTGACCGCCAGCGCGACGCTGACTATCGGTCCGCTGAGCTTTGTCGGGCTGATGGCTCCGCATATGGCGCGGATGCTGGGCTTCCGGCGGGCTCTGCCGCAGATGGTGCTGTCAGGATTGCTGGGAGCGGGGTTGATGGTGCTGGCGGACTGGTGCGGGCGGATGCTGGCCTTTCCGGATCAGATCCCAGCCGGGCTGATGGCGACGTTTTTAGGCGCGCCTTACTTTATCTGGCTGTTGCGGCGTTCAGGTTAATAAGACCGGCGCCGCCGCCGGTCTGAGAGTATTGACAAAATCTGGTCCGACTCGCTGTCAGAGCGAGCCTGCGCAGGGAACACAGTCAGATCGGAAAGACGCAAAAGCCGTCATCCCTGACACGCTCGGCCCGCGCCATCCCTGGCGCGGGACGCTTTCCTCCTCTGCCTGTGTTCCCTGCGCATTGAGTTTCGTGTTGCTGTGAGATCCTGGATCGGATGCTACTGCCGATCTGCATCTCTACTGCAGCCTGTTACAGCTTCGCGAAACAACGACGCGCGGCATCGATGGTGTGCTGAATATCCACTTCGCTGTGTGCCAGCGACATAAAGCCCGCTTCATAAGCCGATGGAGCAAAGTAAACGCCTTCCTCCAGCATCAGATGGAAGAAGGTTTTAAAGCGCTCCACATCACAACGGGTCACGTCCGCGTAACAGGTCACGCTGTCAGCGTCGGTGAAGAAAAAGCCGAACATGCCGCCAACGTGGTTCACCACCAGCGGGATATTCTGCTCTTTCGCCGCATCACGCAGACCTTCAGCCAGCTGACGGGTCAGCGCATCCAGTTTCTCATGGGTGCCCGGCTGTGCAAGCTGAGTCAGACAGGCGTAGCCCGCCGCCATCGCGATCGGGTTACCGGAGAGTGTACCCGCCTGATAAACCGGACCGGTCGGGGCCAGCGCCGCCATCACTTCGCGACGGCCACCGAATGCGCCCACCGGCATACCGCCACCGATGATTTTACCCAGGCAGGTAAGATCGGGACGGACATTGTAGTGAGTCTGCGCGCCGCCCAGCGCAACGCGGAAACCGGTCATCACTTCGTCAATAATCAGCAGCGCACCAAACTCGTCGCACAGGGCGCGCAGGCCCGGCAGAAACTCAGGCTGTGGCGGAATGCAGTTCATGTTGCCCGCGACCGGCTCAACGATAATGGCGGCAATCGCCTCAGGGTATTGCTCAAACGCGCTGCGCACCGAGTCGAGGTCGTTAAAGGTGCAGGTCAGGGTATGTTTGGCGAAATCGGCCGGGACACCCGGCGAGTTTGGCTGACCGAGGGTCAGGGCACCGGAACCCGCTTTCACCAGCAGATGATCGGCATGGCCGTGATAGCAGCCTTCAAACTTGATGATTTTGTCGCGGCCGGTAAAGCCACGCGCCAGACGGATAGCGCTCATGGTCGCTTCGGTGCCGGAGTTCACCATCCGCACCATCTCCATGCTCGGCACCAGATCGCACACCAGTTGCGCCATGGTCACTTCCATGCCGGTCGGTGCGCCAAAGCTCAGGCCACGCCCGGCCGCTTCGATCACCGCATCGCGGATCGCCGCGTTGTTGTGACCCAGTACCATCGGGCCCCATGAGCCGACATAATCGATGTAGGCTTTGCCATCGGCGTCATAGAGACAGGCTCCGTCAGCGTGATCGATAAACAGCGGAACGCCGCCCACACCGGTAAATGCGCGTACTGGCGAGTTTACGCCACCCGGGATCAGGCGTTGTGCCTCGGCAAACAGTTGTTCGGACTTACTCATTTTCGGCTCCAGCGGTTCAGAAAAATAGGGTGCCATTCTACGGAAGAGGGGCAGCCGGCGAAAGGTGGTTTCACCCGCAGCGCCCCTTACAGAGGGGAAAGCGGCACAGAGTGCGAAGGGCAGAGCTTGATTGCGCTGAGGTGCTGACTGATAATAGCGTAATTAAGGTCGTTTTCTGACCTGGACGTTTAGCGGAGTAAAACATGAGTGATGAAGTAGTAGCACTGCCGTTGCAGTTTACCGACGCCGCAGCTAACAAGGTCAAGAACCTCATTGCCGATGAAGAGAACCCGGCGCTGAAACTGCGTGTCTATATCACCGGTGGCGGTTGCAGCGGTTTCCAGTATGGCTTCACCTTTGATGACCAGCTGAACGATGGCGACATGACGATTGAAAAGCAGGGCGTCTCGCTGGTGGTTGACCCGATGAGCCTGCAATATCTGGTGGGTGGATCGGTGGATTACACCGAAGGGCTGGAAGGTTCGCGCTTCATCGTGACCAACCCGAATGCGAAAACCACCTGTGGCTGTGGCTCCTCTTTCAGTATCTGATGATGCAGGCCGTCAATCTGACGGCCTCGTTTACCACTCTACCGTTACCAGACGGATTCCCTGCTTCTGACTTCCCTCTGTCCGGCTCTGGCTCTCTGTAATGCGCGGCTGCGCACTGGCCTGTCTGCCACAGTCAACCTGCGGTGCGGGCTGACCACGTGCCGTGTTAATTTCACAGCGTGAATAGATGACAAGCCTGGCGCCTATAGAGCCAGTGATCGATCCCGCACAGGCAGATCCGGCGATCGTCAGCCCTATGGCCAGCAGCAGTGCTCTGGTCATATAAAGTTCCTGGTGTTTAAAAGGCGCCGGGGCGCTAAAAGGAGGGCGAGCATACGTGGCTCGCCCGTCTCTGTTATTGATTAACGGCAAAAAGTGCGGCGGCTTTAATCAATTCGCTGATTTATCGATCGGGATGCAGGGCCGCACAGAGTTGCTGCGCCGCCAGCAGCAGTCGCGGGCCAGGGCGGCTAAGCCAGTCCTCGTTGATGGCGATCACCGGCACCCTGAGCTGCGGCTGCCAGAATGTCCGGATATTCTCCGCCTGCTGCGCATCGCCGCCCGTCACTATCGCCTGAGGATGGCGCATCAGAACCTGCTCGCGGCTCACCTGCGGCCAGCTGACGCGGCTGTCAGCAAAGATATTCCTGCCCCCGCAGAGGGTAACCATCTCATTCTGCATCGTCTCTCTGGCGGCGGTGAACAGCGGTTGCTGGCCAAACTGCAAAAAAAGCGGAACCGCAGCCAGGTGAGTATAGCGCTGGCGCAGCGCCGTTGCCTGCTGATGTAACTGCCGGGCCGCGCGGGCCGCCTGCTCCGGCCTGGGGCTCCAGTGACCCAGATCGGCCAGCGCCGCGATCATCTCATCCAGCGTCCGCGGATCGATCCACTTAACCGGTACACCGAGCTGCTGTAACTGGGCGATCTGCCGCTGCGGATTGCCGCCCCGCCAGGCCAGAACCAGATCGGGTTTAAGCTGCAGGATCCGTTCTGTTCTGATGCCCTGCCAGTCGGCAACCTGTTCAATCTGTTTTGCCTGTGGCGGAAAGTCGGACCAGGCGCTGACCGCAATCGGGGTGATCCCGGCGGCAAAGGCGAGCTCGGTGAGATGGGGAGCAAGGGTAATAACGCGGGGTGGGGAAGCCAGCAGGCTGCCGCTCAACAGCAGCAGCCAGCAGAAGAGCAGGGTTTTAGCCACGCGCCAGATGCGCCAGCAGGTTCTCCACCATCAGTGAAGATTGCTTTGCTGCCACGCTGAGGAACTCATCAAAACTGAGGTGCGACTCTTTGTCGGCCACGTCAGAGATGGCCCGCACCACCACAAATGGCACCTGGAACTGATGGCAGACGTGACCGATGGCGGTCGCTTCCATCTCAACCGCAATCGCCTGCGGGAACTGACTGCGAATGCGCGCCAGCGGTTCGGCGCCGTTGATAAAGGCATCTCCGCTGACCACCAGGCCGCGCACGGCATTCAGATCAAGCTGTTTAATGCAGGCTTCCGCTGCGGCGATGAGGGTGCTGTCTGCCACGAACGCGGCCGGACAACCCGCCATCTGACCCGGCTCGTAGCCAAAGGCCGTGACGTCCGCATCATGATAACGCACTTCTTCAGAGACCACGATATCGCCCACGCTGAGCGACGGCGCTAATCCACCCGCAGAGCCGGTGTTGATCACGACGTCAGGCTTGCAGAGTTGCAGCAGCAGCGTGGTACCCAGCGCGGCAGAGGTTTTACCAATGCCCGATTTCAGCAGTGCCACCTCAACGCCCTGCAGGGTGCCGGTATAAATTTCACAACCCGCCAGCGACAGCGTTTGACGGTTTTCAATTTTGTCGCGCAGCAGTGTGACTTCCTGCTCCATCGCGCCAATAATGCCTGCTTTCATAGTGAGTCCCGCTAATGTAAAAAATGAAAAATTAGGGCATAGTTTAGCATGGCATTCAGGGGATTAATTCACGAAAAAATAAGGGGTAATCCATGTCGGCGATCAATTTCAGGAAGAAGATCAGCTTCTCGCGCCCTTATACCAGTCGAAAAGATCCGGAAGGCGAATATTACATTACCCGCCATTTTGAGAGCGACCGCGGGCGGATTATCAACTCCGCCGCTATCCGTCGCCTGCAGCAGAAAACCCAGGTGTTCCCGCTGGAGCGCAACGCCGCCGTCCGCTCCCGCTTAACGCACTCGCTGGAGGTCCAGCAGACCGGCCGCTACATCACCAAAGAGATCCTGCAGACGCTGAAGATGCAGGGCGGGCTGGCGCAGTATGGTCTGGATGAGTTAGAGGGGGCGTTTGAAAGCCTGATAGAGATGGCGTGTCTGCTGCACGACGTCGGCAATCCGCCGTTTGGCCATTTTGGCGAGGCGGCGATCAACGACTGGTTTGAAGAAAATCTGCCTGCCGAACTGGTCGATCCGCTGGTGGCCGGTGTGGAAGGGGAGGCGCAGCGTCAGGCTTTTGATCAGCTCAACGCCACCATCCGCCAGGATCTCTGCCATTTTGAAGGCAACGCCCAGGCCATTCGCATGGTGCATACGCTGCTGCAACTCAATCTCAGCTATTCTCAGGTTGCCTGCATCCTGAAATATACGGCCCCCGCCTGGTGGCAGGGTGAAAAACCCGCCGAATTTAGCGTCCTGATGAAGAAACCGGGTTTTTATCTCTCTGAACAGGATTATATTACCGAGCTGCGTGCTGCCACCAATATGAAAGAGCACCACCGCTTTCCGCTCACCTATATAATGGAAGCCGCGGATGATATCTCCTATTGTATTGCCGATTTGGACGACGCTGTAGAAAAAGATATCTTCAATGTTGAGAGTTTGTATGAATTTCTCAATAAAGCCTGGGGGCCGGTTAAAAATAATGATGCTTTCAGCCGGACGATTGGCGAAGCCTGGCGTGAAGCCTGTAATAAAAAACGCCGCAGCCGCAGCGATCAATTTTTTATGTCATTACGCGTAAATGTTCAGAGTGTATTGGTCAGCTATGCGGTCAAGCGTTTTGTTGATAATCTGCCGGCCATATTTGACGGCAGTTTCAACCATGCGCTGCTGGAAGATGAGGGTGAAGAGGGGCGTTTGCTGCAGCTGTTTAAGACCGTCGCCCGTCAGCAGGTCTTTAACCATTCTGAAGTGGAACAGCTGGAACTGCAGGGTTATCGGGTCATCAGGGGCCTGCTGGAGATCTATCAGCCGCTGATGCGCCTCAATTACGAAGCCTTTACCACGCTGATAAATGAAGATTTCCTGCGTAAGCATCCCATCGAAACCCGGCTTTTCCATAAGCTCTCCGGTAAACACCGCAAAGCGTATTTACATAAGATGCGTAACCTGGTGGTGGAGCATAAATATCAGCGGCTGTTGTGGGAGCGTTATTATCGCTTCCGCCTTATTCAGGATTATATCAGCGGCATGACCGATCTCTATGCCTGGGATGAGTACCGGCGGCTGATGGCCGTAGAATAAGCCGCCAATTGTAAAGAGCGCGAATAAATTTTTACTTTTGCCTGAAACTTTTTAAGGAACTTCGCGCTAAAACATTTATCTCACCTTTCGACCACAGCAATGGTCTGAACAGTAATCTTACAGAGAAACGAAAAATGAAAAAAAAGACCTTAGTATTAAGTGCGCTGGCGTTAAGCCTGAGCATGGCGCTCGCCCCTGTTACTGTTTCTGCTGCGCAAACGGCCTCTTCAGATAGCCAGCAACTGCCAAGTCTGGCTCCAATGCTGGAGAAGGTCATGCCGTCTGTGGTCAGTATCAGCGTCGAGGGCACCACCACGGTTAAAACTCCCCGCATGCCACAACAGTTTCAGCAATTCTTTGGCGACAATTCGCCTTTCTGCCAGGACGGCTCTCCGTTCCAGGGCTCACCAATGTGCCAGGACGGTGGAGCAGGCGGTAACGGCGGAGCGCCAGGCCCGGATACCCAGCAGGAGAAATTCCGCGCGCTGGGATCGGGCGTCATCATTAACGCCGAAAAAGGCTATGTGGTCACCAACAACCACGTGGTGAACAACGCCACCAAAATTCAGGTGCAGCTGAGCGATGGCCGTCGCTATGACGCCAAAGTCATTGGCAAAGATCCGAGCTCCGATATTGCGCTGGTGCAGTTGCAGGACGCCAAAAACCTGACCGCGGTGAAAATCGCCGACTCTGACAGCCTGCGTGTGGGTGACTACACCGTGGCGATCGGTAACCCTTACGGACTGGGTGAAACCGTGACGTCAGGTATCGTCTCTGCGCTGGGACGCAGCGGCCTGAACGTGGAAAATTATGAGAACTTTATTCAGACCGATGCGGCGATTAACCGGGGTAACTCCGGCGGCGCGCTGGTTAACCTCAACGGTGAGCTGATCGGAATTAACACCGCGATTCTGGCACCGGATGGCGGCAACATTGGTATCGGCTTTGCTATCCCCAGCAACATGGTGAAAAACCTGACGGCGCAGATGGTGGAGTTTGGTCAGGTGAAACGGGGTGAGCTGGGCGTGCAGGGAACAGAGCTGAACTCCGAGCTGGCTAAAGCGATGAAGGTGGACGCACAGCGCGGTGCCTTTGTCAGCCAGGTGCTGCCGGACTCAGCTGCCGCCAAAGCGGGGATCAAAGCCGGTGACGTGATCGTCTCCATGAACGGCAAACCGCTCAGCAGCTTTGCCTCGCTGCGTGCGGAAGTGGGCTCACTGCCGGTGGGCACTACGCTGAAGCTGGGACTGCTGCGTGACGGCAAGCCGCTCGATGTCTCTGTCCAGCTGCAGCAGAGCAGCCAGGCGAAAGTTCAGTCTGCGACCATCTACACCGGCATTGAAGGCGCCGATCTCAGCAACATCGAAGCGGGTGCCAAAGGTGTGCGGGTGGATAACGTCAAACCGGGCAGTGCCGCGGCGCGTATCGGCCTGAAGAAGGGCGACGTGATTCAGGGCGTTAACCAGCAGGTGGTGACCAACCTGGGCGAGCTGCGTAAAGTCCTCGACACCAAACCATCGGTTCTGGCGCTGAACGTGAAGCGTGGCGACAATACGCTCTATCTGCTGATGCAGTAAGCGACGCGTAAAAACCTTTCAGGCGGATTGCGGTCCGCCTTTTTTATGCCCGCTCTCCGCCGTGGCAGAGTGTGATAGTGACCGCAAATCCGGGAAATCAGCGCCTGCCTCTGTGCAATTGCACAATGCTCCGCGTGCGACGCCTGCGTATTCTGTTGCTCCCCTATTTTTTCAGGAGTAATGGATGGCTGCCTATCACCTTGATGCCCGGCTGGCGCAGGATATCGTGGCGCGCACCATGAGAATTATCGACAGCAATGTCAACGTGATGGACGCGCGGGGCCGCATCATTGGCAGCGGCGACCCTGAACGCGTTGGAGAGTTGCACGAAGGCGCACTGCTGGTGCTCTCTCAGGGACGCGTGGTGGACATTGATGACGCCGTGGCTAAACATCTGCACGGCGTGCGGCCAGGCATCAACCTGCCGCTGCGCCTGGATGGCGATATTGCGGGTGTGATTGGCCTGACCGGCGAACCGCTGTCGCTGCGTCATTATGGCGAGCTGGTCTGTATGGCGGCAGAGATGATGCTGGAGCAGGCGCGGCTGCTGCACATGCTGGCCCAGGATAGCCGTCTGCGTGAAGAGCTGGTGCTGAATCTGATCCGCAGTGACACGCTGTCGCCGCAGCTGACCGAGTGGGCGCAGCGGCTCGGCATCGACCTCAATCAGCCTCGCGTTGCCGCTGTCATCGAGGTGGACAGCGGCCAGCTCGGCGTGGACAGCGCCATGTCAGAGTTGCAGAAGCTGCAGACACTGCTGACCACGCCGGAGCGCGATAATCTGATCGCCATTGTTTCGCTGACCGAAATGGTGGTGCTGAAACCCGCCCTGAATGCGCATGGACGCCACGATCAGGAGGATCATCGCCGCCGCATCGAGCAGTTGCTGCAGCGGATGAAAGAGAGCGGGCATCTGCGGATGCGTATTGCACTCGGCAATGTTTTTACCGGTCCCGGCAGCATTGCGCGCTCCTATCGCACCGCCCGCACCACCATGATGGTCGGCAAGCAGCGGATGCCGGAATTACGCAGCTACTTCTATCAGGATCTGGTGCTGCCGGTGCTGCTCGACAGCCTGCGAGGCGGCTGGCAGGCGAATGAGCTGGCGCGGCCACTGGCAAAGCTTAAAAGCATGGATAACAACGGCCTGCTGCGTCGTACGCTGATGGCCTGGTTCACCCACAACGTACAGCCGGGCGCCACTGCGCGCGCGCTGTTTATCCATCGCAATACGCTGGAGTACCGGCTGAACCGGATATCTGAACTGACCGGGCTTAATCTTGGGCAGTTTGATGACAGGCTGCTACTCTATGTGGCGTTGCAGCTGGATGAGCAGGGATAACACGCAAACAGCGGGCATAAAAAAGGCCAGCAGTACTGGCCTTTCCGATCGGGCAGGGAATTAACGACCGTTGCGGGTTAATTTTTCCAGGTCCGATTCAATCTCACTGATTTTGTGAGAAACCACGCTTTCCAGATGACGCAGGTCATCCAGAATTTTGCGTTTCAGATCCACTTCAACCTGGTCACGCTGGCAAATCTGGTCCAGTTCGTCGATGACATAACGCAGATTCGGGCTGATCTCCTGAACTTCTTTATAGCCCTGGGTCGCGTGATCGGCCACGACGGTTTTGCGCTGACGCGGATATTTGAATTTGACGCTTTTCGCGAAAAATTCACCTTTATCTTTGCGGAAGTAGATTTTCAGAATGTCGTTATTCGCTTCCTGACGCAGGCTGTAGCGATCGATGTCGTCCGGATTACTGATTCCTAAGCTTTTCAGATTGTCATACATGGCGTTGTTTCCATCAAAAGTGAGAAGCGCGCAGTCTTGTTCATGACGTCAGACAACTGTAGACATAAATCAGCGGGATGAACATTGCGCGACAGGATTTAACTGGCGCGGATTATGACCTGGATGAAATCTAAACGCACCCGTTCCTTCGCGGCGCGAATCAGGTTGATTTGGAATGGCTGTAAAGAAAAGATGACGGGCTGGTTTCCAGCCCGTCACTGACATCAGTCGATGGTGCGCAGCAGTTCGTTGATACCGGTTTTGCTCAGGGTTTTCGCGTCAACTTTCTTCACGATCACCGCACAGTAGAGGCTGTAGCTGCCATCTTTAGACGGCAGGTTACCGGAAACGACGACCGAACCGGCAGGAACGCGGCCGTAATGCACTTCGCCGGTTTCGCGGTCATAAATTTTGGTGCTCTGACCGATATAGACGCCCATTGAGATCACGGAGCCTTCTTCAACAATCACGCCTTCAACGATTTCAGAGCGTGCGCCAATGAAGCAGTTGTCTTCGATAATGGTCGGGTTTGCCTGCAGCGGTTCCAGCACGCCACCGATTCCCACGCCACCTGAGAGGTGAACGTTTTTGCCGATCTGCGCACAGGAGCCGACGGTCGCCCAGGTATCCACCATGGTGCCTTCATCGACGAAAGCGCCGATGTTGACATAAGAGGGCATCAGCACCGTGTTACGGGCAATGAACGCGCCCTGACGCACTGCCGCAGGCGGCACCACGCGGAAACCGGCGGCTTTAAAACGCGCCTCATCCCAGCCAGAAAACTTCATCGGCACTTTGTCGTAAAAACGGGTTTCTGCCCCTTCCATGACCTGATTGTCGTTGATGCGGAAAGAGAGCAGCACTGCTTTTTTCAGCCACTGATGCGTTACCCACTCGCCGTCGATCTTTTCAGAAACGCGCAGTTCGCCGCTGTCCAGCAGGGCGATCACCTGGTTGATGGCATCACGGGTTTCGCTGTCAACGCTGACGGGGGTAATGTCCGCGCGACGTTCAAAGGCGGATTCGATAACGCTTTGTAACTGTTGCATATTTTTTTCCTGATCGGTCATGTGCAATGCCGGGCACTTTCCCGGCACAAATAAAAATAGAGGATGATAAATCGTGTCTGGTCACACTTTATCGTTTGGATTAAGGGCCTCTGTCAACCGTTGTTGCAATGCTTTGCGCATTTCTTCGTCCAGCGCCTGCCGCTCACTGTTGGCCAGAATAAAGAGATCTTCGACCCGTTCGCCGATGGTGCTGATGCGCGCGCCATGCAGTGAAACCCCGAGATCGGCAAAGACTTCACCAACCCGGGCCAGCAGACCCGGCTGGTCCAGCGCCACCAGTTCCAGGTAGCTGCGCCGGTCGGTGTGGGTCGGCAGGAAGTTGACCTCGGTGTCCACACTAAAGTGCCGGAGTTTGGCTGACGGTCGGCGGGTGCGCGGCGGCACCCACTGCGACTGGGTTATCGCCTGCTCCAGCGCCTGAATGATCATCGGATGGCGATCCGGGGAGAGCGGACTGCCATCGGGTTCCAGCACAATAAAGGTATCCATGGCCATGCCGTCGCGGCTGGTGAAGATCTGAGCGTCATGGACGCTGAGATTGCGGCGGTCCAGTTCACCGGCGACAGCGGCAAACAGGTGGGGGCGATCGGGGCTCCAGATAAAAATCTCCGTTCCGCCGCGCGTGGCCTGCGGGCTGACCAGCACCAGCGGCTTCTTCAGGTCATGCACCAGCAGATGGCGGGCATGCCAGGCGATCTGATTTGGCGTATGGCGCAGGAAGTAGTCAGCGCGGCAGCGATTCCAGATCTGATGCAGGCGCTCCTCATCTATATTGTCCATCCGCAGCAGCGCCAGCGACTGCAGACGATGATGGCGCACCCGCTCGCGCAGATCCGGACTGTTCTCCATGCCACGACGCAGCTGCTTCTCCGTGGCGAAAAAGAGTTCGCGCAGCAGGCTCTGCTTCCAGCTGTTCCAGAGGCTCTCGTTGGTGGCGCAGATATCGGCCACCGTCAGGCAGACCAGATAGCGCAGCCGGTTTTCGTTCTGCATCACCTCCGCGAACTGCTGGATGACCGTCGGGTCCTGAATATCGCGCCGCTGAGCCGTGACCGACATCAGCAGATGATGGCGCACCAGCCAGGCCACCAGCTGTGTTTCCCGCGAGTTGAGGCCGTGCATCTCCGCGAAGTCGAGCGCGTCCTGTGCGCCGAGAATCGAGTGGTCACCGCCGCGCCCCTTGGCGATGTCATGCAGCAGCGCGGCCATCAGCAGCAGCTCCTGCTGAGGCAGGCGCGGCCACAGCTCGACGCACAGCGGATGCTGCGGACGGGTAGACTCGCTGGCGAAGCTCTCCAGCTTCTGCAGGACGCGAATGGTGTGCTCATCCACGGTGTAGGCGTGGAACAGATCAAACTGCATCTGGCCGACAATATGGCCCCACAGCGGCGTATAGGCCCACAGCACGCTGTGGCGATGCATCGGCACCAGCGCCCGGCTGACCGCGCCAGGATGGCGCAGAATCGACATAAACGTGCGGCGCGCCTCCGGGATCTGACACAGCGGCTGTTTCAGATGGCGGCGGGCATGGCGCAGGTGACGCAGGGTGGTGGAGTAGATGCCTTTGATGTTCTCGTTGCGCACCATGACGTAGAACATGCGCAGGATCGCCTGCGGCTCACGGGTGAACAGCGTTTCATCACGCAGGTCGATCAGGTCGCCACGCAGCTGAAAGTCGTCATCGACAGGTCTGGGCTTCTCATTGGTGGAGAGCGCCAGAATCGCCTCATCAAACAGCTGTAACAGCATCTGGTTCAGTTCACCGATGCGTCGCGTGCCCCGGTAGAAATCCTTCATCATCCGCTCGACCGGCTCGTTGCCTTCGCCCTGATAGTTCAGGCGCTGCGCCACGCTGAGCTGGCGATCAAACAGCAGGCGGTTATCGTAGCGGGGCAGGGAGAGGTGCAGCGCAAAGCGGATGCGCCAGAGAAACGCCTGGCATTCGTTGAGTTCGCTGCGCTCTGCCTCAGTGAGAAAGCCAAAGCCGACCATCTCATCCAGCGTGGTGGCACCGAAATGGCGTCGGGCGACCCATTGCAGCGTATGAATGTCACGCAGGCCGCCGGGGCTGCTTTTGATATCCGGCTCAAGGTTGTAGCTGGTGCCGTGATAACGTTTATGGCGCTCCTGCTGCTCTTCGATTTTGGCGGCAAAAAAGCGGGATGAGGGCCAGAAGCCGTCGCTGAAGACGTTCTTCTGCAACTCCAGGAACAGCGCCACGTCGCCGGTCAGCATGCGTGATTCAATCAGATTGGTGGCGACGGTGAGGTCAGATAGCCCCTCCAGCAGACACTCCTCCAGCGTGCGCACGCTGTGGCCCACTTCCAGCCGGAGATCCCACATCAGGGTCAGCAGTTCGCTGGTGCGCTGTGCCGCCTGGTCATCCAGCGGCTGACGGCTGAGGATCAGCACATCGATGTCAGAGAGCGGGTGGAGTTCGGCCCGCCCATAGCCGCCCACGGCCACCAGCGCGATGGCGGGCATCGCATCGAAGCCAAAGAAGCGCCACAGGCGGCGCAGCAGCCGATCGATAAACAGCGTACGGGCATCAATCAGCTGTTCCACGGCTTCACCGGCGTCGAATGCTGCAGCCAGATGCTGCTGGAACTGCTCCAGCCGCGGCTTCAGCAGGTCGCGCGTCAGCTGATCGTCACCCCATTCGGCCGGTGAATCGACCAGACCGTTTTTTACCTCTTCCGACAGGCTCACGCTCATGCTGCTCTTCTCTTTTTTAGCCAAAAAAAAGCCGGCACATGGCCGGCTTGATCTCTATCCGGGGAATTACCCCTCGGCGACGAGCACAGCAGGCAGCGTGTCGTCTTTGCGCAGGGTTAAAATCTCGCAGCCGTTTTCCGTCACCACAATAGTATGCTCATACTGCGCGGACAAGCTGCGATCTTTGGTTTTTACCGTCCAGCCATCTTTCATGGTGCGGATGCGGTAATCGCCGGCATTGACCATCGGTTCAACGGTAAAGGTCATGCCCGCCTGCAGCACGACGCCGCTGTCATCCGCATCGTAATGCAGCACCTGCGGCTCTTCGTGGAACCCTTTACCGATGCCGTGACCGCAATATTCACGCACCACGGAGAAGTCATTCGCTTCTACATACTTCTGGATAGCCCGGCCCAGCTCGCGCAGACGGATGCCTGGCTTGATCAGACGCAGTGAAAGATAGAGGCTCTCCTGGGTCACGCGGCAGAGGCGCTCGCCCTGAATGGTCGGTTTGCCGACAATAAACATCTTCGAGGTATCGCCGTGGTACTCATCTTTGATCACGGTGACGTCAATGTTGACGATATCGCCATCCTTTAACGGGCGATCGTCGCTCGGGATACCGTGGCACACTACTTCGTTCACCGAAATGCAGACCGACTTTGGAAAGCCGTGATAGCCGAGGCAGGCAGAGACAGCCTGCTGCTTTTGGGTAATATGATCGTGGCAGATGCGGTCCAGTTCACCGGTGGTCACACCCGGTTTAACGTGCGGTTCGATCATCTCCAGCACTTCGGCGGCCATGCGGCCCGCGACGCGCATTTTTTCGATTTCTTCAGCTGTTTTGATTGAAATTGGCATTAAATTAATCCGCATTTGTCGAAATTTTCGACAATAATAAGTTCTGTGCTGTCATGTTAGCAGCCAGAAAATGGGCTGCCAAATAGAGAACGCGCTGGCTTCCGTCAGCGATCATTTATTGGCGTCCCCCGGCGGTTTGTGGTATAAAGCGCGCCGACGATTCTCTGTATGGCCGTTTTGGTCAGCAGGAAACGCATAACTCTCATTATGTGTAATAAAACACACATGTATCGACACATACGCCGGGGTGCCTTGAAAGAGGTCGGTCGTATGGGATACATGGAGGCCCAACCCCAAATCAAATTTCAGAGGTAATCATGGCAACTGTTTCCATGCGCGACATGCTCCAGGCTGGTGTTCACTTCGGTCACCAGACCCGTTACTGGAACCCAAAAATGAAGCCATTCATTTTTGGTGCACGTAACAAGGTTCACATCATCAACCTGGAAAAAACCGTTCCTATGTTCAACGAAGCTCTGGCTGAACTGAACAAGATCGCTTCCCGTAAAGGTAAGATCCTGATCGTAGGTACCAAGCGCGCTGCTGCTGAAGCGGTAAAAGAGTCTGCACTGAGCTGCGACCAGTTCTTCGTAAACCACCGCTGGTTAGGTGGCATGCTGACTAACTGGAAAACCGTGCGTCAGTCAATCAAGCGTCTGAAAGATCTGGAGACTCAGTCTCAGGATGGTACTTTCGACAAACTGACCAAAAAAGAAGCGCTGATGCGTGCGCGTGAGCTGGCCAAGCTGGAAAACAGCCTGGGCGGTATCAAAGACATGGGCGGTCTGCCAGACGCGCTGTTTGTTGTTGATGCTGACCACGAACACATCGCAATCAAAGAAGCAAACAACCTGGGTATCCCGGTATTTGCTATCGTTGATACCAACTCTGATCCAGATGGCGTTGATTTCGTTATCCCAGGTAACGACGACGCAATCCGTGCTGTAAGCCTGTACCTGAATGCCGTTGCGACCACCGTTCGCGAAGGCCGTTCTCAGGATCTGGCTGAGCAAGCTGAAGAAGCGTCTTTAGAAAACGCTTAATAAGGTTTGCTCTGCATAAGAGCCCTTAGTATTCAGATGTGATCTGTAAGGGGCCTGTACTGGCCCCTTTATTTTATCTAAGTCTGTAACGCCCCCTGTCGGACGGCGGGACAGAGTAAATTTTCCGCAAATAAGTGTCTGCTGGTGCACATGTACTCAGGCACGAACCGAGGATTCTGGAATGGCTGACATTACCGCTGCATTGGTAAAAGAACTGCGCGAGCGTACTGGCGCTGGCATGATGGACTGCAAAAAAGCGCTGACCGAAGCGAACGGCGACATTGAGCTGGCGATTGAGAACATGCGTAAGTCTGGCGCAATCAAAGCAGCGAAAAAAGCAGGTAACGTTGCGGCTGATGGCGTGATCAAAACCAAGATCGTTGGCGACTACGGCGTGATTCTGGAAGTAAACTGCCAGACTGACTTCGTCGCAAAAGATGGCGGTTTCCAGGCATTCGCAGACAAAGTTCTGGACGCGGCTGCAGCCGATCGCGTAACCGATGTAGAAGTTCTGAAAGCGCAGTTCGAAGAAGAGCGCGTTGCACTGGTTGCTAAAATCGGTGAGAACATCAACATCCGTCGCGTCGCAATCCTGGAAGGTGCAGAGCTGGGCAGCTACCTGCACGGCGCACGTATCGGCGTACTGGTTTCAGCGAAAGGCGCTAACGAAGATCTGATCAAACAGATCGCTATGCACGTTGCGGCAAGCAAGCCTGAATTCGTTAAGCCAGAAGACGTTTCTGCTGACGTGGTTGAGAAAGAGTACCAGGTTCAGCTGGACATCGCGATGCAGTCTGGCAAGCCAAAAGAGATCGCAGAGAAGATGGTTGAAGGCCGCATGAAGAAATTCACCGGCGAAGTCTCTCTGACTGGTCAGGCTTTCGTTATCGACCCAAGCAAAACCGTTGGCCAGGCTCTGAAAGAGCAGGGCGCTGACGTCATCAACTTCATCCGCTTCGAAGTGGGCGAAGGCATCGAGAAAGTTGAGTCTGACTTCGCTGCAGAAGTTGCAGCCATGTCCAAGCAGTCTTAATGCTCTGAAAGAACCGCCAGATGGCGGTTCTTTTTTGTCTGTGAACCGCAACAGACACATTTTCAGTTTCATCCCAATAGCAATTTCATTGCGGTAAGCGGATGATCGATCACAATTTACTTCTCCTTTACACCCTATCTTCCAGGAAGAACTGACCATGGCGACCAACGCAAAACCTGTTTATCAACGTATCCTGCTTAAACTCAGCGGTGAAGCCCTGCAAGGCGCTGAAGGTTTTGGTATCGACGCGAGTGTGCTGGACCGTATGGCACAAGAGGTAAAAGAGCTGGTTGAGCTGGGCATCCAGGTTGGCGTTGTGATCGGCGGGGGTAACCTGTTCCGCGGAGCGGGCCTGGCACAGGCCGGGATGAACCGCGTTGTGGGTGACCACATGGGTATGCTGGCTACCGTAATGAACGGCCTGGCGATGCGTGATGCGCTGCACCGCGCCTATGTGAATGCCCGCCTGATGTCAGCGATTCCACTGAATGGCGTCTGCGATAACTACAGCTGGGCAGAGGCGATCAGCCTGCTGCGTAACAACCGCGTGGTGATCTTCTCCGCCGGTACCGGCAATCCGTTCTTCACCACCGATTCTGCAGCCTGCCTGCGCGGCATTGAGATTGAAGCGGATGTGGTCCTGAAAGCGACCAAAGTGGATGGCGTCTATTCCGCCGATCCGGTGAAAAACCCGGATGCGACCCTGTATGAGCAACTGACCTATACTGAAGTGCTGGATCAGGAGCTGAAAGTGATGGATCTTGCGGCCTTTACCCTGGCGCGTGACCACAAACTGCCTATCCGTGTTTTCAACATGAATAAGCCAGGCGCGCTGCGTCGCGTAGTGATGGGTGAAAAAGAAGGCACCCTGATTACGCATTAATACCCGAGGCGAGATAAAATAAGGTATATTCTGTCAGCGCGATGATGACGCATCGCGCACCAGTCAGGATTATCGATGATTATCGATCCCGCTTCCGGCCAGGCCGGAACTGGCCAGGTCAAACCGAATCCAAGGGTTTCAACGTGATTAACGACATCAAAAAAGATGCTGACACGCGCATGGAAAAATGCGTTGAAGCATTCAAAAACACCATCAGCAAAGTGCGCACGGGTCGTGCTTCCCCTTCGCTGCTTGACGGCATCGTCGTCGAATATTACGGCACGCCGACGCCACTGCGTCAGCTGGCTTCCGTCACTGTGGAAGACTCACGCACGCTGAAAATCAACGTGTTTGATCGCACCCTGAGTGCGGCAGTTGAAAAAGCGATCATGAAGTCCGATCTCGGTCTGAACCCAAGTTCAGCCGGCAGCGACATCCGTGTTCCGCTGCCTGCGCTGACCGAAGAGCGTCGTAAAGATCTGATTAAAATCGTGCGCGGCGAAGCCGAGCAGGGCCGTGTGTCGGTACGTAACGTCCGTCGCGATGCCAACGATAAAATCAAAGCGCTGCTGAAAGATAAAGAGATCAGCGAAGACGACGAACGTCGTGCGCAGGATGAAATCCAGAAAATGACGGATGCTTACATCAAGAAAGTGGATGCTGCACTGTCAGAAAAAGAGACGGAGCTGATGGATTTCTAATCCCATCGCTGCCGGAAAAAACGCCGTACAGAGAGGTATTCGTATGAATGCGACATCTGGCGGCGTTTTACATTGTGCCACTGTGCACCCTGACTTCACACGGATAGCTTCATGAAGCGATTAACTCTGCTGGGATCAACCGGCTCAATCGGCACCAGCACGCTGGCGGTGGTTCGCGCCAATCCGGCGCTCTATCAGATTACAGCACTGGTGGCCGGTCATAACGTGGCGCTGATGGCCGAACAGTGTGCAGCCTTTACCCCGCGCTACGCCTGCATGGCAGACGAAGCCTCCGCTGCTGCGTTGCGTGAGCGACTGAGAGCAATCAGGGTCAATACTGAAGTGCTCTCCGGCGTTCAGGCAGCCTGTGAGCTGGCCGCGCTGGATGAAGTGGATCAGGTGATGGCAGCGATTGTTGGCGCCTCCGGCCTGCTGCCGACGCTGGCAGCCATCCGTGCCGGAAAAACCGTGCTGCTGGCGAACAAAGAGTCCCTTGTCACCTGCGGCCGTTTGTTTATGGAGGCCGTGCGTCATCATCACGCACAGTTACTACCGGTCGACAGCGAGCATAACGCCATTTTTCAGAGTTTACCGGCTACCATCCAGCATCAGTTAGGTTACGCTGACCTGCGGGATAATGGCATCGAGTCGATTATCCTTACGGGATCAGGTGGTCCTTTTCGTGACACAGATTTAGCCGATCTCAGCGCCATGTCGCCCGATCAGGCCTGTGCTCATCCGAACTGGTCGATGGGGAGAAAAATCTCTGTCGACTCGGCCACCATGATGAATAAAGGTCTTGAGTACATTGAAGCCCGTTGGTTGTTCAACGCCAGCGCAGCGCAGATGGAAGTGATACTCCACCCGCAGTCGGTGATTCACTCCATGGTGCGATACTGCGATGGCAGCGTGCTGGCTCAGTTAGGTTCACCGGATATGCGTACGCCCATTGCTCACAGCATGGCCTGGCCTTCGCGCATCAATGCAGGCGTGACGCCGCTGGATTTCACCCGCATGTCGGCGCTGACGTTTGCTGAACCTGACTTTAATCGCTACCCCTGTCTGAAGCTGGCCATTGATGCCTGCGAAGCAGGGCAGGCGGCCACCACCACGCTCAATGCAGCCAACGAGGTTGCCGTTGCGGCTTTCCTGAATCACCAGATCCGCTTTACCGACATCGCTGCGCTGAACAGTGCGGTGCTGGCGGCACAGGTGTGTGCGGAACCGGATTCGGTGGACGCTGTCCTTGAAATCGATCGCTCTGCGCGCGCGCGGGCAACAGAAATGTTGTCGCGCTTCACGTCGTGACGCCGATCGATATGAGGCCATTTGTTCGCTTCAGGTGAAAATGGTATAGTCGCTGGCTCGCGTTTCACGGTCTGTCACCGAATTCGGTGTGGCCCGACACTGAGAATCTGTCGGGATTTGAATCGGGCGCAATGTATTCAGAAACCACAGCATTTCTGATGAAAGGAATTGGTTAAGCGTTATGTCGTCTAACAATCACAACAACACTGATGACCAGCAGGGAAACGGTCCGCGCCACGTCGCTATCATCATGGATGGCAACGGTCGCTGGGCCAAAAATCAGGGAAAATTGCGCATTTCAGGCCACAAAGCGGGCGTCAAATCGGTACGTCGTGCCGTTAGCTTTGCTGTCAGCAACAATCTCGAAGCCCTGACGCTTTACGCCTTCAGCAGTGAAAACTGGAGCCGTCCGGCGCAGGAAGTCACCGCGTTAATGGAACTGTTTGTCTGGGCACTCGACAGTGAAGTGAAGAGCCTGCACAAACACAACGTCCGGTTACGCGTCATTGGCGATACCAGCCGTTTCAGCCCGCGTATTCAGGAACGTATTCGCCGTTCTGAGACGCTGACTGCAAATAATAGTGGCCTGACGCTCAACATTGCTGCCAACTATGGCGGCCGTTGGGATATTATCGAAGGCGTGAAAAAACTGGCTGAACAGGTTCAGGAAGGCTTACTGCGTCCTGACCAGATTACCGAAGAGAGCCTGACGTCGCAGCTCTGTATGCAGGAGCTGGCGCCAGTGGATTTAGTGATAAGGACCGGGGGAGAGCATCGGATTAGCAACTTCCTGCTGTGGCAGATTGCCTATGCTGAATTCTATTTTACCGATGTGCTCTGGCCGGATTTCGATGAACACGTTTTTGAAGGTGCACTGAATGCATTCTCTCTGCGGGAGCGTCGTTTTGGCGGCGCTGCACCAGGCGGCGCCTGAGCAATCTGGGGGTAACCTTTGCTGAAGTCTCGTCTGATTACCGCGTTAATTTTAATTCCGCTGGTAATAGCTGCACTGTTCTGGTTACCACCTGTGGGTTTCGCAATTACCACCATCATTATCTGTATGCTGGCCGCCTGGGAATGGGGTCAGCTGGCAGGGATGGCATCCCGTCAGCAGCGCGTCTGGCTGGCGGTTCTTTGTGGCCTCTTACTGGCCCTGATGCAGTTTACTCTGCCTCCTTATCAGCATGATGTGCATCTGCCGCAGGTGGCGACATCGCTCTGGGCGTCGCTGGTGTGGTGGGTCGTTGCGCTGCTGCTGGTTCTCTCCTATCCCGCTTCGGCCGCCTTCTGGCGCCATTCACGTCCGCTTCGCCTGCTGTTTGGTCTCTTAACCCTGGTGCCTTTTTTCTGGGGCATGATGGCGCTGCGTCAGTATCACTATGAAACCGATCACTTTGCCGGGGCCTGGTGGCTGCTGTTTGTCATGCTGCTGGTGTGGGGCGCGGATTCAGGGGCCTACATGTTTGGCAAGATGTTCGGCAAACACAAGCTGGCGCCAAAGGTCTCACCGGGTAAAACCTGGGAAGGTTTTCTGGGCGGTCTGGTCTCTTCCGCGCTGATTGCGCTGCTGTTCGCAACGCTGGCCCCTCTGACGGTGTCAGCTGGCACGCTGGTGGTCTGCGCGGTGATTGCGACGCTGGCGTCGGTGCTGGGTGATCTCACCGAAAGTATGTTCAAACGCGAAGCGGGCATCAAAGACAGCGGTAATCTGATCCCCGGTCACGGCGGGATTCTGGATCGCATTGATAGTCTGACTGCGGCAGTGCCGGTGTTTGCCTGTTTATTGCTGCTGGTGTTTCGCACCCTTTAAGGACAGGCAAAGATGTTGAGCATAATCTGGAGTTTTGTCGCCTTTATCGTTGCGCTGGGCGTGCTGATTACCGTCCATGAATTTGGCCATTTCTGGGTCGCCCGTCGCTGCGGCGTCAAAGTTGAACGCTTTTCCATCGGTTTCGGTAAATCACTCTGGCGGCGTCGTGACCGCCAGGGCACCGAGTTTGTCATCGCGCTGATTCCCCTTGGCGGCTACGTGAAAATGCTCGACGAGCGTGTCGAGAGCGTGCCCGCCGAACTGCGTCATCAGGCTTTCAACAACAAAGCCGTCTGGCAGCGCGCTTCCATCATTGCGGCGGGTCCTGTCGCTAACTTCCTCTTTGCCATCTTTGCCTACTGGGTTGTGTTTATTCACGGCGTGCCGGGTGTGCGCCCGGTAATCGGTGAAATTTTAAACGGTTCGGTCGCGGCGGAAGCGCAAATTGCACCCGGTATGGAACTTAAGGCGGTTGACGGTATCGAAACGCCTGACTGGGATGCTGTGCGGATGGCGCTGGTGGGTAAAATCGGCGACAGCAGCACAACCCTGACGGTGGCACGATTTGGCGAGGACGCGACCCACGAGAAACAGCTGGATTTGCGTAACTGGCAGTTTGAGCCAGACAAGCAGGATCCGGTTGTCGCGCTGGGCATCCGGCCACGTGGTCCGCAGATTGAGACCACGCTGGCAGAAGTGCAGGCGAACTCGCCAGCCAGTGAAGCCGGTTTGCAAGCTGGCGACAGGATCGTTAAAGTCGATGGTCAGCCATTATCGCAGTGGCAGACTTTTGTCACGCAGGTCCGGGATAACCCGGGCAAAAGCATGGCGCTTGAGGTGGATCGCGGCGGTGATGCAATTACGCTGACCATGACGCCAGAAGCCAGATCGGGCAGCAAAGGCGAAGGATTTGCGGGTGTTATCCCGCGCATTGTCCCGCTGCCGGAAGAGTACAGAACGGTAAGACAGTATGGCGCGTTTGCGGCTATCGGTGAGGCCAGTGTAAAAACCTGGCAGCTGATGAAGCTTACCGTTTCTATGCTGGGCAAGTTAATCACGGGTGATGTGAAGCTGAACAACCTGAGCGGGCCAATCTCGATTGCGCAGGGTGCAGGGTTGTCAGCAGAGTATGGGTTGATTTACTACCTGATGTTCCTGGCGCTGATCAGCGTCAACCTGGGCATCATCAACCTGTTCCCATTGCCGGTTTTAGATGGTGGGCATCTGCTCTTCCTGGCGATCGAAAAGATCAAAGGTGGACCGGTGTCCGAGCGAGTTCAGGACTTTAGTTATCGCATCGGTTCGATTTTGCTGGTGCTGTTAATGGGGCTTGCACTTTTCAATGATTTCTCCCGTTTGTAACCGCTGGAACGCGAACATTCAGGGGATGTGTTAGGAAAACGCATAATAACGATGGCGATGAAAAAGTTGCTCATAGCGTCGCTGCTGTTTAGCAGCGCCACCGTTTACGGTGCAGACGATTTCGTGGTGAAGGATATTCATTTCGAAGGGCTGCAGCGAGTCGCCGTCGGCGCGGCTCTGCTGAGCATGCCAGTTCGGGTTGGCGATACGGTGAATGACGATGATGTCAGAAACACCATTCGCTCACTGTTCGCGACTGGCAACTTTGAGGATGTTCAGGTCCTGCGAGACGGTACAACGCTGATTGTCCAGGTCAAAGAACGTCCTACCATTGCCAGCATTACCTTCACCGGTAACAAAGCGGTGAAAGAGGATCAGCTGAAACAGAATCTGGAAGCCTCCGGTGTGCGTGTCGGCGAAGCGCTTGACCGTACCACGCTCTCTTCTATCGAGAAGGGCCTGGAGGATTTCTACTACAGCGTCGGTAAATATACGGCCAACGTGAAAGCGGTGGTCACGCCACTGCCGCGTAACCGTGTCGATCTGAAGCTGGTCTTTACGGAGGGTGTCTCTGCCAAAATTCAGCAGATCAACATCGTCGGTAACAAGGCGTTCAGTTCTGATGAACTGATCTCCCGCTTCCAGCTGCGCGATGAAGTGCCCTGGTGGAACGTGGTCGGCGACCGTAAATACCAGAAACAGAAACTGGCCGGTGACCTCGAAACCCTGCGCAGCTTCTATCTGGATCGCGGCTACGCCCGCTTTAATATCGATTCGACCCAGGTCAGCCTGACGCCGGATAAAAAAGGCATCTACATCACGGTCAACATCACTGAAGGCGATCAGTACAAAATCGCCGGCGTGATCGTGAATGGCAGCATGGCAGGCCACTCAGCAGAGATTGAACATCTGACCAAAATTCCGGCAGGCGAGCTCTATAACGGCGCCAAAGTCACGAAGATGGAAGATGACATCAAGAAACTGCTGGGCCGCTACGGCTACGCCTATCCGCGCGTCGTGACACAGCCTGAAATCAACGATGCTGATAAGACTGTCAAACTGCACATCAACGTCGATGCCGGCAACCGCTACTACGTGCGTCACGTTCGCTTTGAAGGTAACGACACCTCAAAAGATGCGGTGCTGCGTCGTGAAATGCGTCAGATGGAAGGGGCCTGGCTGGGCAGCGACCTGGTCGAGCAGGGCAAAGAGCGTCTGAACCGCACCGGTTACTTTGAAAACGTCGATGTGGATACCCAGCGCGTGCCAGGTTCACCGGATCAGGTTGATGTGGTCTACAAGGTTAAAGAGCGCAACACCGGGACCTTCAACTTCGGCGTCGGTTACGGCACCGAGAGTGGCGTAAGCTTCCAGGTCGGGGTCACGCAGGATAACTGGCTGGGCACCGGTAATACCGTCGGCATCAGCGGCACCAAAAATGACTACCAGACCTATGCCGAGTTCTCGCTGACTGACCCTTACTTCACCGTGGATGGGGTGAGTCTGGGTGGTCGTCTGTTCTATAACGACTTTAAAGCGGACAATGCCGACCTCTCTGACTATACCAACAAGAGCTATGGTCTGGATGGCACGCTGGGCTTCCCGGTTAACGAAAACAACACCCTGCGTGTCGGTCTGGGCTATGTCCATAACGACCTCTCCAACATGCAGCCGCAGGTGGCGATGTGGCGTTATCTGGATTCAGTCGGCAAGCCGCAGCAGCTGGATGATAAAGGCGAATTCTCTGCTGATGACTTCACCTTCAACTACGGCTGGACCTACAACACGCTGGACCGTGGCTTCTTCCCGACGGCGGGTAACCGCACCAACCTGAACGGTAAGGTGACGATTCCTGGCTCAGACAACAGCTTCTACAAGGCCACGCTGGACACCCAGCAGTATGTGCCGATTAACCAGGATCACACCTGGGTGCTGCTGGGTCGCGGCCGTGTGGGTTACGGTGATGGTCTCGGCGGCAAAGAGATGCCGTTCTATGAGAACTTCTACGCCGGTGGTTCCAGTACCGTTCGTGGCTTCCAGTCCAATACCATTGGTCCGAAGGCTGCCTACTACAATAACAACTCGTCGAATTGCCGCCTGGCCGATCCGGATGGCATCTGTAAGTCTGACGATGCGGTCGGCGGAAACGCCATGGCGATTGCCAGCCTTGAGCTGATCACGCCAACGCCGTTCCTGAGCGAGAAGTATGCTAACTCGGTACGTACCTCGGTGTTTGTCGATACCGGTACCGCATGGGATACCCACTGGGAAAACACGGCCGAAACTCGTGCGGCGGGCATTCCGGACTACAGCGATCCTAACAATATCCGCGTTTCAAGCGGTGTTGCGCTGCAGTGGATGTCACCGCTCGGCCCGCTGGTGTTCTCTTACGCCCAGCCGATAAAGAAAGTGGATGGAGACAAGTCAGAGCAGTTCCAGTTTAACATTGGTAAAACCTGGTAATGTTCTGAGCATGGATGCATAGCTGAAGTCTTGCTGCCGGACAGCGCAGGCTGTTCCGGGGCAAACACTGTGTCGCTGACACAAACGTTGATGGTAAGGAGTTTATAGTGAAAAAGTTGTTGTGTGCCGCAGGTCTGGGTCTTGCTTTAGCGGTTTCCGCTGGTGTTCAGGCTGCTGACAAAATTGCAGTGGTAAACGTGTCCAGCATTTTCCAACAGTTACCGCAACGTGCGACTGTTGCTAAACAGCTGGAAAATGAGTTCAAAGGCCGTGCAACTGAGCTGCAGAGCCAGGAACGCGATCTGCAAACTAAAATGCAGCGTTTACAGCGTGACGGCTCTACCATGAAGGCCAGCGAACGCAGCCGTATGGAAAAAGATGTCATGTCTCAGCGTGAAGCTTTCTCTTCAAAAGCCCAGGCCTTTGAGCAGGATAACCGCCGTCGTCAGATGGAAGAGCGTAACAAGCTGCTGAGCCGCATTCAGGACGCCGTGAAGAAAGTCGCTGACAGCGATGGTTACGATGTCGTGATCGACGCGAACGCGGTGGCTTATGCATCAAACGCAAAAGACATTACTGCTGACGTGCTGAAACAGGTTAAATAATTCATGGCATCTATTCGACTGGCTGATTTAGCCCAGCAGTTGGATGCAGAATTGCACGGAGATGGCGATATCGTCATCTCCGGCATTGCTTCTATGCAATCCGCCACAACTGGCCAAATCACATTTCTTGCAAACAGCCGTTACCGCGAGCAACTCGCCCTGATAAAGGCTTCAGCCGTGGTGCTGACGGAAGCGGATCTGGAGTGGTGCAATACGGCAGCGCTGGTGGTGAAAAATCCCTACCTGACCTATGCGCGTATGGCACAGATACTCGATACCACCCCCCAGCCCGCGCAGAATATCGCGCCCAGCGCGGTGATCGACCCTTCAGCCCGACTCGGCAACAACGTCGCGATTGGCGCTAACGCCGTCATCGAAGCGGATGTGGAGCTGGGCGACAACGTGGTGATCGGCGCAGGCTGCTTTGTGGGCAAAAAAACCCGCATCGGTCGTGGTACCCGTCTCTGGGCCAACGTCTCCGTTTATCATGAGATTCAGATCGGCCAGGATTGTCTGATTCAGTCAGGCACCGTCATCGGTTCTGATGGCTTCGGCTATGCCAACGATCGCGGTAACTGGGTGAAAATCCCGCAGTTAGGCGCGGTAATTATCGGCGATCGGGTGGAAATTGGTGCCTGCACTACCATCGATCGCGGTGCGCTGGATAACACTCTGATAGGCAATGGTGTTATCATAGACAACCAGTGCCAGATCGCTCACAACGTAGTTATTGGTGACAATACTGCGGTTGCAGGCGGTGTGATCATGGCGGGTAGTTTGAAAATTGGACGTTACTGTATGATTGGCGGTGCCAGCGTCATTAACGGCCATATGGAAATCTGTGACAAAGTCACCGTGACCGGTATGGGCATGGTCATGCGTCCTATCACAGAGCCTGGCGTCTATTCCTCAGGCATTCCGCTGCAACCCAACAAAACCTGGCGCAAAACTGCAGCGCTGGTGATGAACATCGATGACATGAGCAAACGCTTAAAAGCCATCGAGCGCAAGGTCGGCAAAGACGACTGACCGCCATCCCAAAACTGACCGGCTTTCATAATAAAAATGTTAAGCAGGGAAGCCCGGCGCCACAGAACCTATTTGCGGCCTGCGGAAGATCATTTTGATCTGTGCAGGCCGTGTTATTGATGTCATCAGATTTTTAGGACAGGAAGAGTATTTTGACTACTGAAACTCATACTCTGAAAATTGAAGAGATTTTAGAGCTGCTGCCGCACCGCTATCCGTTTCTGCTGGTAGACCGCGTGCTGGAATTTGAAGAGCACAAATACCTGCGTGCAGTGAAGAACGTTTCTGTTAACGAACCGTTTTTCCAGGGGCATTTCCCTGGTAAACCGATTTTTCCTGGCGTTCTTATCCTGGAAGCGATGGCGCAGGCCACCGGTATTCTGGCGTTTAAAAGCGTAGGTAAACTGGAGCCAGGTGAACTCTATTATTTTGCCGGTATCGACAACGCCCGCTTCAAGCGCCCTGTGGTACCAGGCGACCAGATGATCATGGAAGTCACTTTCGAGAAAACCCGCCGTGGTCTGACCCGCTTCAAAGGCGTGGCGACTGTCGACGGTAAAATCGTTTGTGAAGCGACCATGATGTGTGCCCGCAGCCGGGAGGCATAATTCGTGATTGATCCAACCGCCACTATCCATCCCAGTTCTGTCATCGAAGAGGGCGCGGTTATCGGCGCCCGCGTTCACATTGGCCCGTTTTGCTTTATTGGCGCGAATGTGGAGATCGGTGAAGGAACGGTACTGAAGTCACACGTTGTGGTGAACGGCCACACACGTATCGGTAAAGATAACCAGATCTATCAGTTCGCCTCTATCGGCGAAGTGAACCAGGATCTGAAATATGCCGGTGAGCCAACACGGGTTGAAATCGGCGATCGCAACCGCATCCGTGAAAGCGTGACGATTCATCGCGGCACCACTCAGGGTGGCCATGTCACCACGGTGGGCAGCGATAATCTGCTGATGGTCAACGTTCATATTGCGCACGACTGCGTCATCGGTAACCGCTGTATCTTCGCCAACAACGCGACCCTGGGTGGTCACGTCACGGTCGATGATTTCGCCATTATTGGCGGCATGACAGCAGTGCATCAGTGGTGCACTATTGGTGCGCACGTGATGGTGGGTGGCTGTTCCGGCGTGGCGCAGGATGTGCCGCCTTACGTTATTGCGCAGGGCAACCATGCCACGCCGTTCGGGATCAACATTGAAGGCCTCAAGCGCCGTGGATTCAGCAAAGAGTCGTTGCACGCGATCCGCAACGCCTACAAGTTGCTCTATCGCAGCGGCAGAACGCTGGAGGAAGTGAAGCCGGAGATTGAAGCGCTTGCGCAGCAGCATAGCGAAGTGCAGCCTTTCTACGATTTCTTTGCCCGTTCAACCCGTGGATTAATTCGTTAATTCATGTCAGCGCGTCCTCTAACGATTGCCCTGGTCGCCGGAGAAACCTCCGGCGATATTCTTGGTGCAGGTCTGATTCGAGCCCTGAAAGCGCGCCATCCCGACGCGCGTTTTGTCGGCGTAGCCGGTCCGTTGATGCAGGCGGAAGGGTGTGAAGCCTGGTATGAGATGGAAGAGCTGGCGGTCATGGGCATTGTGGAGGTGCTGGGACGTCTGCGCCGTCTGCTGACGATCCGCCGCGATCTCACCCGGCGCTTTACCGAACTCCAGCCCGATGTGTTTGTCGGGATCGATGCGCCTGACTTCAATATTACGCTGGAAGGCAACCTGAAACGCGCCGGTATCCGTACCATTCACTACGTCAGTCCCTCTGTCTGGGCATGGCGTCAGAAGCGCGTCTTCAAGATTGGTCGTAACACCAATCTGGTGCTGGCCTTCCTGCCGTTTGAAAAAGCGTTCTACGATCGCTTTAATGTTCCCTGCCGTTTTATCGGTCACACCATGGCGGATGCGATGCCGCTGCACCCTGACAAACAGGCTGCGCGTCGTCACCTGGGAATTGCCGATAATGCGCTCTGTCTGGCCCTGCTGCCCGGCAGTCGTGGCGCAGAAGTTGACATGCTCAGCGCCGATTTTCTCAAAACGGCCCGGTTACTGCGGCGTCACTATCCGGCGCTGGAAGTCGTCGTTCCGCTGGTTAACGCCCGCCGGCGCGAACAGTTTGAGAAGATAAAAGCCGAAACGGCTCCCGACCTTCCTGTTCATCTGCTGGATGGTCAGGGACGCGAGGCGATGATCGCGAGCGATGCCGCACTTCTGGCATCGGGCACTGCTGCACTGGAGTGCATGCTGGCAAAATGCCCGATGGTGGTGGGGTATCGAATGAAACCGGCGACCTTCTGGCTGGCAAAACGGCTGGTGAAGACCCCCTATGTTTCGCTGCCCAATCTGCTGGCAGGACGGGAACTGGTGAAAGAGTTACTGCAGGATGAGTGTCAGCCTGAAGCCCTGGCCGCGGCGTTAGATCCGCTGCTGCATGCCGGGCCTGAGCGCGAAACCCTGCTGCAGACGTTCAATGAATTACATCAACAGATCCGCTGGAACGCCGATGAACAGGCGGCGGATGCGGTACTGGAGCTGGTGAATGCCTGATTTTATCTATCCTGCCGCCACGCTGATTGCCGGTGTGGACGAAGTCGGGCGCGGCCCGCTGGTTGGCGCGGTCGTTACGGCGGCGGTGATCCTCGATCCGACCAACCCGATTACCGGGCTGGCGGACTCGAAGAAGCTGTCGGAAAAACGCCGGCTGGCCCTGTTTGACGAAATCAAAGAGAAGGCGCTGGCGTGGAGCCTGGGCCGGGCAGAACCGGAAGAGATTGACCAGCTGAATATCCTGCATGCGACTATGCTGGCGATGCAGCGTGCGGTTGCTGGCCTCTGCATTCAGCCTGACTATGTGCTGATAGACGGTAATCGCTGCCCGGCGCTGCCGATGCCGTCACAGGCGGTAGTCAAAGGGGACAGTCTGGTCGCTGAGATCAGCGCCGCTTCTATCATTGCCAAGGTCTCCCGCGACCGTGAAATGGCTGAACTCGATCTGCTGTTCCCGCAATATGGCTTTGCACAGCACAAAGGCTATCCGACGGCGCTGCACATGGAAAAACTGACGCAGTATGGCGCGACTCCGCACCACCGTCGCAGTTTTGCTCCTGTCCGCAACGCGCTGATCGATGCGGACGTACTGGCCGCCAGCCAGCCCCATACGCTTTAATAGCCTGACGCTGTTTTAACCGGAAACTGATATGGCTGAACCCCGTTTTATACATCTGCGCGTCCACAGTGACTATTCGATGGTTGATGGCCTGGCGAAAACCGGGCCGCTGATCAAAAAGGCGGCTGCGCTCGGCATGCCCGCGATTGCGATCACCGACTTCACTAACCTGTGTGGCCTGGTGAAATTCTACGGCGGGGCGCACGGCGCAGGGATAAAACCGGTTATTGGTGCCGATTTTAAGGTCGCCAGCGAGCTGATGGGGGATGAACTCACGCAGCTGACCGTGCTGGCGGCGAACAATACCGGCTATCAGAACCTGACGCTGCTGATCTCCCGCGCCTATCAGCGTGGCTATGGCGTGGACGGGCCGATTATCGATCGCGACTGGCTGATGGAATTGCAGGAAGGGTTAATCCTGCTGTCAGGCGGACGCCGCGGAGATGTCGGCCGCAGCCTGCTGCGCGGTAACAGCACGCTGGTTTCACAGTGCCTCTCTTTTTATCAGCAGCATTTCCCTGACAGATACTATCTGGAACTGATCCGCACCGGCCGTCCGGATGAAGAAAGCTACCTGCACGCGGCGGTGGAGCTGGCGATTGCCGAAGGCATTCCGGTGGTCGCGACCAACGAAGTCTGCTTTATCAATGAAGAGGATTTCGACGCGCATGAAATCCGCGTGGCCATCCATGACGGCTATACGCTGGATGACCCCAAGCGTCCGCGCAACTACAGTCCTCAGCAATATATGCGCAGCGAAGCGGAGATGTGCGAGCTCTTCTCGGACATCCCGGAAGCGCTAGAAAACAGCGTAGAAATTGCTAAGCGTTGTAACGTCACGGTCCGGCTAGGCGAATACTTCCTGCCGCAGTTCCCGACCGGAGATATGACCACGGAAGATTATCTGGTCGCGAAATCCCGCGAGGGGCTGGAAGAGCGTCTGGTGTTCCTGTTCCCGGACGAAGCTGAGCGGCTGCAGAAACGCCCGGAATATGATGAGCGTCTGGAGGTTGAACTCAACGTGATCAACCAGATGGGCTTCCCGGGCTACTTCCTGATCGTGATGGAGTTCATCCAGTGGTCCAAGGATAATGGCGTGCCGGTCGGGCCGGGTCGTGGTTCCGGTGCCGGTTCGCTGGTGGCCTATGCGCTGAAAATTACCGATATCGATCCGCTGGAGTTTGACCTGCTGTTCGAACGTTTCCTGAACCCGGAACGTGTCTCAATGCCCGACTTTGACGTCGATTTCTGCATGGAGAAGCGTGACCAGGTGATTGAACACGTCGCGGACATGTACGGGCGCGAAGCGGTTTCACAGATCATCACTTTCGGCACCATGGCGGCGAAAGCGGTTATCCGCGACGTTGGCCGCGTGCTCGGTCATCCTTATGGTTTCGTGGATCGCATTTCCAAACTGATCCCGCCCGATCCCGGCATGACGCTGGAAAAAGCCTTTGTTGCTGAACCGCAGCTGCCGGCCATGTATGAGGCGGATGAAGAGGTCAAAGCGCTGATCGACATGGCGCGTAAGCTGGAAGGGGTCACGCGTAACGCCGGTAAACATGCCGGTGGCGTGGTCATCGCGCCAACGAAGATCACCGATTTTGCGCCGCTCTACTGCGATGAGCACGGCCAGTTCCCGGTGACCCAGTTCGATAAAAATGATGTGGAATATGCCGGCCTGGTGAAGTTCGACTTCCTGGGGCTGAGAACGCTGACCATCATCGACTGGGCGCTGAAGATGATCAACCCGCGCCGGGAAAAGCAGGGGCTGGAGCCGATCGACATCGCCTCTATCCCGCTGGATGACAAGAAAAGCTTCGATATGCTGCAGCGCTCGGAAACCACCGCGGTATTCCAGCTTGAATCGCGCGGCATGAAGGATCTGATCAAGCGTCTGAAGCCCGACTGCTTTGAAGATATGATCGCACTGGTGGCGCTGTTCCGTCCGGGGCCGCTTCAGTCCGGCATGGTGGATAACTTCATCGACCGTAAGCATGGTCGTGAAGCGATCTCCTATCCCGATATCCAGTGGCAGCACGAGAGTCTGAAACCGGTGCTGGAGCCGACATACGGCATCATTCTTTATCAGGAACAGGTGATGCAGATCGCCCAGGTCCTCTCCGGGTATACCCTGGGTGGCGCAGATATGCTGCGTCGCGCCATGGGGAAAAAGAAACCGGAAGAGATGGCCAAGCAGCGTTCCGTTTTCCGTGACGGTGCAGAAAGCATGGGCATCGACGGCGAACTGTCGATGAAGATCTTCGATCTGGTAGAAAAATTTGCAGGCTATGGCTTTAACAAGTCACACTCTGCGGCTTATGCACTGGTCTCTTACCAGACGCTGTGGCTGAAAGCGCACTATCCGGCAGAGTTTATGGCCGCGGTAATGACCGCCGATATGGATAACACCGAGAAGGTGGTAGGCCTGGTCGATGAGTGCTGGCGGATGGGACTGAAGGTGCTGCCGCCCGATATTAACTCCGGCCTCTATCCCTTCCATGTGAATGACGCAGGTGAAATTGTTTACGGTATCGGTGCGATAAAAGGGGTCGGTGAAGGACCGATCGAAGCGATCATTGATGCCCGAAACGAAGGCGGTTACTTCCGCGAGCTGTTTGACCTCTGCGCCCGAACCGACACTAAAAAGATCAACCGTCGGGTGATGGAAAAACTGATCATGTCCGGGGCCTTCGATCGCCTGGGGCCGCATCGCGCCGCGCTGATGAGTGCGCTCGGCGACGCGTTAAAAGCGGCCGATCAGCATGCGAAGGCGGAGGCGATTGGCCAGGCGGATATGTTCGGCGTGCTGGCGGAAGAGCCGGAGCAGGTGGAGAAATCGTACGCCAGCGTCACGCGATGGCCGGAGCAGGTGCAGCTGGATGGCGAACGGGAAACCCTGGGGCTCTACCTGACCGGGCACCCGATTAATCAGTATCTGAAAGAAATTGAGCGTTACGTTGGCGGGGTGCGGCTGAAAGATATGCATCCAACCGACCGGGGGAAAATTACCGTGGCGGCCGGTCTGGTGATCGCTGCACGGGTAATGGTCACCAAACGCGGCAACCGAATTGGTATCTGTACTCTGGACGATCGTTCTGGTCGTCTTGAGGTGATGTTATTTACCGATGCGTTAGATAAATACCAGCAGCTGCTGGAGAAAGACCGAATCCTGATCGTCAGTGGACAGGTCAGCTTTGATGACTTCAGTGGTGGCCTTAAAATGACCGCTCGTGAAGTTATGGACATCGACGAAGCTCGCGAAAAATACGCGCGCGGACTTGCTATCTCGCTGACGGACAGGCAAATTGATGACCAGCTATTAAACCGACTCCGTCAGTCCCTGGAACCTCATCGATCAGGGACGATTCCGGTGCATCTCTACTATCAGAGAGCCGACGCGCGAGCGAAGCTGCGCTTTGGGGCAGCGTGGCGAATTTCGCCCAGCGATCGTTTACTTAACGATCTGCGCTCGTTGATCGGATCGGAGCAGGTGGAACTGGAGTTTGACTAGAACAGGAACATTATGAGTCTTAATTACCTGGATTTTGAACAGCCAATTGCAGAACTCGAAGCGAAGATTGATTCGCTGACTTCAATTGGTCGTCAGGATGATAAACACGTTAATCTGGATGAAGAAGTTCAGCGCCTGCGCGAGAAGAGCGTTGAGCTGACCCGTAAAATCTTCGCCGATTTAGGCGCATGGCAGATCGCTCAACTGGCGCGCCATCCTTTGCGTCCTTATACCTTTGACTACGTCCGCAACGCGTTCGACGATTTCGATGAGCTGGCGGGCGACCGTGCTTATGCGGATGACAAAGCGATTGTTGGCGGTATTGCGCGTCTGGATGGACGTCCGGTGATGATCATCGGGCACCAGAAAGGCCGTGAAACCAAAGAGAAAATTCGCCGTAACTTCGGCATGCCAGCACCGGAAGGCTATCGCAAAGCGCTGCGCCTGATGGAGATGGCTGAGCGCTTCAAAATGCCTGTCATCACCTTCATCGACACCCCGGGTGCTTATCCGGGCGTGGGCGCGGAAGAGCGCGGGCAGTCTGAAGCGATTGCGCGCAACCTGCGTGAAATGTCTGGCCTGAAAGTACCGGTCATCTGTACGGTCATCGGTGAAGGCGGTTCAGGTGGTGCACTGGCCATCGGCGTGGGCGATAAAGTGAATATGCTGCAGTACAGCACCTATTCCGTTATCTCGCCGGAAGGCTGTGCCTCTATTCTGTGGAAAAGTGCAGATAAAGCGCCGCTGGCTGCGGAAGCGATGGGCATTACCGCTCACCGACTGAAAGAGCTGAAGTTGATTGACTCCGTAATCCCGGAGCCGCTGGGTGGCGCGCATCGCCGTCCGGTCGATATGGCGCAGTCTCTGAAGCAGCAGCTGCTGGCCGATCTGGCCGAACTCGATGGGTTAAGCACTGAAGAGCTGCTGGATCGTCGTTATCAGCGCCTGATGAGCTACGGCTACGCCTGATAAGCGCACTTCCATAAAAGCGGACTCCGGTCCGCTTTTTTTATGCCTGCACTTTCCCTCCCCATGCTCACTCGCCGCTTTCAGTTTCCTCCTGGCACCGCCTCGCTACACCTTATGGGGGTTAGCGGTTATGCTTGACCGGTTCCACCACAATCAGGGAGACAGGCATTGAATATTCTGGCGATCATGGGCGCGCACGGCGTGTTTTACAAAGATGAACCGTTACGCGAACTCGACGCGGCGTTAAATCTGCAGGGCTTCCAGCTGCTTTACCCGAAAAACAGTGACGATCTGCTGAAACTGATCGAACACAACCCGCGTATCAGCGGCGTTATCTTCGACTGGGATGCGCACAACAGCCCCGAACTGTGCGGAGAGATTAATCAGCTAAACGAATACCTGCCTCTGTATGCCTTTATCAATACCCACTCGCAGATGGATATCAGCATCAATGAGATGCGTATGCCGCTGCACTTTTTTGAGTATGCGCTGAATGCCGCCGAGGATATCGCGCTGCACATCCGGCAATACACGGATGACTACCTTGACCACATCACGCCGCCGCTGACTAAAGCGCTGTTCACCTATGTAAAAGAGGGCAAGTACACCTTCTGCACGCCGGGCCATATGGCGGGCACCGCGTTTCAGAAGAGCCCGGTCGGCTGTCTGTTCTACGACTTCTTCGGGGCTAACACCCTGAAATCAGACATTTCGATTTCGGTAACCGAGCTGGGTTCGCTGCTTGACCACACCGGGCCGCACCTGGAAGCGGAAGAGTATATCGCGCGCACCTTCGGCGCTGAGCAGAGTTACATGGTGACCAACGGCACCTCGACCTCGAATAAGATTGTCGGGATGTATGCCGCTCCGGCGGGCAGCACCGTGCTGATCGATCGCAACTGCCACAAATCGCTGACTCATCTGCTGATGATGAGCGATCTGATCCCGATCTGGCTGAAGCCGACCCGCAATGCGCTGGGGATCCTTGGCGGCATCCCGAAGCAGGAGTTCACCCGCGACGCGATAGCGCATAAAGTGGCATCGACTGACAGAGCCACCTGGCCGGTGCATGCGGTCATTACTAACTCCACCTATGACGGGCTGCTCTACAACACCCAGTACATCAAAGAGACGCTGGCTGTGCCGTCGATTCATTTCGACTCCGCCTGGGTGCCTTACACCAATTTCCACCCGATTTACGCGGGCAAAAGTGGCATGAGCGGAGACCGCATTCCGGGCAAGGTGGTCTATGAAACGCAGTCGACCCATAAACTGCTGGCGGCGTTCTCTCAGGCATCCATGATCCACATTAAAGGCGACTACGACGAGCAGACGTTTAACGAAGCCTACATGATGCACACCACCACCTCGCCTAACTACGCTATCGTCTCCTCTATTGAAACCGCTGCCGCCATGCTGCGCGGCAATCCGGGTAAGCGTTTGATCAATCGCTCGGTCGAACGCGCGCTTCATTTCCGCCGTGAGATCCAGCGGCTACGTGAAGAGTCTGACAGCTGGTTCTTTGACATCTGGCAGCCGGAACAGGTTGACGAAGCGCAGTGCTGGCCGATCCAGCCGGGCGACGAAGCGTGGCATGGATTCACGCAGGCCGATCGCGATCACATGTATCTCGATCCGATCAAGGTGACGATCCTGACGCCGGGCATGAGCGAGCTGGGGGAGATGGCGGAAGAGGGGATCCCGGCGGCGCTGGTGGCGAAGTTTCTGGATGAGCGCGGCATCGTGGTGGAGAAAACCGGCCCCTATAACCTGCTGTTCCTGTTCAGTATCGGCATCGATAAAACCAAGGCGATGAGCGTGCTGCGCGGGCTGACCGAATTTAAACGCGCCTACGATCTGAATCTGCGGGTGAAAAACATGCTGCCGGATCTCTACGCAGAGGATCCCGACTTTTATCGCAACATGCGCATTCAGACCCTGGCACAGGGGATCCATCAGCTGATCCGCCATCACGATCTGCCGCGTCTGATGCTGCAGGCATTCGACGTGCTGCCTGAAATGAAGATGACACCGCATCAGGCGTTTCAGCAGCAGGTGAAGGGCAACATCGAAACGGTGGATATCAGTGAGCTGGTCGGGCGGGTTTCGGCCAACATGATTCTGCCCTATCCGCCGGGCGTTCCCCTGGTGATGCCGGGAGAGATGATCACTGAGAAGAGTCGCGCGGTGCTCGATTTCCTGCTGATGCTGTGCAGCATTGGCCGGCACTATCCGGGGTTTGAAACCGACATTCACGGTGCCAGCCTGACGGAAGAGGGCGAATACCGTGTGCGCGTGCTGAAAAACGACCCGGCATAAAATTTTAAATCTTATCAGCGGCAGGATGCCTGACTCAGGCATCCCACCCGAATCAGGATATTCAACATGTTGCAGTTAAACGCTATTCACCACATCGCCATCATTGCCTCTGACTATCCGCGCAGCAAAGCCTTCTATTGCGATGTGCTGGGCTTTCGACTGATGGGCGAAGTTTACCGCGAAGCGCGCGACTCCTGGAAAGGCGATCTCGCATTAGGAGACCGCTATACCATTGAGCTTTTCTCGTTTCCCGAACCCCCTGCACGGGTCAGTCACCCCGAGGCGTGCGGTCTGCGCCATCTGGCCTTTACCGTGCCGGATGTGGCCGCCGCGGTGGCGACGCTGGCTGAAAAAGGTGTGATCTGCGAGCCAATTCGCATTGATGAACTCACGGGTAAAGCCTGTACTTTCTTTGCCGACCCGGATGGTTTGCCGCTGGAGCTCTATCAGGCGTAAACTAGCGCGCTCGGCGGGCGACATTCAGTGGCCCGATATTCTGGATTCTGCGATGTCTTTGCCCGCTTTTGACTCACTGCTGCAACCGGACGCTGCCCTGGTGGTCGCGTTCAGCGGCGGACTTGACTCCACCGTGCTGCTGCATCAGCTTCGTGACTGGCAGCAGCAGCATCCTCAGTCGCGTCTGCGGGCGCTGCATGTTCACCACGGACTCAGCCCGAATGCTGACCGCTGGGCGGCCCACTGCCAGGCGATATGCGAACAGTGGCAGCTGACGTGTGACGTGCTGCACGTCACCGTTGACGGCAGTGAAAAGGGCATTGAAGCGGCGGCACGCACCGCCCGTTATCAGGCGCTGGGCGCGGCGCTGCAGCCGGACGAACAACTACTGACGGCGCAGCATCTCGACGATCAGTGTGAAACCTTTATGCTGGCGCTGAAGCGCGGCAGCGGTCCGGCTGGGCTGGCGGCCATGCCCGCAGTGCGCAGGCTGGGTTCCCATCGGCTGTTACGTCCTCTGCTTAATCAGTCGCGACAGTCGCTTGAAGCCTATGCTCATGCCCATCAGCTGGTGTGGATCGAAGACGAGAGTAATCAGGATCTGCGCTACGACCGTAACTTTCTGCGTCAGCGGCTGCTGCCTGAACTCTCTCAGCGCTGGCCTCACTTTGCCGAGGCGACCGCCCGAAGCGCAGCCCTGTGCAGTGAGCAGGAGCAGCTGCTGGATGAACTTCTTGCCGGAGAGCTGGCTGAGCGCGTCCAGCCGGATGGCAGTCTGCACTTTCCGCCGCTGATGACGATGAGTGAGCCGCGCGCTAACGCCATACTGCGTCGCTGGATCGCCGGGCAGGGCGGAGCGATGCCCTCCCGCGACGCGCTGCAGCGCATCCGCAATGAGGTGATGGCGAGTCGTGAGGATGCGCAGCCTCGTCTGCGATTCGGTCAGGCGGAACTGCGGCGATACCGGCAGCAGCTCTACTGGCTGCCGGTGCGCAGTTCGCTGCGCGACACGGTGCTGATGTGGCCCGATCGCTGCCAGCCGCTGACGCTGCCGCAAAGCCTCGGCACGCTGCGTGCCAGCCAGACGCAGAGCCTGTTGCGCCATCCGCAGCCCGACGAGCAGGTCAGCGTGCGATTTCACGCGCAGGGCCAGGTGCATCTGGTGGGGCGGGAAGGGGGACGGGAGATGAAGAAGCTCTGGCAGGCACTGCATATTCCTCCATGGCAGCGCGAGCGGCTGCCGCTAATTTTTTATAATCAGACGCTGGTCTGTGTTCCGGATCTCTTTATCACCCGGGAGGGTGCGGCATGCGATGAGCAGGGCTGGCAGATTGTCTGGGACAGGGCCACCTGCACAGGAGCTGAACAATGAAAACGTGGCTGATCGGCGCCCTGATGGCCGCTGTATTACCGGCCTGGGCCGCGGGAGATGCGCAGCGTGGCGCAGAGAAAGCGGGCAGCTGTATGGCCTGTCACGGCGCGGAAGGCAAAGCGACCGTGCCGCTTTATCCCAGTCTGGCCGGGCAGCACGCCCCGTATCTTGAACATGCGCTGCAGGCTTATAAAAAGGGCGAGCGCAGCGGCGGTCAGGCTGAGGTCATGAAGGCGTTTGTTGCGGGATTAAGTGATGACGATATGGCGGATCTGGCGGCGTATTACAGTTCGCTGCAGCCCTGAGTGTGACAGGGGCGGGGATGTCCCGCCCGGAAGGAGTGAATTACTCTGCGCTGACAACCACCGTGCCCAGCTCGGGATGGGTAAAGCTGGCGATGTGGTCGAGACGTAACTCGCGATGTTCACCAGAGAGATCGATAGCCAGATATTCCACGTTCTTACGTGAAAAAATCTCTTTCGCCTTTGCCTTCAGCTGCTCGCCATCTTTCATGTCCAGTGACAGCATCCAGTTTTTCTGACAGGCGAGTTCCAGGTTATCGTAATCATCGCAATTGATGGGGTGGTACGCTTCATTAATCAACATAGTCGCTCACCAATAAGTTAGCAGCGGCGTAGGCCGCCTGTTCCCTGACAGAAGAGTTTAGCTCACTATTTGCGGCAATATCATCAAGTGCCTTCAATGCGCAGCCAATCGCATCCGGTATGTAACCTAAATCTCCGCTACCGATTTCGGCATATTTGCGGCGAACTAACTCACAATAATTTTGCACATGATCCTCCTCGGCAGAGCGTAGATACTCTGATTAACTGGCGACTATACCATAGCCATTTACAGGAAATCAGCCTGCGTAAAGCAGGAACAGCACGTAAAACACTGCTAAAGTGACAGATTCCGCTGGCTGCCGCGCAACGCGGGATCGCACAAAAGGTTAAGTTGATGAACAGGTTATCAGAGGTAAAGGTCATGAAGCAGGGGAGAGGAGAGCGATGATTATGCTGTCCCGTTCGGTTGAGATCCCGGACAGTGAAATTGAGCTGACGGCGATACGCGCTCAGGGAGCGGGTGGGCAACATGTCAATAAAGCCAGCACGGCTATCCATCTGCGTTTTGACATTGCCGCCTCTTCACTGCCCGCCTTCTATAAAGATCGGCTGCTTACCGCCAGCCATCATCTGATCACTGCTGAAGGCGTCGTGGTGATCAAGGCGCAGGAGTACCGCAGTCAGGAGATGAATCGCGAAGCCGCGCTGCAACGGCTGCTCAATCTGATCCGCGAACTGAGCACGGTCGAAAAAGTGCGTCGCGCCACGCGGCCGACCCGCGCGTCAAAAGAGCGACGACTGGAAGGAAAAGCGCGCCGCAGCAGTACCAAAGCGATGCGCGGCAGAGTGCAATAAAAAACGCCCCGCAGGCGGGGCGTTTTAGTGCTTATACCTTCAGGGGCGGGCCGCGAAGAGTTCCAGCCCGCGCTGAGAACTTACTTATTCAGCGCCTTCAGCAGGAAATCGACGATCTCATCCTGCTTAATCATCTGCTTCTCACCGGCACGACGTGATTTGTACTCAATCTCCTGATTATCGAGATTGCGATCGCCAATGACGATGGTGTGTGGCACACCGATCAGTTCCATATCAGCGAACATCACGCCCGGACGCTCTTTACGGTCATCCAGAATCACGTCGACGCCTTTCGCGCGCAGCGTGGCATACAGCTCTTCCGCCAGCTCTTTCACCCGGAAGGATTTCTGCATATTCATGGGCAGAATCGCGACCTCAAATGGAGCCAGTGCCGCCGGCCAGATGATGCCGCGCTCGTCATGGTTCTGCTCGATCGCCGCGGCGACAACACGGGTGATGCCGATACCGTAGCAGCCCATGCTCATTATCTGGTTGCGGCCATCTTCGCCCTGAACAGAGGCTTTCAGCGCGTCCGAATATTTCGTGCCGAGCTGGAAAATGTGACCCACTTCGATGCCGCGCTTAATCTGCAGTGTGCCTTTGCCATCCGGGCTCAGATCGCCTTCAACCACGTTACGGATATCCGCAACGCTGGCCAGCGGCAGATCGCGCTCCCAGTTAATGCCGAAGTAGTGCTTACCATCGACGTTAGCACCGGCGCTGAAGTCACTCATCTTCGCGACGGTACGGTCTGCGATGATCGGCATCTGCAGGCCGACCGGCCCGATTGAACCCGGACCTGCACCCACTGCCGCGCGAATCTCTTCTTCAGTCGCGAAGACCAGCGGTGATGCCACGATAGCTGACTTCTCTGCTTTGATTTCGTTCAGCTGATGATCGCCACGAACCAGCAGGGCAACCAGCGCATGGCCGCTCTCTTCCGCCCCTTTAACAATCAGCGTTTTCACGGTTTTCTCAACCGGCACATCAAATTGCTCAACCAGCTCCGCGATGGTTTTTGCGTCTGGCGTCTCAACCAACTGCATCGCCTGCGACGGCGCAGCGCGTTCACCGGCCGGTGCGACCGCTTCGGCCAGCTCGATGTTGGCGGCATAATCAGAATCGGTTGAGAAGATCACATCGTCTTCACCGCTCTGGGCCAGCACCTGGAACTCGTGCGATGCACTGCCACCAATAGAGCCGGTGTCAGCCTGTACGGCACGGAAATCCAGGCCCATACGGCTGAAGATCTGGCTGTAGGCGCGATACATCGCATCATAGGTTTCCTGCAGCGATTCCTGCGACACGTGGAAAGAGTAGGCATCTTTCATGGTGAATTCGCGCGAACGCATCACGCCAAAGCGCGGACGCACTTCGTCACGGAATTTGGTCTGGATCTGATAGAGGTTCAGTGGCAGCTGCTTATAAGAGCTCAGCTCATTACGGATCAGGTCGGTGACCACCTCTTCATGCGTCGGACCCAGCACAAACGGACGTTCGTGGCGGTCGGCAATACGTAACAGCTCCGGGCCATACTCCTCCCAGCGACCGCTCTCCTGCCACAGGTCGGCAGGCTGCACGACCGGCATTAAAATCTCAACCGCACCCGCGTTGTTCATCTCTTCGCGCACGATGTTTTCGACTTTTTTCAGCACGCGAACCCCGGTCGGCAACCAGGTGTACAAGCCAGAAGCCAGTTTGCGGATCATACCGGCGCGCAGCATCAGCTGGTGGCTGATCACTTCGGCGTCGGAAGGCGTCTCTTTCTGAGTAGAGAGCAGATATTGAGTAGTACGCATTGATTACGGTTCCAGTTGATCGGAAAGTCACAGACAGAAATTTGCTGGCGGCTAGTGTACCAGTGAGATCACTGGCTCAAAAGCGGGTTTTAACGCGGGTCGATAGCGATCACTTCTGTCCCGGCATCGTCAATGCGCCAGCGTACATTAAAATCCATCAGCCAGGCCGCATATTCCCGCTCCTCTGTCTGGCCCTGACGGTAAGCGGGACGGGGATCCTGCGCCAGCACGTCACGGATAAAACGCGCCAGATGGGGATAGCGGGCATGCTGTTGCAGCTGCTCCTGCGCCAGCGCGGAGAAGCGCACCGGCATCGTGGCCGCCGGTGCTGCCTGGGCAAATCCCGCCCGGGCTTCGGGCAGCGCTTCGGCAAAAGGCAGATAGGGTTTGATATCCACGATGGGGGTGCCATCGACCAGATCCAGACTGCCAAGCTGCAGGATCACCTGCTGCTTCTCAAGCCTGATCTCTTTCAGCTCGACCAGCGACATGCCAATCGGGTTGGGACGAAACGTTGAACGGGTTGCAAAGACACCCATGCGCGCATTGCCGCCCAGTCGGGGAGGGCGAACCGTGGGACGCCAGCCGCCTGCCATCGTCTGATGAAAGACAAACAGCAGCCAGAGGTGACTGAACGCTTCCAGTCCGCGAACCGCTTCCGGCTGATTGTACGGGGGCAGCAGGTGCAGCTCTCCGCCGCCATCCTGCACCAGGCCTGGCTGGCGCGGCACGGCAAACTTCTCTTTCCACGGCGAGCGGATGACCCCAATCTGCGCAAAGGTGAATTCACTCATTGATTGCTGACTTTCAATGCCGAGCCCTGACATACCGCCTGACGGTAGCACCCTGGCGTACCCGTCACGATTTCACACTTGTGCAGCAGCACCGCATTGGCTTTCATCTGTGACGCCCGGATCTGCAGACGTTTACGGGCCGTGGCGATGTTAGCGGGCGAGTTCTGATTGCTGATCTGGCAATCTTCAGCAGAGACTTCACCCAGATCGCGGAACGGTTTGCTGACCAGATCGGCAGCATCCGTGTAGAGCTTAACCGGTGCGGGGCGGGCAGCGGGTTTGCGGGTCGGTTCAGTGGAGTGCTGCGGCCTGGACGGTGCGCTGGTTATCGGGTGATACTCATGAACACACCCTGTCAGCATCAATGCTAACAAGCCGAGCGGTAAAAAACGCATGGCAACATCCTCAGGTTTCCAAAAGTGGCGTTATTGAAACAAGGACAGGAATAAATAACAAGTCGGGCAGGGCAGGCTGTAACAGAAAGGGCGGCATAGCGCCGCCCCTGGGGAGAATGTCGGCTGACTTACCAGCCTTTAACTGCACCGCCGTTAAAGACTTTGTTGGCGGCTTCGTTAACTTCGTCAGACTGGTAAGCCTGAACGAACTTCTTCACGTTTTCCGCATCTTTGTTATCTTCGCGCGCGACAATCAGGTTCACATAAGGTGAATCTTTATCTTCGACGAAAATCCCATCTTTAGTCGGGGTCAGGCCGATCTGGCTGGCATAGGTGGTATTGATGACCGCCAGGGCGATCTGCTGATCGTCCAGTGAGCGGGGCAGCTGTGGCGCTTCCAGCTCAACAATTTTCAGATGCTTTGGATTCTCAGTAATATCCAGCGAGGTTGGCAGCAGGCCTGTGCCCTCTTTCAGTTTAATCAGGCCGGCTTTCTGCAGCAGCAGCAGCGAACGTCCCAGGTTAGTCGGATCGTTTGGAATCGCGATCTGAGCGCCATCCTGCAACTCATCCAGCGATTTGATCTTTTTCGAGTAGCCCGCAATCGGGTAAACGAAAGAGTTGCCGACGGAAACCAGTTTGTAGCCGCGATCTTTGATCTGCTGATCCAGATAAGGTTTGTGCTGGAAGGCGTTAACGTCGATATCGCCTTTGCTCAGTGCCTCATTCGGCAGAACGTAATCGTTGAAGGTAACCAGCTCAACGTCCAGACCATACTTCTCTTTCGCGACTTTCTGCGCGGCTTCAGCAACCTGCTGTTCAGCGCCGACAATCACGCCCACTTTGATGTGGTTCGCATCTTTCTCTTTTTGATCGCATCCTGCCAGCGCAATCGCGCCAATCAGTGCACCCACAGCGGCAATTTTTTTGAATTTGAAAGACATATCCTTTCCTTAATAATGTGATATTGCTGGCTTACTTATGGGACACAGCACGTACGATGCGGTCGCCACAGAACTGAATGAGATACACCAAAACCACTAACAACACCAATACCGTATTCATCACGGTGGCGTTATATCCGATATAACCATACTGATAACCGATCTGACCCAGACCACCGGCACCGACCGCGCCGCCCATGGCAGAGTAACCTACCAGGGTAATCAGGGTGATCGTCGCGGCATTCACCAGACCCGGCATCGCTTCCGGCAGCAGCACCTTGCGAACGATCTGCATCGGCGTGGCACCCATGGCGCGTGACGCTTCAATCAGGCCGGTAGGCAGTTCCAGCAGGGCATTTTCCACCATACGGGCGATAAAGGGGGCGGCGCCAACGGTCAGCGGGACGATTGCCGCCTGCAGTCCGATGGAGGTGCCGACGATCACGCGGGTAAAAGGAATCATCCAGACCAGTAAGATAATGAACGGAATGGAGCGGAAGATATTCACCAGCGCGGAGAGCACGCGATAGAGCCCCTGATTCTGCAGAATCTGTCCCGGACGGGTGACATAAAGCAGAACGCCGACTGGCAGACCCAGTACAAATCCAAAAAAGCCGGAGACAAAGGTCATCATCAGCGTTTCCCACACGCCCCGTCCCAGCAACCACATCATCGCTTCAGACATAACCCAGCACCTCTACTTTCACATGATTCTCCTGCAGCCAGGCTATCGCCTCGCGGGTATCGCTTTCAGTGCCGTGCATTTCGGCCAGCATAATGCCGAACTTCACGCCGCCGGCGTAATCCATCTGCGCACTGATAATGTTGTTATTCACGTTATAACGCCGTGCGGCTTCGGAAAGCAGCGGGGCGTCAACCGATTTACCGGTAAATTCCAGTCGCAGCAAGGGCACGCTGTTCTCAGCGGCAGTGGCTTGCAGGCGCTGCTGATAATCATCCGGGATATCCAGATGCAGGGTAGACTGAATGAACTGCTGAGCCAGCGGCGTCTTAGGATGCGAGAAGACCTCACTGACGCTATCTTTCTCAATCAGCTCACCCTGACTGATGACAGCCACCTGGTCGCAGATGCGCTTCACCACATCCATTTCATGGGTGATGAGCAGAATCGTCAGGCCAAGCCGGCGGTTAATGTCCTTCAGCAGCTCCAGAATAGAACGGGTTGTCGCCGGGTCCAGAGCGCTGGTGGCTTCATCACACAGCAGCACTTTTGGATTGCTGGCTAGCGCACGGGCAATCGCAACGCGCTGCTTTTGTCCACCCGACAGGTTCGCAGGCCAGGCATCGTGCTTATCGGCTAATCCCACCAGTTCCAGCAGTTCAGTCACGCGAGCGTTAATCTGTTCACGGGAGAGATTTCCCAGCTCCAGCGGCAGGGAGACATTGCCCGCGACGGTCCGGGAGGTCATCAGGTTGAAGTGCTGGAAGATCATGCCAATCTGACGACGGGCCTGAGTCAGCTGACGTTCGCTGAGTGCGGTCAGGTCAGCACCGTCGACCAGCACACGGCCTGATGTCGGACGCTCCAGCAGGTTAACGCACCGAATCAGCGTACTTTTACCGGCACCGGAAGCACCGATAACGCCATAAATCTGTCCGGCAGGCACGTGCAGGCTGACGTCCTTCAACGCCGAAATGGTGCGCGTACCCTGCTGGAACACTTTGGTGATATTTTCGAGTTTAATCATTAGGTTATTTATTATCGTGTTGCGTTGTCCGTGGTGTGGGAAGCCTCGTTGCTTTTATTAAGGGTAAAAGCTGGATGGATGGTAAGGCATCCAGACGTCTGAATCAATGGAAGTGATTCAATCTGACATTCTCCCTTTCACAGCAATCATGCGATACTGATCGGCAATTTTTACAGCAGGAGTTTCTACGTGGCGAATAAAGTCCCCGCTATTTTTCTTGATCGTGATGGCACCCTTAATGTCGATAATGGCTATGTCCATGAGATCGATAACTTTCAGTTTATTGACGGCACCATTGAAGCGCTGCAGCAACTGAAGGCGATGGGGTATGCGCTGGTGGTCGTGACCAATCAGTCTGGCATCGCGCGCGGTATGTTTACTGAAGACACCTTTATGCAGCTCACCGAATGGATGGACTGGTCGCTGGCCGATCGCGACGTTGATCTGGACGGCATCTATTTCTGCCCGCACCATCCCGACGCCGCCGTTGCAGAGTATCGTCAGGCGTGCGACTGCCGTAAACCTCAGCCGGGTATGCTCGTGATGGCTCAGCAAGAGCTGAATATTGATATGGCAGCTTCTTATATGGTGGGTGACAAGCTGGAGGATATGCTGGCAGGGCAGGCTGCCGGTGTCGGTACCAAAGTTCTGGTGCGTAGCGGTAAACCGGTGACCGCTGAAGGGGAAGCCGCCGCTGACTGGGTCATCGATAGCCTGGCCGCACTACCAGCGCGCATTAAACAGGCATAAAAGGGCGCTTTTGTGCAAATTTCAGACGAACGGAAAAAAAGTCTTAATTTGCACTTGCGCTATCTGAACCGCTCCCTATAATGCGCCTCCATCGACACGGCACACCGGCAACGGGAAACGGGTTGAAGGTTCAGGAGACTGAGCCGCCGGAGAAAAACTTCTGAAAAAGAGGTTGACTCTGAAGGAGGAAAGCGTAATATACGCCACCTCGCGACAGGACGCTAACGCACTGTTCGCACTGCTCTTTAACAATTTATCAGACAATCTGTGTGGGCACTCGCAGGATTGATATCAGCGTCTTCGGACGCACAAAAATATCAAAGCCTCACGAGTGAACACATAATGAAATTCATTATGACGTTTTACAGATGAGCACCGCTGAACTCGTTTCAGCAAATCAAACTTTAAATTGAAGAGTTTGATCATGGCTCAGATTGAACGCTGGCGGCAGGCCTAACACATGCAAGTCGGACGGTAGCACAGAGAGCTTGCTCTTGGGTGACGAGTGGCG
>NZ_JBXGEE010000003.1:0-441888 GCF_056856975.1 Pantoea sp. PA1
GGCCCAGCAGCGAAAACAGCACCGGCATGCCTGCCGGTACCAGCGGCGTCGCCACCAGTGACAGCAGCGCGCCAACGGTGGCGGGGATCCGGGTGCGTCGCTGCCGCAGCGCCGGGAAAATCAGAGCGATAAGAATCGCCGGAAACACCGCATCCAGTCCGATGACCGAGATATCGGGGATGAACTGACCAATCATCGCCCCGGTCATCACGGTGATCGGCCAGATCAGCCCGATACCGATGCCGCACAGCCAGAATGCGCAGCGCCGCTGAGCCAGCTGCGGCTGAGAGATGCCAAAGACCACGCTTTCATCATTCATGATGTGACAGCCAAACCAGCCCCGTGGTCCCTGACCCACCAGATCCTTGACCGCGATGCCAAATGGCAGATGACGCGCGTTCACCAGCAGGCCCGCCGCGGCGGCGGTAAAGGGACTGCCTCCCCCGGCTACGATGCCGATGAACAGAAATTCTGACGCCCCCGCCAGCACCAGCGTTGAGAGGGCCAGCGGCACCCAGAGCGGGAATCCGTCGGCAGACGCCAGCGAGCCATAGGATAAACCGACAATACCGTCAGCGACGCAGACAAGAAAGATCGCTTTGATCACCCCCTTGTCCAGAACCTGCATGTGCGGAAAAAGCATCACTCCCTCTCATAATGAACATATAATCCGATATAATGAACACGTTATAATCGATTTACAAGTCGAACGTTTCGTTCGATATAAAAAACAGTGCATCTGTCAGGAGTGCAAGTGAATACCCCTATCAGCATTATCGCCAGTGCATTAGTGCGGGAACGTCAGCGGGCAGGCCTGTCGCTGGCCGAAGTGGCACGCCGTGCCGGGATTGCCAAATCGACCCTGTCACAGCTGGAGGCCGGTGTGGGCAATCCCGGCATCGAAACGTTGTGGTCACTCTGCGTGACGCTGAACATCCCCTTTTCGCGCCTGATGGAGCCGGACACCCGTCAGCTGCAGGTGATCCGCCGTGGAGAAGGCCTGTCGGTGACCGCTGAGCTGGCCGATTATCAGGCCATTTTACTGGCTTCCTGTCCTCCCGGTGCCCGGCGTGATATCTACCTGCTGGAGGTTCAGCCTGGCAGCGAGCGCGTTTCACATCCGCATAATCCCAATACGGTCGAGCATATTATTATTGCCCGCGGCCGGGCGCTGGTCGGGCCGGTCGATACGGCGGTCGAACTGAACGTCGGGGATTACATTACCTATCCGGGTGACGAACCTCATCTTTTCCGCGCACTGGAAGCGGATACGCTGGCGATGATGATTATTGAGAATCACTGATCACCCTCCGGTCAGGAGAGGCTGACTCTGTTCGGGCGTCAGGTGGGTAATCAGCTGCACCTGACACGCCAGCGTGATGGCCGGATAGTGCTCACGCATCCCCGCCAGCAGCACCGCATCCGGCCACTCTGCCTCCTTTCCCAGTGCGGCGGCGACATCGGATAACCGCAGGGTATCTATCCGCGTCACCCACACCACCACCGAGTCCGCCGCATTCTGCTGATTGACCAGCCTCAGCGGACCGGTGACGATCTCGCCCTCCTGCCAGCGCACCGTCGAGGTTTTTTCGCCACGCCTGACTTCAGGCATCAGACGCGGAACGAGCGTGAGTTGTTGCATGACGTCTCCTTTTTTTGCGTCCCGGTTGAAAACAGCGCCATAAATGTTATGTTATAACATATCAATTGGTCACTCATTACAGGTAATACTATGCCACTTTCCACCCTGACATCAGAAGATCTGCGTCTCCCCGTTGCGGTTCTCTCCGGCTTTCTCGGTGCCGGTAAAACCACCCTGCTTAACCATATTCTCAACAACCGGGAAGGACGCCGCATCGCGGTCATCGTCAATGATATGTCTGAAGTGAATATTGACGCGGCCCTGGTGCGTAACGGCGGTGCGCAGCTGTCGCGCACCGATGAAAAACTGGTTGAAATGAGTAACGGCTGCATCTGCTGCACGCTGCGTGAAGATCTGCTGGTAGAGGTAAAAAGGCTGGCTCAGGCGGGACGTTTTGACCATCTGGTGATTGAATCCACCGGTATTTCGGAGCCGCTGCCCGTGGCGGAAACCTTTACGTTTGAGGATGAAGAGGGTGAAAGCCTCTCCGCCTATGCCCGGCTGGACAGTATGATCACCGTAGTGGATGGCTTTAACTTCCTGCGCGACTACCGTTCGGTGGACGATCTGCAGTCGCGCGGCGAGTCGCTGGGCGCGCAGGATGAGCGCGCGGTGGTGGATTTGCTGGTGGATCAGATCGAGTTCTGTGATCTGCTGGTGCTGAACAAAACGGATCTGCTCAGCCCGGCGGAGCTGCATCAGCTGCAGGGCATGCTGCGGGCCCTCAATCCCCATGCCCGCATCGTAAACAGCGAATTCGGGCAGGTTCCGCTGGCGACGCTGCTCAGCACCGGCCGGTTCGATTTCGACCGGGCCGCGCAGGCTCCCGGCTGGCTGCAGACGCTGCGCGGTGAGCATCAGCCGGAATCAGAAGAGTACGGTATTCGCAGTTTTGCCTGGCGTGCCCGTCGTCCTTTTCATCCCGCGCGCTTCTGGCAGGTGGTCAATCACCAGCTGGAGGGCGTGATCCGCTCTAAAGGGTATTTCTGGCTCGCCAGCCGGCCGGGTTATGCGGCGCTCTGGTCACAGGCGGGCGCGGTAGCGCGCCAGGGTTACGCCGGACGCTGGTGGGCCAGCGTGCCACGATCCGACTGGCCGCAGGATGCGGACACCCTTAACTTCATCGCTGAACAGTGGCAGGAAGGCGTCGGGGATGCACGTCAGGAGCTGGTCTTTATCGGTATTGAGATGGACGAGGCACATATACGGGACGCGCTGGAACAGGCGCTGCTGACCCCTGAGGAGATGGCGATGGGACCGGAGCAGTGGGTCACCCTGCCCGATCCGGTGCCCGCCTGGTTTGATGAGGTGACGGCCTGACAGGAGAGTTGACGGCACTTCCGGGCTCCGTAATAGTGAACTGACCCGGCGGGCGACCCTCGCCCGCCGATCTTCATTCCGGGGAAGCCAACTATGCCACAACGTATTGCCGTTATCGGTGCCGGCGTGCTGGGTTTAGCCGTTGCGCAGTCACTCTCCCGCCGCGGCGCGCAGGTGACGGTCTTTGATAAAAACCTTCCCGGCTGCGGCACCAGCCAGATCAGCTATGCCTGGGTTAACGCTAACGGCAAAGATCCCGCCCGTTACCATGAGCTTAATGCCGCTGCGATTGACGAACACAAGCGCTGGCAGGCTGCACACCCGTCATCGCCACAGTGGCTGCTGGAAACCGGTACGCTGGAGTGGGCGAGCGATGAAGCCACTCAGCGTCAGCTGGAGCAGCGAGCCGCGAAACTCTCCGCCCTGCGCTATCCCGCCGAAACCCGCGATCGTGCCGCGCTGCTGAGCGCACTGCCGGAGCTTCGACTCGATCCCCGTATTCAGCAGGGATGGTATTTCCCTTCGGAATGCCTGCTCTATCCGAGCCTGTTTATCGCCTCTCTGATAGCCGACCTGCGGGCCAGTGGTGGCCAGCTGGTCTGCAACAATGAGGTGACCACGCTGACCGAATCAGACCGCGATATTCAGCTGACCCTGGCCAGCGGTGAAACCTGGCAGGGGGATCAGCTGGTGCTGGCCTCCGGCCGCTGGGCTCCGGAACTGATGAGCCAGTGCGGGCTGCAACTGGCGATGACCGATGCGAACCGGGCCGATCCTGTTGCCTGCAGTTTTCTGGCACAGACGCAGCCGTTACCCGTCTCGCTCAACTGCAATCTGATTACACCGGAACTTAATGTACGGCCGGATGGCGCGGGTCGTCTGATGCTGCAGGCACTGGATCTGGATCAGCACGCCGATCCGGCCCGTCCGGCTTCTCCTGATGGGCTGATTGGAAAAGAGATGCTGCGACGCCTGCAGCGGCTTTTCAGGCAGTGCGAAGGCGCGAGGATTGAGCGGATAGAAACGGGACAGCGGTCGCGGCCGTCCGATGGACTGCCTGCGCTGGGGTATATCAGTGATGCTTCACGTGTCTACCTGATGGTCAGCCATAGCGGGATGACCCTTGCCCCGTTGCTGGGCAGGCTGGTGGCAGAGGCGATGCTGAGCGGAACAGCTTCACCGATGCTGAGTGCTTTTGCTCCGCATCGGCTGCTGCGTCCGCTCAGTGCGGGTTCCAGACCCGCACCTGCCTATCTTCCGGCTGCACAGTAACGCTTAGCGGCGATTCTTCCACACGGTCTGGACGTTACAGAACTCATGTACGCCGAAATGTGACAGTTCACGGCCGTAGCCGCTTTTTTTCACGCCGCCGATGGTGACACGCGGATCGGATGCGCCGTTGCCATTCACAAAGACGGCCCCGACTTCCAGCTGCAGCGCCAGCTGATCGGCGATCGCTTCGTTACCGCTCCAGACGGTGGCGCTGAGGCCAAAGTCGCTGTCGTTGGCGATCTCCAGTGCATGTTGTGGATCGCGTGCGACCGCAATGGCGGCGACGGGGCCGAACAGCTCCTCTCTGAAAGCGGTCATGGCAGGCGTAACATCGGCAAGAATAGTCGGAGCATAATAATTCCCCTCCCCTGCTACCTTCTCGCCGCCCAGTACCAGACGGGCGCCTTCACGCAGTGTCGCCTTAACCTGACCATCCAGTTCATCACGCAGATCGGCGCGTGCCATCGGGCCCAGGAACGTCTTTTCGTCCAGGGGATCGCCCATGGTCAGGGCCTGCACGGCTGCGGTGAAGCGTTTTTCAAAGGCTTCTGCGATTGGCGCTTCCACAATAAAGCGCTTGGCAGCCATACAGACCTGTCCGGTGTTCTGGAAACGTCCGATGACGGCTGATTTCACGGCTTCATCAAGATCGGCGTCTGCCAGTACGATGAAGGGATCGGATCCGCCCAGTTCCAGCACGGTCTTTTTCAGTGCTGCGCCCGCCTGTGCGGCAATAGCGGCACCTGCCCGTACGCTGCCGGTCACCGCAACAGCGGCAATCCGGTCATCCCTGATGGCGACGGAGACCCCATCATTGTCGACGTTAATCAGGTTAAAGCCACCAGCTGGCAGATCGGTTGCTTCAAAGAGTTCCGCCATCAGCGTGGCGCTTCCCATGACGTTTGGCGCGTGTTTCAGCAGGTAGGTGTTCCCGGCCAGCAGCATGCTTACTGCACCGCGCAGAACCTGCCACAGCGGGAAATTCCACGGCATCACCGCCAGGATGACGCCCAGAGGACGAAACCGCTGCCAGGCATCAGCAACCTGCGTCGGCTGATCGGCCAGCATGGCCGGGCCATGTTCAGCATACCAGTCGCATAGGTTCGCGCATTTCAGAACCTCTGCGCGCGCCTGAGCAATCGGTTTGCCCATCTCCAGGGTAATGGTGCGGGAGAGATCGTTTTCCCGCAGTCGGATCTGTTCGCCCAGCTGACGCAGGACACGAACGCGATCGTCCATGCTGCTGCGCTGCCACAGGGCAAAAGCAGAGGCGCTTTTTGTCAGTGCCTGTTCAAGTTCTGCAGGGCTCTGAAGAGGATAACGAGCCAGAATTTCGCCGGTTGCCGGATTACGTGAGAGTACATGTTCAGTCATGGTGCCCTTTCCTTATTCTTTCAGTGATGAAAATACGATACGCGCTGAAGTTGATGATGAAAAATGAATAATAGTGAGGAAGTTGTTTATTTTTCGAGAATGCAGGTGGCAGGATTGCTGCGAACTGGCTTCCGGCGCGAAATGTACAGAGAGACGAGATGCAGCCTGAACGCTTCTGAAGCATAAGCGAATGAGGAAGTTATCCACTTATACAGTGACCCGATCCTAAAAAACGATCCTTAATAGATCATATAGAGATCCTAAGAGATCCCCGATCGTCGCAGGCCGCACCCACCAAGGGCTTAAAGGGTGATCGCGTTCACTATAATCAGTAAAGTGTTCACTGTAATCAGTACTTTATTCACTGTACCAGGTAGCATGTTCACTGTAAACAGTGCTAATGTTCACTGTAGTCAGAAAACGATCCCTTTCATCCACAGAATGAAGATCCTACGCCATGGCAGATAAAGACAATGAAAATAAAGCGTTGCTAGAACCTTTTCTGTCAGTGACCAAAAACAGTGGTGAAGTTATTCAGCTTCACCCCAATAAGAATAATACCGTTCAGCCGGTCGCCTTAATGCGTCTGGGACTGTTCGTGCCGACCCTGAAATCGACGGCTCGCGGTAAATCCGGTGCGATGGCCTCAACGGATGCGACTAAAGAACTGAAGAACCTGACGCTGGTGAAAGCCGAAGGTTACGAAAAGATTACCATTACCGGCGCGCGGCTGGATATGGATAACGATTTCAAAACCTGGGCGGGCATCATTCAGTCGTTCTCCCGCTATCCCACCAAAGGCGATACCGTCACACTCCCCTTTATCGACTTTGTGAAGATGTGCGGCATTCCCTCGGCAAACTCTTCAGCCGCACTGCGTAAGCGCCTGGACGCGTCGTTACGCCGTATCGCGACCAATACCCTCTCCTTTGAAGGCAATGGCAAGGCGTATCACACCCACCTTGTTCAGTCTGCTTATTACGATCGCGAAAAGGATATCGTGCGTATTCAGGCTGACCCAAAGCTGTTCGAACTCTATAACTTTGACCATAAAGTCCTGCTTCAGCTGCGCGCGATATCCCGTCTGAAGCGCAAGGAGTCTGCTCAGGCGCTCTATACCTTCCTGGAGAGTCTGCCCACCAATCCGGCCCCTATCTCACTGGCACGCCTGCGCATGCGCCTGAATCTGGGCTCCAAGACCACGACGCAGAACCACGTGGTACGACGTGCGATGGAGCAGCTGAAAGAGATTGGCTATCTGGACTATTCAGAAGTAAAGCGTGGTCGCTCAGTCTTTTTCATTATCCACAGCCGTACGCCAAAGCTGGATGGCATCAGCAATCTGGAGAGTATTGATTCCCTGGATGACATCGAATTTGATGATTAAAGGCTCGCGTTCACTGTAATCAGCAGACCGCGTGGCAGTGTCACTTTCCCGCTGCCTGTGGGAAGCGAGCCTCTCCTCACCATTCACTGTAATCAGTCACCCCCACCCATTCACTGTATTCAGCAACGTTCACTGTAATCAGTAGCCTTTTACCTCTCAGAACAATAACAGCGATAATCCTTTTCCTGCAGATGCCACCTTTTCAGGGATTTAAACGAAAGTGTGTACTCACATACATTTCTCGTCATATTCTCTGCGCTGACGTTTACTGATTACAGTGAACGTTCCGAAGCGTCTTCCTTTGACCTGCTGCTGATTACAGTGAATGCAGGAGTCTCTCCCTGCTTTAAAGCAGCGTGATGATGATGCACCGGTTCAGCGCGCTGTGATCCTCTGCCGCCAGAGTCAGAACAGCGGGGTTGCGTGACTGATTACAGTGAACAGTTACAGGCTAAGGCTGCCGTTATACAGGGTTGCGGAACGCTGCGTGACCTCTACTGATTACAGTGAATGTTTCTGACGCCTGCCTGAAGCTTGCATGCTGATCAGGAGACGATCGGAAGCGTTGTACTGACTACAGTGAATGTAGTACTGATTACAGTGAATGCCTGGCCGTTAACGAACAATTGCTGCTCCTGTTTGCTGATTACAGTGAACGTTAGCAGGGAATCAGAGATACCCTGCAGAGACGTTGTCAGTTACCGCGTCAGGGCAGGGCCCTGATTAATCCTTACAGCAGCCAAACCGGATCTGACATTTCTGCTGATTACAGTGAATGTCAGCCTGGACTTTGTTCAATTACCGACTACAGTGAATAGTAGCCCAAAGTGGGCCGGCTGATTACAGTGAACGTTACCAGCCACACGCAGTTAGCTATCCGCCGGTGAAGTGACAGTTTCACCTTTTATCTGCTGTTCCGCGCCATGTTTGCCCTCCGCGAAGAAGGTCAGCAGACTATTGCTGATTACAGTGAATGTTTACCCTTCCCTCTCTGCCTGAAATGGCCTATAACCTCCCCCTGCTGATTACAGTGAACATCAGACAGGCTATCGTCAGCAAACTGAACGCTACTGATTACAGTGAACGTTTTGCTTTGTGCTGGCTGAGCCACGAAAGCGACTTCTTCCCGCTGAATGCAGATATCTGCAGGTTGCCCAATTCTGATCTGGCGCGCCATCCTGCCGATCGTTACCGGCATTGTGATTATGCTGCTGCTGATTACAGTGAATTTTTTCCGCTTATCTTCCTGTGCCTGCTGCTTTTCCCTCTTATCTGTCATTGCAATGATGCACTGCTTACCCTTAAGCGGCTCACTCATTACAGTGAACGTTGTGCTGATTACAGTGAATGTTTCCGGTTCTGAGCGCGCGATATCGTTCCGCTCTGCAGCAATAGTGTGATGAAGCTCACTATAACCCGTGCTGTTACATGAAAACGCAGATTGTGTTGAGAAGATAATTTATTGCCTCATGTGCAGGATTTCTGTATAAAGTCGTAAATCCTACATATCTGGAGCAACTATGGCTAACGACGACAAGCAGGTGATGAAAGTTGCACAGCGTTCAGAACGCATGCTGCTCAGTCTCACCGAGCAGATTCAGGCGCAGAAGCAGGAACTGCATGAAAATACCTATTATCAGGTTTACGCCAAGGCGGCGTTAGCCAAGTTGCCTAAACTGACCCGAGCCAGCGTCGATTATGCCGTTAATGAGATGGAAGAGAGTGGCTATCAGTTTGATAAACGCGCCGCAGGGACGTCTGTTAAGTACGCCATGTCGATCCAGAATATTATCGATATTTATCATCATCGTGGCGTGCCAAAGTATCGCGACCGCCATGGTGAAGCCTACACCCTCTTTGTCGGCAATCTGAAGGGCGGCGTTTCCAAAACCGTTTCTACCGTTTCCCTGGCGCACGCCCTGCGCGCCCACCCCCATCTGCTGTTTGAAGACTTGCGTATCCTGGTTATTGATCTCGATCCGCAGTCCTCAGCCACGATGTTTCTGAACCACGAGCGCTCAGTAGGGCTGGTGGAGGCGACGGCTGCTCAGGCGATGCTGCAGAATGTCTCGCGGGATGAGCTGGTTAACGAATTTATCGTTCCTTCAATCATTCCCGGCGTTGATGTGCTGCCAGCCTCGATTGATGATGCCTTTATCGCTTCGCGCTGGGATGAGCTTTGCGCTGAGCATCTGCCACAGCAGAACGTTCATGCCGTGCTGTATGACAACGTTATCGCTAAGCTGAAAAAAGATTATGACTTTATCTTTGTCGACAGCGGGCCGCATCTGGATGCGTTTCTCAAGAACGCCATCGCAGCTTCTGACCTGCTGATGACGCCGGTTCCTCCGGCCCAGGTTGACTTCCACTCAACGCTTAAGTATCTGACTCGCTTGCCAGAGCTGATCGCGATTATTGAAGATTCCGGCGCAACCTGCCGCTTACAGGGCAACATCGGCTTTATGTCAAAGCTCTCAAATAAAGCAGACCATAAACTCTGCCACAGTCTGGCAAAAGAGATTTTTGGTGGCGATATGCTTGATGCAGCCCTTCCCCGCCTGGATGGTTTTGAACGTTGTGGTGAATCCTTTGATACGGTCATTTCCGCGAACCCGTCGACCTACGTTGGCAGCAGCGAAGCCCTGAAAAATGCGCGCTCCGCCGCAGAGGATTTTGCAAAAGCCGTTTTCGACCGTATCGAATTTATTCGCCTGAACTGAGGTTTGTATGAGCGCAAAAAGAATCACGATTGGCAGAACCTTCAGCCAGACGCCACTGGAAAATGATGCACCTGATAGCCAGCACAGCCAGACTTTCGTGCTGGCTACCGGCAAGCGTGCGCAGTTTCGTTTTGAACGCATTGCCGCAGGCGATGTTGAAAGCAAAACCTTTGTCACGATGGAAACCAACGGACGCGATCAGGCAGGACTGACACCTGATTCCCTGCGTGACATTATCCGCACCATCAAACTGCAGCAGTTTTTCCCTGCGATTGGTGTGATGCGTGACGATCGCATCGAGATCCTTGACGGCTCACGTCGCCGTGCCGCAGCGCTTTATTGCAAGACCGGTCTGGATGTCCTGATAACCGAATCGCCTGTCACCGCCGATGAGGCGCGCAGACTGGCGCAGGATATTCAGACGGCCCGGGAGCATAACCTGCGTGAAGTGGGAATGCGGCTGCTGACGCTTAAGGATGGCGGATTATCACAAAAAGAGATTGCCGAAAATCAGGGGCTGTCTCAGGCAAAAGTCACGCGTGCGCTTCAGGCTGCCAGCGTGCCTGCCGATCTGATTTCCCTATTCCCTAATCAGGCTGAACTCACTTATCCGGACTATAAAGCGTTATTGCAGGCAGCGGAGAAGCTGAACGAGTCAGGACAAAGCACAGAGGCGCTGATTGAAGCCATCTCGATGGAAATTGATGTGGTGTGCGCCCGCGAAGGTCTGGCGGAGGATGAGATTAAAAATCACATCCTGCGACTGATTCGTCAGGGGAGCCAGACGCTGATCAAGGAACCGGAGAAAGATAAAACGCACTCTGTGGCGCTCTGGTCATTTGCAGACAAAGACCGCTTTGCCCGCAAAAAGGTGCGTGGCCGGATGTTCAGCTATGAGTTTAACCGGCAGTCGAAAGAGTTGCAGGAAGAACTGGATAAAGTCATCGCCGAGACGCTAAAAAAATATCTCAACCGCTGAGTACGCCCTTTTCTCATCAGCCAGCCTTCGGGGCTGGCTTTTTTTTATGGTTATCCCTGCATACGCCGTCTGACAGACGACTTAAAGGCGAATTTCAGGCTGAAATCGCCATGATTTCAGCGTGTGGATAATGATTAACCTGTTGAATAACATGTGTTTATTCATGAAAATTCTGCTTTCAGCCGTCATGAAATCGCCACGTCATCAGCCCCTTTGACGCGCGCTTCGTTGCCGCCTGGTTTATGCTGAAGGCATACTTTGCCTTTCTCTGCTTTACCTTCTTATTGCGCTGGATCGTGCCTCCTGGTCAGGGTAACGGCATACTGCTGTCGCCAAGGTGCTTCATTAGTAACCAGCCCGGCCTGACTGATTTTAAGTTGTCGTGCCTTAGCTCAGAATTATTCAGCGCCGTCCGGCGGACTTTAAGTAAAAGTGCGCTTGTCTGCGTGGTGATTCTGACCTTAAACCGTTGTATTTAATCTTTATGTACTGAGAATTTCAGCCTGAAATCGCCATTTGCGCCACTACCCCGTCACCAGCGTGGTGTTTACAAATGAACAGAAAGGAGGAGAAACGAAGCCTGTCTGCTTCATAGCCGCGTGAAGCTCAGCCAGTATGAAAAGATACTCAGAAAATATCCCTCAGTTATCCACAGAAAAAGTGGATAACTTTTCTCTCCGCTAATAAGCCTGCTACTGTTTACAGTGAATCGGGAAGTCATCGGTTCCGGGTACTGCACCGACAGACTTTACGCCCTGCTTCCCACGGCTGTCCCTTTGCACTTATCGCCACACGTCGCCCCTGGCCACTGGCATCGATAAGGTAGCGCAATCATCCGATCTGTTCATAACGATAGTGCGTCGATATTCCACCTGCACTGTCCACTGCAATCAGTAAAAGGCCGTTCAGGTGTCATTCCGGGTTGTCAGGATAAGATCGGAAAATGCACATTTCTGCCAGCCAGCTGACGCGGTATCCGCCGGACAGCATCACCATGAGCGATGTCATCACACCGGCAGAGGGTTAGTCAGTCAGCGCGACTATCACGCTGATTAACCTGTTTTAAAAGTCACGCTTTATAAAAAGTGCCTTGCCAGAGCTAACTCCAGAATACCGTCTACACTTCTTTACACAATTGGTGCGAATGTTCCATTTCTGGTCCGTATGAAATTTAATCAGGCGGGCCGCTTAACTTTTATGACAGGGATATGATGAGTATTAATACTTCAGACTCGGGTGATACAGGCGACCACGCGCCAGCCGATACGGTTCGCCAGCGTATTTTTCTGGTGGTGCTGGTGGCGACGATGGGAGCGCTGGCTTTTGGTTACGACACCGGCATTATCTCAGGTGCATTACCTTATATGACGTCCCCGCCTGCTCAGGGCGGGCTGGGGCTTAACTCCTTCACCGAAGGACTGGTCGCCTCTTCGCTGGTGTTCGGGGCCGCGATCGGTTCTTTCCTCAGTGGTTTCTTCTCTGACCGCTTTGGTCGCCGTATTACGTTACGTTCACTGGCGGTGATTTTCGTGCTGGGTTCACTGGGAACTGCGCTGGCGCCTTCGGTCAACGTCATGGTGGCAATGCGCTTCCTGCTGGGTATCGCTGTCGGCGGTGGCTCGTCGACTGTGCCGGTGTTTATCGCCGAGATTGCCGGGCCGCGCCTGCGTGCGCCACTGGTCAGCCGTAACGAGCTGATGATTGTTACCGGGCAGCTGGTCGCCTACGTTGCCAGTACGCTGCTGAGCTATCTGCTGCATGATGAGCACCTGTGGCGCTATATGCTGGCGATTGCGATGGTGCCGGGGCTTCTGCTGTTTATCGGCACCTTCTTTGTGCCTGCATCACCACACTGGCTGGTGGCGGAAGGCCGACTGAAAGAGGCGAAAAAGATCCTGAAGTACCTGCGCGAGACGCCGCGTGAGGTGCGCCATGAGATGGCGCAGATGAAGAAGCAGGCGAGGGCGGCAGAGCGGGGTCCGGATGCAAAAACCCTGATCCGTGAGAAATGGGTCATCCGGCTGATGATCATCGGCGTCGGTCTGGGCTTCGTCGCGCAGTTTACCGGCGTTAACGGGTTTATGTACTACACGCCTATTATCCTGAAGTCGACCGGTCTGGGCACCAGTGCCTCGATCGCCGCTACCATCGGTAACGGCGTGGTATCGGTACTGGCCACCTTTGTCGGCATCTGGGCTATCAGTCGCTTCCCGCGTCGCACCATGCTGATCACCGGTCTTTGCCTGGTTGTCACCGCGCAGATTCTGCTGGGCAGCGTGCTGACCTTTATGAGCACCAGCCTGATGCAGAGTTATCTGGCGCTGGCCTGTATTCTGCTGTTCCTGTTCTGCATGCAGATGTGCATCTCGCCGGTCTACTGGCTGATGATGTCGGAGCTGTTCCCGATGCAGCTGCGCGGCGTCCTGACGGGCGGTGCAGTGTCACTTCAGTGGATTTTCAACGCGGTGGTCGCGTTTGGCTTCCCGCCGATCATGGAATATGCCGGCAGCACCACCTTCTTTATCTTTGCCGCGATTAACGTCGGATCGCTTATCTTCGTGATGGCGATGGTGCCGGAAACGCGCGGAAAGAGTCTGGAAGAGATCGAATCGCACATGAAAGAGAAGTTTGGCGAAAAGCAGAAAGCCGCTGAAGCCTGATAATTCCACCCCCGGATTCGGCACACGCGCCGAATCCGGTTTTCCTCTCCGCATTCCCCTCAATCTGCCTTTTTCTTCCTCCGGCTGATGCGTCACTAGAATAAACGTTCACTGTAATCAGCATAGAGGTGTGGTCTGTTTTTATACCGCTCTGGCGATTTCAGGCTGAAATCGCCAGAAAACAACGCATCACTCTCCCGGTAGCTATTACAGAACCGGTCAGTCAGATGAAGCATGACCGCAGACAAAGATTGCCAGAGGCGCTGCGCTATACTCCCTTGTCATCTGCTCTGCACACCAATCGTAAGGGGTTCACCGCGCGGAGGGCTCAGAAAACGCTGCTGTTCTGATGCGCTTTTATTCAGAGAGTCTCAGGCGCTGAACGGGCCGTTCACTCACACTCCCGGCCATACAGTAACGGCAATGTGCCGTTCGCAGGGTTCGCTGTACATTCTGATTTTTCTGGAAAGGAACTATGACCCGGAAGCTGAAAACCATTTCCCGCAGGCTATGGCTTGTCATCCTGGTGGCTGGGGGGCTGATACTTCTGTTACTGATTTTTCGTATCTATGAAGCAGAACGCGGACCTGAGCTACAGCGCTGGCATACCTGGGTTCCGCATGAGCTGACCGTTGAAGCGCTCGATAAGGCGAGCTATGCCGACTATCTCAGGGCAGAGAACCGGCTGTTCGATGAGATGAAGCAGCAGGTCACTGACCAGCTCAGCGATGATGAGAAAACCCCACTCAACCGCTACTCTGCCGACAGCATGATCTATCCGGGCCATTTTGCTCAGGACTGGAACCGCTCCTATATTCTGCACCCGACCGGCAAACCCCGTGGTAGCGTTGTCCTGTTGCATGGGCTGACCGACAGTCCCTATAGCCTGCGGCACGTTGCAGAAGTGTATCGTCAGCAGGGCTATGTGGCGGTCGCAATAAGGTTACCGGGTCACGGTACGGTGCCCGCAGGGCTGACCGATGTTGACTGGCAGGACTGGATGGCTGCGACACGTCTGGCGGTGAGAGAGGCGACACGGCTGGCAGGCTCGCAGACACCTCTGCATCTGGTGGGATTCTCGAACGGCGGGGCGCTGGCTGTAAAATATGCCCTCGACAGCCAGAATGATCCCACGCTGCGTCAGCCGCAGCAGCTGATTCTGTTATCGCCGATGATCGGTGTGACCCGTTTTGCCCGCTTCGCGGGCATGGCCGGTCTGCCCTCTGTGTTGCCGGCCTTTTCGAAAACGGCCTGGCTGAACATCGTGCCGGAGTTTAACCCGTTTAAATATAACTCCTTCCCGATACACGCAGCCCGCCAGACCTGGCTGCTGACGCAGGCGCTGCAGAAGGAGATTCAGCAGCATGCCCGTGACCAGCGACTATCAGATTTCCCGCCGGTGCTGACCTTTCAGTCCGTGATGGACTCGACGGTGAGTACGCCTTCGGTCATCCGATCGCTCTATCACTACCTGCCGGAAAATGGCAGTCAGCTGGTGCTGTTTGATATCAATCAGGCGGTCAGCGTCAGTCCGTTATTCCGCCGCTCGTCCTACACCGCGGTCAGTCAGCTGTTGCCAGAAGCGCGTCGGGATTACGCCACGACTCTCATCACCAACGCATCACCTACCTCGCTCAAAATGGTGACCCGAAGCGTGCCTGCGGGAGAGACGCAGGAGGAGAGGGCGCCGCTGGCGATCGACTATCCTGCCGGCCTCTACTCTCTGTCACATGTCGCTATTCCGTTTCCGGCGGAGGATGGGCTTTATGGCAGTGCGCCTGAAAGGAAAAATGAATTCGGTATCAGTTTTGGCACGCTGTCGCTGCGCGGTGAGAGTGCCGTGCTGATCGTGGGGCTGGACTCGATTATGCGTGCGACCTCTAACCCGTTCTATCCCTACATGATCGCGCGCATCATACATCACATTGACTGCAGTGACAGGCCCCCACTGGCAGCCTGCCTCAGTGACTTCTGAATGCAGGATCACAACCGGCCTGCAGCGTGCAGGCCGGGATTTATAGTGTGTTCAGTTTTGCCATCACCTCGTCTGACAGCACCAGGCTGCGGCTGGCGAGGTTCTCCTGCAGATGCGCGGGGGAGGAGGTGCCCGGTATCAGCAGAATATTGGGCGAACGTCGCAGTAGCCAGGCCAGGGCGACCTGCATAGGGGTGGCGTTCAGGGACGCAGCCACCTCATTAAGTTGCTCCGACTGCAGGGGAGAAAATCCGCCCAGCGGGAAGAAAGGCACCCAGGCGATGCCCTGCTGAGCAAGCTGATCCACCAGCTCATCATCCTGCCGATGCGCGAGGTTATACATGTTCTGTACGCAGACAATCGGCGTCATCGCCCTGGCCTCTGCGATCTGGGTAGCCGTGACATTACTCAGACCGATGTGGCGAATCAGCCCGCGCGCCTGTAACGCCAGCAGTGCCTCCAGTTGAGGGGCCAGAGAGCCCTCTTTGGGTTTAGCCGGATGCAGCATACTGCGCAGATTCACCACCTCAAGAACGTCCAGGCCCAGGTGGCGGAGATTATCTTCTACGGCCTGGGTCAGCGCCTCCGGCTCCATCGCCACCTGCCAGCCGCCTCTGGCATCACGACGTGCCCCCACTTTGGTGACAATACAGAGATCCTCCGGGTAGGGATGGAGCGCCTTCCTGATTAATTTGTTGGTTTCGTGCGGACCGTAAAAATCGCTGGTGTCGATGTGGTTGACGCCAGCTTCAATGGCGTCACGTAAAACCTGTATCGCGCGCGCTTCATCTTTAACCGGGCCAAACACGCCAGGCCCGGCCAGTTGCATAGCGCCATAGCCAAGACGGTTAACTTCGCGATTGCCTAACTTGAAAGTCATGGTGGTATCTGACATGAAAACCTCCTGCGTGGATGTCGATTAAGTGTAATGGTGATTCAGCGATCCGGCAGGTGTTCAGCTATACCAGCTGAGACCCTGCGGCACCCGCGAAAAGCCGGCGTGGCGTAAAGCGTTAAGCAGGGGAGACTGGGTTACCGGTTTGCCATCTGCCCGCTCCAGGGTAAACATGGCGGAGTTTTCCCGTTGCAGCGCCGCACCCAGCGCCGCCACCGCCGCCTGTTGCCGTGCGGGATCGTTGGTAAAGGTCAGTAACTCTTTACCGCCGGGGGTCAGGTAGAGCAGCAGTGCGCCACCGGCAATCACCACGCGTCCGCCCGGACGACGGGTGGGGCGTGTACCGCTGCCATGAACCGGCCAGCTCAGCATCGCGCCAAACGGATTAGCCGGATCGGGTGCCGCCAGTGCGACGGCTTCAGCCTCAGCGACCGGGTTCTCTGCCAGTTTGCGCAGTCGTTCAATCGTCTGCTGATCGGCAAACTGTGCACCGCCCGCACCGTCGACAAAACGTCCGCGTAACAGCCGGCCGGCATCTTCCATACTGCGCAACACCGGCTGCAGAGCCGGAAACCCTCCCGGGACCTGTTCAGCGACCGCGCTGCCGCGGGTGATCACGCCATAGCGGTCAAGCAGGTTCTCCGCCAGCGACAGGGCCAGTCGGGCAGGCGCAACCGGCTGACGCGGGAGCCGCGACCAGCGTCCGGCCAGAGTGTTGACCGCCGGTCTGCGTGCCGTCAGCGCGCCAGGTGTAAAGCGCTGTCCAAAACGCGTGCGCAGGGTACGAGCCGGACGCGCACGGGATGCACCGGGTGTCGTGAGCAGGCCCCGCACCGCAATCCAGCTGTCTGCGGTGACATAACCCTGCCACACCAGTTGCCACAGCGCTTCACAGAGGCTGTCAGACGGCAACTCTGCCTCCCCCTGCTGCGCCATGATCTCATGAACAAACCAGGCGCCACCCCGGCTGAGTGCGTCAATAACCTGCTGCTGCAGCGGCGTGACAGGCTGGGTGGTGTCAATGACCGGCAGCGTCTCCGCGGCACATTCCGTCAGGTGCAGCGAGATCAGCCCATCGTTGTGGCCCAGCGCCTTATGACCACACCAGATCACCTCGCCACGGCTGAGCAGTTCATCAAGCATGGCGGGTTGATAGTCGGCCACTCTGGCGCGCAGGATCTGTGACTCCCAGAGCGAGGCGGGTAACGGCACGCCGGCGAGCTGCTCAATGACCCGCAACACACCCTCGGCACCCTGCTGCTCCTGACGCCGTTCATTCAGCACGCCGTGGCGCTCCAGCAACAGAGTGACCCAGACAGCGGGCGGAACAGGGCGCGTGGCTTCACGTGCTGATTGCAGTGAACGCAGTCGCAGTCGCGAGAAGATATCGGCGGCAACCCACGCCGGTTCCGATTCGCCTGCTGCCGATCCCATATTCAGCAGACTGCCCTGCTGAAGCAGGGTCAGCAGTACCTCATTCACCACGGCGACACCCAAACCATAGCGGGCTGCCAGTGACCGGGTGGTGAACAGCGTATGGGTGCGTGCATACTGGCCGATCAGATCATGCAGCGGGGCGGCGGGTGGTAACAGAAACGTCGCAGGCAGGTCATCAGGTAACGCTACCGCCAGCACATCGCGCAGCCGGGCAGCATCTTCAATGACAGCCCAGCGATCTTCACCCGCGATGATGACCGGAATAATACGCCGCGCAGCCGCAAACTGCGTTAACGCCCCGGTGACCTGCTGTGCATCCCCGCTGAAGCGTGCCCGTATCTCCGTTACGGAGAGCGGACCGAGATCGCGCAGCAGATCGATGATGCCTTCGGCGTGCTGTGCCTGATAGCGGGGATCACGGCGCTGTAACGCCTGTTCAACCCCGACGATGACAGCGGGTTCCAGCAGGTCACGCTTGCGGGTCTGGCCAAGCAGTTCACCCAGCAGGTTGCTGTCGAGTGACAGCAGAGAGGCACGACGTTCCGCCTGAGGGGCATCGCTGGCATAGATAAATTCAGCGACATAACCGAACAGCAGCGGAGCGGCGAAAGGGGAGGGCTGTCCGGTGGTGACTTCGCTGAACTGCACCTCGCCCTGCGCAATCTGCTCCATTAAATGGTGCAGCGCAGGCAGGTCATATACATCCTGCAGACATTCGCGTGCGGTCTCGATCAGGATTGGAAAGTCATCATGCGCGCTGGCAACCGCCAGCAACTGACCGGCGCGCAGCCGCTGCTGCCAGAGCGGGGAGCGCTTGCCCGGATTGCGCCTGGGCAGCAGCAGCGCGCGCGAGGCACACTCACGAAAGCGGGCGGCGAACAGCGCAGAGTGACCCACACTCTCGGTAACGATCTGCGTGAGCCTGTCACTCCCGAAGACAAAGAGTTCCGCGCCCGGTGGCTCCTCCTCGCTGGCGGGGAAGCGGGCGACGATGCCATCATCGCTGGCCGCCACAGAGGCATCCAGGCCCATCCGGTGCTCAATACGTGCAGCAATGGCCAGTGCCCAGGGAGCGTTGACCCGCTTTCCCCACGGCGAATGGAGAATGACCCGCCAGTCACCCAGTTCGTCACGGCAGCGTTCAATCAGCAGCGTCCGGTCGTCCGGGATGACGCCGGTTGCGGTGCGTTGATCCGCCAGCAGGGCCAGCAGATTGGTCACTGCATGGGGATTCAGGCCCAGCGACAGCAGCTGTTTCTCCGCCTCAGCCGGGGAGACGTTATTCAGCTGGCGCAGAAACAGCCCGAGGCTGGCTCCGGCATCGGCCGACCGGCCAACCCCTTCTCCCCGCCAGAAGGGCAAACGAGCCTGACGGCCCGGAGCAGGCACCACCACCACCTGGTCGTGCGTGATCTGCTGAATCCGCCAGGAGGAGGCGCCCAGAGTGATGATGTCATTGACGCGCGATTCATACACCATCTCTTCATCCAGCTCCCCGACGCGACGTGAGCCAGCCTGTTCTTCGCCTTCCGGCAGCATCACGCTGAACATGCCGCGATCGGGAATAGTGCCGCCACTGGTCACGGCCAGATGCTGAGCGCCGGGACGCGCGCTCAGCAGACCGCTCTCACGATCCCAGATCAGCTGTGGCCGTAGCTGCGCGAAACCCTCCGAGGGATATTTCCCGGCCAGCATATCCAGCGTGGCGTCAAACAGGCGGCGCGACAGCCCGCGAAACGGGTCGGCCCGGCAGACGAGGCTGTACCATGCCTCGGCCTGAAGGGAGTCCATGGCAACGGCTGCCAGCGTCTGCTGCGCCAGAATATCTAGCGGATTAAGGGGCGGGCTAAGCGCATCGAGCTGACCGGCACGCATCGACTGTAAGGTGACAGCGGCATCCAGCAGATCGTGTCGCGTCCGGGGAAACAGGATGCCGGTTGACATGCCGCCAACCTGATGTCCGGCTCGCCCCACGCGCTGCAGAGCGCTGGCGACCGAGAGCGGAGCGCCTACCTGAATCACCAGATCCACCGGCCCCATATCGATGCCAAGTTCAAGGCTGGAGGTGGCGACCACGCAGCGCAGGCTGCCCTGCTTGAGTGCCGATTCGATCCCGGCGCGCTGCTCTTTGGACACGGAACCGTGATGCGAGCGGGCGATAGGATCAGCACGGCTGTCGCTGCTTGCGGTATCCGGATCTTCCGCCGCCTGCCTTTCAAAAAAACGCGCATTGAGACGGGCAGTGAGTTTTTCAGCCAGCCCTCGCGAATTAACAAACACCAGCGTGGCGCGGTGGGCCATCACCTGCTGCAGAATGCGTGCTTCGATATGCGGCCAGATTGATCCGCTGGCTGACAATGCTTCGCCGCTGAGGTCGCTGTCACTGGCGATGTCTGTCATATCCGGCACCGGCACTTCGATAGTCAGGTGCAGGGTGCGATCGGAGGAGGGGTTAACCACCTGGACGGGCTGGCTGCCTCCCAGGAATGCAGCGATACGCTCAACCGGTCGCACCGTGGCGGAGAGCCCCACGCGCTGAGCGGGCCGCGGCAGCAGTGCATCCAGCCGCTCCAGACTCAGGGCGAGCTGAGAGCCGCGTTTTGAACCCGCTACAGCATGCACTTCATCAACAATAACCGTGGTGACACCCTGCAGCGTCGTGCGCGCTTTTGAGGTCAGCATCAGAAACAGCGATTCCGGGGTGGTGATCAGAATATCGGGTGGGCGGCGCAGCAGCCGGGCGCGCTCTGCAGTCGACGTATCGCCGGAACGCATTCCGACAGTCAGGGTGATCGCGGGCTCATCCAGCGCCTGCCGCTCAGCACAGACGCCGGCAAGCGGAAGCGTCAGGTTGCGCTGCACATCCGCCGCCAGCGCTTTGACCGGCGAAATGTAGAGCACTCGGGTCGTGGTTTCACGTGAGGGTGCGGGCTGATCTGCCCGGATCTGAAACAGCGCATCGATGGCGGTCAGAAAGGCGGCCAGCGTTTTTCCTGAGCCGGTAGGGGCAATCACCAGCGCATGCGCTGCGCTGGCGATGGCCTGCCATGCCGCCTGCTGTACCTGGGTCGGGGCCTTAAAGGCGGCAGAAAACCAGCGCCGGGTAGCAGGGGAAAAGCGGTCCAGGACCGGAACGGATTGGGATTTCGGCATCATTCTCACGGTATCGCACAGCAACTGCACCAGACATTAATGCGTTGAGTGTAAGTGAAAATCGCCGATTGTGGATGACGCGGCTGCTAACCGGCCGCGTCATCCAGGGATCAGGAACCGGCTGCGCCCGCCAGCGCACGGCCTCTTACTGCCAGCAGCGACACCATCGCCAGCACCAGGATGGTCATCCCGTAGCACCAGGCCGTCCGGGTCAGTCCGAGATGCGGCGCGACAATACCGGCGGCAATCGCGGGCAGGGCAAACGCGAGATAACTTTTGATCAGAAAGGCGGAGAAGAGGCCCGCGCGTTCATGACTTTCCGCTAACTGCATGATGATCTTCAGCACGTTAGCGAAAATAGATCCAAACCCCTGGCCCGCAAGGGCGGTGCCGATATAAAGCCAGGCCACACTATGCAGCGAAAGGCCGGTCAGCGTCACGCTCACGCCGGTCATCAGCATCAGCGTCCCGATGACCAGTGCGCGGGCGGGCGGTAGCGGACGAAAAAGAAAGACCGCTGCCGTTGCGCTCAGCATCAGCGTCGCAACAACCGAGCCGCCGATGAAGGGCGAGGTGAGCCCGGTGGCGTTTGCCACCATCGTGGGCATCAGAGAGAGGTAGAAACCGCCGAGCATCCAGGTGGCGATATTCACCGGTGCCACTTTTAACAACGGGCCGAGCGCACGGCGCGGTATGCTGACCTGAGGGCGCAGAGCGGCCAGCACGCCAGGCTGAGGCGAAATGGTTTCAGGGATAAGCGGCAGCAGTGTCATGGCAATCAGCATCAGTAACAACAGGAGTGCGTACAGCGTTACGGTAGGATAGGGGGCCAGACTCACCAGAATGCCGCCCGCGAGGGTGCCCAGCGTCATCCCCAGAAACGCGGTAAACGAGTTGAGCAGCGGCCCGCGTGTTTTACTGGCATCCAGCAGGCTGGCACCGAATGTCGGTAACGCAATTCCCGTGGCAAACCCCTGCACCAGGCGGGCTGCAATCAGGGTTGCCGCCGACCCGGCGGTCATAAAGATCACCAGGGCAATGGCGTTGAGCGCCAGCGCCAGCAACATCAGCGGACGTCGCCCGGTATAGTCGGACACTTTCCCTACCGTCAGCAGCGCCGCCAGCAGTGCGAAAGCATAGGCACCAAAAATCAGCGTCAGCATCGTCGGCGTCAGGTGAAAAAGTGTCCGGTAAAGGGGATAGAGCGGTGTGGGCGCACTGCTGGTGGCGGAGATCAGCGCGGCGCTGGTAAAGCTGAAGATCGTGGTGCGGGTTGCGGCCTGAGGCGTCAGAGCATGGGTCATGATAAGTCCCTTAATGCAAAATATTAGCTTTAAAAGAGGTATACGCCTGCTCAGGGCTTAATGCAATATTTTTGCTTTAACGAATCCTGCTGTCTGAATGACGCGCCTCTCCGGCGCGTTAATCATCTGACGCTGAGACGGCCAGAGGCGGGGGTAATGTTATTAAATCAATCTAAGTGAGTATCCCGGAAACCGGGCTTGAGGAGGCCTGAACATGAAAATAGCGGAGATCGATCATATCCATTTGTACGTTGAAGATATTGCACAGGCCGAACAGCATCCCGTTCAGCATCAGTGACCATGAGGTGTCGATGTCGGTCTATTTCAACGACCCCAGCGAAAATAAGATTGAAGTCACCTCTTACGACTACAGCCAGGCAAAGAGCATTCTGGCGCGCTTCGCCTGACGCGATCTCTTCCTGCTCTCAGCAATGAGCCTGCTGATCCCTGAAACGCGATCGGCAGGCACGAAGGATCAATAGAGCGAATTCTTCAGGCGCTCTGGCAGCGCTTTGTCATAAGCGTCACCATCAATTTCCGCAATCTGCCGGAGAATGGAGCCGGTGCTGGGCAGGCTCTGCCGCGGGATCTGCGTTGTCACATCCCAGAGTCCGGCGCGGAGAATCGCCCGGCTGCACTGAAAGAAAACAGTGTCGACGGCGATACGCAGCACCGTTTTTGGCAGCTGGTTGTTGACGGCAAAACGTTCCAGCAGCACCGGATCGGTGCTGATTGCGGCAGTGCCGTTTACCCGCAACGTCTCGCCAATACCGGGGATCAGAAACAGCAGCGCCACCCGATTGTCATGCAGAATGTTGCGCAGACTGTCGATGCGGTTGTTGCCGCGCCGGTCTGGCAGCAGAAGTGTTCTGTCATCCTCGATGTCGATAAAGCCGGCCGGATCGCCGCGCGGTGACACATCCAGCCCGTCAGGTCCCGATGTGGCCAGGGCAACAAACGGCGAAGCGTCGATAAAGGGACGATAGGCGGGGTGGATATGATCCGTCACCTTAGCGATCGACGGCCGGGCTACCGTGCCGTAAAGACGTTCAAGTTCAGTAAGTTCAGTGATGACGCTGCTCTGTTCCGTCATGTGGCTCCATCCTCCTCATCAGTCATAATGTCCATGATGCCATGGCGACACGCCACCGTCCGGGCGCGTCAGATGAAACAGAAAGTTAGCACTAATAACCGCAGCGTCAGAACAGCTATGTAGTCATTTGTGATACCGGCCCGTCTGTAAAGCGCTGAAGGCACTCCGCTGCTCTCTCCTGAGAGGAGGCTGACCTGCGCGGTGTTGGTTACCAAAGACATTGCTGATATAAAAGTAAGCCGCGGCGTATTCCGTCCCCACAAGGAGCAGAAAATGTATTGGGAATCAGAGCGGTTGCTCTACAGATTTACCCGCCAGGAAGATATTGACGACCTCTTCAGAATCTACAGCGACCCTGAAACACACAGATTTAATCCGCGCGGCCCCTGGCCCGACAGATCGTATGCTCTGCAGTCCATGGAGCGCATCCTGCAGGGGTACCGGGAACAGGGGTTTGGCGACTGGACGATATTTGAAAAAGCGAACCCGGAAAAAATTATCGGCTTTGGTGGCGTCTTCAGAAGCCAGTTCGATGGCCGTCAGACCAATAATCTCGGCTATCGTTTTGAGCCAGCCGCCTGGGGAAAAGGTTATGCCACCGAACTCTCCCGCCGGGCCATACGCTATGGCTTTGAAGAAGCTGAACTGAGCGTCATTACGGGTGTGGTGCGCGAAAATCATCTCGCTTCGCGACGGGTGCTGGAGAAGGCCGGATTAACCTTCCTGAAAAAGGTCAACGATCTGGAGGGCTTCTCGCCGAGCCTGATGTTTACCCTGACCCGCAGCGACTGGCTCAGGGCAGGCAACGCGCCTTCCTCTCCCGGTAGCACGCTTTAACGCCTGTAAAATTTCAGATGCGGTACACTGCGATAATCCGTTAATGCAATTTCGTTGCTTTAATTTTACATCTGAAGCTGATGAGCCAGGAGGAAAAGATGGCGAGGGAGATGGTCCGACAGGGCGGGCGCAGTGCGCGTATTCAGGCGGAAGTGCACAACACCGTGAACCGGCTGCTTGAGACACTTGACCGCTCCGCGATTACGGTGCCGATGATAGCCGAACAGGCAGGCGTGACGCCCTCCACGATTTACCGGCGCTGGGGCGATCTGACGCAGCTGCTGGCCGACGTGGCAGTGGCGCGGATGCGGCCCATTGCTGAACCGGAAGATACCGGGTCGATGACCGGCGATCTTACCCTGTTTATCCAGCAGTATGCGGAAGAGATGTCGTCAAAAGTCGGCCGCGACATGCTGGCCGACGTGATGAACAGTCATGCGGAGGAGGCCAGCCAGAAATGTTGCGGGTTTACCTATCAGCATCTCGAAACCCTGCACAACCGTGCTGTCGCGCGGGGCGAAGCGGGCTTTGACATCGATCGCGTCATGGATGTGGTGGTGGCGCCCGTCATGTACCATATTCTGTTCGGCGATCGTGACGTCTCTGCGGAGTACTGTGCTTCCCTGATTACGCGGGCATTCTGACGGCGGGTCAGCGTTGAACAAACGGCAGAGCAGCTTCAGCGATCAGCTGCTGCAACAGCGTGCGCGCCTGATCTTCGCCCCGATCTGCGCGGGCGAGCGCGATGCCCAGCGTGCCAGGCGGGGGCAGCCGCTGTGATTCTGTCACCAGCCTGTCGGGCATACCGGCGCGGGTGCGGAGCGTCACGCCAAGACCGGCCTGCAATGCTGCCCAGATCCCGCTAAGACTGTGACTGGTAAATACCACCCGCCACGGAATAGCGGCTGCGTCCAGCGCGTCGATGGCACGCGAACGCATCACACACGGCGCATCAAACACCACTAGCGGCAAAGGCTCGCCGCGCTGTAACATGCCCGCCAGGTCAACGTCCGGATGGTAAATCCAGGCTAACGGACACTGACCGATCAGCGGCGTGCCAGCCTGCGGTTCCGCCTGCCAGAGCAGGGCAAGATCCAGTTCATGACGCGCCAGCGCCGAAAGCAGTGGCAGATTTCTGTCGACGCGGGCGGTCAGCATCACCTCCGGGTGCTGCCGGTTAAAGGCGCCCAGAATCGCAGGCATCAGCGCCTCGCCAAAATCCTCCTGCATACCGATGCGTATTTCACCCTGCAATGCTTCGCCTCGCACGGCCCGCAAGGTTTCATCATTCAGTGACAGCAGGCGTCTGGCGTAGCTCATCAGCTGTTCACCGCTGCGGGTCAGCTGCAGGTGTCGCCCTTTTTTCATCACCAGTGCTGTTCCGCATTGCTGCTCCAGTTTTTTAAGCTGTGCGCTGATGGCGGACGTCGATCGGCACAGGTGCTGCGCCGCGGAGGCAAAACTGCCTGCGTCAATGCCCGCAACGAAACTGCGCAGCGCATCCATATCGAGACACTCGGGCACTTTTTTCATGACTGTCCTGTTAATGTGGATGGTAAGTGCGGATTAATTTGATTTTCAGGATGATATCCTCAGGCGACACTCTCGCTGACAACACAGGAGAGCGCAATGAAAAATTCACTGGATCGGGAAACCCTGGCGCAGCGCGCGCCCAAACTGGCTGAACTGACGCAGCAGGTGCTGTTTGGGGATATCTGGCAGCGCGGCGTGCTGTCTCCGCGAGAGCGCAGCCTGCTGACGCTGGCCACGCTGACGGCGCTGGGACGTGTGCAGCAGTTGCCCTGGCACATCGATTTCGCCCGGCAAAACGGGCTGTCGCAGGAGGAACTGATTGAGAGCTTCACCCATCTGGCCTTTTATGCCGGCTGGCCCGCCGCGGTTACCGCCCTGAGCTATCTGGAGGAGAAGGCCTGATGCCATTTACCCGGATTACCTTAGGTGAGAGTTACAGTGACACCGCGCTGAAGCAACTCTCCATCCTCCTTCAGCAGGCGCTGGTTGCAGAATTTGATGTGCCTGAACGTGACTGCTTTCAGGTGACAGAAAGGCTGCCGGCCAGTCAGCGGGTCTTTGACCGGCACTACCTGAGCGGCGGACGGAGTGACAGGTTTGTACTGTTTCAGGTGTTGGCGGGCAGGCCACGCACCCGGCATCAGAAGCAGAGCTTTTATCGCGCGCTCTGCACGGCGCTTCAGGCGGAGATGGCCATCGACCCTGACGATGTGATGATCATTCTTCAGTTCAACAGCACCGAGGAGTGGAGCTTTAGCGGTGGCCGGATGCTGGCAGAGGAGGAGGCGCGATGATTGCGATGCACTACCGGTTTACCCTGCCAGCGGATTATGACATGGCGATCATCAAAGAGCGCATCAGACAGAATGGCGCCCGGCTGGATGGATTTCCGGGGCTGGTGGCAAAGGCGTTTCTTTACAGCAGTCAGAGTGAAGGCACGCTGCATGAAAACCGCTATGCACCGCTCTATTTCTGGCAGGAGGCCAGTGCGATGCAGCGCTTCCTGCAAAGTCCCGGTTTTGCCACTCTGATCAGTGACTTTGGCTGGCCGATCATCGAAAGCTGGCTGGCGTTTGAGGGGCACTCTGTGGTCAGGCATCTGACCGAAGCGCGGTTTATGACGCTGAAGCGCTGGACGATCGCTCCCCACTCCGACCTGGCGGCACTGCCGGTCAGGGGAGACTTCAATGCCTGGGACATCAGCCGCTGGCAGGGCGTGGAGATCTCAGCCAGCGTTCAGCCTCCAGCAGACGGGCAGGAGAGCTATCACATTGGCTATCTCGCACGCGGGGCTGCCGCGGCAGAGATGTTGCTTTAGCGAGAGAGAGTGGGGCAGTCTCTACAGCGCGAAAATGGCCTCGATCTCAACCCGCAGGTCAGGCGAGAAAAGGCCGCTGACCTGCACCAGCGAGCTGGCGGGGAGATGCTCACCATAATGGCGATAGAGCACTTCCCGCAAGGCGGTGATCTCTGCGAAAGAGGTGATAAACAGGGTGACCTTGATTAGCGCGGCAAGCGACGTCTGCTCAGCGGCGGCTATCACCTTAAGCTGAGCGAAAATGGCGTCCGCCTGTTCATCAATCGTTCCATTCTGAGCCGCTGTACCGAATGCCGTCAGTCCTGACACGTAAAGTGTGGACGCATGCTTCACAGCATGCACATAGGGCGCTTTCACTTCGCCCAGCTGCGGATAATTTTTCCGTTCTGGCTGTGTCATCATCAATCCCTCGTTATCTGAATGATCTGATAATAACGTCCGCTATGGCTCAGCGCTTTAATAATTCCTGACAGGCCGCGCTATCTTCTGCGGCGCGCTGTTTTGCCTCGGGCGTCAGCTGCTGCCAGCGACCGATCACGCGGCTGCCCAGCGAGGGTTTATAACTGTTTTTCTGCAGCGCATAGTCAGAATTACTGCCCTCGATTACCTTTTGCATCTGCGGCGCCAGCTGCTGTTCATCTTGATGACTGATGGCGCAGAACACGGCGATGTAATAGGCCGTCTCTTCATCACTCTCATGCGGCATCAGCCACCAGGCCGCGGCGGCCAGAATCAGCAGGAGGGGAAGAATGAATTTGAGTTTTGTCATGTCAGTCACGCGTTGGGTGAAAATCAGTCTGCCGGATAGGGCAGGACGCAGGCCGCGTATCCTGCCACAGAGTCTGCGCACGGGTCACGCTGTTCAGCTGAATTTATGCCTGCCTGCTGATTATGATTGCTGAACCCCGCCGATCTGGCATGCTGAGTTTTCATCCCTGAATCTGGAGAGCATCGTGAAAGTCATCGGTCTGTTAGGCGGCATGTCGTGGGAATCTACCGCGCTCTATTACCGCATACTCAATCAGCAGGTTAAAGAACGGCTGGGCGGCCTGCACTCGGCGGAGCTGGTGCTCTACAGCGTCGATTTTCAGCGCATTGAGCAGCTGCAGGCGGCGGGAGAATGGCAGCAGGCGGGTGAGATACTGGCCGACGCGGCGCGCAATCTGGAACGGGCCGGTGCGCAATTCATCGTACTCTGTACCAACACCATGCATAAAGTGGCCGCGCAAATCAGTGCGGCAACAACTATACCGCTGCTCCATATCGCCGACGCCACGGGACGCCGTATCCGGCAGGCGGGGTTGCGTAAGGTCGGTTTACTGGCGACACGATTCACCATGGAGCAGGCGTTCTATCGCGGGCGGCTTCAGGAACAATTCGATCTGACGGTGATCACGCCCGATGAAGAGGATCGTCACTTTGTCCATGAGGTCATTTACCACGAGCTCTGTCTGGGCGAGATCAATCCCGCTTCGCGTCGCCGTTACAGAGAGATCATGGCGCGGCTGGTCGGGCAGGGGGCGGAGGCCATTATTCTGGGCTGTACCGAAATCACTCTGCTGGTGGATGCCACCGATGCCAGCGTCCCGCTGTTCGATACTACGCTCATCCACGCCGAAGAGGCGGTCATTCAGGCACTGGCCTGACGTCAGCGAGGCAAACAGATGAAAATTGAAAATCTGCCCTTTGGTCTGACGCAGTGGGATCAGATTGAAGAGACGGTCCATCCCGGCGAGCAGGGGCATGCGACCTGGCGAACCGTGAAGTTCAACGATATCCGGGTGCGGATGGTGGACTATTCACCGGGCTATGTCGCCGATCACTGGTGCACCAAAGGCCATATTCTGCTCTGCCTGTCGGGTGAGCTGCACACCGAACTGGCCGATGGCCGCCGTTTCGTTCTGACGCCGGGTGTCAGTTATCAGGTGGCAGATGACGCTGAACCGCACCGTTCCTTTACGTCAGCTGGCGCGCAGCTGTTTATCGTAGACTGAGATTGCGCTCCGGTGTTTCATCGCGTCGTTGACACTTATAAAAGTAAACTGAATCTGCTTTATAAAAATCAGCAAAATTAATGGCTTATTTCATCAGAGTTATCTGGTTCTGACAGGAATTATTCGTATCAGGCTGTATGCTTTAGGTTTTATGGATTTATTGCAATCACCTGATGTGGGGTAGCCTGTGCTGATAAAAAAGAAGAAAGTGCGTTCGCATACCGAAGATCGACTGCTGGCGCTGGTGCTTGCCACCACCGCCGGTATCCTTAATGCCATGGCGCTGGGGGCGTTTGGGTTTTTCCCCTCGCACATGAGCGGCAACACCTCGCAGATCTCTGCCGAAGTTACCACCAGCGATCTCCACACCATGCTGTTTCTGATGGCACTGATTATTGCCTTCGTTTTTGGCTGTACCGTTGCGCGGCTGGCAGTGGTGGTGGGGCATAAATACCGGTTACGCACTATTTTCTGTCTGATCATTCTGGCGGAGGGGCTGGCACTGACGGCGGCCTCGATCTTCGAGCTGATGTACTATCGGCCCAGTTATAACGGAGAGATCCTGATCGTGCTGGGCTTCCTGATGGGGATTCACAACGCCACCTCGACGCAGCTCTCCAACGGACGTGTCAGATCAACCCACATCACCGGGACGCTGACCGATGCGGGTATTGCGCTGGGTTCATGGATTTTTGCTCACACTTCGCACGCTGTACATCTTGAGACGGACGACCGTCGCTTTTTCCAGAAGGTGCTGCATACCCATCTGACCACGGTCTTCTCCTTCTTAAGCGGCTGTATCGCCGGACTGCTGCTCTTCAAGGCCTATGGATTTAATGCCATGGTTGGCCTGGGGGTTTTCCTGATGCTGGTGGCGCTGACGGCGATCGCCGTCACCGTACAGCGTACCCGCAGAGTACTCTACTGACAGAAAAAAGCGCCGGCCCGGTGTCCATCGTGCATCGGGCCGGTTGCTTACTGCCGGGTTCGGGTTGGCCGCACCACAATTTCGTTCACATCCACCTCTTCCGGCTGCTCAATCGCATAACGCACGGCGCGACCAATGGCGTCCGGCTGCAGTGCGATGGCGCGATACTGCTGCATCGCCTCCGCCGCTACCGGATCGGTGATTGTTGATGCCAGCTCACTTTCGACCACGCCGGGGTGAACACAGGTGACGCGCAGCTCGCTGTTCTCCTGCCGCAACCCATCGGAAATCGCCCGCACTGCAAACTTCGTGGCACAGTAGACTGCCGCGGTGGGCGACACCGCCAGCGCGCCGATGGATGCGATGTTAATGATGTGACCACACTGGCGGGCCAGCATGGACGGCAGTACCGCCGCAATGCCATACAGCACGCCTTTGATATTGACGTCGATCATCTGATCCCACTCTTCCACCCGCAGCGACGCCATCGGTGACAGCGGCATAATGCCGGCGTTGTTGATCATGACATCCACCCGGCCCCATTTCTCCAGCGCATAGTCAACGAACTGCGTGACGTCATCGCGGCGTGTCACATCCAGTGCTTTGATTGCCACCTCAGAACCATTAAAGCGCAGCTCTTCCGCCAGGGCAGCCAGACGACTTTCACGACGTGCACCCAGCAGCAGAATGGCATCGCTCTTCGCCAGTTCGCGTGCAATGCCTGCACCGATACCGCTTGATGCACCGGTAATTAAAATCACTTTCTGCGTCATCTTTTTTCTCCACTCAGGTTGTGAGTGGCAATCTTACGACGGGTCTATTATAAAGATAATCCACCAATCACTTTACAGACTGGTAACTGAAACTAACCAATGAACAGTGATAAAAATGCGCTCGAAATTTTTGTTATCGTGGCACAGACGCGCAACTTCCGGCTGGCGGCAGAACAGCTGGGCGTGACGCGTCCGGCCATCAGTCAGAGTCTGCGGCGGCTGGAGGACCGGCTCAATATCACGCTGATGCAGCGCACGACGCGGTCGGTTCAGCTGACGGAAGCGGGACAGCGACTCTATGCCGAGGTGGCACCGGCCATCAGCGCGCTGAATCGCGCCGTTAACGACATTGCTGAACTGGCGGCAGAGCCACGAGGACAGCTGAGGCTGGCGATCTCCTCCATCGCGGAACGCATGCTGGGGGGCGAGCTACTGGCGAGCTTCATCACCGCCTATCCACACGTTGAGCTGGACATCACCGTGACCGATGAAGAGTTTGATATTGTCGGGCAGGGTTATGATGCGGGGGTGCGACTGGGGGAGGTGATTGCTCAGGATATGATTGCGGTGCCGGTCTCGGTTGCTCAGCGTCAGGTCGCCGTGGCGTCACCACACTATCTGGCGCGTGCAGGCACGCCGCAACATCCGCAGGAGCTGGTGCATCATCGCTGCATCGGCTGGCGCAGGGAACCGGGCCTGGCTCCATACCGCTGGGAGTTTGCTGAGCAGGGGCGCGAGTTTGATGTTGCCGTCAATCCGCAACTGACGACCAATGATATGGGCGTGATGATCCGCACCGCCTGCGCTGGCGGCGGCATCAGTTTTGGGATGGAGGAAACTTTCCGGCCCTACATCGATCGGGGCGAGCTGGTGACGTTACTCGACGAATGGCTGCCCACGTTTGCCGGTTTCTATCTCTACTTTCCCAGCCGCAAAAATCTGGCTCCCAAGCTGCGGGCGCTGATTGACCACGTCAGGCTGTCACCCCAGCCGGCCCCGGTTCAGCGCTGATTTTTTATCCGGGAGGAGGCTTTTCAGGCCGTCATGTTGTAACGGGTGATGATGTTGATTCTGGAGTAGGGCGCGGGTGGCTCAGATGCCGGCAGGAATCCATGAAACGCCAGCAGGGTTCTGAAGGCGTGCAGCGCATCGAGCTGTAAATTATGCTCGATCAGGGCATCGATTTTACCCTGATGCAGTAGCGCACAGTTCTCGCGATCAAGATCGTGCCCGATGAAGGCGTTAAGCGTGCGCTTCTCTCCGGCAAAAGCGCGCAGAATGCCGGGATTCCCGCCGCCCACGGTATAGACCGCATCTGCATCCGGATGCTGCTGCAAAAAGCGCGTCACCGACTGATGCATCCGGTCATCAATCCCATATCCGCCAGCGACCACGCTCACCTGATGCTGAGGAGCAAACTGCGCTATTGCACGCTGAAAACCGTCGATTCGCTCCCTTTCGCCGATGAAGTCATGGCTGCCGGTCACTGCCAGGATGTGCGAACGGGTCACCCGCAGCCATTTTGACATCAGAAAGGCCGCCACCTTTCCGGCATCAAAATTATCCATACCGATGTAGCGCATGCGCGCGCTGCCGGGCAGATCGCTCATCATGGTGACCACCGGCACACGCTGTTTCAGCAGGGCTTCAAGGGTAGGGTAGAGCGCTTCAGCGCAGGCTGCTTTAAGAATGACCCCGTGACTGTGAAGCGCATTCTTATTCAGCAGCGCGTTAATCCCCTCTGTTGTGAGATTTGCCCCGAGGTGAAAACGCAGCTGAAGTTTAAACGCGGCAAAGCTGGCGATCTGGCTGCTGAGAGCCTCACGGATTAGAGGCTGGAACCGGTCAGGAGTATGCATGATGACGTCAAAATAGATCGTCCGCCCTCTGGCCAGTCCCGCTTTGTGCATCAGTTCCAGGTCGGCTATTGCCTGCTGAATGCGATGTTCTGTGCGGACATGCACGTTGCCGCGCTGATGCAGCGCGCGATCGATGGTTGCCAGACTCAGTCCCGACTGGGCAGCGATCTGTTTCAGGGTGAATTTTGCCATGTGCCCGCCCGTTAGCCGGAGAATAAAGTCTGTTTTATCATACTGCATGATATTACCCGAATGGGTTATGTTGAAGTATGAGAGGTGGTGCAGGCTGGCAGGGAAATGAATAAGCCAGAAACGTGTAAATAAGCTGTTCAGCCGGGGCTTTATCGCCTGAATATAAGCAAAGCGCTAACCCTTGTGCCGCCTTTGCTATTCAAAACGCCGTTGTTATCTTAGCCGGAAATAATGCCCGAGAGGCTTCTGATGTTGGCTAAATAATAGACATTCTGCCGCTTCGCTTATATTTCCGCTGTAACGGCTTTTTTGTTTTTTAGTTCTCGCTAATGATAGACTGTACATTCATACACCGTTGGGAGGTCGTGTGAAGTACGACAACGATAGCGAGATCCGTGCACTGGTTGGCGCGGTAGTCAGTGATTTAATCAAGGCGGGAGAGCCGGTTAATTTTCACGACATCACGGACGCGCTGTTTCGCCTGAGCGAAGAGACGCGTGACAGCCGGCTGAAAGCACTGTGTCTGGAAGCAATAAGCTTCTTTACCCGCAAAATGCATTAAGGCTGATGGCACCAGTCAGGGGTGCCATCTCCAGCCTCATTTCTATTCTGACCCCGCCACCTTTACCTGGCCTGAAAATATCCGGCAAAGTATTCAGCGATTAATCTGAAAGGGCAGTCTGACCATTCTCACCTGTTATTAGATATCTGATTATCACGCTGCGGTAACTTTTGCCGCAGAGAGGCTCTATTTCAGGCTACCTGTTCTCTGCATCATCATATTTGCAGCGCTCATAATCATTCATTTTGCCTTACCGGCTTCACAGGATAGGCGAAAGCGATACGATAATTAATATCAATTGTATTTTCATAAAGTCATCCGCTCTGACATGCCGTCAAAGGGAGTAATAATGAAAAGCCAGAAATAATCAATAATCAGCGATGGGGGAGAATGAGATACCCTGCGCTACCAATGCAGCGCAGGGCCGCCTGTCAGATGCCCGCATCGTCAGGTGTGCGGCCTACCACAATTTCCAGTGTCTTACGCAACACATCACCCCTGACTACGTCAGAAGTGCATTCCAGCTCTGCAATCAGATAGAGGATGATGGCTTTATTGGTTACGCGTCCCTGGTCAGCCACAATGTCGCGAATGATTGCGCCCAGCAGTTCAGTTTCCTGAGCAAGCAGATCGCCTTCACTACGGAAATACTCAATGATGGATGAATCTGTTGAAGAGTGTTGCATGGTTATTCTTTCTCTAAAGAAAAGGAGTCAGACGCAATGGTTGAAGTCAAAAACGAGTGTAGACGCTGTTTTCGTTTTGCCCAGCCGGACTAAAATTTTTTTAATGTGGCTGCCGCTTCGCTTAAAGTCAGCCGCGCACATCAAATACGCAACATTTTTCAATCAGTGTTTTTTGGAGCCGTCAGGCGGCCCGTCACTGTTCATACGATGTGCAGTATTTTCACGTTCGGTAACGTCACCCTTCACACGTTTGCGTGCTGCAACCATACCGTTACGGACTTCAATGATGGCTTTGCGAATAATCGAAACCTTCGCGGCATCATCATTGGCAGCAGCGGCCATCACTTCAAGCTGTGCGATCAGGGCATTGCTGGATACCGGTTTGTCTGACTTAAGTAATGTCAGAACGGCTTCGCCGATCATGACATCTGTCAGTTTCTCGTCTTCACTTCTGTACATACTGGCTTCTCTGATTACGAATCAATGGCCATGCTGCGGGCCCGTATCCGTCAGGAGGTGCGATTGCGGGCACCTGATACGGGGAGGCAGTGCTGGGCTTCTTAACTAAACTGAATCTTCCTGAACGAGGGCTGAAAGCAGACGTCCTGAGTTACTCTGCGGGCCGTGGTAGGGCATTAATCTTCGCGGCGAAAAAGCATCGCGATCAATTCATGCAAATGATTCTCTTGTTCTGGTGTGGCGGCGAACTCGAGGCGACGCAGAAGCTTGCTACAGATCGCTTTGCGACTGAGACTTTGACCTGCGCGCAGAATTTCAACGACAACCGAACCCAGCGTCTCCTGTTGGGAAGGTGAGCTGGCCTGATTGAAGTAACGGGCAATATCGCTGATCGTTTCCGGGCTTTGACCGTTCTGACGCATGTTGATGTCCTCGAGTGATTAAAAATGCCACGCTCTGGATATGCAAATTATACACCTTTCCAAAACTTGTACAGGATTTTGAATTTTTAGCGTTATTTTTTTTGTGCAAAAAATGCTATCGCTTTTAAAACAGCATGTTACGAGGATGTCAGGCGAGGTAAAAATTGTACCAGAATTTTGTATCGATATCACCCCCGGACGCTCCGACCTGTACAAGCAGGTCGGCAGGGAGATAAGTACGATGCTCAGTGTTTAATGACGATGTCATCCGCCGGGGCGGGAATGGCTGACTCTTTACCGAACGATCGGGAAAGCCAGTTTGCCGGGGCATTGCCGCGCGAACCGATGGTTTTAAAGCCCATCAGCCACTGACGCGCACATTTCAGTTTTTCAAGGCGAATCTCATTAACTTCCGAGTTAGCCATGACCTGTAGCTCATTTATCAGCAGTTCAACGTTGACTTCCTGACCGGCAGTAAACAGGTTCATTGCAGCTTCGCCAATGATGACATTTGCTTTTTCATCGCTGGAAAAATACACAATATCCTCCTGGGTGATTGCGGTAAGTAACTTTAACTGTAGCAAAAAAATTAAGAAACTTAATCAATTCAGCCTATCGATAAGATAATATTAATTGTCCATTTCCTGAACGGGTAAAGCGTTCTGACGCTCGTGTCATGACGAGCGATATCCGGCTGAATCGCCTTTTCCAAATCAACTTATTTTTGCCGATTCGCTTAACCCGCTCTCCATTTAAAGCGAAACGGCATAAACAGCCTGTTTTCTGCCCGCGTCATTCTCACTGACTGACCCCGGGGTGCAGAAATAAAGCATTGTGTTTCATTATCTTAATCATAGTATTTACATAACTTCACATCTGACACCCGCCGCTGAAGAAACTTCACACAGGTGAGCTTTCGCACAGGTATAGCCTGTGCTATAAAAAATAGCTCAGGCTATTTGTGTTCTGTTTTTCACCACCTCCGGAGAGTGCCGTATGGCCCCATTTAAAAAAATCACCGCGATATTACTGAGTGCCCTGCTGACAACACTGATGGCCACCAGCAGTAATGCTGCAGAAAAATTTAAGGTCGTGACGACGTTCACTGTCATCGCGGATATGGCGAAGAACGTGGCGGGTGAGGCTGCGGAGGTGACCTCAATCACTAAACCGGGAGCTGAGATACATGAGTATCAGCCCACCCCGGGCGATATAAAACGCGCGCAGGGCGCACAGCTCATCATGGCGAACGGCCTCAATCTGGAGCGCTGGTTTGAGCGGTTTTATCAGCACCTGGAGGGGGTGCCGGAGGTGATTGTTTCTGCCGGCATCACGCCAATCGGGATCGGCGAGGGGCCTTATAACGGTAAACCGAATCCACACGCCTGGATGTCACCGGACAATGCGCTGATTTACGTCGATAACATTCGCGATGCGCTGGTGAAATATGATCCGGCGAACGCGGAAACCTATCGCCAGAATGCCGACGCCTATAAGCAGAAAATCAGTGCTGCGATCGCGCCTCTGCGCCAGCAGATAGCCGGGATCCCGGAGAACAAACGCTGGATGGTGACCAGCGAAGGGGCCTTTTCTTACCTGGCTCGCGATCTGGGGATGAAAGAGCTCTACCTGTGGCCGGTCAATTCTGACCAGCAGGGGACGCCGCAGCAGGTCAGAAAAGTGATCGATCAGGTCAGGAAGCAGGGCATCCCCGCAGTGTTCAGTGAGAGTACCGTCTCCGACAAGCCTGCCCGTCAGGTCGCCAGAGAATCCGGCGCACATTATGGTGGGGTGCTTTACGTTGACTCCCTGAGTCAGGCTAAAGGGCCGGTGCCAACCTATCTGGATCTGCTGAGCGTGACGACGGAGACGCTGGTGAAGGGCCTTAAAGCCGGGGAGTCCGCGCAATGAAAGAGACTATCGTGGTGTCCGATGTTACCGTCACCTGGCGCAACGGCCATACCGCGCTGCGGAATGCGAGCTTCAGCGTGCCGGGTGGATCGATTGCGGCGCTGGTGGGTGTGAATGGCTCGGGGAAATCCACCCTGTTTAAAGCGCTGATGGGATTTGTCCGGCTCGCCAGCGGCAGCATCTCGATTCTGGGCATGCCTACCCGCCAGGCGCTGCGTCAGAGTCTGGTGGCCTATGTGCCGCAGTCGGAAGAGGTGGACTGGTCTTTTCCGGTGCTGGTAGAGGATGTGGTGATGATGGGGCGTTACGGTCACATGGGCCTGCTGCGTCGCCCCAAAGCGCACGACCGGCAGAGTGTGACGGAGGCGCTGGCGCGGGTGGATATGCTCGAATACCGGCATCGCCAGATTGGTGAACTTTCCGGTGGCCAGAAGAAGCGGGTCTTTCTGGCGCGTGCCATAGCCCAGCAGGGCAGTGTGATCCTTCTGGACGAGCCTTTTACCGGCGTGGATGTTCAGACCGAGGCCAGAATCATCAGCCTGCTGGGCGAACTGCGCGATGAAGGCAAGACCATGCTGGTTTCCACGCATAATCTGGGGTCGGTGACCGCATTCTGCGACTACACCGTGATGGTAAAAGGCACCATTCTGGCCAGCGGCCCGACGGAGACGACGTTCACGGCTGCTAACCTCGAACGCGCATTCAGCGGCGTGCTGCGTCACGTTATGGTGAAAGGGCTGGATGATCAGATCATCACCGACGATGAGCGTCCCTTTATTGCGCCGCGCGGTGCACACCAGGAGGGGCGATGACCATGGAACTGTTGCTGGAGCCCTTCAGTTACCACTATATGCTCAATGCGATGTGGGTCTCCGCCATGGTCGGCGGACTCTGCGCTTTTCTCTCCTGTTATCTGATGCTGAAAGGCTGGTCGCTGATCGGTGATGCGCTGTCACACTCCATTGTCCCTGGCGTGGCGGGCGCCTATATGCTGGGCCTGCCTTTCGCACTGGGGGCGTTTCTCTCCGGTGGCCTGGCGGCGGGCAGCATGCTGTTGCTGAATCAGCGCACCCGCCTGAAGGAGGATGCGATCATCGGTCTGATCTTCTCCTCCTTTTTTGGTCTTGGCCTGTTTATGGTGTCGCTCAACCCGACAGCGGTAAACATTCAGACCATTGTGCTGGGCAATATTCTGGCCATTGCGCCTGCGGATATCCTGCAGCTCGCGCTGATTGGCGGCATCTCGATCGCGGTTCTGCTGGTTAAATGGAAGGATCTGATGGTGACCTTCTTTGATGAGCAGCACGCCCGGGCGATTGGTCTGCAGCCTGAACGGCTGAAAATCCTTTTCTTTATCCTGCTGGCGGTCTCAACCGTGGCGGCTCTGCAGACGGTCGGCGCGTTTCTGGTGATCTGTCTGGTGGTGACGCCGGGTGCGACGGCCTGGCTGCTGACCGACCGCTTCCCGCGTCTGCTGGTCATTGCAGTGGCGATTGGCAGCCTTACCAGTTTCCTCGGCGCATGGGCGAGTTACTTCCTGGATGGCGCGACGGGCGGCATCATTGTGGTCGCCCAGACGCTGCTCTTTCTGCTGGCATTCATCTTTGCACCGCGACATGGTCTGCTGGCTAACCGGCGTCGTGGCCGGCATCAGGCTAAAAAGGAGGCAGGCTGATGTGGATAGCTGAACCTTTTCAGTTCGCATTTATGAACAATGCGCTGCTCATCGCGCTGGTGGTGTCCATACCCTGTGCGTTGCTGTCGGTGTTTCTGGTGCTGAAAGGCTGGGCGCTGATGGGTGATGCCATGAGTCATGCGGTCTTTCCCGGTATTGTGCTGGCCTGGATGGTGGGGGCACCGCTGGCGGCAGGCGCGTTTGTGGCGGGGCTGTTCTGTGCTGTCGCCAGCGGCTTTTTGCAGGATAACAGTCGTATAAAGCAGGATACGGTGCTGGGGATTGTGTTCTCAGGCATGTTTGCGGTGGGGCTGATTCTTTATGTCGCGGTGAAACCAGAGGTGCATCTCGACCATATTCTGTTCGGGGACATGCTCGGTATTAACAGAGCGGACCTCATTCAGACGCTGATTATCGCCGTGCTTATCGTGCTGGTGATTGTGGTGAAATGGCGTGATTTTATGCTGTTCAGCTTCGACCCGCAGCAGGCACAGGTAAGCGGTCTGCCCGCGCGCTGGCTCCATTACGGCTTACTGTGTATGGTCTCGCTGACCATCGTCGCTACCCTGAAAGCGGTGGGGATTATTCTGTCGATCTCGCTGTTGATTGCGCCCGGCGCGATCGCGATTCTGCTGACCCGGCGCTTTTCACATGCCCTGCTGGTGGCAACCGGGGTATCGGTGCTGGTGTCGCTGAGCGGGGTTTATCTCTCGTTCTTCATCGACAGCGCGCCCGCGCCGACCATTGTGGTGCTGTTTGCCGCGGTATTTATCGTGGCGATGGTCGTGACAGGCCGAAAAACACGGCAGCGCGAGCGTCTTAAAGGTCATCATCACGGCAGCGATGCGGAAACGGGCTGATGCTGAACCGGCTATCATCCGGGCACGAATCTGTTCGGGAGCGTTGTCGGTTGCAGACGGCAGCAGATCAGTGCAGGTGCCTGTAAACAAAAACGTCGCGCCCGGAGGGGACGCGACTTTTTTTTATTGCTGCTTACTGATTCCGGTTTTCAGGGGTGGGCTTTGTCGGTTCGGGCAACTCTTTACGTAGTTTTTCGACCTGTTCCGCTTTCACCGGTGGTGCCTGATTACCCCAGCTATTGCGGACAAACGTCACCAGGTCAGCCACCTCCTGGTCGCTGAGACGCCAGGCAAAATCTGGCATCGCCAGCCCGGTCACCACATCCTTTGTAACCGCCATTTTGCCTCCTCGCAGCACAATGCTGATAACCGACGAAGGGTCATCACTCAGGACCGCAGAGTTACCGGCAAGGGAAGGGAAGGTTTTTGCATACCCCTTGCCATCGAGGCGGTGGCAACCAGAACAGTTATCCATATAGAGTCTGGAACCCGGCATGCTGACATCGCCCCTGATGAGTGCGGCGGTTGTCGCATCTTTGCGGGGTGCAGGAGGCGCTTCAGACGCCGATGAGCCGATTGATTTCAGATAGGTTGCGACCGCATTGAGATCGGACTGGCTCCAGTATTGCGTACTGTGCTCAATCACGTCGGTCATCGAACCAAAAGCAGCCGAGGTGTTGGTGCGACCTGTTCTCAGGAATAGCGCGATATCCTCATTCGACCAGCCGCCCAGTCCCGACTTAACATTCCCAGTCAGATCGGGCGCGTGCCAGCCTTCCAGTGTTCCGCCGGTCAGAAAACTTTTTCCCTGCTGATCCAGCGCTTTTTCCTGAAAAGCAATGCCGCGCGGCGTATGGCAGGTGCCACAGTGACCCAATCCCTGGACAAGGTAGGCACCCCGGTTCCACGCGTCGCTTTTCGTGGTGTCAGGGGCGTAAACCTTATCGTCGTGAAAAACGCTGTTCCATATGGCCAGAGGCCAGCGCATATTCAGCGGCCAGGGAATGTCGCTTTTTATGTTCTGCTGGTGAACGGGTTTCACGCCATGCATCATATAGTCATATAAGGCATGCATATCCTCATCATTGATTCTGGCATAGGCTGTGTAGGGCATCGCCGGATAAAGATGACGTCCATCTTTCGCAATACCCTCGCGTAAGGCTTTGGCAAAATCGTCGTAGGAATAGTCACCGATGCCGGTCTCTTTATCGGGGGTGATATTGGTTGAATAGATCGCGCCAATTGGCGTCGACATCTTCAGTCCCCCGGTAAAACTCGCCCTGCCCGCAATGGAGTGACAGGCAACGCAGTCGCCCGCTGTAGCAATATATTTCCCCTTGCTGATGTTATCCGGCGCAGTCTCTTCCGCAGCAGAGGCGAAGCTAAACAATAAAGTTAAAAAGGGCAGTAACTTTACACAGGTTATCTTCATCATCTTATTCCTTTAAGCCTGAACCATCGGGCCGGGGTTCTTCAGGTAGATCGTTTTTATGGCGTTCGCTGAAAAGAGCGTGGTCGCGCCGACGATTCCGGTTGGGTTATAGGCATGGTTTTGCGGGAAGCAGCTTGCGCCGGCCACGAAAACGTTGGAAACTTCCCAGCACTGAAGATATTTATTCACCACGCTGGTCGCCGGGCTGTCTCCCATGATGGCGCCGCCTGTGGTGTGAGTGGACTGATAAGGGCGAACGTCGTAGTGGGCAGAGAGGGACTTGAACCCCATATCGTAAGAGTCAGGTCCGATCGCTTTGACGATATTTTCCGTTTTGCCCGCCATGAACTGGGTCATCCTGAGTTCATTCTGCTGCCAGTCAAAGGTCATCCTTAACAGCGGCAGTCCGTAACCATCTTTGTAGGTCGGATCGAGGTCTAGGTAGCACTGTTTATAGGGCATGACGGAGGAGCTGACGCCAATGCTCATGTTATGCAGATAGCTGTCACGGATAGCCTTTTTCCAGCCCGTTCCCCATTTGGGCGCGCTCTTCGGCGTGACCGTCTGTTCAATCGGGCGGCCACCGGTCACATGGGCAGAGACGGTGCTGCCGCCGATAAAGCCCGCTCCGGCGTGATCGAAGTTTTCACTGTTGTAATTGTCTATATAGGCCCCTGAGGCACCGGTAGCGGCAAAGTGGTTAAACCACGTCTTTTCATTGAAGAAGAGTTTGGCGCCACCCAGCATCTGATAGGCATAATTCTTTCCAACCACGCCTTCGCCGGTTTCCGGATTGTAGGGTTGGCCAATCTTAGAGAGCAAAAGCAGCCGGACGTTATGGAGCTGGAAGGCACTGAGAATGACAACGGATGCGGGCTGCTCGACTTCACGGCCATTTTCATCGATATAGGTGACGCCGGTGGCCAGTTTGCCCGAACTGTCTTTGTTGACGCGTAACACATGCGATTTACAGCGCAGCTCAAAGTTGTCGTACTGCCTGAGCGCCGGAATAATCGTGGTTTGCGGTGACGCTTTTGAATAGTTGTAGCAGCCAAATTTTTCACAAAAACCGCAATAGTTGCAGACGCCGAGTGCGACACCATAGGGGTTGGTGTAGGCTTCGGTGCATATCGCCGCCGGGCCGGGGAAGGGGTTATATCCCATCTCTTTCGCAGTTTTTTCAAACAGCATGGCGGAGTACTGATAAAGCAGCGGTTTAGTCGGGAAAGGATTCGCACGCTGTGCTTCGAACGGGTTACCGCCGTCAATGCGCTCCCCATTAAGATTTCCGGCCTGGCCTGAAGCCCCGCAGATCCGCTCAAACTTATCGAAATAGGGTTCCATTTCACTGTAGGTGAAAGGGTAATCCTGAAGGGTCATATCCCCCTGAATAAAGCTGGCACCATATTTCTCAGTGACGACCGTTTTCAGTCTGAGATCGGCTTCCAGAGGACGCCACAATAATCCATTCCAGTGAACGCCCGCTCCGCCGACACCATCGCCCGGCAGGAAAGAGCCCATACGGCGATAGGGCAGAGCCGTATCTTTAGGGGTATGCCTGACCGTGACACTCTCTTTTGAAATGTTCTGAAAGAGTTTAAGTCTTACGCCGTAGGTTAACTCATCAACGATGCGCGGATAGGCGAAATCAGGGTAAGTGTCCCGTTGCTCACCCCGTTCAAGCGCGACAATCTTCAGTCCCGTTGACGCCAGTTCCATCGCCATCAGCGAGCCCGCCCAGCCAAAGCCAACAATGACTACATCAACCGGTTCTTTTTTAATCGTCATTTTAATGCACCATACTTACCAGAAATACTGACCGGACCTAAGGGATAAGGTTTGTCCGGATTCTCCATCACCTGAATAAAATCCGCGCGTGCGCCCGGAAAACCGATCAGTTTCCAGGATGCCATGGTCTGATTACCGCCATGTACGGGATCGGCTAAATAGCCCTCTTTGGTGTTTTGTAATAACTGAGAGAAAAAGAGTTTTCCGGAGAGAGCGTCGAGGCTTAATTTGCCGGCATCCAGGTCATGTAAAATGGCTTCCTGTTTGTCTCTGGCTAAATCGGCAAAATTATGCTGGAGATTATCACGGCAATATTTATTCAGGCTGGCGATCCCTCTGCGGTAAATATCGCGCGGCACCAGATTAGTCTGGTAGCCCATTTCCGGAATCGACTCCTGAAACGGGGGGCTCATATACCAGAGGTAGCCATGACCGTAGGGGAGTTCCATCTGTCTGTCGATGTAGACCGGGACACCTTCACTTACCGCACCGGGGCCGAACTCATCCTCAGGGATCAGCAGGTCGGTAGCCGCTAAAATGAACCGCCACTCGTCGTTATTAAAAAATACCGGGACGTAATGAAACGTTTCCCCTTTTTCTTTGGCCGATGCGACCGCGCTGACTGCTGTTGTTCCCGCGACCGCGGCAATGGGAATGAGTGAAAATGTTTTCCGAAGAAATGATCGTCTGGATGACTTCATCTGGCGCTCTTTTAAAATTTATACCGATTCTTCCTGAGCACAGAGATATTCCTTTCTGTACCCGTTTCCTTTGCTCGCCCTTATCTGAAAAAGGACATAATTAATAACGTTGCGTAATTTTTGTTGTGCAATCATCAACTTCAGATTGTGTCTGGGCCTTCCTGGCGGACATAAAAATGAATCCCTGCTGTTTCCATTGATTTTATCCAGTAAAACACCGTTTCGCCTAGTGAAACAGGTGAGTTTTGTTATACACAAGTTTAACAAAGATGTTTTTTTGTTATTAATGTTGTCATTTTGTTGCGGAGGATTGACTGCAGGCGTGATTTTTCACAACACCACCAGCCGCCTGTCAGCAAAAGGCCAGGGCAGTAAATCCACCATGGCCTGCTGGATCAGATCAGTTAAGCGTACAGATTATGCTGAATGAGGAGATCAGCCAGCGAACCCTCATGGCTGGCAGAGGGGGTGTGATATTGATCGTATTGATGGCCTTCAATGTTGCGCTGCCCATCCTCGCTCCAGACACCGCCTTCGGTGGTACTCAGCGTGACCGCATTGCCCTCTGCCTCTTTTATCGTCATCAACTCACGGGTATCGCCAGTCAGCGGTAACCGATCTTTTTGCTCCGGCGTAACGCTGTTGCTGCTGAAGGCATTCAGGTCGATAACCCCGCTATTGCTGACTGACAGCCCGAGCGAGGTAAAGTCCAGCGCCTCGTGCGAGCCATTCGGCATCAGGGTGTCGTGACCGGCAACGCTGTCCAGATGGGTAAGCAGATTTAACAGAGAAGGCGAGGGCGTTTCACCGCTTTGTGTCTCTGGTGTGTCGCTATGGCCATCACTGTTGTGATGAAAGGAAGTGCTATCCATCGCGCGCGCAGGTGCTGGCTGTGGATCGGGCGTATAAAGCTCGACGACGTGCGAAACGTGGTTAACGTTACCTGCCGCATCGCGAATGCTTGCGGTAAGCATATACTCGCCCGGTTCAGCGGTGTGCGTATTCAGCGCCTCAGGCTGAACGGCCCATTTGCCTTTGCTGGTCACGGTGGTTTGCCACTGGTGGTCACCCAGACTGACTGTGACGATATCGCCCGCTTCACCTGTACCAGATATCCGCTGCTGCTGGCTGCCAGCATTAAGATCGATTTTCTCTCCTTCTGTCAGATGGGTAAAAGCGATTCTGGGGGCGCAGGCATCTGCCTGATAGGTCGTGGTTATCGTAGCCGTGTGGCCTGTTGCGTCAGTCGCGGTCACGACAATGTCGTGCTGACCATGACCGAACCCTTTTTTCATTGTCTCCGGCGTCAGGGAGAGGTTCCAGTGACCATCGTCACTGACTTCAGCAAGGCGATGTTTGCCGCCAGTCATCACGGTGACCGTCTGACCACTACCGGTTACGCCAGTTGTGCCAGTCAGCGTCGCGCCCTCTTTTTTCTCTGCACGATTGAGCCAGCCGTCACCAAATGGGGTATCAATGACAGGGGCAGGCTCGCCGGGGTGATCCACCACGGGCGGGGTACTGCCGCCGTCGGTGGGATTATCCGGCACGGACGGCACCGGGTCGCCGCTGTTGTCACTGACCGGTGAAGTCAGGTCGACCGTGACGTAGCCACCCTGTTCAAACCAGTTTCCCGCGCCATCCAGCACGCCAAACGACAGGCTGTTGCCGCCCTGAGAGAGCTCCGACGCGCTGATTTCTGCCCGCCAGCTGCCATCAGGCTGGATCACCGCATAATTCCAGTGAAAGGTATCATCAACCTGTACCGCAAAGGTCTGGAGCGGCAGCGGCGCTTCAAGCGTGCCGCTGATGACGTACCAGGTCTCACCGTCATGCTCTGTCTGATTTGCCTGAGTGATGTCGTTGACCGTCACCTTTGGGTTGCTGCTGTTGTAATGCGTAATCAGCAGCAGATCCTGGCTGAGGCTGGTACTGTTACCATTCTGATCCGTTGCGCTGACGTTAATGAGGTAGTTCCCGTCCTGGATAGTCCTGACGTCGCTGTCAGAGAGCTGAACCTGCCACTTATCCTGATAGACGCTGCCCTGCCAGGTTCTGCCGTCCAGGATCAGTTCAACCGGGGTACCGGAGGGGAGATGGGCAGCCGTACCGGAGAAGATAATGCCGTACATCCCCTCCTGATAACTCACCGCATTGTCGCCGGTGACCGGATCCAGCGTCAGCTGCGGTAACGCATCAGACGCATAGATTTGCACGCCTGCTGAGGCAGAGCGGCTGTTACCCGCTTCATCGGTTGCTTTGGCCACGACAGAGTAACTGCCTTCCTCCATCCCCTGCAGCGTTTCTGCAGGCACCGGGAACTGCCATTGACCGTTCTGATCGACGATGCCACTCCAGTGCAGGGCGCCAAAGGTAACCTCAATCGTGCTGCCCGCCTCACTGCTCCCGGCGATCACCAGCGCGCTGTTGATTTCCTGACTATCGATCACTCCATCCCCGGCCAGCGGATCAATCCTGACAAGCGGATCCTGCATATCGGTAATAAAGGTTGCCTCACTGGTTCCAGACTGGCCCCAGCGATCGGTGGCGGTCACCGTGATGGTATGGTTCCCCTCTGCTAACTCTGCGTCGGCCAGCTGGAGGGCAGAGAGCGAGACTGACCAGTTGCCCAGGCTGTCCACGGTGCCCGCATAGTTAACCCCATCCACGTCAAGGGTGATCTTCTGGCCCGCCCCGGTCACGCCGGTAGAGCCGCTCAGCGTTACGGGCTCAAAGCGCTCACTGGCGTTCATCAGTCCATCGCCAAACGGCGTGTCGATGGTCGGCTGAGGCGGGGTTGCATCAGACGGCGGAACTGACGGCTCGACGGTGATCGCTTTGCTGGCGGTAGTCGTACCGCCAGCGCTGTTTTCAAAGGTGACGCTGATGCGGTTAGATCCGACCGGCAGCGCCTGCAGATCGGCAGCCGGCAGGATGACGCTCCAGCTGCCATCCGCTGCCAGGGTTGTCGTATAGGACTGACCATTCAGCATAATGGTCAGCGTGCTCTCTGCGGCAAGATTTTCTGTGGTGCCGCTGAACGTTTGTGATGTGAGTTTCTCTTCGGCGCTTAATACGCCGTCACCGGTAAAGCTGTTAATGGTTAAAGATGGCGGGGCACTGACGGGCGGAACCGGCGTGCCACCGTCGGCTGGTGGAGTATTGCCGCCATCCGCTGGATTGTCGTCGGTGATCGGCGGAAGGCCACCCCCGCCCTCAACCGGCGTGGTGAGGTCGGCTGTGACATAACCACTCTGTTCAAACCAGTTTCCCGCACCATCCAGCACGCCAAACGACAGGCTGTTGCCACCCTGAGAAAGCTCCGACGCGCTGATTTCCGCCCGCCAGCTGCCATCCGGCTGGATCACCGCATAATTCCAGTGAAAGGTATCATCAACCTGCACCGCAAAGGTTTTGAGCGGCAGCGATGTTTCCAGGGTGCCGCTAAGGAGATACCAGGTGTCTCCGTCATGCTGTACCGCATCCGCCAGCGTGATGTTATTAACGGTGACTTTTGGATTGCTGCCGTTGTAGTGGGTGATCAGCAGCAGATTCTGACTCAGGCTGGTACTGTTACCCTCCGGGTCTGTTGCGCTGACTTTTATTAGGTGGTTGCCGTCCTGGATAGTCCTGACGTCGCTGTCAGAAAGCTGAACCTGCCACTTATCCTGATAGACACTGCCCTGCCAGGTTCTGCCGTTCAGCGTCAGTTCAATCGGAGTGCCGGAGGCAAGGTGCGCGGCGGTGCCGGTGAAGAGAATGCCGTAGATCCCCTCCTGGTAACTCACTGCATTGTCGCCGGTAACGGGATCCAGTGTCAGCGCCGGTAACGGGATAGCGGCAGGGGTTGCCTTCACGTCGTCAGACGCAGCGGGCGCGCTTAAAGTGGAAGTTTCAGAAGTGGACGCCAGCGTTAAGGTGGCGTTTTTTTCGCTGTTGCTAACCCCCGGAGTGACAGTTGCACCGTTTAACGCCGGATCTGTCGGAGCCAGGTAGAGGCTTTCTGTGGTTTCCACCGTTGATAAGGCGGGCTCAGACTCTGCCACAGGCTGGGTCGGGAGGGGCGTTAAGGACTTCGCATGGTCAGAAGAATGCCACTCTGGCGTAAGCGTGGCGACACTCTGCGTATCGGCTGTGACATCCCGGCCAAATCGTGCCTGATGCAGTAAATTTCCCTCCTGAAAACGCAGCGTACTCTGCTGGCCTGCAAAATCAGTGAAGAAGTTCTGATAGCGAAGCGAGTCGCTTTCCTGCAGGTTGAGAATGAGGTCCTGCCCCTGTTTCTGAAAAGAGGAAACCTGAGACGGCGGGCCCTGAAGCGTAATAACCGCGGGTTCATTCAGAACAGAGTGTAATTTGTCTGCAGTAAACTGAGACAGTGTCTGACCGTTTGTCAGCGAAACAACTGTGACGCGGCCCGTGCCTGAAAATGCCATGGAAATCTCCGTATATACCAGGTTGTGAGTAGGCGATGCCTTTAAAATAAAGCGCGACTTTATTTATTTCAGGCACGCAACGCCCAGCGCCCAATAAAGTTATAGAGCCGGACCCGGTACTCAACGGATCAGACATCATCCGCAGCAAGGATAAGGGTTAAAATCAGAGCCAGATTAACTATTCCGTTTGGAAGAGAGAATTTATCTGCTGGCAAGATAAAATAGCACCACTCATTGCAAGAGGTCGGGCGTCGGCTCATTTAAGCTTTATAGACTTTAACGACTTCTCGTCATTAAAAACGTGAACGGTTGACGCTGGGTAGAGATAAACTAATCCCCGTCTGGATGCGTGGCTATTAGGGAAAATCTGGAATTTTCCCGTTTTGCGTTAATGCTTCAGGGTGATTTAAATATTCTTTGAAAAATTAGCCGGAAGCTTTTCATTTCACGGCTGAATTTCCCGGACGTTAAAACCATAAAATCTTATCCGTCCTGTGACTATTCTTCCGCTGCAGGGTTATCTTTTTCAGGAGAATAGTGCTGATAAACGCATGCCAGCTTATGTCCGTCAGGATCGCGCAGATAGGCAACATAGAAATCGGGTCCGTACGCGGTTCGTGTTCCTGGCTCGCCTTCATTCTTTCCTCCCGCAAGGAGGCCAGCGGCATGAAACCGTCTGACAATGTCGGCGTTATCGGCGCTGAAAGCGAACATTGTTCCGTTTCCCGCCGTTGCGGGCTGACCGTCAAAGGGAGGGCAGAGGCAGAAACTGAATCCTTCATCCGGATTATTTCCTTTTCCCCACATTGCCCAGCCTTCTGTCCAGGCAGGCTGCCGTTCATAGCCCAGGACGTCGAACAGAGCGTTATAAAATTCAACGGAGCGCTGAAAGTCATTGGTTCCTGTCGTGATATAAGCCAGCATTTTCTTGCCTCCTGTTACCGGTTGTGAGCAGACCTTTTACCTTTCAGAGTAGCAACCAATAATTTTCCCTGACATGCCAGTTACCGTTTTGGGGTGAGGGCTGCCCTGATATCAGCAGTAATGTCGGCTTTCTGTTATCTGCTTTGCGCATTCCCTTACATTGCTCTCAGATAAAGAGTCTTTCCCTTATAAGATGGCGAATAAAACCTTTCTTTAACATTTGTATTGCACGACATGTGAAATAATTTTATTACTATTTAATCACTTATGCGCTACTACGCGCGGGATGCATTCATAAAACAGAATAAGGAGATTTATGACAACTAAACCCGTCGCAGAGGAGGGCACGGCGGCAGGATTAATCCAGACGCTGAAATCTTTTCCGGCAACAGTTCATGCGCTGCTCTTTTTTATGCTGGTCATCCGCTTCAGCTATTTCATGGCCTGGCCTTTTATCTCCGTGATCATGGCACAGCATTATCATATGTCACCGATTGCGATTGGCGTGGCGATGACCAGCAGCGCACTGTTTTCAGTGGTGCTGGGTATGTATGGCGGGCAGATCTCAGACAGGCTGGGTCGACGCGTCATTCTCCTCATGGGCTGTGGGTTTTCTGCGCTGGGCTATATCATTCTTGCTCAGGCCGCAGGCATCGGGCTGTTTTTCATTGGCCTGATGATCATCGGCATTTCCTTTGCCTGGGTTGACCCTCCTCTGCGTGCACTCATGAGTGATTTGCTGGTGGACCGCCGCCGCCGAGCGCTTGCCCTGCAAATGCGCTACTACCTTATCAACGTCGCCGCGGTATTTGGTCCGCTGACAGGAATTGCGTTCGGGCTTACCTCTCAGAAGGGAACATTCCTGATTACGGGTTTGTCATATATCCCTTTTTTCGTTTACGTTCTGCTATTTGTGCCCGCGGGCAAATTGCTGAAAGCGTCACAGGCTGGCAGTGAGGTTTCGTTAAAACTGCATCAGGTCGTACGTATTATTGCCAGGGACAAAATCTATATTGCCGCGCTGCTGTGCAGCATTTTGTGCAGTATTGTATTCATCCATTACGAAGCCATCCTGCCCCAGTATCTCCTTATACTGGATGGTGACGCCGCCATAAAACTGGTAACTCTGATACTGGTGACGAATGCCTGCACCGTGCTGGTCTTTCAGACGTTTATCATGCGGTTTCTGGCTCCGGTTTCCCTGCCAAAACGCATTCTTCTGGGTGGGTTAATTTTCGCACTTTCGCAAATCTGCTTTTTTTGTACGCGTTCGACGGAGATCTGGCTCTGGCTGATAGTGACCTGTGTGTTCAGTGTCGGAGAAGCGATCCTGATGCCGAACCTGAACATCCTGCTTGATCAACTGGCACCGGCAGCGCATCGGGGGGCTTATCTGGGTGCCTCAATGCTGTCGTCTCTGGGAATTTCTGTCGGGCCGTTAATCGGTGGGGTAATGCTGGCGATGACTGGCGCGGGTGTCTTTATCTGCACGGCTTTGCTTAGCCTGCTGATATGCTCGATTATTTATACTTACAGAGGCAAAATGCTGGCGCGTCTGACGGAGTGATCTCAACAGGCGTCGGCGGCCCGCGCGGTCCCCGGGTTATGCAAAAGCGCAGTGGGGCTGTATCTTCTGATGAGAGTGAAATTACCGGCCACGTTAGGCATCGGGTGAGGTTTTTTATTGCTGACAGGGGCGGTCACAGGCGGGGTGGTGCGGTAAATAAATTCCCCGCCAGAGGTTATTCTTAGTGGAGATTTCCTTTCACTTCGGCACAGGCCGGGGGACGCTGAGAATAGAGGTACTCGTATAAGAGCAGCATTCCTACCGGATTATCATCCAGATTTTCGAAATCCACATGAAGCTTATCCAGAAGATACTTCCTCAGAACGTCCGGAGTCATGTTTTTATGGGCAGCCAGTGCCCGACACAACTGAGTCACGATCTCGCACTTCACTGCGTACGGCACATCAGGATTATAAATTTCCGGAACGGAGTGGGTCTGATTCATTTCGATACCCCCTATAAACGCATGGTCTGACTGAGAGGACAGGGTGCCCGCTGATTTGAGATAAGATATAGCAAGGATAAGACCTGGTGTAAATTGAGAACCGTATTGCGGTTATGCACAGGGATTTGAGTTCGGGCAGGCTGCAGAGGACAGCCTGACAGCAATTTTATGTTAAACCCAACGTACAGAACCTGACATATTCCAAAATGCTCCCGAAGTTCAGGGATTTAAGAGCAAACGTTAAACAGGGGATTTAATTCATGATATTTAACATACGGGATGCAGATCTGACGGATTCAGGAATATTGAATGAGCTCGGCTACAACATTTATCGCTCTCATTTCAGCCACATGTGGATTTCAGAATCCGAAATGAATGTATTTCTAGATGCTGAGTACTCGTATCCTGCGCTTGAAAAAAGTCTGCAAGATCCCAGCACATCGTGGTATCTGGCAGAAGCACATCACCCTATCGGCTTTGCAAAGATCACCTGGGAAAGCTGTATACCAGAGACTTCTATTTCAGGTGTCTTACTTAATAAGCTATATCTGATACCCACAGAGACGGGTAAGAACTACGGAAAGATGATGTTTGAAAGATTCATAGCGATTGCGCAAAACCGTGGAAAAAAGTACCTGTGGTTGGAAGTACTTGAGCAGAATGAGCGAGCTTACAGATTCTATGAAAAACAGGGGATGCTACATGTCAAAGACACAGTTCTCAGCACAGCTTCCCAACAGAGCACGCTAAAGATAATGGGGATGCCTATCTGAGTTCGCAGCCGGGTTGTGATCTTTCAATGTGGTGGTAATAATCTGACGTCGAGTTTATGACGTTCGCTTTTCACTCATAGCGGACCTTCAACCTATAAGAATGCCATTTTGTGCCAGAAGCGGACTTCTTAATATATTTCTTAAGCGAGATTCTTCGAGTAGCCGCTAACGCGCATGTGTGCTCGCATTTATTCCTTTGAACCAGCGCGGTAACAGTTACAGTTGGGGTATTTCCAGAGCGTTAACTGCATGCACGACCTCAAAGCCAGAGTATGCGTTTATTCAGTTTGCACAGAGACGAGTCACAAGGCGCAGATGCCTGACTGCATTGATACCTGAGAAATCAGCCGGCGCTGGCCGACTGATTTGCCCTTTTACAACGCATGAATCACGTCGTTTATTTAAGATGTTCCTTCAGCTCTGCTGACGCCTGGCTAATCGCCGTTCGCACCGTTGGCTCTTTACTCAGGGCATTCAGCAAACCAAAGTCATGGATCATGCCGTTATAGTGCGTGACGGTTACCGGCACACCAGCAGCATCCAGTTTTCGGCCAAATGCTTCCCCTTCATCACGCAGTACATCCAGCTCGGCAGTCTGAATCAGCGTTGGCGGTAACCCCGCCAGCTCGGCTTTGGTTGCGCGCAGCGGCGAGGCCAGAATGTTACTCCTTTCCTTTTCTGAGGTGGTGTAGTTGTCCCAGAACCACTTCATCATGTTTCGCGTCAGAAAATAGCCATTGGCAAATTGCTTATAAGAGGCATCATCGAAATGGGCATCGGTAACAGGCCACAGCATCACGTCATAGCGTATTGCCGGTGTTTTATGTTGTTTAGCCTGTAACGCGACGGCAGCAACCATGTTTCCGCCCACGCTGTTCCCCACCAGTGCCAGACGCTTACCGTCCACGCCAATTTCACTGCCATATTCGGCCACCCATTTTGTTGCCTCATAAGCCTGGGTAATCGCAACCGGATAACGGGCTTCAGGTGAAGGTGTGTAGTTCACAAATACCGCCGCAGCACCGGACTCATTAACGAGATCGCGAACCAGACGCTCGTGTGTAGGAAAGTCACCCAGTACCCAGCCACCGCCGTGGAAAAACATGAACACCGGTAACTCGCCAGAGGCACTGGCAGGTTTCACTATCGTCAGCGTCAGCGGTTTGCCCATTACCGTGATGGTTTTTTCAGCGATCCGGGCGGGCGGCAGTGGGGCACCTTTCTGCGCTCCGGTCAGTACTGCGCGGGCCTCTTTAGGGGATAAGGTCTCCATGGGCTTTCCGCCACTGCTGTTCAGTGCGTTGAGGAACGTCGCCACGCCAGCGGTAGGTTGCGGCACGTTTTCAGCAGAATCAGCCCAGGCTGACGTCATCTGACTGGCTAACAATAAAGCACCTGCGGTAATTTTCACTTTCATGACGGCTTTCCTTATGCTTGCTATTAAGTAGTGTGCTATTTAGTTTGATTACACTGACATCAAATGGCCTTGTTGTAAACTATTAAATAGCGAGCGATGTAAGTGGCGATGTTATCGAGACAGAAGGAACACTTCGGACTGATTCCCGTCCGGACAAGACAGGAGAGTGGGGCGACCAGACGTGCGAACCGATTAAACATTACGGCTCAGCTATGTCGTTGATGAAGGATACGATGTGTCCTTCGATCTGACTCTTCGCGCAATTTCTTCCAATACGAATTACCGATCGGCTGCTTAACTGGTCGGGTAAACGGGGATGTTAAGACGATTAGAGGCTTTACAATATGATCGAGTTTTCGAATGGCTTCTTACTGAGCCTTTCATTGTGTCTTGATATCGGGATTGCCAATATTGTGATGATCACCCTTGCCATGCAACGCGGATATTTTCATGGTTTCTGGCTGGGAATGGGAACGTGTGTGGGTGATCTGGCATATGCACTACTGGCGCTGGCGGGCATGGCCGTACTGCTTCAGTATGAAGTCGTTCGCTGGATACTGTGGATCGGGGGTGGCGCGATGCTTCTCTGGTTCGCAGGCAAAATGCTGATAGCCGCTTTCAGAAACGCTTCGGAGCCTGACGTGAGCGAAACGCATCACTCCCGCCCGCTCATACGTGAATTCGGGCGCGGTGTTGTGCTCGCCATGTCGTCTCCCTCGGCTATTCTCTGGTTTGCGACCGTGGGCGGTGCGCTGATCTCCCGGATGGGTCCGCACAATGTTGCCGCTACCTCCTGGTTTCTGGGAAGATTTTTCATCGCGGGCATGTTCTGGACGTGTGTCCTGTGCCTGGTTGGAAGTTTTGGCGGCAAACTGCTGGGTCAATGCCTGCTTAAATATTCCTTTATCGCCTCGGCGATCATATTCAGCTATTTTGCGCTTTACGTGATTGTCTCAGGGTACCGGGAATTTATTGTGGCCTGATCTCACCTGCAAAGCATAGTGATGGGGGGTAATTCCCATCACTTTGCGAAATGCATTAATGAAATGACTCTGATCGTAAAATCCCAGCCTGAGAGCTGCATCAAGCGGATGCACATTTCTGCGAAGCAGGTCGCGGGCATGGTGCAGACGAAGCTGCATGTGATATTGCAGAGGCGGCATACCTGTGTGCCGGGTGAAGGCGCGAACGAGATGATATTTACTCATACCTGCCAGCTGAGCGAGCATCTCCAGCTGCGGTCTTACGCTAAGGTTCTCCCGCAGGCAGGCAATAACAAGGTTGATTTTCTGCTCATCCCCCTGCTGAAGTAGAGCTGGCGACTCAAGCAGCTCACCACAAAGTAAAATCAGTTCCTGCTCCTCATCCATGCCCCGATCAAGCCGGGCCGATGATGCAAAACGGGTCAGCGCGTCAAACAGGCGGGTGTTATTGATTATGCCTTCGCGCAGAACCGGGGCTTGGTGAGCGCTATTGAGATTCTCCTCCTCTGCCAGCTTTTTTATCAGAGCCTGAGGTATGTGTACGCTGATAAATTCAACTGCGTGAGTATCAAAACGTGAAGCCTGAATCGTTCCCGGATTGTATAAGGTAACCTGCCCGCTTTTGACATAAGCGGTTTTTCCCGCCAGCCAGATTTCCTCTACCCCCGTCAGGTTTGCACTGATGACATATTCATCGTGGAGATGTTTCGGAAAGCCAGAGTTACGGGCTCTGACCCGTGAACACTCTATGCCATTCCGGCTAAACCACTCTGCGGATTCTAATGACAATGCTTTTGGCCTTATTCAGCATTCATGAATAGTTATTGATAAAACCATTTACTGAGTGCCTTATCAATAGATGTAATTCCTTCAGGCACGGTCCACTGGTGTCAGGAGATTGCCAGCTCTGGACGACTGCCCAGGATTAGATACGTCTGTCGATAGTCAGTTCGGGATGGGGGAATGTTTAATGCATCGACGATGCGGTCATGCCATGAAGAAGGTCTCATTCGTTCTTTTTCCTCGAACTTTTGCCATGCTTTAACCATCTGACCAGACTGCGCACCCCGGTAACGTTGAGTTGCGATTCCGGCGCATCATCAGGCAGGGGTAAATCAGAGGGATTCAGGATTTCCACCATCGCGCCCATGCCGTCAGCAGACGACCGGCTTACTCTGCGGCATAGCTGAGCCATAAAAGATCAGGATTGATGGTGGCTCCCGCTTCAGCAATGCGCTGATCAAAGCATTCAGTGTTCAGGGCTGAAAATTGTTCCATTTTCTTCTGCGAAGGAATTGGGTGATTTTAAACTCAATACATATGAACTAACATATATGTTTTCGAAGGCGCGGAGTGGAAAATGCTACAGCCTGTTCAGCTTTTTAAAATCCTGTCGGATGAAACACGGCTCGCCATCGTGATGCTTCTGCGGGAATCCGGAGAACTGTGTGTATGCGATATCTGTGCAGCCACGTCCGAATCACAGCCCAAAATATCGCGCCATATGGCGCTTCTTCGCGAGGCGAAGCTTGTGCTTGATCGTCGTGAAGGTAAGTGGGTCCACTATCGTCTGTCACCGCATATACCGGCGTGGGCCGCTGAGACAATCACGACGTCCTGGCAGTGCCTGCGGGAAGAGGTGCGAGAATGGCTGGCAAAATCGGCCTGCACCTCCTGCTGAGGCTGGAAAACATATTCACGTAATCATATGTAATGGAGTCTGAAATGTTACTGGCTGGAGGGATATTTTTACTGACGCTGATACTGGTGATCTGGCAACCCAGAGGGCTGAGTATTGGCTGGAGCGCAAGTATCGGAGCTGCGCTGGCGCTCGGAACCGGCGTCATCCATATCGCTGATATTCCCGTTGTCTGGAATATCGTCTGGAATGCGACAGCGGCTTTCATTGCAGTCATCATCATCAGCCTGCTGCTCGATGAATCCGGCTTCTTTGAATGGGCCGCTCTGCATGTCTCCCGCTGGGGTAACGGACGTGGCCGCCTTTTATTTACCTGGATAGTCCTGCTGGGTGCCGCTGTTGCTGCATTATTTGCCAATGACGGTGCCGCGCTGATCCTGACGCCAATTGTCATTGCGATGCTGCTCGCGCTGGGATTCAGCCAGGGCACAACACTGGCCTTTATCATGGCGGCAGGATTTATTGCAGATACGGCCAGTCTGCCGCTCATTGTTTCTAACCTGGTCAATATCGTCTCGGCAGACTTCTTTGACCTGGGCTTTACGCAGTACGCCTCCGTGATGGTGCCCGTGAATCTGGCAGCGATTGTGGCCACGCTGGTCATGCTGCATCTCTTCTTCCGCAGGGATATTCCGGCGACCTATGACGTTTCGCTGCTGAAGACGCCAGCCAGTGCGATAAAAGATCTGGCAACCTTCAGGGCGGGCTGGATCGTCCTGTTATTGTTGCTTGTCGGTTTCTTTGTTCTGGAACCGCTGGGCATCCCGGTCAGTGCGATAGCAGCGGCTGGCGCAGCAGTGCTGTTTGTGGTGGCGAAAAGAGGCCATGCCATTAACACCGGGAAAGTCCTGCGCGGTGCACCCTGGCAGATCGTTATTTTCTCGCTTGGGATGTATCTGGTCGTCTATGGCCTGCGCAATGCAGGGCTTACGGAGACCCTGTCTGGCGTGCTGGATCTGCTGGCAGACAAGGGTTTATGGACAGCGGCGTTCGGTACCGGCTTCCTGACGGCGTTTCTCTCATCAGTGATGAACAATATGCCGACAGTTCTGATTGGCGCGCTGTCGATTGACAGCAGTACGGCGACCGGTGTCGTCAAAGAGGCAATGATTTATGCCAACGTGATTGGCTGCGATTTAGGGCCGAAAATCACCCCGATTGGCAGTCTGGCTACCCTGCTGTGGCTGCACGTGCTTGCCCGGAAAAATATCACGATTACCTGGGGATATTACGTGCGAACCGGCATTGTCATGACTGTGCCCGTCCTGTTTGTCACTCTGGCGGCGCTGGCGTGGCGGCTCTCTGTCACTTTGTAATGAGATACTGATATGAGCAACATAACCATCTATCACAATCCGGCCTGTGGCACCTCACGCAACACGCTGGAAATGATCCGCAACAGCGGTAACGAACCTGCAATAATTTATTATCTCGACACGCCCCCGACCCGTGATGAGCTTATCAAACTTATTGCAGATATGAGGATTACGGTGCGCGCCTTGCTGCGTAAAAACGTTGAGCCTTATGAACGCCTGGGTCTTGATGAAGAGACATTCAGTGATGAGCAGTTGATTGATTTCATGCATCAATATCCGATTCTGATTAATCGACCGATAGTGGTTTCGCCGCTGGGCACTCGTCTTTGCCGCCCTTCAGAGATCGTGCTGGATATTCTGCCGGAAAGTCAGAAAGGCGCGTTTACAAAAGAGGATGGCGAGAAGGTTACTGACGAAACGGGGAAGCGGGTAAAGTAATCCGTCCATTTCAGGTGAACGGACGCCTGGTAACGCTATAGGGCGTCCGCTTTTCGCTCAAGGCTAAGTTCATTTATATATGGGGCCAAAGAGTCAAGGGCTGTGGTTGGGCTAAACCCCGGCTCGACTATGACATTTTTTCAGTGACAGGGAGTAAACATGGAAGTAACAGTAGAAATATGCCCGCCAGATGAATGGGAATCCATGGTGAAAATTTTTACCGAGATGGAAGAGCACTACTATGGTAGGGGCATTATTCAGGAAGCACTGTTGAAGCATTATCTCAGTAACCGACTCTTCAGTCCGCTCTCCGCTACGCTGGTGCTCAGGGCGCGTCGCAATGCTGAAATCACTGGGCTGGCGTGTTGCACTATTCTCTATCCCTCGCCGAGGTACAGTGGCGAAATGCACATTAAAGAGCTCTATGTCTCCCGGCGTGAGAGAGGTAAGGGTACAGGTAAATCCCTCATGTGTTTTATGGCGAAACTCGCTCTGAAGCATGAGTGTCGTAGCCTCAGCTGGAATGCCGAGAAATCAAACGCTGAAGCAAACGGTTTTTATCAGTCATTAGGGGGCAAAATAAATAGCGATATCGTGAATTATTATCTTCATGGTCACCTCCTCAGTGAACTGGCTTCCGGCAGTCCGGCACTGTCTGGCGACTCTGCCGGTCAGGCTGTCGCACCGATTTGGCCTGCGAGCAGGGCAGAGGGAACTGCGGAATAGTGATGTCGGGTCAGGAGTGCCAGAAACGGGCCAGTCACCTGCTCTCTGCCTGAGTAAGCATTCACGGCCAGGGGCGTGTATGTATGCTGGCTGAGAAAATCGCGAAGTCAGAAAAGGGCTTCTTTAATGCTGATTTCCTCTACCCGGAGGATTGAGGACATGTCGAAACCTTTCATGTCAGACCTGAAGGCCTCGCTGGTCATATACTCCTGATTTATAGCCTGCATGTCAGCTCCCTCCTGATAGGTCACGGTGGCAATGACCTGACACTCATCACTCAGATAGACATGATTGACATATATATTAAAAGCGGGAAGAGAAATCATATGCCGGGGCCAGTGTGTACGGAAATAAATTTCTGCTGACTGTCTGTCTTTGAGTGTGTAAATCCTGACCTGTTTCATCTCATCCATCCTGTTGTGTTAGTTTTCATTAAAACGACCCGCAAAGCATACTCACTTTATTTTTTGGTAAATTAGCAAAAGACCACTTTTCGCCAGGATATGACATTTATAGCGAGGATTTTTTTATAATCGCGGATGACGTTTCTTCGCTGAGCACTTCTGAAATAACACTCAGTACGAATTTAAGATGCTGACAAGGCCGGCGTAAATGATGGAGTGAGGCGAAGGGGCCGAAGGCAGAATGTTTTATCTGATGCACATCAGTGCAGACACCTCTGCAAGGTGTCTGCACTTTTCAGAGGTTATGCGTCGCCATCTCCGCAACCCACACCCAGTGACGGATCGTCACAGCTTTTGTTAATTTCCAGATGGTGATGCCAGGCGGCCAGTTTTACCGCGCTTGCATCAACAGAAGCCCCCGGTTTTTTTACAGACACGCTTCCGGCTGAAGCTGAATCAGGGGTTATCTGAGAAGGCTGCTCTTTGGCAAACGAAGCGCCCTGTAAACCGGCCATGACGACTGCTGCTAAAGCTGTCGTTTTAAGCGCGTTTTTAATCACAGATGCCGACATAATAAATCCTCTTAGCTTGAGTAATGGAACGCTGTCAGCTCTGAGTTGAGCACAGCGCATGGGAAAAACAATCATAAATCTGAGCGCAGAACACGCGATATAAGCCATAGCAGGCAGGAGCCGGTTAATAAGCATGTCTGCCATGAAATTTTATTAAGTCACTTACAGTGTATGGTTATTCAGATTATATGACTGGCGCGGCGCGGTCAGGGTCATCACTGACAAAGCGGGCACCTTCCTTTTTCAGAATAATCCTGAACGCATTAACAAAACCGGAAACGCATTGCGTAAAGCAGGTATTAAGTCGTTGTAACTTAAACTACCGTAAGTCACGTCTGGAAATATACTCACAAAATCTGATTTTGATGTTTCATTCGTTTTTATAGCGTGTAGCGTTATTTCCAGGTGTTACATAAAACATAATCATGATACTTAAATGACAGCCAGCGACTAAATCAGCGGTAAAAAATAAAGTCTCATATCAATAACCTGATAATAATTAGCTACTTAATATTTAACAAGCATAGCATTCACTCAGTGAATTTTTTGTCATCATGTACAAAATCGAATAAAACTATTTTATTATTATGCCGTGCCGTCATGAAAAAATGTTGGGCATACTTTCAAACCTTTTCCACACGGCTTGTCGACTGAAATAGCACTAACGAAAAGGTGTCTCTTTGGCTGTCGAAGCTGGAACCAGCGGCCCCACTTAAATGTTGCGCGAGGTGGCATGCGCCGTGCGCCGGATTCAGCAGGCAAACATCATCGCGCAGAGTTTACCGGACGGCACCGCATGGGAGCTGCGCCGCGTAACAGCCCGCAGCAAAAAGGAGCGTATCGGTTGGGGAGATGTGCGCGAAGCTAAAAATGGCAAACTATTTTAAAATTCAGGTAACAATTAATCACTCAGAAGTTAGTTTTAAAGGCAATTTGCAACGGATTGTAAAAATTCATCGTTTTGTCTTGGAAGAAAAAATAACTAGCCGTAGTAAAATTGAAGTGAAAGTGCGCCAATTGATTGGGTTAAATCATAAAGTCACTAACTCAATCAATAGCGCTCTTATAGCTTGGTTGTCATGCCAGAGAACATAGCATGATGGTTAGTGAGAAAATATTAAACTCAGGATGTTATTGCTATCAAAAGTCAAATTATTTTTAGAGAGTTTTTTGGCTCTCATCTTATATTCCATTTGAACATATTTAAAGCCTTGAGGCACGGAAAGAATTTGAATTGGATTCGATGCAAGTTTTATGAGCAGGTTAAAAACCGTGTCAAGATAGTCATGAGTGTGTTCGACCAGTATACCAGTTCTAGGTGGGGTATTTCCTGTATGGACAATTATATTTCTTGTTCTATAGATTCTTTTTATCTGCCATTCAATCCGTTTTGCGTGATTCTCTAAGGCTTTGATTATTTTTTCAGGTGAGGATGTGAGATCTTGAATATGGTCAAATCTGTCAATCAATAAAGGAAAGCTATTAAGCTTTTGACGAAAGTCAATTAAAGCCGCTTGGTGTTCTTCTGAGAAAAAAATCAAACATAGCGACTTTGTATAACTATCATTTCCGGTTAATTTAAGAAGGTTGGTTGTGCTTTGGTAGTTCCAGCGAAGGAGATCCTTGATAAGATTGTTTATAAGTCCATCAATATAGCCATGATTTAGAAATGGAATCATCGAATCGACTATATGCTGAATTGTGTTGGTTTTTTCATCTTTAGAGTCATCAGGCACTAGTGATTCTAAGGCTATCCAAAGATTTAATATCTGATTTTCAACATCTTTAGTTCTTAAAGCCATTGAATGCAATTGTGCACTTCGTATGAATTTGGAAAAGGAATCTTTTTTCATGTTAAAGTTAGAGATAAAGTCTTGAATTCTTTTATTTGCTGCTTCTGGAACTAAATCTTTACAACGATGCATAGGATTGATGTTGGCCCTGATAATGTAAGTTTGTGTTTCAGAGGCGACAATATTTTCACTCGACCAAGTGGCTTCTTGCTTATGATGATAGAGTGACATAAGAGTTGATGAAAACTTAAGTCCTCCTTCGGCAATTTTTCTAGCCGCGTAAGGGTCAAACGCTTTTACTTTCCTAGCTACCAGAATAAATCGCTGATTGTTAGTTTTGAAAAACTTCTCATCTGCTAAGTTAGTTGGGGCTGTGTCTAGTATTTCAATGTCGAATCTTTCAAAGTATTGCAAGGCATGTTTTAATGAATTGTCGACAATAAAATAAACATCATATTCAGTTGGTTCTTGAGGTATAGAACCTAAGAAATTATTGATATCTTCGTTTGATGTGACATTTTTTGATTTTGAACGAAAGTTTTGTTTAATCTGATCTCTTATGAAATCCTGACTAATTCCTCTTGAAATCAAATGAGTGACAGTGAGTCTGGTTAACTTTCGGATATTTTTAGTATCGTATCCTGTGGTTATTGCTTCTTTTAGTCCCTTAAACAAAGCCTGCTCATAAAGACGTGTGTTTAATTGTATTTTTAGCAATTCAAGAGTGACTTCTAAGTCTCTTAGGTTCAATGATTGCTGATTTAGCTCACTTAGAATTGAGCCTAAAGGGGACGTTAAAAGACTCTGCGCGACGTCATCGTCTCTCAGACTGTAAGTAAGCTCATCTATTATATGGTTTATATGAGCTGGATTTATGCTTCCTTTCTCTATATCCCGTATTGCACTCAACGCTTCATTGCATAATCCGGGCGTGTTCATTATCGAGGGTTTATAGGTGCTATGACTATAATCGAAAAGTAACTCCTCCATCAGTTGCGTAAAAAACATCAAAGCTCTGCAATTTTCTAGAGATGTCCAATTAGTGTGGTGAGTCTGTTTCATCAATTCATCCTTGCAAAAGAGAAAGAAAACCTAATGTATGGAAATGCTCTTGTATCATCAATCAAACAATGTGTAAGCATTTTCTTTCATGTTCCTTAACTATATGATTAATGTATGAACAATCAACTCACCGAAATCATGCGCCTCATCACCAACCTGATCCGCACCGGCACCATGTCCGAAGTGGACCCGGTGAACTGGCTGTGCCGGGTGAAAACGGGCGATCTTGAAACCAACTGGATTAACTGGCTCACCCTGCGCGCCGGTAGCACCCGCACATGGTGGCAGCCTACCGTTGGGGAACAGGTTGTGCTGCTGAGCCTGGGCGGCAATCTTGAAACCGCCTTTGCGCTGCCCGCCATTTATTCCGAAGCCTTCCTGTGGCCCGACTATTCAGAAGATGGCACCACCACCGTGTTTAAGGACGGCGGCTGGTTTCAGTACGAGCCGGAAAACGGCCTGCTGCTGATAAAGAATATTAAAAGCGTGCGCATTGAGGCGGCGGACGGCATTCAGCTGATAACCGACGCGCTGGGGATAGAAGCCAGCCAGGCACGGATCAACAGTGATATCACTATGAACGGCGATGTGACACACGGCGGTGGCTCAATGAGTTCTAACGGCGTAATTGCTGATAAGCACTTACACAACAAAGTGAAGAGTGGCAGCGATATGTCAGGAGGCCCGCAATGATGTACCTCCGCATGAACCGCGACACCGGCAAAGCCATTACCGACATCGATCACATCCGGCAAAGCATACGCGACATCCTGATCACCCCGGAAGGCAGCCGCATTGCCCGGCGTGATTACGGTTCGATGTTGTCCGCAATGATTGACTGGCCGCAGAACGCCGCTACCGAACTGCAGATAATGGCTGCCACCTATACCGCACTGAGCCGCTGGGAGCCACGCATACGGCTGGCCTCGGTAAACATCACGCGCAATGCGGTCGGCTCTATGCAGGTTGATCTGACCGGCCAGCGCGCTGACGGCTCGCCGGTTGCTATGTCTGTGCCAGTGGGGGTGAACAGTGGCGGTAATTGACCTTTCTCAGCTGCCCGCGCCGCAGGTTATTGAGGTGCCGAACTTTGAAACGCTGCTGGCTGAGCGCAAAGAGGCGCTGATTACGCTTTATCCGAAGGATGAACAGGCCGCCATGCGCCGCGTGCTGGCGCTGGAATTTGAACCGATTGTGAAAAACCTGCAGGAGAGCATCTACCGCGAAGTCCTGCTGCGCCAGCGTATTAAAGAGGCGGCGCAGGCAGTGATGGTGGCCTATGCCATCGGCAGCTATCTGGAACCGCTGGCCGCACGCAACGACGTGAAGCGGCTGACCATTACGCCTGCGAATCCCGACGCGGTGCCGCCGGTGGATGCGGTGATGGAATTGGACGACGCGCTGAGAGGAAAAAGAGCGGTCATTACAGGCGGTGGCAGGGTATTTGATCAGGTACTTTGCGTGTGGCTGGCGCGAAAGGGTGCCGAAGTCAGTTTAGCGCCCGGCAGGAGGAGAACATACAAACTATCGCGGCATGCCGGGTTTTACGAACTCCATTGCGCATCCTGCTTTTTTTGCCAGTAAACAGGGTCTGAGCGGTTTCACCACTAAACTGTCCCAGCAGCTTTCCGAAGAAAACATTCGTGTTACGGGTCTTTATCCGCCGGATTTTGAACTGACGGGGCTTGAGCCGTTTGTCGACGACGGCTCCAGAATGGGAGAGCGCCTGATGAATGGACGCTCTGTGTGGGAGACAATTCACTTTGTGCTGACTCAACCGCGAAGCTGTCACATAAGCTCATTCTGGTTTCAGGGGCCAACCCGTGAAGAGCTGGAAAACGTTGCGCATAAAAGCGGTTAAAAGCCTGCTCTGCTTCTATTCCGGCGACAGGCGTTGATGCATACAGGCGCATCATCCCGGACGTGGAGATAGCGCTGATTCAGTACCTCGCCCGGCTGCTGCTCAGGCGTGGAAAAACCGTTGGTGGCGGCAGTGACGCCGGTTCATCCGGCACGTTAATCAGCATACGCAAAAAGGACCCGGCCCAGGCATGGCTGTTGTGTATATGCAGGATGTTCATCAGACGGGCATGCAGATTTCGCCGTTCGCGTAACGGCATCTGCAATGCAGTATGTACCGCACTGGCCATGCCGTCAGGATCGTAAGGGTTAACGGTGATGGCCCCCTCCAGCTGCTCGGCTGCACCGGCAAACTGGGAGAGGATCAGCACACCGGGATTATTCGGGTCCTGCAGAGCGACATACATTTTGGCCATCAGGCTCATGCCCGCCATTAATGGCGTCACCAGCGCCACGCGTGAGGCACGATAGATCCCGGCCTGTTCCTCGCGGCTGTAAGCCTGCGTCAGATAGTTCACCGGATACCAGTTCATGGCGCCATGTACCCCGTTAAACTCTCCGCAGCGCGCCTCCAGTGCCTGGCCCACTGCGGAGGCATCATGTTCGTGTCCGGCTGCCGGTGAGGCCAGTTGCAGCAGCGTAATGTTTTTCTGATAACAGTCATGTCTGCGCAGCAACACTTCAAGAGTGCTGATTCGGTAAGGCAGGCCTGAACTCTCATCAAGATGGCCGCCGCTGAGCACTCTTTTTTCCGGCAGGCTGTCGCGGCACTGCATCTCCATAAAGGCACAGCTGTTGCTCTCGCGCAGAGCCTGGACATCATCCAGGTCAATCCCCACCGGAAATACGCCCACCCTGATAATCCGGCCGTGAACACGAAAACAGTGCGACTCCAGGCGTTCAGTCCGGAATTCCCCCTCCAGCCAGACGATAAAGTTATTCATATCCTGCACGGTCTGAAAGCCAATCAGATCGCAACACAACAGCGACTCTGTCAGCCAGCGCCATTCAGGAATGGTTTCAAATATTCTGCCCGCGGGGAAAGGCTGATGCAGGAAAAAACCCACGGGCTGGGTCAGCCCCTCTTCACGGAGAAAAGCGGCACAGCCAAGCAGGTGATAATCCTGAATCCAGATAACATCATCGGGCGTGATGTTTTCACAAATCGCGCGCGCAAAGGCTTTGTTGAGGCTTTTATACGCCTGGAAGCCGCTGGTGGAAAACCGGGCCATGTCGGGGCGCTGATGAAAAACGGGCCAGAGTCCTTTGTGAATATAATGGCGATACCCCTCATTCAGCTCGCCCGGCGTCATCGGGAAGGTAACGGTTTCATACTGGCCTGTCTGCTGCACGGCGCAGGATCTTGGTGCATCGTCAGGGATGACGCTGCTTTTGCCATCCCAGCTAATCCAGAGTCCTCCCTGTCGGGAAAGAATGCCGTCATAGATAGCTGTAAGCGTCGAACGTTGACACTGATTATGAGAAACAAGGATCAGGCCTGACATGATGTATTCCTTAAGGACCGGCTGCAGGCAGGCAAAAGCGCCGCGCAGCCTGTCGCTGTTAATCGGAGGTCGGAGAATAAACTGAAGAAAACCGCTCATGCGTGTGCGCCCCGACGGCCTAATGCCTGCTGGCGCTGTTTGTGCAAACCGGGGTGTGATTCCCGTCATGCAGCGTCGTCACGTAGACGCCGGGTAATGAGGGAAAAGCCATAAATCCGTTGCGTTCGAAAAAGTCCGGAACGGGCTCGCCCATGGCGATGATATTACGGCAGGCTCTGGCACCGGGATGCGACAGGCAACAGTGCAGCAGCCATGAGCCGAGCCCGACGAAACGATACTCGGGCGAAATGAACAGATTCCTGATCACCCAGGTTTCCGCCATGTCGGTCACGACCCGGGCAAAACCGATTTGCCGGCCATTGCGGTAAAGACCAAAACAGAGGCTGCTGTTCAGCGCCAGCGTCAGTGAGCGGGCATCCGGGAGGGTTGCGCCCAGCCACTGCGCAATCAGGCGCGTGTTGAGCAGCGCCGGATCCGTATTCACCTCAATGGCATCTCTGAACCATTTGCGGGGTGAGATAAGACGCAGGCGCTGTTGTTCAGCAAGCTCAGCCACGGCAGCATCGCTGCCTCCCGCTATGGAATAGGGCTTAGTAAAACATTTCATCCACGACTTCCCTGAACATGGGCGCAGAGGCGCCCGGAGTCGCTAATTAAAACGTTCAGCCCGTAAAAAAGGCGTAAAAAGAACCGGATGAAGTGTAAAAACGCTGCAAATCAGTCATCAGACTTTAAGGAATCGAAAATCGGGCGTGCAGCAGCGACCTCTGATCCTGGCCTTATCACCTCATGCGCCTGGCGATGAAGGCCGCGTGACCTTGCCCTGGAAAACGACCGGCCCGGACGGTCCGCTTAACGTTGATCCCCCAACCGGTTCCAGGCTTATCGCCAGGACCGTCTGATGATCTAACGTACCTGGAGGAAGCGGGAAAACGTTATGGTCAGGGTGCGTGATGAGGCCCAGCGATCGCGGCGGGGCACTGCCTCTGATCAGCCACAGCTGCAGACTTTTGTTTTGCGGCAGCGTAATGTTAAGTGCAGAAAGCTGAAGGTGCGAAGCGGCCCTGTCCAGCGTCACCACAAATTGTGCATTGGGCTGCGTGCCACTAAGAACCGCAATCGGCTGCTGCGCCTCGGGGATCTCCGGCTTGTTCAGGTAAGTAAAAAGGAGCAGACCCGAGAGTGCCGCGGCAAGGCCCCAGCCCAGCCAGAAGCCGGGATGGCGGAGCGGCAGTTTTGTGGTGGCAGCCTTCCGGTTAATATCCCGCTCAATCTGCCGCCAGACAGCCGCGCGAGGCGTGGCCTCCGGGGTGGTCAGATCGATACCGCTGAACGCTTTCTGCCAGTGCAGCACCTCCGCGGCAAAGGCGTCATCTTCAGTCAGGCGTTTATCCAGCCTGAGACGGGTTTCCGGGTCGCTGAGTCCCAGGACATATTCTGCCGCCATCAGATCGTCGTGTTCGGGACCATTCATAGGCCTATGCACTCCCGAAGGTGAGTTAACGCGCGTCGGATCCAGCTTTTTACCGTTCCTTCAGGCTGCCTCATGGAGAGGGCAATCTCACTCTGGGACAGGCCACGGTAGTAGGCGAGCGAGAGGCTTTGTCGCTCTTCAGCAGGTAAGTGTGCCATACAGTGCTGAAGCCGCCGCGCCTCTGCATGACTCTCATCGGCGGGAAGAGATGTCTGAAAACCCGCTTCCGCTTCGCCGATCTCTTCCATAGAGCAGCACCGGTTCTCATGTTTACGCAGGAAATCGATCGCCCGATTACGGGCAATGTGACTCAGCCAGATGTGCGGTTCACTGCGCCGCTCATCGTAATAGGTTGCTGACTGCCAGATTTGAATAAAGGTATCGTGCAGGATCTCTTCTGCCCAGTCCCGCCGTCTGACCATCCGCAGAATAATGCCGTAAAGTCGGGGCGAGAGGACGCGGTAAAGCTGCGCGAGTGCCGCTTTGTCGCCGCAGGCTATCCGGTTCATTAAGTCGCCCTGAATCGGGGGCACATTTTTTGTCATCGGCTTCCCTGTGAAAGGTGTGGCCACCGTGCTGGTGGCCACACACAGTATAGGTAATGCGTTATGGCATCAGCACGGTGTCGATCACATCGATAACGCCGTTACTCTGGTTGACATCATACGTTGTAATGCTGGCAATATTGCCCTGCGCATCTTTGAGCTGGATGTTATGCGGGCCATTTGCCATCACCCACAGCGACGCACCATTCACCGTTTTCAGCTCGGCCTTGCCGCCACCCGCTTTGATCTTCTTCTCCAGCGCTTGCATATCCAGTTTTCCTGAGACCACATGGTAGGTCAGGATGCTGGTGAGTTTCTCTTTGTTCTCTGGTTTCAGCAGAGAGTCGACCGTGCCCTGCGGCAGTTTTTCAAACGCCTCATTGGTGGGTGCAAAAACAGTGAACGGGCCTTTGCCTTCGAGCGTCGGGACCAGCCCGGCGGCTTTAACGGCAGCCACCAAGGTGGTGTGGTCCTTTGAGTTAACGGCATTCTGTACGATATTTTTCGACGGGTACATGGCGGCACCGCCGACCATCACCGTGTCACTGCTCATGCTCGCCGCGTAAGTGGCACTGCTGAAAACTAAAGCTGAAAAAATCAGAGTTGGCAGGAATGCTTTCATTTTCACTTTCCTCATTGAGTTTGCAGACAGGGCCAGAGTGCCCCTGTCTGTTAATACGAATGAGCAGGGAAAACGGATGAAAGAAATTTAAAATATTTTTCTGTCACCCGGAAGTCGCGTCAGCTCCCAGGACATCTGCCGTTTTACTGCGGTGCGGGAAACAGCATGCTGATAGATGTAAAGTGAGTGGAAAATGTAGTGACGAGGATTTTTCACAAAAAATAGGGCATTCTTCATCACCTGCATCCGGCGGGCTTAACTATCAGAAATGGATTTTGATGTGATTGACTTTATGGGTTTCAACAATCGCTATAAACAGCTTAATTCGGCATTGCCCGGTGCTGAAGAGGGTATTGCCACGCAGGATAGACGGGATTCAGATCCGAACCTGGGAACCCGCAGGCGAAGTTGACGATGTTCTGGTGATTTATCACGGTGGCGGCGTAAATTCAGACGCCGGATACGATATCCCGGCCCGTCAGATAAGCCAGCGTGAATCCGTGTGTGTCTGCCTTGTCGATATTCGGGGACACGGCGAGTCATCAGGTCCGGAAGGCCACATTTCCCATCCTGAACAAATCTGGCGTGATGTTGACACGGTGATTGAGTTGCTGGCAGACACCTTTCCCTCAGCCAGAATTCATCTTATGGGTCATTCCAGCGGAGGAGGCATGCTGATTAATTACTTCACGCGCCATACGCCTTGTCAGAAAACCGACAGCCTGATTCTGCTTGCCCCCGAGTTAGGCCCCTTCGCACCAGCAAACCTATTCAGAAAAACCGCCTCACCCTTTGCCTCGGTCAACAAGTGGCCATTCATCCTGAATGCGCTCAGCAGGGGGATGATCTGTGGTGCCAGCTTAGCCGTTAAGCTTAACTTTCCTGAAACAGTGCTGTCAGTAAGGCCAGATTTTGTCAGGAGATATAGCGTCAATATGGCAAACGCCCTGACACCGCGTCAGCCTGCCAGACAGATTTCAGCCCTGACATTACCCGTTTCTCTTCTGTTTGCAGAACAAGATGAATTAACAGATGCCTGGGAGATGAAATCATTTATTGAAGGATGTGGTAACCCGAACCTGTTCTGCAGCATCATCAGGCAATGCAATCACTTAGAGTCTATTTTTGAAGCCAGTGACAGTATTGAACAGCATTTTGCCCGCTTCGATCGCCTTCGTGCATAAGTTTCCAGCAGCTTACTGATTCACTCCGGACACCACATACTGCGACCGTCCCAAAGCCAGCCCCACACAGGCAGATTGTCCAGGTGGGATGCAACGTCGCTTTGCAGCCTGCCACTACACCTGAAAATCGCCTTGGGATAGATGTTACCGGAAAATCTTATTGAAAAAGTCACACAGGCCGCCGTTAGGGTTGTATTCAAAAGACGTCCTGATAAAAAAACTAAAAATCAATGCATTAGAATATTTTAAGCCATGCGGCTATGTCCATTTCGGCCGCTCAGCGCTTCGGATAACGCTGACTTTCCCCAATCCTTGCGCCAGATTGTGAAAAAGCTGCTAAACCTTAAGTCAGAGATACGCGCGTAAAGATTAGGGTTATCACGCTATTCCCCGATTCAGATCCCGTCAGCAGTAAGCCAATAAAAACTATATCTTTCAGCCCGCCAACAATGGGAAGCAGACAATGTCGGAAAAAATATCGCTAACAATGCAGGTCAATGGCCAGCCGCAACAGATGCAGGTCGACCCGCGGGTCACGCTGCTCGACGCACTGCGCGAGCATCTTAATCTGACCGGCACGAAAAAAGGGTGCGACCAGGGACAGTGCGGAGCCTGCACGGTGCTGATAAATGGTGAAAGAGTGCTGAGTTGTCTGACCCTGGCGGTTCAGGCGAACAACGCGCAGGTGACCAGCATCGAAGGGCTGGCCTCCGCCGAAGGTGAACTGCACCCGGTGCAGCGCTGCTTTATGGAAAATGATGCCTTTCAGTGTGGCTACTGCACGCCGGGCCAGATTATGTCTGCCGTCGCCTGTATCAAAGAGGGCCATGCCGGGTCAGAGGATGAGATCCGTGAATACATGAGCGGCAACCTCTGCCGCTGCGGCGCCTATCCCCACATCGTGGATGCGATTAAACAGGCCGCCGCCGAAATGGCGAAGGAGTCGGCATGAATGAATTCAGCTGGAAAGTAGCGCAGTCGCCTGAAGACGCCGCTGCACTGAAACAGCAGGCTGGCAGCCAGTTGCTGGCGGGGGGCACCACGCAGCTCGATCTGATGAAATGTGGGGTTTTCACGCCACCGCAGTTAATTGGCATCACCGGACTGACCACACTTAAAACCCTGCAGTTTGATGAAAACCGTATCATGGCTGGTGCGCTGGTCACCATGAGCCAGCTGGCCGATCATCCTGAGTGTCAGCAGAGGGCACCAGCCATCTACGGCAGCCTCTGGCAGGCCGCATCGCCGCAGATCCGTAACATGGCGACGCTGGGAGGCAACCTGCGTCAGCGCACCCGCTGCGCCTACTACCGCGACCCGGCGACCTTCTCTGCCTGTAATAAGCGCAACCCCGGCTCCGGCTGTGCCGCACGGGATGGCGTCAACAGCAACCACGCTATTCTGGGTGCCAGTGACAGCTGTATTGCCGTCTATCCGGGCGATCTGGCGGTTGCGCTGGTGGCGTTTGACGCCATTGTGGTGGTGCAGAATCAGCAGGGTGAGACCCGCCGCATCGCGATTGATGACTTCTTCCTGCTGCCCGGCGATTCGCCCGATCGTGAGCACGACCTGCGCGAGGATGAGATCATTGTGGCGATCGAAGTGCCGCAGACCACGTCCCTTCGTCACTCACACTACCTGAAAGTCCGGGATCGCAGCTCCTACGAATTTGCCGCCGCCAGTGCCGCCGCGGGCTTTACGCTGGAGAATGGGGTCATGCGCCAGGTGCATATTGCGCTGGGTGGCGTGGCGACCAAACCCTGGCGGGTCAGGTCGGTTGAGCAGGCGCTGGAGGGACAGCCGTTCAATGAAGAGACGGTGTTCCAGGCCGCAGAGCTGATCACGCAGGAGACGCAGGCGCTGGCTCACAACGCCTATAAAGTAAAACTGGCGCCGCGGGTCATTGCCCGCGCGCTGATGGCAGCAGGAGAAACCGCATGAGTGACGTGAATGACAAGGTGCGTCGGGATTTATTAAAGGCCACGGCGGCGATCTCAGCGGCGGGCAGCCTGGGGCTGCACATGCAGAGTGTCAGCGCCAGCGACAGCGCCACGGCTATGCCAGAAACGGCCAGTCCGGTTCAGGGATTAGGCGCAGCACGCTCCCGGGGTGACGGCAAAGTGAAAGTCACCGGTGAAGCGCGCTACGCGGTCGAGCATCAGCCGGAAAATCCGCTGTATGGTGTGGTCATCCAGTCCACCGTCGCCAGCGGTCGTATCAGCCGGATGTCCGTGGAAAAAGCGCAGCAGGCCACAGGCGTGCTGGCGGTCTACACCCACCTGAACCCTCTGAAGATTAACAAGCCCACCGCCATCGCAGACGGTGGCGCAGCGCAGTCAACCTATACCCCGATTCAGGACGACAAGATCATCCACAATGGTCAGAACATCGGGCTGGTGGTGGCAGAAACCTTTGAACAGGCTACCTGGGCCGCCTCGCTGGTTGAGATTGAGTATGAAACGTCCAGAGGCCTGATTTTCGCCACCGATGAGGGCGTGGAGCCGAAACCGGTGTCGAAGCAGGATATCGATATGGGTGACGCAGAGCAGGCGATGCAGCAGGCCGACGTGCGCCTGAGCGAGCGTTACACCACCCCGCGCGAATACAACATGCCGATGGAGCCGCACGCCTGCGTGGCACACTGGCAGGAGGGCAGGATCACCGTCTGGGAGCCCAGTCAGTGGGTGGCGGGCGCGCAGGTGGAGATCGGCGAGTGGATGGGCATTGACACCGAAGCCGTGCGGATTATCTCGCCTTACGTCGGCGGCGGCTTTGGTTCAAAACCGGTGCCTTACACCCACGTTGCACTGGCGTGCGTGGCGTCACGCGCGCTGAAGCGCCCGATCAAAGTGTCGCTGACCCGCCCGCAGACCTTTACCGGCCTGGGCGGTCGTCCGGCTACCTCGCAGCAGCTGGAGCTGGGCGCGTCGCGTGACGGTAAAATTCAGGCGATTATCCAGCGCAGCTTCAGTGAAACGTCACTGATTGACGTCTTCGCCGAGAACTGCAGCAAGGTGACCGCCCGCATGTATGCGGTGGAGAACGTCTCCGCTCAGCATCAGGTGCGCCCGATCAACACCGTCACGCCTGGCTGGATGCGCGCGCCGGGTGAAAATCCCAGCGCCTTTGGCCTTGAAGTAGCCATGGATGAGATGGCTTATGCCCTGAACATCGACCCGCTGGAACTGCGGCTGCGCAACTGGGCCGATAAAGATTACCAGCTGGATCTTCCCTGGAGTTCGCGCCGTCTGAAAGAGGCGTATCAGAAAGGGGCAGAGGCGTTTGGCTGGGACAAGCGGATTATGACGCCGCGCTCAATGCGGGAAGGACGCGAACTGATTGGCTGGGGCATGGCCTCCGGCACCTATCCGGTCAACAAACTGCCGGCGGAGGCGAAAATCATCCTGACGCCGCAGGGCCGGTTTGTGGTGCAGTGTGCAGGCGCAGATATCGGTACCGGCACCTACACAATTCTGGCGCAGACCGCCGCCGACATTCTGGGCGTCGACTCCACCACCATTGAGGTTGAGCTGGGTGACACCCGCTTACCGCGCGCCGGCGTCGCGGGCGGTTCGCAGCTGGCAGGTAACGTCACCGCCGCCGTGAACGACACCGCTAAAAGAATGCGCGCGCAGCTGCTGAAGCTGGCCAGCGAGCTGCCACAGTCACCGCTCAATGGCACCCCCGCCTCTCAGCTCACGCTGAAAGGCGACGCCGTGCAGCACACTCTGCGCAGCGGGCTGGCGGTTTCACTGGCACAGCTGGCGACGCTGGCACCGGCAGAGAGTCTCACGGTCACTGGCGGCACCTTCCCGGATGATATGTCGCAAAGCGAGCGCGATAAAATGGTGCGCAACCTGAACGACATGAGCCGTCCCGAAGCGTTTTCGGCGCACAGCTGGAGCGCGCAGTTTGTGGAAGTGCGGGTTGATGAGGATTTCGGCACCATCCGGGTAAAACGCATGGTGGCCGCGCTCGACAGTGGCCGTCTCTACAATCCGAAACTGGCACGCAGCCAGTGGATTGGCGGGATGATCATGGGGGTCGGTCAGGCGCTGATGGAAGAGGGCATTATCGATCCGCGCAATGGCCGGGTGATCAATAACAACCTGGCGGACTACCTGGTGCCGGTCAACGGCGACATCCCGAGCATTACCACGATCAACGTCGGGGAGCCCGATTTTGAGGCGACCACGATGGGCGGGAAAGCCGTCGGTGAACTGGGGATTGTCGGCGTGGCGGCGGCGATCAGTAATGCCGTGTTCCATGCGACCGGCAAGCGCGTGCGCGATCTGCCGATTACGCTCGACAAAATCATCTGAGACGGTTCCTGACCTGCTCCGGCAGGCCGGACAGAGGTCAGGCGGGCGCAGGCTGAGGGCTGCGCCCGTTTTTACGCTGCAGGGAGAGAGAGTGAAGATAGCGTTAATTGTGCTGGCTGCCGGACTGAGCCGCCGTTTTCGTCAGCAGGCGGGCGAGCATAAGTTACTGGCCCGCCTTGATGGCAAACCGCTGCTGCAACATACGCTGGAGCAGGCCGCGTCCAGTGGACTTGACCTGTTCGTGGTGACGCGTCCCGACGCCGCTGCGCTTCAGGCGCTCTGCACCTCCGCCACGCTGGTATTGTGTGACAGCGGCGGACTGGGGGAGTCGATCGCGGCAGGCGTTAACGCCACGCGCGACTATGACGGCTGGCTGATTGCGCTGGGGGATATGCCATTTGTGTCAGCCGCGAGTTACCGCGCCGTCAGCACGGCGCTGGCAGACGCGCCTGTCGTCCGACCCTGGGTGGCGGGCAGGCCGGGGCACCCGGTGGGCTTTCAGCGTCACTGTTATCCGGTCCTGAGCAGCCTGCAGGGCGACAGCGGGCCGCAGGCGCTGGTGAACGCCGCCGCCGTCCGCCTGCCGCTGCACGATCGCGGCTGTCTGTGTGACATCGATTTTCCTGCCGATCTGCAGTTAATAAAGGAATTCTCATGATAACGCTGGATCAACGCGTCATTAATGCCGCCCTCCGCCATTCTCAGGCGGGGCGAGCGGTGTGGATCTGCACGGTGCTGCGCACCTACGGCTCCTCCCCGCGCGCACCGGGGACACTCATGACGGTCAGTGAGACCGGAGAGAGTTGCGGCTCGCTGTCGGGCGGCTGCATCGAAGAGGATTTTCTGGCGCAGCTGGCTAGCGGGGCTTACCGCGACAGCAGTCAGCGGGTGCGTTACGGCGAAGGCGGGATGCGGCCTGATGTCAGCCTGCCCTGTGGCGGCAGTCTGGAGATCGTTATTGAGTTTCTGCCGCCCGATGAGGCCACGCTGGCCCTGCTGACGGCGATGCAGCGGGCGCTGAGCGGTCAGCAGCCGCTGGTAAAAATGATACGCCCCGGTGAACGGGCGCAGTGGGAGGCCATCGCCGCCAGTCGGGTGTTGCCCGCACTGGATGCCAGCGAGCAGCAGATCGTGCTGCCGGTGGGGGCGATCCCGGAACTGCTGGTCGCGGGCTATTCCAGCGTGGCCTATGAGTGCATCCGGCTCGGCCAGATTCTGGGTTTCCATGTGCGGGTCTGTGAGCACCGTCCGGAGATGCTGACGGAGCTGGAGAGCCATTTCGGCGGCGCGGACAACGTGACGCTGGTGTCACAGCATCCGGCGCGCTGGCTGGAACTGAACGGGGCGCATGCGGCGGTGGCGATTGTGGCGCTGACCCACGATCCGCGCATCGACGATTTGACCATGATGGAGGCGATTGCCACCCCTGCCTTCTACATCGGCATTATGGGCTCAGCCAAAAACAGTGAGAAGCGGCGCGCGCGTCTGCAACAGATCGCCGGTATGGATCGTGCCGAACTGGACCGCATCCATGCGCCCATCGGTCTGCCTATCGGCAGCAAAACCCCGGCAGAGATTGCGCTGTCGGTGATGGCCGATATTGTCCGCATTAAAAACGGCGGCCAGTCAGCCGCCTGACCGCTGCGCCGTGTCCGGGGCCAGCCGGTAGAGGTAAGTGCCGGAGAAGGGGATCGGCAGAAATCGCTGGAACAGTTCACGCAACGTCTGCTCCGGGTCAACATCGCTGAACAGCTGCGGATAGAGCGTGGTGGCAAAGAACTCGGTTGCCACCACGTGCCACGGACTGAGGTAAAAGTTGTGCCAGATCGCCCCGGTGTGGCCGTCCCGCAGTGCGGTCAGCTGCTTCAGGGCGTGCTGCTGACCGGTCAGTGCCAGCAGGCTCTGCCGGGTCTGCGCGGCGGAGACGTCGGGTCCGATTTGAAGTGCCCCAGCCTCATCCACGCTGCCGGTGCCGGTGGCAAAGTAGAAGTCGGGCCGGGCGGCGATGACGCTCTCCTCGCTCAGTCGCCCGAACACCCCGTTGACCTGCTGGCTGGCGATGTTATCCCCGCCGGCAAAGCGCAGCAGGTCGCCCAGATTACCCTTTACCGAAGTCACGCAGCATTCATTTCGTCGGCCAAGATGCAGCTGCAACAGCACGCGGGGCCGGGGGCCATGATAATCAGCCAGCCGCGTTTCAATGCGCTGCATATGGGTGCGGTAAAAATGATTAAACTCAGCAGCCCGCTGCGGCTGATTCAGCACGTCCCCCAGCAGCGTCATGCTGCGTTCCGTATTGTTCAGCAGGTCAACCCGCAGGTCGATCTTCACCACCGGGATATGCGCCGCGCTGAGCATCTTCTCCAGCAGGGCGCCGTTTTCACCGTCACGCGCCAGCTGCGGCAGGACAACCACGTCGGGTCTGAGTGCAATTACCTGTTCAGGGTTCATGTCATTGACCCCATCCAGCCCCAGTGGCGTAATCTCGCGCATCTGCGGAAACTGGCGGGCAAAAGCCTGCCAGGTCTGAGGATCATACTTTTTCAGGTCGAGCGGCCACCCCACAATATGCTGCAGCGGATTGCCTGAGGTCAGCAGCGCGACGCTGTAGAGCATCCGGCTTTCACCCAGCACGATGCGTTGCGGATGATCGGGCAGCGTCACCTGGCGACCGGTGATGTCGGTCAGCGTCCGCGCGCCTGCGCCGACGCTGATGCACAGCAGGCCAAGCAGCAGCCCGGTACGCAGCGATTTAAAATTCCACACGGGCCTGTACCATCAGGTTACGGGTTTCACCTTCACGGACGCGCAGATTGCCGCCGCTTGAACTGTAGTAGTGCTGGTTGAACAGGTTATTCAGATTCAGACGCAGCTGGGTTTTTTCACCAAACAGGCGATTGTTCCACGCCACAAAGGTGTCTGCTACCACATAGTCGGGCAGGGTAAAGCTGTTATCAGGATCGCCTGCACGGGTGCCGACATAGCGGGCACCGCCGCCGAGTCGCAGTGAGCCTGGCAGCCCGCTGACCTGCATCTCATGACTCAGATAGAGCGCACCAGACTGGCGCGGCGCATTCTGCAGCCGGTTGCCGTTGTTGTCCGGATTGACCCGGTCGCTGACAATCTCCGCCTGGTCATAGCTGTAGCTGGCGCTGAGATCCCAGCCGGGAGAAATCTCGCCGTTCAGCTCAAACTCCGCGCCGGTAGATCGCGCCTTATCAATCGCCCGCGTGCTGCCATTGATGTTCAGCGACATCGCCTTTTCATCAATGCGATAGAGAGCCACGGTCGCCAGGAGTTTCGGCGACAGCTGCCATTTACTGCCGACCTCCCAGCTGGTGCCCTGTTCCGGCTTGCCGACGTTGCCATTGTCATCCACGTCGGTGGAAGGGGTAAACGACTTGCTGACGCTGGTGTAGAACGAGAGGTCGGGCGTCAGTTTGTAGATCACCCCGGCCTGCGGCAGAAATTTATTTCCCTCATCGTTCAGGGTTTCCACCTGCGGATTCACACCGCGAGAGGCCCGCTGTTCGTAGTGCTGATAACGGCCGCCCAGCACCACAATCCAGTCGGGCGAGAGCGAAATGCTGTCCTTGAGGTAGAGTGAACGGCTGTGAATGCGGTTCAGGTTATTGGCCGCGGTTCTGTTTTCCGTGCTGGCATCGGTCACCGGAGAGAGCAGGTCATAGTCGGGACTGAAGTAGCTGAACTGACGGTTGACCCTGCCCTGATACTGATGCGCGCGGTAGGTCTGGTTCATCTCATAGTCTGTCCCCGCCACCAGCGCGTGCGACATACCGAAGATTTCTGGATTCCCCAGCAGATCCCAGCTGACATATTTGGTTTTATGGTTAAAACCACGATTGGCATCGGCACGGCGCGTGACCACGCCGCTGCTGGCATTCACCGCCGTCACCCGCACTTCATTATTGTCATAGCGCCGCTGGTTCCAGCCCAGGGTCAGACGGGTTGTCCACTCGTCGTTAAACTGCCAGTCGTAGTGCGCGTTCAGGGTTTTGTTATGTCCCCAGGCGTGATTGGCTTTGTCATCCAGACGATCTTTATAGCCGATATCAATCGGCCGGCCATTGATAAAGGCGGTGCCGCGATCGTAGGGGATATCGTAACGGTAGTCGGCATAGCTGATCAGAAAGCTGGCCTGCTCACCAAACCATTGCAGTGAGGGGGCCACCAGGGTGTGCTCCTCACGGCCAAAGTTGCGCCAGTAATCCTGATTCTGTTTCTCGGCAACCAGCCGGAAGGCGAAACCCTTGCCCAGCGGCCCGGTGACGTCCAGCGTGCCTGCTCCGCCGCCTTCGCTGGCGTAGCGTCCGCTGACGCTGGAGTGCCAGTTGTACTGCGGCTTTTTGCTGACCACATTGATGATGCCGCCCGGATTCTGAATGCCATAGAGCAGGGAGGAGGAGCCTTTCAGCACCTCCACCCGCTCCGTGGTGGCATCGACGTTAAGGCCCTGACTGCTGCGGATCCCATCACGGTAGATCGACCCGTCGGCATTGCTGCCGAAGCCGCGTCGCACAAAGCCATCCTCGGTGCCGGCCAGGGTGTTCGCTTCGCTCACCCCGCTGACAAAACGCATCGCTTCTGCCAGCGAGCTGACCTGATAATCCTCCAGCTGCTGCTGTGTCACCACGCTGACCGACTGCGCTTCATCAAGCCGGGCAGTGGGCATTTTGCTGGCAACGCTGCTCTGGCTGGCGCTGTAATTTCCCTCCGGATTCGCCTCTGCGGTGACGGTGATATCCGGTGCGCTGTCGGTTGCTGCTTCAGCCTGCGGCAGCAGGATGCTGCCGCAGATCGCCACGACCAGAGCAGAGTGCCGGGCCGGATAACGGGAGTCTGAACTGTTTTTCATTTTTCTTTTCGTTTCTGAAGCTGAGGTCAATCACGCCCGGCATGACCTTCTGTCGGTCACACAGGGCTTCCCTGGAGGTCTTCTGCAACATGCAGTGTGTTAAACAGCGAAGCGTTAAGCCGGAAGGGGGAAAGAACCTCTCACCGCCCCGACGACAATGCTTCTCATCTGTAATTGAGAATCATTCAATCATCAGCCGGTGTAGTAGTAAATATAATTTAATCGTAAAATACTACATTTCGCCTGAGGCAAATTTTCAGCGGAAGGCTAAGCGAAGCTGTGTTTATCTATCTGTAATATAATTAAATTATTTATTTTTAGCCTGAATGGTGACGCTTAATCCACAGCGTTATCAGGTGAATAATCAGATGCTCCGGCTCGTTCACTACATCTTTTTCGCCGATCGGGTCGTGAAAATGAGAGCAGGAGTGAGAGACGAAAAATTAATTCCCCCTGAATCAGGTGAAGCATGAAATCGATCCGGACAGTAAAGAACAGAACCGATGTGCTGGCAGAGCGCCTGCGCGCCAGGGAAAAGCAGCTCTCGCCGCGTCTGCTTGCCGTAGCCCGTTACCTTGATCAACAGCGCGAAACGGTGCTGGAGAGCACGGCGATGGAGATCGCCCTGGCAAATCAGACCTCAGATGCCACCGTCATCCGCGCGATTCAGGCCCTGGGTTTTAGCGGCCTGCGCGACCTGAAAGAGACGCTGAAAGTCTGGTTCGGGCCGGCGCTGACCTCCGAAGATAAGATGGTGACGACCGTCAGTGAGGTGACCAGCGACGTGAGCAGCGCCATCGACTTTGTGCTGTCGGGCCACCGCCACGCCTGTGAGGTGCTCTCTCAGCCGCAGAACCGCGTGGCGGTCGCGGATGCGGTCACATTGCTGAGCGAAGCGCGCGCCGTCGCGATTTTTGGCATCAACGCATCGGGCATTCTGGCGGACTATAGCGTGCGGCTGCTTAACCGCATCGGCCTGCCAGCCTTTTCACTGAACCGTTCTGGTGTGGCGCTGGCTGAACAGATGCTGGCGATGCAGCGGGGCGATGTGCTGGTGATGATGGCGCAGCAGTCGGCGCACCGGGAGGGGACAACGGTCGTGCGTGAGGCGAAACGGCTCGGCATTCCGCTTGTGCTGCTGACCAACGCCACCGACTCCTTTTTTGCCCGCGAAGCCGATGTGGTGATCAACGTGCCTCGCGGCGGTGAAAAAGGACGCATTCCGCTGCATGGCACCATCATGGTCTGTCTGGAGATGCTGATCCTGTCGGTGGCTTCTGCGATGCCGCAGCGCACGGTCAAAACCATGAAACGTCTGCAGGATTTCTATCGTGGCCTGAAACCCGCCACTAAAAAGTAGCCGCGCTGACTCCGCTGTGGCTGGTGCGGCCGCAGACCGCTTTCACGCCAGATTTTTCCCGCTTTGCGAGCCAGATCTCGCCTTTTTCTCAGCCTCTTTCGCCGGACGACTACGCTTACTGCTAACCGTGCCATCGGGTGCGGTTCGTCCTCCTTTACCCCTGTGCGGAGCTGCTGATGAAACCCCTTCACGCGCAAACCCTTTTCTGCTGTGCAATCCTGAGTCTGCTGTCACCGTTGCCCGCCGCGGCATGGAGCCACCTCACCGTCTTTGGCGACAGCCTGAGTGATGGCGGGAACGTAGGGCGCTTTACCTATGATGGCGCAACCCACCCGCTCTATGACGAGATCGTCGCGCAGTCGCTGGGCGATACCTTACGTCCTTCATCGCAGGGGGGAAACAACTATGCCGAGGGCGGCGCCGTCGCGGTACCGGCGATCAATCCCCTGTTCAATACCCAGGATCAGCTGCAAAGTTATCTGGCATCCCGCGGCGGGCGGGCCGATCCCGATGGCCTCTATATCCACTGGATCGGCGGCAATGACTTAGCGGCGGCGGCGCTCTCCCCCCTGATTGCCCGGCAGCTGGTCGATAACAGCGCCGGTGCGGCGGCCTTACAGGTTAGCCGGTTGCTGGATGCCGGCGCCGGAACGGTGATTGTGCCGACGGTGCCCAACGTGGGGGCCACCCCCGCGTTGTTGCAGGCGATTCTGCAGACGCTCGGACCCGCCGCGCAACCGGCCACGGCGGCGCTGTTTCAGTCGCTGAGCACCCGCACCACGCCAGACCGGGCCGCGCGCGAGCAGGCGATTGAAACGGCCCTGGGTGAGGCGGCGGGGCAGCTTTCTGCGATTCCGCCGATCCGTGAGGCGCTCGCGCAGCAGCTGATTGCTGCCTGGCGGTTGCTGAGTGAGGCCGCCTCGGCGCTGACCGACCGTTACAATCAGGCCGAAGAGGAGGGGCTGCTGGCTGCCCGCGGCAACATCGCACGGGTAGATATCAATGGCCTGTTTAATGAGGTGATCGATAATCCGGGCCGTTATGGACTCACCAACACCGCCGGCATGGCCTGCCCGCCCGGCGTGTCGTCAATGGACTGCACCACTTCCACGCCGGGATTTTCATCCTCGCAGCAGTATCTGTTTGCCGACCGGCTGCATCCCAGCCCTGCCGTCCATGCGCTGATCGCCGATTACATTCAGTCAGTGCTTAACGCACCGCTGCAGGTGGCGGCGCTGAGCCGTGCCCCCTCAATGCTGGTGGGCGATGCGCAGAATACGCTGGATGGTCATCTGCAGCAGCAGCGTCAGCAGCCCGCAGAGGCGGGCACGTTAACCGTTTTTGGCGGTTACGCCGGGCAGCAGCGGGATTTTCGAGGCGACAGTCTGCTGGATGGGGATGCCACCAGCGCCACCGGCACCGTGGGGGTGGGCTATCAGCTGACCGATGCGTGGCAGGCCGGCGCGATGCTCTCCACCACCTCGCAGCGCCAGCAGCCCTCGTCGCGCTTCGATTACCGCTTGCGCGGTAATCTGGTGGCGATCTGGAGCCAGCTGAACTACCTCGACCACGGCTGGATAAACGCGGACGCCCACTATGCCGATCTGAATTTCGACGATATTAAACGCCAGGTGAAACTGGGGCCTGCGACCCGTACCGAACAGGGTAACAGTGGCGGGAAAGTGCTGGGGATGCGGGTGCAGACCGGCTGGGATCTTCCCGTTGGCCGTTACGTCACGACCGGGCCGGTGGCGAGCTATGCGCTCGACTACACGCGGGTCGGCGGCTATCAGGAAGAGGGCAACAGCAGCACCTCTATGCGCTTTGGCGACCAGACGCTGCACGCACAGGTCGGCTCCCTGGGCTGGCGTATCGACAGCAAAGATTTGCCGGTCAATCCCTGGGCGCAGATCAGTTACAACCATCAGTTTGGTAACAGTGATTCCGCGGTAACGGCCGGACTGAAATCGACCCGCACCGCCTTTACCCGCAGCAGTGATGGCAGGGATGACAACTGGATCAACATGGCCGTGGGAGCCAGCGTGCCGCTGGGTGCCGCAGTGAATGCCTTTGCGGGCGTTTCGGCCGTGGCGGGTAACAGTGAGACGCATCAGGTGACGTGGAACGTGGGAGTGAATGCCCGTTTTTAACCGGGCAGATCAAAGGCGCTGACGTCCTGAACCTGCTGCCCCGCCAGCGCGGAGCGGCAGATAACCTGCAGCACAGCCAGCAAAGAAAGCGGCAGCTATGCGCGAACCAGCGCTTCCTGCGCCTCAAGCTCACGCACCCGGGTTATGACCTCGCGTCCGAAGAATTCGACTTCTTCATGAAAGTGCAGAAACGCCAGTAGCAGAAGATCCACACCGGCCCGCTTCAGCGCGATAATCCGTTCGGCAATCTGCTGCGGTGTACCGATCAGATTGGTTTTAAAGCCATCGTTATACTGCACCAGATCCTCAAACGACGATTTCGCCCAGTTTCCCTCGCCCTCCGGTGATGCGCTGCCCGCATTTCTGACCTCATGCTGAAAGCCTTTGACCGCATCCGGGTTAGCTTTGCGGATGATCTCCTGCAGCACCGCCTGCGCCTCCTGCTCACTGTCACGGGCAATCACAAAACCGTTCAGGCCGATCCGCACCTTGTGCTGGTTGACGCTGGCTTTCGCCCTGATGTCGGCCACCTGCTGACGCACTCCTTCCGGGGTATTGCCGTTGGTGAAATACCAGTCTGACACCCGGGCGGCCATATCCCGCGCCGCCCGTGAACTGCCGCCCTGAAAAATTTCCGGCAGCGGTGAAAGCGGTTTCGGTTTCATGGCGTAGTCGCGAAAGCGATAAAAATCCCCGGCAAAGGTAAAGCTCTCTTCGCGCCAGATGCCGCGCAGGCAGCGGATAAACTCTTCCGAGCGCAGGTAACGCTCTTCATGATCGAGCCAGGGTTCGCCGATCGCCTTAAATTCGCCCCGGAACCAGCCGCTGACAATATTCACGGCGATGCGCGGCCCATAGAGATGACTGATGGTGGCGATCTGCTTCGCCGCGAGCACCGGATTCCACGGGCCGGGCAGCAGAGCCGCAATCACTTTCAATCGCGACGTCTGGCTGAGCAGATCCTGAGAAAAGGTGACCGACTCATGCTGATTGTCCGCGCCGTAACCGGCGGTAAAACGGATCTGCGTCAGTGCGTAGTCAAAGCCCGCCTTTTCGGCAATCTGTGCCAGTTTCCGGTTGTATCCGGCATCCCAGCGGGTACGCTGCTCTATCTGACTGATCACCAGTCCGCCTGAGACATTCGGCACCCAGTAGGCGAACTGCAGGGGTTGAGTTTCTGACATCGTTGCTCTCCTGATATAGCTGAATTACTGGTAACGTAAGTTTGTCCAAACTTTCAGATATAAAAGAAAAGGCTAAGCAGTAACCATGCCAGTCAGTAAGCCGCTGTTTTAACAACAGTGAATCCGGATTGACGCCGCCGGTGCTGTTGCAGATGCAGCAGGATGAAAACAGCCGGTTTGCCAATGCAACAGCCCTGTTCAGTCACTAGCCGAGCGCGCCACAACGTGGTGTGATAGCGAACCGGGTATTCAGCAAAAGGAGGGCAGTATGATAGTCAGAGAAGCCTCGCCTGAAGAGGCGCACCGTTTATGGGAGATCAGAAATCGGGCGATCCGCCACGGCTGCCAGCATGCCTATCCGCCAGAGGTGCTGACTGCCTGGACGCCAGACCGGATGCCCGCCAGCTTTCCGGCGATGATCCGCGAGAATCCCTTTTTCGTGATTGATGGCCCGGACGGCGAGCCGGTTGCGACCGGATTGCTGGATCTCAGCGCGGCCAGCGTGGAGGCGATTTTTACGCTGCCTGAATTTACCGGACAGGGCCTGGCGGGCCGGATTATCGACAGAATCAAAGCGGAGGCGCTGCAGCGTGGCTATCACCGTCTGACGCTGGCTTCGACGCCCAACGCCGCCGGCTTTTATCAGCAGCATGGCTTCCGGGTTCTGGGCGAAAGCTTCTATCCTTCGAAGCTGGTGGGCTGTGCGTTACGCTGTGTGGAGATGGCGATTACGCTCTGACGCTCTGCTGCGCGGGGCGCGCTACAAGTTTCCCGCGCAAAGACTTCGCAAGCTCACGCCGGTAAGGTATAGTCCGCGTTTTTTGGAGGAACCATGCTGACTGACTCATCAACTCGTCTCAATAAATACATCAGCGAGAGCGGTATCTGCTCCCGCCGCGACGCCGATCGATACATCGAGCAGGGCAACGTTTTTATTAACGGCAAACGCGCCACTGTGGGCGCGCAGGTATTTGCAGGCGATGTGGTGAAGGTAAATGGTCAGCTGATCGAGCCGCGTGATGAAGAGGATCTGGTGCTGATCGCGCTGAACAAACCGGTGGGGATTATCACCACGATGGAAGAGGGCGAGCGCGATAACATCAGCGACTTCGTTAATCACAGTAAGCGCGTCTTCCCGATTGGCCGTCTCGACAAAGATTCTCAGGGCCTGATTTTCCTGACCAACCACGGCGATCTGGTCAATAAAATCCTGCGCGCCGGTAACAACCACGAGAAAGAGTATGTGGTGACCGTCGACAAACCGATCACCGATGAGTTTATTGCCGGTATGGGCGCGGGCGTGCCCATGCTCGGCACCGTCACCAAAAAGTGCAAAGTGAAAAAGGAAGCGCCGTTTGTCTTCCGTATCACGCTGGTGCAGGGGCTGAATCGCCAGATCCGCCGTATGTGTAAGCACTTTGGCTATGAAGTGACGAAGCTTGAGCGTACCCGCATCATGAACGTCAATCTCAAAGGCATACCGCTGGGCGAGTGGCGCGATCTGACTGACGACGAACTCATTGAGCTGTTTAAACTGCTGGAAAATTCTTCGTCGGAAGAAAAACCGGCAAAGAAAGCCAAAGCGCCTGCTAAACCTGCGGCGGGAAAAAAACCGCAGAAAGGCCCGGCGAAACCGGCTGAAAAAGCGGATGCCGGTGGTGCCTCACGCAAGCGCTTTACCCAGCCGGGCCGCAAGAAAAAAGGGCGCTGAGACCTTGCCGTCGCAGAGCGCCACCCCTGCGCGCTCTGCCTCGCGCCTCTGATCCGGGTCCTCACGGAATGAGGCGGGCCGCTCTGAAGCGACTGAACAGATCGCAAAACATCTGATCCGTCGCGCGATAGTGGTGAAACCCCGCCCGCCGCAGCTTGCTGCTATCACCAAACATGTCGTAATCCCAGCCAAAGACAAAATCCGCGAACGTTCCATCACTCAGGGCCAGAATGTCGGGCTGCACCAGGGCGTTCTCTTCCGCAATCTCCCGCCAGAGCCCACGGTAATCCTGAAAAAGCTGCCGGAAAGAGAGGGTAACCGGCGGCGCGATTGCCAGTTCAAACCAGGCGGCGATGACCGGCCACAGTTCACTCCAGCGCCAGAGATCGCCATTGTTGATATTAAAGGCCTGGTTGGCCGCCGCGGGTGCACGTGCGGCCCAGAGCGTCGCATCGGCAAGCAGTGAGGCGTCGGTAAAGTCGACCATGCTGTGCCAGGTTGCCAGCGAACCGGGAAAGCGTAACGGCAGCCGCGCCGCCCGGCAGAGGGAAGCATACAGCGCCAGACTCAGGGCCAGATTCATGCTGTTGCCCTGCCTGTCGCTGCCCACCACGCCGGGTCGCAGGGCGCTCCAGTGCCAGGTTTTACCCTGTTGCTGTGCGCTCAGCCAGGCCAGCTGTGCGGCGTTAAATTCGGCACCCGGCACACCGGGATCGCTCTCCCGCGCCGGGGTTTTGAACCGGCCCAGATGCGCGCCGTAGACTTTGTATCCCTGCATCAGGCTGACATGCTCAAGCGGCGCGATAGCCTCAATGACCCGCACCAGATTCTGCAGCATCACCAGATTGGGCTCCACCATCGCCTGCCAGTCAGCGGCGCTGAGCCAGGCACTGTAGAAGAGATGCGTGACGTCAGTCAGCGAAGCGAGCTGCTGCGCACTCTGCTCTGGATCCCGCAAATCGACCCGGAAGGTTTCCCTCCCGCTCCCGGCAGCGGCAGCGCGGTGGGTCAGCGCCCTGACCTGCCAGTGATTGTCAGCCAGCGCCTGGCAGAGTTGCTGCCCGACAATTCCGCTGGCTCCTGCCACTAATGCCACCCTGTTTTTCTGCGTCATGCTTACCTCCACTCTCTTGTTGAGTAACGGAACGCATTCTCACCTGCCAAAGATTCTGATTAAATCCCACCAGCCGGATATCACTTATCAGGAAAATCATTGAATGCAGAACAAACTTAACGCCATTCAGACCTTCATCCGGGTCGCGGAAGCGGGCTCCTTCTCGGCAGCGGCACGGCAGAACGGCATGAAACAATCGGCCGTGAGTCAGCAGATTGCAGCCCTGGAGGAGGCGCTGGGCGTTGTGCTGCTGCACCGCACTACCCGCAGCATGGCGCTGACGGAGCAGGGGCAGCGTTATCTGCAGCAGGTCAGACACCTGCTCAATGCGATGGAGGAACTGGAGCAGCAACTGCGGCCCGACTCGCAACCGCTGAGCGGGAGGGTGCACATCCAGTTACCGAGCGGTATCGGGCAGCGGTTGATGCCGTCTCTGATTGCCTTCCAGCAGGCGCATCCGGCCCTGCAGTTAACGCTTGCGCTGGAAGATCGTCTGTCAGACCTGATTGCGGAGGGCGTTGACCTGGCAATTCGGCTGAGTGAGTCGCCACCCGCCACGCTGGCGGCCCGGGTACTGACCACCGTTGAAACCGTGCTGGTGGCGTCCCCTTACTGGATAGCCCGTCACGGTACTCTCCAGACTCCGGCTGAGCTGGCGCATTATCCCCATGTCCGTTTCAGCGGCGTTTCCCCGGACGCCCCGCTGCAGTTGCTCTCGGCGACAGATAGGATCTCTGTTCCGGTGAAGAGCGTGTTTCGCGCCAACAACAGCGATGCCCTGCGGCAGGCTCTGGAGGCCGGGCTGGGGATTGGCGGATTGCAGACCCTGATTGGCGCGGAGGCGCTGGCATCCGGCAGGCTGGTACGGCTGTTACCGGACTGGCGGCTTCCCGACCGCTATCTCTACGCCATTTTCCCTGATGCCCGTTTTATTCCTCACCGGGTACGCGCGCTGATGGCGCGGTTGAGTGAAGTGCTGGAGGCGGGAGACCAGACAGGAAGGACGGCATGATTGAATTTTAGCCGATGCAGGGATAAACTATCCCCTGATTGGGGATAGGGAATGACATGGACGCACTCTTCATCGAACTTTCCAGCTTTCAGAAATACCGGCCTGATTATCTGAGTGATGACCATTTACGACAAAGATCAACGCGATGACCTCACTAAGGCGCAGCGAGATGCGCTGGCGACGGCACTGCAGGTGATCAAAAAAGGGCTAGGGCATGTCTGAACGCGATATTTTCAGTGAACTCATGACGGGGATGCAGGAACTCCAGGATCACCAGGAGGGAAAGATCACGCTGAAGCATCACAAGGTGACAAAACGCGCGCCTGTTACCCTTACGCCGCAGGAGTTGCGCGACGTCCGTGAAAAACTCAATCTCTCTCAGGCTGTATTTGCTCATTACCTTCACACAGGTGAAACCACTTATCAGAACTGGGAGCAGGGCAGAGCCAGACCTAATGCACAGGCAGTTTTATTGATTCGTATGGTCCAGCAGAATCCTGAAACACTCAAAACCCTCGCGCAGTTGTGATCTCATAAGCCGGACATCGCGCGTCATCAGGACGCGCCTCTCGGCTGGCCTGCTCAGTGCGGTGAAAGATCCTGAACCTCCCCGGTCGTTCTGCCGGACCCCATCCGCTACGGCCATACAGCGGTCACATTCAGAACAGCGACACTTTTCACTCTGATCAGAGCGTGGCAGGATAAGCGCAAACTATCATGGAGTGAGCCTGATGTTACTGAAAGGTATGAACGATCCGCTGCTGAAAGCGTATCAGCATCCGAAGTCACGGATGATGATCAGCCGTTTCAGGGGACTGGCGGGCGATCGACGCATCAGTGACTGGCAGGCGTTCACTATTCTGGTGACAGGCTTTACCAACTACTGGTTTGTGCAGGCCGGTCACTACTCAATTAATGTCACCCTGACCAAAACCCGCCAGTTCGATTTTCTGCAGGACTTTCTGCATTTTACCGTGACGCTGGATGGCCTGATTGCAGATGAGCATTTTCGCAGCCCGGACTTTGTGCTGCCCCATTACGACGTGCCCTACGAATTCTGCCGCTGGCGCAACAAACGCGGCTACGACGCCTTAACCACCTATGTCAGTAAACAGGGCGTGAAATCCCACAAGGGGATCTTTACCGTCTCGGAAGACCTCTCCCCGGAGGAGCAGGTGATGAAATGGGAAGGGGTGGTAAACGTCTACGACAAAACCTTTTTCAGCGTGACGAACTTCAACACCACGCAGGAATTTCTGATCAAAGATATCAGCCGATCGATTCAGGAAGGTCTGCTGAAACACCTGAGTTTTTACCGCGACCTGTTTCACTACATCTTCCCCACACCCGCTGAGGCGCGATTACAGGCGCGGGATGACAGACGCTATCTGGCTAAAAAATAGCGCCCTGGTGCACCCCGCGTTGTGCCGCAAAGTCAGCCGTTTCTCTGCGGGTTACCACTTCATCTCACCGGTGTTCACTTTCGCGCTGAGCTCCAGCGAACCCGGCTCGGCCAGTCCTGGCCAGGCGGCCGTCATGGCGCTAATCACCTCTGCTGAGGTTTTGTGCTGCGACAGCGCCTGCTCAAAGGACTTCAGGTAGTTGAGGGTAAAATCCACCGCCTGCGACCCGGCGGGGCGCGCACCCAGATAGTGACCCGGGATGACGTTCTGCGGATGCAGCGTCTGCATCTCTGTCAGGATATGACGCCACGCCGCACGGCTTTCAGGGGTCTGGGTGTCTGCTGTCCAGACATGAATGCCGGAAGAGAGGGCCGTCCCACCCAGAATGGTGCTGGCGGAGGGGATCCAGACGTAAGCGGCATACTGCTCCGGATGCCGCAGCTCCAGCACTTCACCGTCTACGCTAAACCGTGTCTCATGCGTCACCTCTGGCACGGTCAGCGCGTCAGGCGCGCCCTGTTTCATCTGCGGACCCCAGTACTTCAGCTTCGCCTCATGCGTCTCCTGAATATGTTTCACCACAGCGGGTGAGGCCACCACCTTCACATCCGGCCAGGCTTTAACAATCGGTTCAAGGCCAAAATAGAAGTCGGGATCGCCGGAGGTTATCACGATTTCTTTCAGTTTTTTGCCGCTCTGTTTAATCATCGCCACCAGCTTCTCACCATCCTGCGTGCTGAACTGCGCGTCAAACAGAATGGCTTCGGTGGGGCCGGAGACCAGCGTAGATGAAACGGCAAACAGGCCCTTTTCCTGCGGATTATAGGTTTCAAGTTTCAGGGTCGTGGCGCTGGCAGAGGCTGAAGCCAGCATCATAATTAAAGCGTGAGCGGCAATTTTCATGTTTATCCTCAGAGGGTAATCACCGCACAGGGCGGCGCAAATGATCATGTTTTGTGTCAGTGGCGCTATTTTACGCATTCTGACATCTGTTAGAATTCCCGAAATCAGACATGCTGAGTTTCATAATCCGAACAGGCAAAACAGATGGACAGAGTGACTGCGGCGGCCGTTTTTAACCGGATCTGTGAGCTGGGAAGCCTGAGTGCGGCATCACGCGCACTGGGGATCTCCCGTCCCATGGTGAGCCGTTATCTGGAAGAGATGGAGAGCTGGGCCGGAACGCGTCTGCTGCATCGCTCGTCACGTCGTCTGACGATCACTCCTGCAGGCGAGGCGATTCTGGAAAAGACCCGCCAGCTGGCACGCCTTTCGGAGGAGATCCGCCAGGAGACCCCGCAGGGAATACCCGCCGGGACATTGCGCATCGCCTGCGCGCACTTCACGGCTGTCCACCTTGTCGGTCCGGTGATCCCCGACTTTCTGGCGCGCTATCCGGCCCTGCGCATCGAGCTGGAGATCAATAATCAGCCTGTCAGCCTGATTGGTGAACGGATCGATCTCGCCATCCGCATTACTGATACGCCGGAGCCGGGCACTATCGCCCGCCGCCTGGGTGACTGCTGCTCTGTCCTCTGCGCCTCACCGGCCTATCTGCAGCAGCACGGGATGCCGCAAACGCCTGACGATCTGGCGCACCATAACTGCCTCTGTTACAGCCATTTCGCCGGACAGAGCTGGCACTTTACCTCCCCGCAGGGAGAGAAAATGGCGGTGGCGGTAAAAGGAAATTTCAGCGCCGGGATCTCCTCTCTGCTGTGCGATGCGGCCAGTGCAGATTGTGGAATTGCGATGGTGCCCGAGCAGGAGGCGCGTCACGCTCTGGAAAGCGGAAAACTGGTCACCTTACTGCCCGATTATGAGCCGGGACGCATTGGCATCTGGGGACTTTACCTGTCGCGGGAACATCAGCCTGCAGCACTGCGGCTGATACTCGATGAACTGCAGCGCAACCTTTTGAGTCCTGCCTGAGCCAGCCTCACAACCGATAACAGGGAAGAAGAAATGAGTGACAATCAACCCCTTTACTGGAATCGTATGGTGCCAGAACTCACCGTAACCGATTTTGCCGCCTCACTGCATTTTTACACGACGTTACTGGGATTCAGCGTGAGAATACAGCGGCAGCAGCCGGACTTCGCCTACCTGTGCTATGGCGAGGTGCAACTGATGATTGAGCAGTTTCATCCTCAGGGCTGGAACACGGCAGAGCTTCACAGGCCGCTGGGACGGGGCATCAATTTTCAGATTGAAGTGGATGATATCCAGGTCGTACTGGCTCGGGTGCAAAAGCAGGGTATTCCGCTCTATCGCCCGCTGCGGGATACGGTATATGACACCGGCGGGACAACCGCCTGTCAGCGCGAGTTTCTTCTGCAGGATCCGGATGGTTATCTGCTGCGGTTCAGCCAGTATCTGGAATGAGTTGAAAACATTTTGGGTGAATTCTGCCGGGCAGCGCGGATATCTCTCATTCCGGAACGCCTGAGTGATATTTATTTTGAACAGGCAGTCAGAATAAAAATCAGCATGCCCATTTCTGTCACTGCAGAAAGTGCCTCAGCTTATTTAAGCTCTCCTCCTGGACGTCTTTGCGTTTAAATCCTGTTCTTCTGTGTTGATGTTATTTATACCGTTAACGCAAAAAATTCTTTTTTTACTATCGATGTTAAAAAATCCAGGGCGATGAAAAGTCCGGCTGGTGAAGATTTACATTTAATTCTCTTTTCAGTGCTTAATCTTTTGCGATCTGCGCCGATAACTCCTGACACACATTCAGGAGGATGCAGGATGAAATCATTTTTACTCGCTGGCTTTACCACGCTCTTAATGACAATCGCCGGGGCAGCAAGTGCTGGTTCGGATTCAGGCACGATTACCTTTCGCGGCATGGTGACGAATGATTCATGTGATATGAACACCGGAAAGAATCAGGTCGTGTTCAGTTGTTATGATTCTGGCAGGGGAAAGACTACGCTGACGACGGCTGATCTCAGAAATCTCCACGCCCTTGACAGGTTACCTGCAGAAGTGAAAATGCACTGGTTAAACGCCGAAAAAACCAGAGGGATTCTGTCCCTCACTTATCTTTAATTTTTTCTGCCATTCTGACGAAAATTGATTGCGCCCGGGGCGAAACAGGAATAAAAGTAATGTTACCAAACCCACAGCGAAAAAGTGGGTATCAGAGAAAACCTTATATCGCCAGACCCTTTTTGTCAGCACCAGGGAACCAGATGCAAAAAAAAGCCCACCTTATAAAAGGTGGGCTTTTTCACTGTTAATGCGCTTCAGTTAATTATGACGGGTCAGAGGAGCGCTGCACAAAATAGCGCGTGCTTTTCTGTTCTGCCTTTTTACGGCGCAGCAGCAGGCTGGTCGCAATAATAACCAGCGTTAAACCGCCCGTCGCCACTAATTCTGTCTGGTGTTTAGGATCAAACAGCATGATCACCAGCACCGTGACGATAAACAGAATCGTGACCCAGGTCAGACCGGGAAACAGCCACATGCGGTAAGTCAGGACTTCACCCGCCTGCTCGCGTTTTTTGCGCAGCACCAGATGGGATGCGGCAATCACCAGGTAGACCAGCAGCGCAATGGCACCCGAGGTGGCGAGTAAAAATTCGAAGACCGCGCTGGGTGCCAGGTAGTTGGCGATCACCGCCAGAAACGCCGCCGCAGTCGAGAGCAGCACCGCAACCCAGGGTGTGCCGCTGCGATTGGTGCGTGAGGCCGCAGCGGGCGCATCCTTGCGGCGTGACAGCGAGTAAAGCATACGCGAGGAGGTGTAGAGCGCCGAATTCAGACAGCTGCACACCGCCATCAGCACCACCAGATCGACGATCAGCCGGGCATGAGGAATGCTCATCGCCTGCAGAGCGGTCTGCCAGGAACCCTGTTCAACCAGGCCTGGCGTATTCCACGGAACCAGCGCCACCACGAAGAAAATCGACAGCAGGTAGAACAGCGCGATACGCCAGATCACCGAGTTAGTCGCTTTCGTAATCTGCCGGCCGGGATTTTTCGACTCTGCGGCGGCAATAGTGACAATCTCGGTGCCCATAAAAGAGAACATCGTGGTCAGGATAGCCGCCACCACCGCGCCGAGGCCATTTGGCATGAAGCCGTTGGTGTCATAAAGATGCGACAGGCCGCTGGTGTGACTGTCAGGCAGCAGGCCAAACACGGCGGCACCTGCGACGGCCAGGAACAGGATGATCGCCACGACCTTGATCAGGGCAAACCAGAATTCAAACTCACCGTAGTTTTTCACGCTCAGCAGGTTGGTAATGGTCAGTAAGAGTGTGATGGCGAAGGTGAACTGCCAGATGGCCACATCGGGGAACCAGGCGTGCAGGATCGTGCCTGCCGCATTGGCTTCCAGCGGGATCACCAGCACCCAGAACCACCAGTAGAGCCAGCCGATGGTAAACCCGGCCCAGCGTCCCAGCGCTTTCTCCGCATAGGTGGAGAATGACCCGGAATCGGGTGAGGCCACCGCCATCTCCGCCAGCATCCGCATGATCAGCACGACCAGCAACCCGGCGGCCGCATAGGAGATCAGCACGGCGGGGCCCGCTTCAGAAATAGCATGGCCGGAGCCAACAAACAGCCCGGCGCCAATTACGCCGGCAATCGAGAGCATGCGCACGTGGCGCGGTTTCAGGTTCTGAGCCAGCGAATCTTCATTCGCACTCTGAGTCATCGTCATGTCAACGTCTCCGGGGGACGCCCGGCCATGCTGACCGGACGAACAGGAAAGGGGCTTGCGATTAACGAGCCAGTGAAATCATGCCGGGACGACAGGGTGTCCGGCAGGGGCAACACAGCGATCGATCACCGTGGAGAGAAGGGTCAGCGCCTGGCTGAACTGTGCATCCGGAATGGTCAGCGGGTAGAGGAAGCGGATAACGTTGCCTTTCGCGCCGCAGGTCAGCAGCAGCAGGCCCTGTTCCATCGCCATCTTCTGAACGGCCTGCGCGGTGCTGGCCTGATAGAACTCCATCGCCACCATCGAACCCAGCGCCCGCACTTCGGCGATATCAGGGTGTTTGCGCTGCTGCGCCTCCAGTTCAGCGACAAGCCGGCCACCGAGATCCACGGCGCGCTGACAGAGCTGCTCCTCCTCGATCACATCCAGCACCGCGTGAGCCGCCGCGATAGCTAACGGATTTCCGGCATAGGTACCGCCCAGGCCGCCAGGGGCAGGCGCGTCCATCACCTCAGCGCGACCGGCCACGGCGGAGAGGGGCATCCCGCCCGCCAGGCTTTTCGCCATGGTGATGATGTCGGCTTTCACCGGATAGTTTTCCATGGCAAACAGCCTGCCGGTGCGGGCAAATCCGCTCTGTACTTCATCCGCAATCAGCAGGATGCCGTGACGGTCAGCCAGTTCACGCAGCTGCACCATAAACTCTGCCGGTGCCGCATGGAATCCACCTTCACCCTGCACCGGTTCCAGTACGATTGCCGCAACATCATGGGGCGCAATGTCCTGTGTGAAAATCTCATCCAGGCTGGTCAGTGCCGCTTCAACGCTGATCCCCTGCACCGCGCTGGGGTAGCGGGCGTGGAAAACGGAAGGGGGCATCGGGCCGAAATCGCGCTTGTAGGGGGCGACTTTGCCGGTCATGGCCATGGTCATAAAGGTGCGGCCATGAAACGCGTTGCCAAAGGTGATGATGCCGTGACGACGGGTATAGGCACGCGCCACTTTAACCGCGTTTTCTACCGCTTCGGCACCGGTGGTAAAGAAGGCGGTTTTCGCTGCACCGGCAACCGGCACCCGCTGATTGATGCGTTCAGCTAGTGCGATATAGCTTTCGTAAGGGGTGATCTGGAACGCCGTATGGGTAAACTTTGTTAACTGTTCGGCCACCGCCTGCTCGATGCGTGGATGGCGATGACCGGTGTTCAGCACGGCGATGCCGCCTGCGAAGTCGATCCAGCTGTTACCAGCCTGATCCCATAAGGTGGCGTTTTCTGCCCGGGCAACGTACCAGTCGCACAGCGTACCGATGCCCTTAGGCAGAGCCTGTGCTTTACGTTCCTGCATCAGGTTATTTTTTTCGCTCATTTGATCCACCTCATTGATATGCGTGTTTACAATTCCCGACAAACACGTTTATTTATGCCTGAGGCGTGGTGAGTTGCCAGAGCCAATTATCAGAGGAAGGATGGAGCCAATTGCGACTCTTGTACGCCGATCATCTATTAGCACGGTTACAGTTTATGAAAACCGGTTCCCTGCATCAGCGACTGCTCAACTGTATGCAGGCCGCGATCACGGAAGCGGTCTTTCCGCGCGGCAGTCGTTTGCCGCCCACCCGCGATCTGGCGCGTGAACTCGGCGTGTCGCGAAACACGGTCATGCATGTCTATGAAAGTCTGATGGCGCAGGGCTATGTGACCGCGCGCACCGGCAGCGGCACGTGGATTGCCGAGACGCTGCCGGAGAGTTCGCTGCAGAGTGATGCGATTGCCGACCTGGCCGCCGTGAAGGCGCAGCGACCGGCCACCCTGTCGAAGCGCGGTGCCACACTACTGGGGCACGCCACGGCATCCCCTTACCAGTGGGGAGCATTCGTGCCTGGCGCGCCCGACGTGACCGAATTTCCTCATAAGCTGTTCAGTCAGATTCAGGCGCGTCTGAACCGGGAGCCTGACGTCCATCGGCTGGTTTACAGCAGCGGCGGTGGCTGCCCCGATCTGCGTCATGCGCTGGTCGATTATCTGCGGGTGGCGCGTTCCGTGCAGGCCGATGCGGATCAGATTCTGATCACCGAGGGCGTTCATCAGGCGGTCGATCTGGTCACGCGGGTATTGTGCGATCCAGGCGATCGGGTCTGGATGGAAGAGCCGGGCTACTGGGGAACACGCAATCTGCTGCGGATGAATGGCCTGAAAATCCGGGCCATGCCGGTGGATGAGCAGGGCCTGGTGCCCGACAGCGGGCCGCCACCCAAAATGGTGTTTGTCACACCTTCCCATCAGTACCCGCTGGGGGTGCATCTGAGCCTGGCACGTCGTCAGGCGTTGCTCACACTGGCGCGCCGTCATCAGAGCTGGATTGTCGAAGATGACTACGACAGCGAATTTCGTTTCTCCGGACAGCCGCATCCCTCGCTGCAGGGGCTGGAAGCCGATGCGCCGGTGATTTACATGGGCACGTTCAGTAAAACGCTCTATCCCGCCCTGCGCATTGGCTATCTGGTGGTGCCAAAACCGCTGGCTCAGCCGATGCGCATCGCGGCAGCGGAACTCTATCGCGGCGGACATCTGCTGATCCAGCGGGCGCTGGCGGAGTTTATCCGGCTGGGTCATTACATGGAGCATATCCGGCGGATGCGGCTGCTCTATCGACAGCGGCGGCAGTTTCTCTGTCGGCTGATCGAGCGCTATCTGGGGCCCGCCTTCTTACCGGCTTTTAACCATGAAGCCGGTCTCCATCTGGTAATGCCGCTGCCGGCAGGCAGTGATGATGTCGCCATTGCCGCCGAGGCGCTGAAGCGCGGCGTCAAGGTGCGGCCACTTTCACAATATTATATGCATCCTCAGGAGACGCGAGGCCTGCTGCTGGGGTATGCCTGCGTTAATGAACGGCAGTGTCAGGATGCCTTTGGCACCCTCAAAGCCTGTCTGGCGGCGGCCGGTATTGTGTTCAGTCCCCAGCGCTAACGCATTGACATTTAATCAGAGTCACCGAGAATACTCCTCTTTGCGTCCCGACCAGATAAAACTGGAGTTTATTATCGCACTGAATCTTATTCCTGCCGCAGCCAGCGTGGCGTTAAGGCGCGGGGCCGCACTGGCTGCGGCACTGTTGCTCGTCAGCTGCGCCTCTGAGCCGCCGCGGTCGCTGGTGACGCCTTTTCCACCGGTCACGAAACAGCCGTTACCGCCAGCCAGCCAGCCGGTGCAGCCTCAGGTCCGGCAACCGATGCGCGGCGTCTGGTTAGCTACCGTGTCCCGTCTTGACTGGCCTCCCGTCGCATCGGTCAATGGCGCCAGCCCGGCAGAGCGCATCCGGATGCAGCAGCAGTCGCTTATCGACAAGCTGGATAAACTGAAAAGCCTGGGAGTTAACACGGTTTTTTTCCAGGTGAAGCCCGATGCCACGGCGCTCTGGTCCTCTAAAATTCTGCCCTGGTCCGATATGCTGACCGGCAGAATCGGCGAAGATCCCGGTTACGATCCGCTGCAGTTTATGCTGGATGAGGCGCATAAACGCGGTATGAAAGTCCACGCGTGGTTCAACCCCTATCGGGTTTCGGTCAACATCAAACCCTCTACCGCCAGTGAGCTGAACCGCACGCTCTCTCTTCATCCGGCCAGCGTGTTTGTGCTGCACCGTGACTGGATTCGTACCGCGGGCGACCGCTACGTGCTCGATCCCGGCATCCCGGACGCACGCGACTGGATCACCAGTATTGTGGCCGAGGTGGTGGCGCACTATCCGATCGACGGTGTGCAGTTCGATGACTATTTCTATGCGGAATCGGCAGGCTCCCTTCTCAACGACAGTCAGACCTTCAGCCGTTACGGGCAGGGCTTCGCCAGCAAAGCGGACTGGCGGCGTCACAATACGCAACAGCTTATTGAGCAGGTCTCCCGTACCATTAAACAGCTGAAGCCGGAGGTGGAATTTGGTGTCAGCCCGGCGGGTGTCTGGCGCAACCTGTCGCACGATCCGGCGGGTTCAGATACCCGAGGCGCAGCGGCCTACGATGAAGCCTATGCGGATACCCGTCGCTGGGTTCAGCAGGGTCTGCTGGATTATATCGCGCCTCAGCTCTACTGGCCGTTCTCCCGTCAGGCTGCCCGTTATGACGTGCTGGCAAAGTGGTGGGCAGAGGTGGTGAAGCCGACCAGAACCCGGCTTTACATCGGTCTGGCGCTCTACAAGGTGGGCGAGCCTTCGCGGATTGAGCCTGACTGGACGCTGCAGGGCGGAGTGCCGGAACTGAGAAAGCAGCTCGACCTCAATGAGTCCTGGCCCCATATCGACGGCACCATTCTTTTCAGAGAGAACTATCTCAATCAGCCGCAGACTCAGCAGGCGGTGAGTTATCTGAAAAGTCGCTGGGGCGGCTGACATCGACACGGCAGCATAGTTATGGCTTCTGCGCTCAACGCATACCTGACGAAACGAATGTTGGTGAAGCTGGCGTGATGCATGCTCGCGGTTGCTGCCTTCTCCCTGCGACAGGTGTAACGGTAACGGACTCTCCATTTCGTTACACCTGTTCACAGGACGGCAGTAATGCAACAGCAGCAGATAACCGGATTGGAAATACTCCGACGTGACAAAAATCCGGGGGTGACGTAACTGTGTTATCTATTAATTTCAGAAGTTGATTGGTGAAGTCAGTCAGGAGCACTTATGATCTCGCGTAGTTATTCCACTCATCACGATATACGATATTGCCATCCGTATATTTCCATGTGATTGCCTCATAGCGTAATTCCAGCGTTTCGAGATGCGTACTGCTCACCCCGCCAGGGGCAAGGTAGGGTGCAACTGTCGTAAATTTGACATTTTCCAGAATGATATTGAAATATTCGGCTTCGATTCCGGATTCCAGAATGCGATACATTCGGATAGTGCCTTTCTTCATTGTCCGGCCTTCACAGACTGCTCTGTAGAGTAGCGGGGTTGTTTGATCAAATTCTTTGACTATCGTTACAGGGCTATGGACCCGCGTTCCCGTGAGCTTTCCCCAGCTGGGATCGACAGGTATGGTTACACCGTGAGAGAACGATTTTAATTCGATGGAGCCCAACCGCAGTGGCATCTGACAGCTGCCTGTGACGGGAGAACCGTTTTCATCTTCAAGCCATAAATGGGCGGGTATAGACATAATTTTTTCAATTCCTTATGAGGTTAAAAAACTAATGGCACTTCACCACTTCACATAGCGACTAAATATATATATCACTATCAGTGCAAATATTGGCACAAACCAGAGTGGGGCTGAAGGAAATAGTATTATCTGGAATAAGGCATAGGCAATTATTATAGCCTGCGGGGCATATAACCCTATCAGTGAAGTGAAAATCCGCTTCAGAAGTCGTTTAATAATATTAAGCAGCATCATCTTATCATCCTGGTGATGATGTTTGCTATATTTTCATCTGACGCTACGTGCTGAAATACCTCAGCACGTTTAAATATGGGGTCTATTAAAAAATACATCATTTCAAGCTCATGAGTGTATAAAGCCTGAAAATAAGCGGGGGATTTAATATGTAAGCTTTGAGCACTATCAGCGTCTTTTTGCACTATGCCATAAAAACCCGTTGCCATTACAATGCCCCCTCCCATACGTCCTGCAAGAGCTGCTATGTTTTGATGAATATTTAAACCTAATGAAACTGCAGTTGCCGTCGCTGATGCAAACCCTAAATTAGTCAATGAACTTGCTGCGATATGAATATTTGTTGCCATAAGCAAATGCTTAATATGTTGTAGTTGCTCAGATGTTTTATAGCGCAATATCTCATTAAAATAGATATTAAGCATTTCATAAATAATATCTTCATGTCGCAATAGGTGGTAAATACCTTTCGCAAAGCGAATATCTTCGGTCTTTTGCTGCAGGCAAATATCTTTATATTCATCGGTAAAGCAGGAGGTGTAATAGAGCAAGCGTCTGGCACCAGCGCCTGTCATCTCAATCTGATTTAATACGGCTTCCTTAACGCCTGAAACAGCGTGATCGAGTTGATTAGCTAAAATGTTATTTTGTTGTAAATATCTTATCACCTGATAGCTGTATGGCATTGCTCATTCCCTCGAACCATTCATCCCTGATTTATGTCTCACATTATCTGGCCGTTCTTTTTATGTAAATATGGTTAACGCTTCAGTAATGCGCTTGATCAATATAACCTGAAAGATGTCCCGTAATTGTGTGATCGGTTTATTCACATAGCGCTTAAATAGGTTACCTTCGGTTCTTTTTGATGAATTGTCGGAATATGAAAAAGGGATTTCAGGAAAGAGCGATTAACGCCGCAGGTATGATAAAGGCCTCTGCTACCTGTCTGCTTTTTAGCCGCGGTCAAACGGTGAAGCAGGCATTAATCGCCTGAAGGGTAATGGCTCAATCCGGGCGGCGCGTTTCAGCAGATAGCATTGCATTGTCAGTTGCACACAGCGCTTTAAAGATGTCCGGTAACGGGACTGACTTTATAGCGCACCGGCGGTGAGTGATTCGGTGACTTTAACCCCGGCGTTTTAAACGTATACACAGACGCAGACGTGTTTAGAAACGGTTACAAAAGGGTGCTCAAAAACCCTCGAATTACCAAGCGTGCGAATACGTTACTGTTATAGTTGCTTTTTAAATGGGAGGAACTATGAGCGATCTGATTGATATTTTCACAAGTCACAAAAGTGAACGCAGTTTCACTGAGCAACCCGTTGATGAGGCTGTACTGGATCGGATTATCAGTACCGCTTACCGTGCGCCAACATCGGTCAACTCGCAGCAGGTTTCTGTCGTCATCACCCGTGACGCAGGCCGTCGCGCGGAGATCGCCGCGATTGCGGGTGGTCAGCCGTGGATTGCTAAAGCACCGGTGTTCATCACCTTTGTACTTGATATGCATAAATCTGCCGTAGCGATGTCTGCGGTCGATCAGCAGCAAATCGCGCATCAGAGCATCGAAAGCATCGTCTCTGGCTCAACCGATATCGGTATTGCGCTGGGCTCTGTGATGGCTGCCGCGCGCGCAGAAGGATTAGGCATTGTGCCAATTGGCGGGATCCGCCGCGATCCACAAGCGATGATTTCATTGCTGGATCTGCCGCCGCTGACGTTCCCTGTGGCAGGTGTGGTCATTGGTCATGTTGATGAACCCGCTCATCAGAAACCCCGTCTGCCGCTGGCGACCTTCCGCCATGATGAGACCTATAAAACCCAGGGGCTGGAGCAGCAGATTGCCGCTTATAACGATGAGATGGTACAGCACTGGAAAAACATCGGCCGCGACGATGGCGAAAGCTGGAGTGCAAGCGTCGGTGGTTATTACAAAAACATCTACTTCCCGGCTGTGCTGCCTGCACTGCTGAAGCAGGGTTTCGGCACCGATAAATAAGCCGCGCATTTAACGCGAAACACGTCAGGGCCACCCGTATCCAGATACGGGTGGCCTTTTTCATTTTGTTACTATAACGAAATGTGACTTTCCTCGTTGTAACACATAATTTCCTTTTTAACCGAAGCGCAATTGCCTTTAACACTTACCTTCCAGGGAAATAACATGTCACAGCGTTCTCTCTACGCGCTCTGTTTAATGAGCTTTTTTCTGGCCGATGTTCGCGATGGGCTGGGGCCATTTCTGGGCATCTTTCTGACGGAGCGACACTGGCGTCCCGACGAAATCGGTCTGGTCATGACCTGCGGCGGCATCGCCGGGTTACTGGCCACGCTGCCTGCCGGGATCGCGGCCGACGCCACCCGACACAAGAAAATGATTGTGCTGCTGGGTTGTCTGGTGATCACGGTCGCCACGCTGTTGCTCTGGTACAGCAATCAGACCTGGACCGCCATGGTCTCACAAATCGTGGCGGGAATAGCGGCGGCCTTTATCGGCCCGACCGTGGCGGGCATCACCCTGGGACTGACCGGCCAGCGCGGCTTTAACCACCAGATGGGTCGTAATGAGGCCTTTAATCACGGCGGGAATACCATCGCCGCACTGCTGGCGGGATTTTCAGCCTGGTACTGGGGAATGGGCGCGGTCTTTATTCTGATGACGGTGATGGCGCTCTTCGCTGCCGTTGCCACGATAGCGATCCGCGGTGATGAAATCGATAACGACGTTGCCCGCGGTTACGAGCAGAATGAAGAGCGTGAACCCGCGCCGCGCTTATCGATGTTGATACGCAAACCGGCCCTGCTGGTGGCCGGTGTGACGCTGCTGCTGTTTCATCTTGCCAATGCCGCGCTGCTGCCGATGCTGAGCATGCGCGTCGCCTCGGCAGGCGGGCAGGCGGCGGTCAGCCCTGGCCTCTTTGCTGCGGCAACGGTGGTGATCTCGCAGCTGGTGATGATTCCGGTGGCGCTATGGGTCTCTAAACGGGTCGAAACGTACGGCTACCGACTCTTTATTATGATCGCCCTGATGATCTTACCGCTGCGCGCGGTGATTGCGGCGGGCTTTGCCGCTCCCCTCTTTGTTATACCGGTTCAGGTACTGGATGGGGTGGCAGCGGGGATCCTGGGGGTGGCGGTGCCGGGTTATATCGTCTCTCTGCTGCGTGGCTCCGGCCATGTTAACGCCGGGCAAAGCGTGATTATGCTGATGCAGGGAGCGGGCGCTGCGTTGAGTCCGGCCATGACGGGCATGATCGCCGCGCGTTACTCCTACAGCACCGCCTTTGCTGTTCTGGGCGTGATCGCGCTGGCAGCGCTGATTTTATGGTGGCGCACCGGCAGCGCACCAGCCGCACGCCTCGCCTGACCGACACAAAAAAGGCTGCCCGTTGGGCAGCCTCTTCTGGCAATTCCGTTTGCGACCATCCGTTATTTATACAGTTCTGCGGTCATATGAACACGGTTGTTGGTGTTCGCTTCGGTGATTTTGTATTGCGCGCCCTGTTCCTGTGCCTGAGCAGCGATTTTTGACTCTGCGCCATCCAGTGTTGAGGAGGTCACAGATACGCTCTGCGCGAAGCTGCCAAATGAGATCAGTGAAAGGGTGGCGAGAGCGGCAATTGAAAGTGCTTTTACGTTTTTCATGGTCATATTCCTGTTTATCAATGAGGAGGATGTGTGCCTCCGATGGCAATAATAATAACCATAGTTACCATATCAATATTAACTATTAGTGCGGTAATCGTGATCATACTAACTAGTTGTGCCGGGTTGTGCTCATCTCAGGCTGGTGAGAGAACCTTTCCAGAAAGTCTGACACGCCTATCCGGCATAAAAACGAAAAGAATAGTGATGAACTATAATGGGTTGCGGATCACCGAATATTAAGCGGTAAATTTCAGTGATTCCTCAGAGTCCGTCACGACTGACGGACAAAACAGAAGAAGGCGCGATTAACATCGGGTATGACGCGCCTGAACTCTTAACCTGCAACGCTTACAGGGAGCGGACATGAAGATTCTGATGGTTTTGACCTCACATGATGAGCTGGGTAATACCGGCAAGAAAACCGGTTTCTGGCTGGAAGAGTTTGCCGCACCTTACTATGCCTTTCTTGACGCGGGCGCAGACGTAACCCTGGCATCACCACAGGGAGGACAACCTCCGCTCGATCCTAAAAGTGATGAAGCCGACTCTCAGACCGCGGATACCCGTCGCTTCCATAGCGATTCGGCTGCGCAGGCGGTGCTGGCTTCTACCCACAAACTGGACAGCGTGAGCCCGAATGCCTTTGACGCTGTGTTCTATCCGGGCGGCCATGGCCCGCTATGGGATCTGGCAAATGACAAACACTCTATTGCACTGATTGAGCAGACCCTGCAGGCTGGCAAACCGGTAGCACTGGTATGTCACGCACCAGGCGTATTGCGCGATGTGAAAAATCCGGATGGCACGCCTCTGGTTAAGGGAAAGAAAGTCACGGGATTCACTAACAGTGAAGAGGAGGGCGTTGGCCTGACCGACATCGTCCCATTCCTCGTTGAAGACGCGCTGAAACAGAATGGCGGTCTCTATTCACGGGGAGAGGACTGGCAGTCCTATACTGTCCAGGATGGTCTGCTCATTACCGGGCAGAATCCGGGCTCCTCTTCTGAGACCGCGAAGGTTCTGCTGGCGAGTCTGAAAAAATAGCGTCGGGTCTTTCACAGGGGCGTCTGTCGGCGCCCTTGTAATCGCCTTTTAATCCTCTCTGTCAAAATAGTTACCTGCCGAATTATTCAGGATCAATATATCGATTATTACTCCCAGCATAATTTCCGGAACACTGAAGATATAAACATGGGTTAAATTCCAGTGTTGACATTATTTATATCAGAGGTAGATTAAGAATTATCAGCGGCATGAAAGTGCCCTGACACACCGGGAATTAACGGTGTTATCGGTGTCGATGGACTTATTCGCTTAAGCTGTCGGCGGTTCTGTTAAACATTGTTGTCATCAGCTCATTTGAGTTAATCACAATCCTGTTAAATCGAGTCGTAGTAACGCACTGAGAGATAAGCAGTATTGCATCGCGATGATGTAAGGCCTCGTAGTTCTGAACGTGACTTTACGACGGTTACGGTTGCGGATTACACGTCGTAATGAATGTAAGGCAACGCATCAAAGAGTATATATCGCGATGGGGGTGTGCAGATTTATACGGGCCTGACCTGTCTTTGTCTCACGAAAGCCTCTCAGGTGGTTGAGACCGTTAATAATAGTGACATTCTGTAACCGTGTTCATTATTATCCGCAGAATCTGTTCATAAATAGCTGTACCAAAGTTGTTCCTGTTAATTAAGTTAGTTAATGGTAAATGTTAAATCAGTAGTAACCTAAAAGCCCTGGCTGTCTTAGTCAGGGCTTTTATTTTTCTTTCAGGCATTTAATCGACTCTTCCTCTGTGACCTTTCTCTGTCAATGTGACCGTTCCGGCTCTGTGACAGTCCGATGACAATTTCCAGCTATGGATGGCAATTCAGCCAGTCTGGTCCATAGTGAGTATTTGCCGGCTGGTTTATACATTTATCTGCGCCCGGTCCGGGCGCCTGTTCAGAGAGGGTAACATGTCTGCAGAATCTCCAGAGGATATTGCCAGCGATCTGTCTCAGTTCGTGGGTACGCACTTTGTCTATACCTATGACAATGGCTGGAAATATGAGTGGTACGCGCGCAATGAAACTACCTGTGACTACCGCATTCATCAGGGGCTGGTGGGCGGCCGCTGGGTGACCAACCAGAAGATGCACGCGGTTCAGTTTGCCCCGGGCATCTACAAAGTAGACTGGCATGAGCCGACCGGAACCTGCGTCAGCCTGCTGTTCGATCTTAATCGCACTCTCCTGCACGGAACCATCTTCTTCCCGCAGTGGATTGCCGGAGAAGGTCAGCATCCTGAAAAAACTATCTGCTATCAGAATGACTTCATTGAGGATATGCATCGCTTCCGCGACGAAGGTCCCGCTTACCCCTACGTGATTATTCCTGAGTTCGCTAAGGTCACCTACATGAAAAATGAGGGGCCGGATAATGATGAAGTGATCAATCTGGCACCCGGCCAGATGCCTGCTGACTTTTTTGATGACAAGTAAGTGACCGGGCTACCCGCCCTGAGAGGCGGGTAGCCGGTTGGGATAAGAACCTTTATCCCGCGGCGTGAATGTCCGCCTAAGGAGGCGTCACGGCCGACTGCCGGGCCAGCGTGCGGGCCAGAATAGATGAATAGAGCGGTTTGCCCCCCAGGAACTGCGCCAGCAGCGTCGCGCCCAGACAGGTGATAATCATCGGTAAGATCAACTGATAGTTGTCGGTCATCTCCAGCACCAGCACGATGCCGGTGAGAGGGGCTCTGACCGAGGCCGCAAACAGTGCACCCATCCCTGCGATAGCGAACGTACCGGGCTCCAGCTGATAGAACGGAAAGAGATCGGTCATCACCACACCAAACGCGGTACCCAGCAGAGTTCCCAGCGCCAGCATCGGCGCAAAAATACCGCCCGGCGCACCTGAACTGAAACAGAGCAGGGTGGTAATCAGCCTGACCAGAAAGATCAGCAGCAGCAGCGCGAAGGGGAAGACGCCATGCACAGCCTGGGGGATCAGTTCTGAACCGCCACCTGCTCCGGGGGCGAACAGCAGCGCCAGAATGCCACAGCCGCCCCCTAACAAGCCCCCCGCCAGTACAACCCGTGCGGTTTTACCGGCGTAGAAGCGGGCAAACATATCCTGCGTCAGAAAAATCAGGCGATTAAACAGTACACCAACCATCCCGATAATCATGCCCAGCACCAGGTAGAGCCACAGCGTCTGCACCGGCGCATCCGCCAGTTTGCCTACGGAGATGACCGCCTGTTCGCCGTTAAAGCAGCGAAAGACGATGCTGGCCATAATCACGCCGGTAAACACGGCCTTAATGGATATCAGGTTATAGCGGAACTGCGGACGCATCTCTTCAATAATGAACAGAATGCCCGCCAGCGGCGCGTTAAACGCCGCTGCCAGACCGGCCGCCGCACCGGTTGCCAGCAGCGTATGCCGCGCCTCGTTGCTGCGCATCCCGAGAATATCAATCACCATCCGGCCGATATTGCCGCCCAGCTGCACCGTCGGGCCTTCCCGGCCCAGTACCATTCCGGCACCCAGCGTGCCCATGCCACCAAAAAATTTTACCGGAATCACCCGCCACCAGCGCACCGGCCTCAGCTCCTCCAGCGCCCCTTCAATTTCCGGAATACCGGAGCCACCGGCTTCGGGGGCGAAGCGTCTGACCAGAAAATAGCCGACCATCGCCAGTAACGCCGAGATGGCAAAGGCGGCCACATAGAGTGTCCAGCCCTTAAAGTGGGCGGGTATCAGTGTGTCGGCGCGCCATTGCTGAATAGCCTCAACGGCGCGGGCAAAGGCTACCCCGGCCAGGCCAACCAGCGAACCGACCAGCGCAGCGCAAAACAGCATCGCCAGCGGCGTCTTATCACGGTGGAGCAGGGCGCGGAACATCCGGCTGCGTGCCGCGATGGAGCGGGGAACATAAACCGGTTGCGGTATTTCTTCATTCATTGAGAGGGATTCTTGTTCAACCAGACCAGCGCTCCAGTGTACTGAGAGATAAGGTGAAAACAAACGTCAGGATCAATTTCAGCTGAGGAAAGCGGCTATTTCGCCTGCGGTGGACAAACCACTTGCGCCATGCGTTCGCGGTAGGCTGGCGTATCCTGATTTTTCAGTGTCTGAGCCACGCACTATCGACCGACTGTGGCGTTGTCGCCACGGTTGACGCAATAATCATAGCAATACTGGCGTGACAGGGAGCCGACATGCAGCCACATTCTACTGAAATCCTCACCGCTGACTGTTGTATTGTCGGGGGCGGCCCGGCTGGCCTGATGCTGGGCTATCTGCTCGTCCGGGCAGGCGTGCGCGTGGTAGTCATCGAAAAGCACGCCGATTTTCTGCACGATTTTCGCGGTGACACCATTCACCCCTCTACGCTGGAAACGATGCACCAGCTCGGCCTGCTGGAAGCATTTCTCACGCTGCCGCATCAGCGGGTCGAAAAGCTGGAGGCGGAGATTGCCGGCCAGAAAGTCACCATGGCCGACTTTTCCCGCCTGCCGGTTCAGTGCCGCTTCATCGCTTTTATGCCGCAGTGGGATTTCCTGAATTTTATTGCCGATCACAGCGCCCGATATCCGGGCTACACTCTCCTGCGGTCAACCGCCTTTGCGTCGCTTAATGAGGAAAATGGCACGGTCAGTGGCGTCACGGCACTGCGCGGAAATCAGCGCATTCATGTCCGCTGCAAAGTGGTGGTGGGTGCGGATGGCCGACATTCTCAGGTACGCGCAGCGGCAGGGTTGACCAGTCAGGCTTTTGGCGCGGCACGGGATGTCATCTGGTTCCGTCTCAGCAGGCAGCCGCACGACCCTGATATGGGCGTGGGGCACACGGGACCGCGACGAAACTTTATCGTTATCGATCGCGGTGACTACTGGCAGTGCGGGCTGACTATCCCCAAGGGGGAGTTTGACGCGAAACAGGCCGCCGGACTTGATGCGTTTAAAGCGGAGATTGCGGCCCTGTCACCTTTTGAAGCCGCGCGAATGGCGGAAATCGAGGACTGGACGGCGTTTAAGCTGCTCTCTATCCGCATTGACCGGCTCGATAAGTGGGCGAAGCCTGGCGTGCTCTGCATTGGCGATGCGGCGCATGCAATGTCGCCCATAGGCGGGGTGGGTGTGAATCTGGCGATTCAGGATGCGGTGGCGACGGCGAATATTCTGACTGCGCCGCTTAAAGCCGGTGAGCTGCAGCTGCGCGACCTGGAAAAAGTGCAGAAGCGCCGTCAGTTTCCTACCGTTGCCACGCAGTTTTTGCAGATCAAAATGAGCCGCAAAAAGAGCAAAAAGAAAACCGGTGGTAGCAGTCGCATCCCCGGGATGATCGGTCGGCTGCCCTTTCTGAAGTTTATGGCCGGTCGCCTCATCGGACTCGGGTTCCGGCCGGAATCGCCGCAGGTTGCACGTGGTAAGGACAATAAATGATTTCGACAGCGTTCAGATATCATGCGACACTGTTTCGCTGTGGAATTACTGTCAGATTGAGCCGCTATTTATCTGATAATTGGGCGCTAATTGAGCATTAAGCAGCGAAATTATTTCGAATTTTGCGCCTGCATAGGAGAGGTTTCGTGCATAACGAGCAAAATGGCAGTGACGTAAAACGACTGAGTGCTATTAAGGCACTGCTGTCACCGGATGAAACCCGGGATGAGGTGCTGGAGAGATTTGTGAATCTTGCCAGTGAGGTCCTGGGTATCTCAGGCAGCTTCATTTCGATTATTGACGACCATAATCAGTATATTAAAGCCTCTCGCAACTTCGATCTTCAGCAATCGACCCGGGATGAGTCACTTTGCCGCCATGTGATTGATGGCGAAGGCCATCTGGTGGTGGTCGACACCCTGCTGGATGAGCGCTTCGTCACCCACCCGTTTGTAGAGGGCGATCCGCATATCCGTTTCTACGCCGGTGTCTCGCTGCAGAATCTTGAAGGTTCGGTACTGGGAACCCTCTGCGTCACGGATACCGAGCCTCACCCCTTTACCGACGAGAAACTGACGGTTCTGCGCTCACTGGCAACGCTGGTCACCTCGTTTCTGGATGCCTGGAACAATGCGGGCTTTGCCGATGTCATCACGCATCTGCCGAATCGTCCACGCCTGCTGCGCGATATTCAGCAGCTGACCCTGACCGCACCGCACAGCCGCTTTCGTCTGATCCTGATCGACTGCATCGACATTATTCGCGCGTATGAGCTTTCACGTGCCGTCGGGATCGCACCGATGGAGAAACTGCTGAAGCAGATGGCAGAAGATGTCGCTCACCGGCTCAATCTGACTGAAAACGAAACGCTCTACAGCTTTGCACCGGGCCGCTTTGCCATTATTCAGCCCTGGTCTGGTCGCTATACTGCGCAGAATATGGTTGACCTGTTCACAGGCCTCAAGGCCGACCTGGCCGAGAACATTACGCTCGATCTGGATGTTCACACCGGCGAAACCGAATTTGTGCCGTCGCAGATGGATGCCAATGAAACGGTGCGTCAGGCAGTGAGCGCGCTGCACGAAGCGGTTGATGAGAACATCAGCGCAATGGTGTTTGATGAGAGCTACGATACACGTCGCACCGATGACTTTATGATCATGAACGATCTGGCGCAGGCGCTGCATAAAAATGAAGAGCTTTATCTCGCCTGGCAGCCCAAAGTCTGCCTGAGAACCGGCAAAACCGTCGGGCTGGAGGCACTCATCCGCTGGAATCACCCTGAGCGGGGTGAACTTTTTCCTTCAGAATTTATTCCGTTAGCGGGTAAAACGAATCTGATTTCCGACCTCACCAACTGGGTCATCGATCACACGATAGAGCAACTGGCGCGCTGGAATCGCGAATACGATCTGATTCCGGTCTCCATTAACGTCAGTGAACGTGATTTCTCAAAAGCAGATTTTGCCGACAACCTGCTGGCGAAATTGACGGCCGCGCAGCTCCCGGCCTCGATTATGGGTATTGAATGTCTTGAGAATGAACTGATCACCAAAAGCGATGTGGGGATCAAGGGGCTGGAGGCACTGAAATCGCACGGCTTTGTCATTTCACTGGATGATTTCGGCGTAGGCTACAGCAACATCAGCTACCTGCAAGATATCCCGCTGGATGTGATCAAAATCGATCGCTCCCTGATCTCGCGCATGGGTGAGGATGAGGCATCTAAAATCATCGTCAGGTGCATTATTCAGATGCTGAAAGAGCTCAACTACACCGTTCTGGCGGAAGGGGTAGAGACCGAGTCGACGCTGGCACTGCTGAAAAGTTACGGCTGTGACGAAATTCAGGGTTACTTCTTCTCAAAACCGCTGCCCGCCAGTGACATCGAACACTGGCTCTATCAGAAGGTCCGCTAGGAAATCGGCCCGCGGCGCACGCTGCGGGCCGGTCTCTTATTCGCTGTCAGTGGCGTAGCGATCAACCGGGGTCATGCGTTTAATCAGCTGGTTATCGAAGAGAAATTGTTCATAAGCCTGATAGCGTGCGCGATCCAGTTTTGCCGGATCGGAGGCGAACAGCGGCAGCGTCGCCATCCATGACTGGTGATTCAACGACGTATTCAGTTCCGGATGGGCGAGGGCAAACTGTTGCCAGCTCGCTTCAGGCTGGGCCTGTAACGTCGCATTTCCCTTCTTCAGTGCCCGCAGAAATTTTCTGATCTTTTCTGAATGCGCCTCATCCCGATGGGCAACGATGATCAGCTCGTCATAAGCCGGAACGCCATAATCCTCAACGTTAAACACCATCGGATCTTTCCCCTGATCTTTCATCTCCAGCGCTTCGATGTTGCGATAGCCACCGATCACCGCATCCACTTTTCCGGTCAGCAGGGCGCTGGTGAGCTGAAAGTTGACGTTAATCAGCGTCACCTGATCGGCCTTTACTCCTTCATGGCTCAGCATGGTCGCCAGCGTCGCCTGCTCAATACCGCTGACGGAATAGCCGATGCGTTTGCCTTTTAACGCCCCCGGACTCTTCATCGATCTGTCGAGTGTGATCAGCGTATTCAGCGGCGTATTGATCAGGGTGCCGACCCGCATCAGGGGCAGGCCCTGGTCGGCGAAGAAATGCAGCTGAGGCTGGTAAGTGATGGCTAAGTCTGCCTGCTTTGCGGCCACCAGGCGCGGCGGCAGCGCCGGGTCGGAAGGGGGAATGATGCTGACCTCCAGCCCCTCTGCGGCAAAGGCGCCGGTCTGCTGTGCCACCACGATCGGCGCGTGATCGGGATTGATATACCAGTCGAGCACCAGCGTCAGTTTTTCCATTGCCTGAAGGGGGGTGGCGAAGGCGGCACCCAGCAGCAGGGTAAAGAGCGGTATTTTCGTCATACTTTTTCTCGTCAGTTAAGGTCATTAATCCGTTTCGGGGGCCCAGCTAATCAGGCGACGGAGCAGGAAATCGATGAACAGCCACAGCAGCAGCGTCATCAGCACCAGAATGAACAGGGCGGCAAAGCAGAGATCACTCTGCATCCGGGCATTGGCATTCAGCATGACGTAGCCCAGTCCTTCCGCTGAGCCGACCCACTCTCCGATAATGGCGCCAATCGGGGCCACCGCGGCCGCCATCCGTAAACCGGATCCCAGCGCGGGCAGTGCCGCCAGCAGCCTGACATGACGCAGCTGAGCCGCGCGTGAGGCGCCCAGCGTGCGGGCCAGATCGAGATAGCCGGGCGGGACGCGGCGCAGGCCATCAAAAAAGGCAGAGGTCACCGGGAAAAAGATGACCAGCACCGCCATTGCGACTTTGGCGCTCATCCCGAAGCCGAACCAGAGCACCAGCAGGGGCGCCAGCGCAAACACCGGGATCGCCTGGCTGGTGATCACCAGCGGCATCATCCAGCGCTGCAACCGCGGTGAAAAGGACATCCCCAGCGCCAGCAGGGCGCCCAGCAGCACGCCCAGTGCCATGCCGCTGAGGATCTCCGTCAGGGTGATGAGGCTGTGCTGGCTGAGATAGCGGGCGTTCTGCCAGAGCGCGGTGGCGACCGCCGGGGGGGAGGGCAGCAAAAAAGCGGGTACGGAAAGGGAAATGAGCCACCACAATCCGATGAGGCCTGTAAAAAGCGTCACACCACGGCGTAGTCCGCCAGATCGTTGTTCTGACGTCATCCGGCTAACCTGCTCAGCTGATTCAGCAGGGCAGCCTGACTCCGGATGACGCTGACATCCTCTGCCGCCCGTGGAGGCTGCCCCTGGAGGGAGGGAGAGGCTTCGATACCCGTCGGGCCGATCACCAGCAGATGATGACTCAATCGACAGGCTTCTGCGGCATCATGCGTTATCAGCAACACGGTGTGCCCGGCCAGCACTTCCGCGGCCAGCGTCTGAATCTGACTGCGGGTCAGGGCATCCAGCGCAGAGAAGGGTTCGTCCATCAGCACCACGGGCTGGCGGGTATAGAGGGTGCGAGCCAGTGCGGCGCGCTGACGCATCCCGCCGGAGAGCGTCGCGGGCCGTGCGGTGGCATAACGACTCAGACCGACACGCGCCAGCAGGTGCTGTGCCCGCTCACGATCCGGCTTCTCCCCGTTCAGGCGGCTGGCCAGACAAACGTTCTGCTCCACTGTCAGCCACGGATAGAGCAAGTCCTGTTGTCCCATCCAGGCGATGCGTCCGGTCAGCGGCAGGCCATCACTGCCGCTGACCTGGCCGGAGGAAGGCGGTAACAGACCGGCAATCACCCGCATCAGACTGCTTTTACCCACGCCGCTCGCCCCCAGCAACGCTGTAAACTGGCCACCCGCGATCTCCAGAGTGAGCTGGCTGAAGAGCTGCTGCTGACCCAACCTGAGTGACAGCTGACGGATTGCGATACCAGGCGGCGCCGAACAGGCTGACGCAATCATGGGCGGACCTGCAGACTGGCCGCATGATTCAGTCCCATCTGCCAGAACGCGGATTCCAGCCGTGTGGCGGTAGTAAAAATCTGCGCCAGTGAGGCAAAACGCTGCTCAGCCGCACGCTCGCCCGCCAGGGTTTCAAACAGCGAAAGGGCGTTGCGAACGCCGTTCAGATAGGACTCATCGCCGTAGTTTTCTATCCACGCCGCATAAGGATTATCGCTGAAGCGGGTTGCAGGATCCTGTAGCAGGGTCAGACCCGTTTCAGCGTACCCGGCGACACAGGGCATCAGCGCGGTCAGCAACTCCAGCGCATCGCCGCTGTGCCCCACATCCAGCACATAGCGGGTGTAGTTGAGCGTTTCCACCGCCTCCGGTTCGCTCGCCATTGCCGCTTCGCTGATGCCCCACTGCTGGCAGTAGTCCAGATGCAGCGGCAGTTCGCTGACGATGGCGTTGAGCGACGCCGTCGCGCTGCGCAGGGCGTCCGGTGCGGAGAGCTTGCTTATCAGCAGGCCCCAGGCGCGGGCGAAGTGCAGCAGAAACAGATAATCCTGGGTGAGATAATGGCGAAACGCGGCGGGGGGCAGCGTACCCTGACCGAGCTGCTGTACAAAGTCATGTGCCACATAGGCGTACCAGTGAGGGTCAGCCTGCTGACGCAGACGACCGTAAAAGCCGGTTTCGAAAAGCGGATGTGTCATCAGATCTCCTGTCACAATGGAGATCCGGGCATACGGGCTGGAACAGGGAGTGATGCAGGAGATGACGCAGAAATATCTGCCGACCCGTCCCTTCGCTGGCATGACCCAGATCAGGTTCAAAGGGTTCGGCTTACGCCATCTCAGCCCATAACAGGACACCCCTCGGAGACATCGGTTATACGATAATTACCGGCAGAGTACAACGGCAGGTTGACTGCAAACCTGCGGCGTCGCTGACAGGCGTATCACCGCAGACACAACACTCAATAAGTGACGTTGTCACTCAAGATCGGCTCCGTTGCTGGCAATGACCTTCTTATACCACCAGAATGACTTCTTACGCGTGCGGGCCAGCGTACCACGCCCGAGATCGTCACGGTCAACATAGACAAAACCGTAGCGCTTACTCATCTCACCGGTTGAGGCCGCCACCAGATCGATGCAGCCCCAGCTGGTGTAGCCCATGACCGGCACGCCATCTTCAATCGCGTCACCCATAGCGCGGATGTGTTCACGCAGATAGCTGATGCGGTAGTCGTCATGGATTTCGCCACTGGCATCGGGTTCATCGCGTGCGCCCAGACCATTTTCGACCAGGAAAAGCGGCTTCTGATAGCGGTCATACATCATGTTCATGGTGATCCGTAATCCGAGTGGATCGATGCCCCAGCCCCATTCACTGCGCGGCACATGGGGATTCGTCAAAGACTTCACCACATTGGCGGCGCTGCTGTTCTGCTCGTTCATCTCCGCCGAGGCGCAGCGTGAGGCGTAGTAGCTGAACGAAACAAAATCGACGCTGTTTTTCAGAATTTCCGCGTCACCCTCCTCGATCTTCAGCGTTACGCCTTTCTCCCGAAACAGCCGGGCCGCGTAGGCGGGATAGGCGCCGCGTGCCTGCACATCGATAAAGAAGAGGTTTTCACGATCTTTCTCCAGCGCGGCCCAGACATCCTCCGGTTTACTCGACCAGGGGTAGAAGTTGCCGCCCGCCAGCATGCAGCCAACCTGGTTAGCCGGATTGACCTCATGCGCAATGCGGGTCACCTGCGCGCTGGCGACCAGTTCATGATGCGCCGCCTGATATTTCACCTGCTCCGGATTTTCGTCTGGTTCAAACACCAGTCCGGCACCGGAGAAGGGGCTGTGGAGCAGGATATTAATCTCGTTGAAGGTCAGCCAGTACTTCACCAGACCATCAAACGCCTCGAAACAGCTGCGGGCATAGCGGGCAAAAAAGTCGATCATTTTACGGTTACGCCACGAGCCATACTCCGTCACCAGATGCATCGGCACATCGAAATGGCAGAGGGTGACCAGCGGTTCGATCTGATGTTTCCGGCACTCTTCAAACACCGAACGGTAAAAAGCAATGCCTTCCGGGCAAGGTGTCAGCTCATCGCCGTTGGGATAGAGACGGCTCCAGGCAATCGAGGTGCGGAACACGCTGAACCCCATCTCCGCCATCAGCGCGATGTCCTCCCGGTAACGATGATAAAAATCGATCGCATTATGGCTCGGGTAGAACTCGTCGTCGCGAAGCGCAAACCGTTTTTCAAGACCGAGTTTGACCGGCATCCGATGCGGGCCATGCGGGATCATATCGACGGTGGTTAACCCTTTTCCGCCTTCGCGAAAACCGCCTTCGCTCTGGTTGGCGGCCAGTGCACCGCCCCATAAAAACCCTTGCGGAAACCTTGATTCAGACATGCATTCCTCTTTTCCGGGTCGGTAAGACCCTTTCCTTTAGTGGCTGTTAATGGCGTTGACGCGTTCGGGTACGGCTGCCGGTTGTGTCGTGGTGGTGGCGTCGGTTTCAGGGATATCTTCAAAGCCTAACAGCAGCGTCAGCACAAACGACAGCACCACAGACAACACCATCACCGCGCCGACCCAGACAATACTCATCGGGCTGGTGGGATCAAAAAACTGCACGCTGGTGAACAGGCCAGGCGACGCCATCGAGTGGCTGGCCAGCCCGCCAATGCCTGCTACCGCGCCGCAGATAAAACCGCTGATCAGACAGGCGACGAGCGGGCGTTTCAGCCGGACGGCCACACCATACAGCGCAGGTTCTGAAATGCCGGCAACGATAGCGGAGGCCGCCGCCGCGAGCGCGGTCTGACGCAGTTCCCGGTTTTTGGTGCGGAAGGCTACCGCCAGAGACGATCCTCCCAGCGACAGGTTGGCACCAATCTCGGAGGGCATCACCATGCCCTCTTTGCCGGTTTCAGCAATGGTCTGAATGATGGTCGGGGTAAACACCCGGTGCATACCGGTCATCACCAGCAGGGGCCAGATCGCGCCCATAATCGCGACCGAGAGCCAGCCGAGATAGCCATGGACGGTGTAGACCAGCGCAGAGATGCCGCTGCCGATCCAGATGCCAATTGGACCAATCAGCACGATTGCGATGGGTGCGGCAATCAGCACAATCAGCATCGGTTTCAGGAAGTTTTTGGTGACGGCCGGGGTAATGCGGTCCACGCCGCGCTCAATGTGTGACAGGATCCAGGTCATCACCAGCGCCGGAATCACCGTGTAGGTATATTTCACCGCCGTGACCGGAATGAAGGCAAATTCCACGGCCTGACCCTGCGCCGCTTTCGCCATCAGATCGATAAAGTTAGGGTGCACCAGCACGCCAGCAATGGCGATCGCCAGCGACATATTGGTTTTAAACTTCAGCGCGGCAGAGGCGGCTACCATCACCGGCAGGAAGAAAAAGGCCCCGTCGCCAATCACGTTGAGGATCACCAGCGTGGAGGAGCCTTTTTCAAACACACCGGCCATATCCAGTATCATCGCCAGCAGCTTAACCATCGACCCGCCGATAATGGCCGGGATCAGCGGTGACATCGTGCCGACCAGCGCATCCAGAATGCCTGCGCCGATGCTTTTCAGCGTGATTTTGCGTTTCACCGGCGTGGATGAGTCGGCGGCAGGGGATCCCATCGCCTGCAGCGCCTGAAAGGCCTGAGAGACGTTATTGCCAATGATCACCTGACACTGGGTGTCGTTGTGAACCACGCCCATCACGCCATCGATCGCTTTCAGCCGGGGATAGTCCACCTGGGTTTCATCTTTCACCACAAACCGCAGTCGGGTCATGCAGTGCGTTACGGCTTCGATATTGTTGAGGCCGCCTAGCGCATCGACGATGGCGCGTGACACCTCGGCATAGTTTCTGGGCATGATCGCTCTTCTCTGTAGGGTAAATCGGTCAATGTTGTTATGTTTTTGCGCCTGCATGCAGGCAGATAGGAAACCGGTTTCACAAAATCATGAAGGGCTTTTATGACCGGGACAAGCCTAAAAATCAGCCAGATTTTCGTTTTGTGACCGGCGTCACCTGCCATTGGCGCAAAGGCCGGCTGAGCGCGAGGGTAAATATTTCCAATATTGAGAGGCTTAGGTAGACTGCAGAACGACGCAGTAAAGGAGTATCAGCATGGCAACGATTCAGGAAGTGGCGAACAGGGCGGGCGTCTCAAAAGCGACAGTGTCACGCGTGCTCTCCGGCAACGGGTATGTCGGTCAGGAAAAGCGTCAGAGAGTTCTCGATGCGATTGCCGAAACCGGCTACCGGCCTAATCTGCTGGCGCGCAATCTGGCAACGAAAAGCTCTCAGACTATCGGGCTGGTGATCACCAACACCCTCTACAGCGGAAGCTACTTTACGGAACTGATGGCGCACTCGGCGCGCATACTGGAGCAGCAGGGCCGCCAGCTGATTCTGGCCGATGGCAAACATACGGCGGAGCAGGAGCAGGCGGCAATTCAGTTTCTGCTCGATCTGCGCTGCGACGGCATCATCATCTATCCGCGCTTTCTGTCCATTGATGCGCTGGATGCCATTATCTCCCGTCACAAACAGCCGATCCTGGTCATTAACCGGCGGCTGCGTGTCAATCAAAGCTACTGCATCTACAGCGATCAGCACGCCGGCAGCGTCACGGCGGTGAGTCATCTGCTGAATCAGGGGCATCGCGACATCGCCTTTATTACCGGATCGCTCGATTCCCCGACCGGGGTGGAACGCCTCTCCGGCTATCGTGCCGCGCTGGCAGCACAGGGTATCGACGCCGATCCGGCGCGTATTGTGTCAGGCCGCTGGACGGCTCAGAGCGGGATGGAGGCCGTGGATACGCTGCTGGCACGCGGGGTATCCTTCTCTGCGCTGGTGGCGAGTAATGATGAGATGGCGATCGGGGCGATCAAACGGCTTACAGCGTGCCGGATAGCGGTGCCCGATCAGGTTTCAGTGATCGGTTTCGATGATATCCCGCTGGCACCCTACATCACCCCGTCATTATCCAGCATGAAACTGCCGGTGACGGAGATGATCAATGAGACGATTCATCGCCTGCTGACCATGCTGGATGGCGGTGACTGGTCTGCCCATCCCCCCTTTACCGCCAGCCTGATGCTGCGCGATTCGGTCACGCAGGGACCGGGCGCGGTTTAACCCGTGGCGACCGTTATCACGTTAACTGCGCGCGCCTTAAGCTGCTCTGCCGTGACGGCATCCAGCGTTTCATCAGTAATCACATGCCCGACCTGATGACCGGATGAGAGCGGATAGGGATGGATCTGGCCAAATTTAGAGGCATCGGTCAGGGCGTAGCTTTCCGCCCCTTTTGCCAGAACGGCATCCACCACATCACAGCGCAGCATGTTGCGACCGGTAAAGCCGGTTTCCGGATGCCAGCCATCCACGCCGACAAATGCCCGGTGAAAGTGAACCTGCTGAATGGAGTAGCGGGTCAGCGGGCCGACGACCGACTCACTGCTTTTCTGCAGCATCCCACCCAGCACAATCACTTCGCAGGCCGCCTCACGCAGAAGCTGGGCAATGTAGTGGCTGACGGTAATCAGGGTCAGATCGGCACGGTCAGCCAGCGCGCGCGCCAGCAGGGCGTTGGTGCTGCCGCCTTCAATAAATACGGACTCCCCCGGCTCAACCAGGCGGGCGGCGTGAAGCGCCAGGGCCTGCTTGATGGGATAGCGGGTGTTCAGGCGGGTACCGACATTATCGCTGTCCAGCGCCAGCGCAGAGCCGTGAACCCGCCGCAGCAGACGGTCACGCTCCAGCAGCGTGAGATCCTGACGCACGGTAACTTCAGAAACCCCGGTGAGCTGTGCCAGTTCACTGACCGTCACGCTGCCCCGGCTATTAACCAGTTGAATAATCTGATGATGTCGCGGATTCATAATGGGATGTCGCAGAAAAACAGGAGTGGCAGTGTATCAGGGTTTTCCCCGCGCCGGTGCAGCGCGGGGGCAGATCAGGCTAAATCCAGCGAGCGACGTCCGTTAAGATTGAGATCTTCCGGCCTGAAACGTTGATCCCACGACGCTTCATAATGCTCCGGAGGAAAATCGCCTGGTGAATGACCCTGCGCCAGCGCCTGTGCGACATGGCGGGCATAGAGGCGGTTTTTTTCACACAGCGGGGCGGCCGGAATGTACATCACATTGCTCCAGCCCTGCTGATCCCTGACCGGCGCCACGGCGTGAATCACATCACAGTGCCACCACACCGAATCCCCGGCCTCTAAGGCCGGTATCGGACAGAGTCCGGCCATCAGGTGCGGATGCCACTGCTCGTTAACCGGCAAGACCCGGCCTGGGGCAACGCCGCAGAGTTCATCCTCCGGCACATCCGAAAGCAGTGGACGCAGCAGCACATAAGCCATCGCCTGCGGCACCGGCACGACATGCAGCAGGCCCTGACCGGGGATCATATCAGAGAGGGCAGTCCAGCCCTGAAAGGTGCGGAACACAGAACATTTGGTGGTGCCAGGCAGATCATACTCATCCACTTCAGTGCGGTGTGCCGCGTCCCAGGGGTCATAAGCGGCAAAGTCACCGTGAAACAGCTTACTGAAAACCTGCTGATAAGCCGGGAGCAGCCAGCGTTCCAGCGCGCCGGAATCGGTATGAGCCCCTAATCCGCCGGAGGTGGTGCCAGGCAGGCGACGGCGAATGCGATCGGGATAGATGATGCTGACATCCGGGTCAAACCACTCTTTGCCCTGTGAATCAAAGGTCCATAACCTGTTCAGGAAAGATTGCGCGTGTGCCATTGCCGGGCTTTGTCGCGCCTGCATTTGCGCCTGCGACCAGTAAACAGGATAAATTTCAGGACGCGAGGCGGCCAGCGTGCCAAAAAAATCATCGCCTGGCCCGCGATACTGTTCGTCAAACCGGTTGAGCTCCAGATAGTCGAGCATCGACTTATCCCAGGCCAGCGCCTGGTCCCGGGGAAAGTGCTGCTTAATCACGACACAGCCGCGCCGTTTAATCCGCGCCCGGGTTTCATCTGAAACCTGTCCCTCAGCGATATCCTGCATCGGCACCACTGGCCAGGCGCTGCCCGTCCACTCCTCATCCGCTTTTGCCTCCGTAATCGCCGCCTCGATGTTGTCACACACCTGCCGGAACAGGCCTTCAACATCACCAATCTGCTGACGCAACTGCTGTTTCACTGCGCGTATTGCCGCTTTGACGTCTTCCGGCAATGGGGTCGATCGGGTCTCATCACGCATCTCATGCTCCTCACTATTCGGGTTGAGTTACGAATGTAATTAAAATAACCTTCATTCGTAATTTACGGCTGAGATTAACATCTTTTTAACGCTCCGAAACGTGCGTGATAACACAACTCCGGAACCGGAAGGCTCCGAAAGCCGTTAGCAACGTCACTATTTGCATTCTCATTAATCCACACAGCGAGTAAGCTTTATGAATCAAATCAATCAGCCGAAAGGACAGAACGGCGACTCTATAGGGGCAGGTGAGATGGCGGTTAAGATGATTGCGGTGGATATGGATGGCACCTTTCTGGACGACAACAAAGCGTACAACGTTCAGCGGTTTTCGCGGCAGTATGCGCTGCTGAAGCAGAAGGGCATCCGTTTTGTGGTCGCCAGCGGAAACCAGTATTACCAGTTACAGCGCTATTTCCCCGACATCAAAGATGAGATCGCGTTCGTCGCAGAGAATGGCGCGTGGGTTTCAGACTGCAACGAAGAGATCTTCTGTGGCGAGCTGGCCCGCGAGAAGGTGCATAAGATTCTGGATATCCTGGCGCATGAACCCGATATTGCGGTGGTGGTGTGCGGGCGTAATGGCGCTTACATGCACGCATCGGCTTCTGACGAGGTGATGGCAAAGCTCTCAAATCACTATCACCGGCTGGAAAAACGCGATGACCTCTATGCCATTGACGATACAATTTTTAAATTCTCGCTGAATCTGGAGCATGAAGGGGTGGATGCCCTGCTGCAACGGCTGCATGCCCGACTCGGCGAGCTGGAAAACATCATGCATCCGGTCTCCAGCGGGTTTGGCTTTATCGACCTGATCATTCCTGGCTGCCACAAGGCGCATGGCATTGCGCTGCTGCAGGAGAAGTGGGGCATCAGCGACTGCGAAGTGCTGGCCATCGGTGACAGCGCTAATGATATTGAGATGCTGCGTCAGGCCTGTTTCAGTTTCTCAATGGCGAATGCCGCCGCTTCTGTCGCCGCCGTGGCGCGATATCAGACGCAAAGCAACAATGAAGAGGGGGCGCTGAATGTGATCTCCCGCGTGCTGGCGCGCGAATTTCCCTTTGAGTGAGGCCGGGCCGGGCTGACAGGCCCACCTGGTCCTCCTCACGCCTCCCGATGGCTGCGCGCGTGATTCTCCATTTCATCCAGCGCAGCCTGATTTTCCAGGCCCCACTGATACATCTGCTCAATCGGCCCGGCAAATGTCATGCCCAGCGCGGTCAGGCTGTACTCCACTTTCGGCGGCACCACCTGCCAGACATGGCGTGCAACCAGCCCGCGCTGCTCCAGCTCGCGCAGCGTCTGAATCAGCATCTTCTTTGAAATTCCCTGCAGGCTCCGCTCCAGTTCACCCGTGCGCGCACGGTGTTCCGGCCAGTGATAAAGCGCATGCAGCACCATCGTGCTCCACTTGACGGAAAAGAGTTCCAGCAGGCGGCGCGGCGGTGAATCCGCATAAAACAAAAGTTTTCCATCAACCCAGGCGGGCATTATTGTCTCCTTAGCAGGGTGGTAACCAAAAGGTAACTACTACCAAAACAGATCCCATGTGTCTATAGTGTGCCGCTTTCTTTACGACCATCAGGTGAGAAGAGGCAACAGATGAAGATTAATGCACTGGTCGCCAGTCAGGCAGATCAACCGCTGCGAGCGGGTCAGGTGGAGTTACGCGAGCTGCAGGCTGACGATGTTAAACTCGAGATCCTTTACTGCGGCGTCTGCCACTCCGATTTGCATATGGCGCGCAATGAATGGGGCGTGAGCCGCTATCCGCTGGTGCCGGGTCACGAAATTGTCGGACGGGTGGTGGCAGTGGGTGAGAACGTCACTCAGTTTGCGGTCGGAGAGATCGCTGGGGTCGGCGTGATGGTTGACGCCTGTCGCGAGTGCCATTTCTGCCAGCAGCATGAAGAGCAGTATTGTGAGGCAGGCTTTACGCCGACCTACAACGGAACCGATAAGTACACCGGTAACACGACCTTTGGCGGCTATGCCCAGCATGTGATTGCCGATCACCATTTTGTCGTGCGGGTGCCCGATAACCTGGCGCTGAACGCGGTGGCACCGCTGCTCTGCGCGGGCGTCACCGTCTGGTCACCGCTGCGCCACTTTAATGTTAAAGCGGGGGATCGCGTCGGGGTTGTAGGCCTGGGCGGCCTGGGCCATATGGCGGTTAAGCTGGCCAGTGCGCTGGGCGCAGAGGTCACCTTGTTTACCACCTCGCCAGAGAAAGGGGCGGATGCCCGCCGGCTGGGCGCCAAAAACGTGGTGGTTTCCCGTGACGCGGCCCAGATGGCGGCCTGTCAGGCGTCGCTGGATATCATTCTGGACTGCGTGGCTGCGCCACACGATCTCGATCCCTATCTGAATGCGCTGAAAACCAACGGTCAGCTGGTGCTGGTGGGTATCCCCGATCAGCCTCATCCGTCACCGAATGTGACACCGATGGTGTTCCGCCGTCTGAGTATTACCGGCACCTCAATTGGCAGTATTCAGGAGACGCAGGAGATGCTCGACTTCTGTGGGCAGCACAACATCACGGCGGATGTTGAGATGATTACCGGTGAAGAGGTCGAAACGGCCTTTGAACGTATGCTGACCAGCGATGTGAAATATCGTTTTGTGATTGATATGCAGAAAACGCGCTGGTAACGCCAGGGGGCACGCTGTGAAGGCGTGCCCTTTACGATGCCCGCGTTGCTGAATGAGTGATGATAGTTACAACATACTTTACGTTGCTGAATCAGGTTTCAGATAGCTGGGTGCGAAAGGGCTGAGCAGCCAGACCGGGCCTGTTGCAGCAAAAAAATACCCGGCTTGCGGGCCGGGTATTGTCTCAATTCTGGCGTTTTAGTTACGCCTGCGCGTCATCCGCTTTATCCTTCGCCGCTTCCTCTTTCTCTGCAGCATGAGTGAAAGGTTTGAGCAGCTGTATATCCAGAATCACATAGACCATGGTGCTGATGAACAGCGAAATCACACTGCCGAAGACGCCGCTGGTGGTGAAGGTCAGATAGTTATAGGTGACCAGCCAGGTCAGGCAGATAAACAGCGCGAGAGAAATGTAGAGATTGGGCACGGAGTAGTTACTGGTGCCGCCCCCCTGGGTATGGGTAGCTTTAAACAGATTGCCGATGGAATATTTTTCCAGCACCAGGATGGCATTTTCCCAGTTGCGCTGTTTACGCGCGCTGGCGCGTGTCAGGAACAGATAGAGAATAGAGACAAAAAAACCGGAGAAGGCGATCAGCACCGGAATCGCCTCCAGGGCATATTCGATGCTCTTATGGCCGGTGGTGGTGCTGAGATCCAGCGTCAGCGAGGCACCGAGCGCAGCATATAAAAACAGGAACAGCAGCATGAACGTCAGAGTGCGTTTCCAGTCACCGTCGATCTCTGCTTCTTTTTGCTGGATAGCCAGCTGAAGCGATTGCTGAATCTGTCGTGTCTGAGGTGAATCTGTGTCGAGCGTGTCGCAGGGCGCAGCAAAGAAGTTATGCATAAACAGCGCATCTTCTTTCTGAATAGTGATTTTCATCAGAAACCTGTGTGCGGAGAAATTTCCCTTATTCTAATCGGCACGACATGAATTAACAGTCACTTTGCCTTTTAATCCCGCATTAATGGGAAATATACCTTCCCCCGCTTGTCCTTATGGGTGAGATTAACGGCCATGATTTCACGGCCTTTCTGAAGCACGCAGTAATCGGGCATGACTATTTCTCCACAGGTGTGTCGAGCGCCTTAAACTGCTTGATGGCGTCATGAATGTTATTGGTTTCCACGGTCGCAATGCAGCGGTCACCGTTGAAAACATCATAACGGGCATTGCGCAGCTGAAACAGCAGATCGCGTCCCCGAAAGTGGATGCGTTTCTGTCTGACGCCAATGCCATGCCGCCGTAACAGGGCCTGTGACAGGCGATCGGTCTCTTTAGTCATTCCGTTAGCCTCCCGGCAGTACGTGGTCACTGCCAGTAAACCTGATAAACATTAGTTTTATATTAAGAGGCAACCCTGTTTTTCGCATGGCCATCCGATGAAGCGGGACGAATGCCCTGCAAAGTGAAGAAGATGCGGGACAGAGGCGGTTTCTGACTTAATAAACCGTAAATGCGGTACACTCATCTCACCCTTCGCCACGAGACAGACTGCTATGAACGACAAGAAGATGATTTCCATTGATCAGTTCAACGCTGATGAACGACTGGCCGTCGAACAGACCGTTAAAGGGCTGATAGAAAAGTATCGTCAGCGCACCGGTAAAGAGCCGGATAGTAAAAAGGAAAAAGAATTCAGCAGTGAAGCGCGTCGGATCGTTATGACGGCAAAGCAGGAAAAAGAGAAAGCGCAGGCGCTGAAGGCGAAAAAACCCCTCCGCAAAAAGAAACCCTCCTCACTGACAGCCAGTGAAGTCAGCGACTTCAGCTGGTCCGCGTCGGTTGCTAAGGGCCGCAGATAAAAACCTACCCTCGTGCTGGCAGGCGACAGCAGTCATCTGTCAGCCGAACAATACCGGCTTTTAACGCGTAGTCGATCATTCTTAATCCGGCAATAAGAATATTCTGCAAACATATTACTTTTATTCACCAGTTTGGATAAACTGACGTAACCTTTCGCTGCTTCAGTCTGCATATGAACTATTACACACCTGACGATGCTCAACTGAGGCGGCGCGCCAGCCGATTCGTGCGCCGTATGTTTATGATGCGTCAGCTCGGTACGCTGCTCTGCTTTTTGCCCATCCTGTCAGTGCTGATGGAGCGGGGGAAATGCGCGGAACTCTGCCTGCTGCTGTTCGTCAACGCGTTTGTCTGGCCCTATGCCGCCTACAGGCTGGCCTTACGATCGCGCGACCCCACAGGATTTGAACGCAAGAGTCTGACGCTGGATGCGGCTTTTGGCGGCGTCTGGGTGGGGATGATGGCGCTGAGTCCTTTCCCCTCACTGGTTATCATGGCCGTACTGATTTCTGACCGCTATTCTGCGGGCGGCTGGGTACAGCTGAAATCTGCGCTGCAGGCCTTTTTGCTCACTTTTGTGCTGGTATGGTCAGTCGCGGGTGCACCGATCATGCTGAACTTCTCTACCCGTACCGCCTGGCTGACTCTGCCACTGGCCAGCGTTTATCTGCTGGCGCTCAGTGTGGTTTCGCACAATCTGACGCTGAGCCTGCGTAAGAAGAATCGCGAGCTGGAGCGCATCGCGCTGATGGACCCCGGCCTGAAAATCCCGAACCGTCGTCTGTTTGAGCAGCGACTGGAAAGCGAATTTCTGCGAACTCAGCGAGGCGAGGGCAACGCCTGGCTCATGCTGCTGGATGTGGATCACTTCAAACAGGTTAATGACACGTTTGGCCATGAGGCGGGCGACTTTCTGCTGACAGAGATTTCGGCACTGTTACGAAACAGCGTCGGTCTGAAAGATATACCCGCCCGATTTGGCGGGGATGAGCTGTGCGTCATTGTGCGTGAGGCCGATGAAGCCAGCATCCTGCGACTGGCTAAAAAGATCCAGGAAGGCATTACCTTGCTGCGGTTGCCTGCTTCGCCCACTTTTCAGAGTTCGGTGAGTATCGGAATTGCTTCAGCGCGCGAAGCGGCTTCGATTCATGAATGGCTGCGACGCGCTGATGAGGCGCTTTATCAGGTGAAGCGCGCCGGACGCAATGATGTGCATGTCTGGCGGGCTTCCTCCCTCAACACACTCAGTGAAGTTCGCGACTGAAAAAGTCCAGAGCCTGAGACACTCTCAGGCCACTGGATTAAATTGCCGGGTAATCACCGGTGCCTTCCGGCCAGGGCGTCAGCAGATCGAAGCCGCTTTCCGTCACGGCGACCGTATGCTCCCACTGCGCCGAGAGTGAACGATCTTTTGTCACCACCGTCCAGCCATCAGACAGCACGCTGGTGCCCGCTTTACCGGCATTGATCATCGGTTCGATGGTGAAGATCATGCCCGCTTTGAGTGGCATACCCTGGCCCGGCGTGCCGTAGTGCAGCACCTGCGGTTCGGTGTGGTAAATCTCGCCCACCCCGTGACCGCAATATTCACGCACCACGGAGAAACCAGCTGCTTCTGCTACACGCTGTATTGCGGCGCCGACATCGCCCAGCGTTGCGCCCGGACGGACCGTTTTGATCCCGGCCACCAGCGACTGATAGGTGATCTCTACCAGCCGTTTCGCCCGGACTGATGGCGTGCCGACGAAGTACATGCGGCTGGTGTCGCCGTACCAGCCATCCTTGATGACGGCTACATCGATATTAACGATATCGCCATCCTTGAGTTTTTTCCCGGCCGGGATACCGTGGCAGACCACATGATTGACGGAGGTGCAGGTAGTGCGGGTATAGCCTTGATAGCCGATGTTGGCTGGCGTCACCTTCAGTTCGTTCACAATAAAGTCGTGACAGATATCATCCAGCTCTTCGGTGGTGATGCCAGGCCTGACGTGTGGCGTGATCATGGCCAGCACCTGCGCGGCAGCCTGTCCCGCTGCGCGGGCCATCTCGATTTCTGCTGCGGTATGAATTTTAACGCTGTTCATGACACATCTCCTTGTGTGGCGAGGATCTCTTCAGGAAGCATATTCCGGATATCGGTGCGGCCTTCCACCTCCAGCCGGATCAGCATCTGCGCCAGTTGGTGTTGGGTCTGCTGGGGATAGAGTTCCGCCAGCATGCCGATTTTAAGCCAGTGTTCAGCCTGTGCATTGATGGAGCGGCTCATCGCCTGACTGGCGATGCGCAGATTCTCATGCATCAAATCCGAGATTTTAACGATACCCATGCTAATCCTATATAAAACGTATATGTTTCGTATATAGCATATCCTTAACCTCATGAGTTGAAAAGGCAAATTTCAGCCTGACCGAAAATGTCCGAAAATGTCCGAAATTTGTCCGAAATTACAGATACATCATACCAGTACGTACGCATCGCCACGGGAATCCAGGTACTTCTGAGTCATGGTCAGATTCCTGTGGCCCAGCAGCCGCTGTGTAAATGCCTGACCGTAATGTGCCTCATATAATCTTCCGGACAGGCTACGGATCTCGTGAAAGGTTGGCGGGTTTGGTAATGTGTCCAGACCGCAGCGGGCCCGCGTGCGCGTAAATGCCTGCGTCAGGTTTTCCGGACGAACCGGGCCGGGTCTGCGTCCATGCCGTCGTGCAGCAGAATAGATAAAAGGGTGAACCATCATTTTACTGGCTGGCAATGGGATACTAATCATGCGGTTTGGTTACAGTGCAAAAGTGAATGCATTTTTTTTGCTGGATGATGAAGAGGCTTACAGGGCAGGTGGCACCTGGCAGGATGATATTATTCCCGTTACGGAAGACCTCTGGCGTCAGTTTGTCAGTCAGCCACCGGAAGGCAAAACACGAGGTGCAGAAAAAAACGGCATGCCTGAATGGGTTGATATTCCTGATCGGGAAAAAAGGGAGGCAGACCGGCGTTTTGCATTAAAGAGTGACCTGCTGGAAAGGGCGGTCGATGAAATACGCATGCTGACAATTGTTCAGGACGTTTATGGACTGAGTGATGAGGAGAAAGGAAAACTCGCTGACTGGAAAAAATATTTAGCGGATGTCTACAGGATGGAAATAAACAGTAAGGATAAGGTTGACTGTCCCCGTGCGCCGGGCAAGGCATAAAATGGCCCACATCCTGTGGACCATAAAACAAAAACTCAGAAGCGATAACCAACATCCATAAAACCGCTTTTGACCGGGTGTTTTTTATCATCAAAACTGGCGCGCGAGCCTTCATAGCCTGCAGTCAGCGCCAGATTATCAGCAGGATTAAGCGTAATACCGGTGCTGTATGCATACTGACTGGATGACTGACCGTGCGTGTTGTCAGAAGCAGAAACGGGCTTGACGCTTCGGGCAGGGAATTCGACTCTCGAATGAGAAATACCCCCAAGAGCAAATACGCTTAAATTCTCAGATAGCCGGTAGGTTGGCCCTGCCATTACGGAGTAATATTCAGCCTTGCTATCAAGGTTATGTTTTTTTCGGTAACTCTCTCTGCAGGTTTTATCAGCCTGTCTGCATGAGGAGAGTTCATCCTGCCAGCTATTCTTCATCGCGGTCAGCGACCCCATCACACCCCAGGGTTTCGCATTCTCATACTGAAACCTGAAGTTCCCGCCTCTGACATCTCCAAAATCTCTGATATGCCCCTGTTCATAACCTAAAGACATGGTCGGCCTTTCCTGTGACCCGTACGCCATCGTGGCGGAGCACGTAATCACAGCGATCGCGAGACCTGATAATGATTTTCTGAACAACATCTGAACTCCTTTTAAACATGGGATGCTGATTTCGGCATGCATACCCGTTGAGGGAGACCCATTTATATCCAGTGTGAAGTTCAGAAAAGTGAAAACAGACAGTTTTAATGAAACTGGTCCGTTTTTGTGATGTTACTGAGGGGTTTGCCCGCAAAGAAGGCGAGGGCGATATAAGTCTCGAATACTGGCAGAAAGAGCATAAGTGGTTTTTCTCAGTGCAGAACATTTTTCTGGCAATATGGAAATTATCGCAAAATAATTTGAGGTGATTGAGTCGTTGTAAGATTGAACGGGTATTCTGGCATTTCATACCTAATGATTTATTACAATGTCCGCTTCTGGCACAAGGCGGACAGACGGCTCTCAAGGCCCGCTATGAGCGAAAAGCTGACATAACCATCGGGTGCGCTGGGCCATTTAGGAGCATCAAAAACCAGGCCTGAGAGACCCGGGCTCTGTGAGTTCCCTCGAAGTGATCTACTATTCCGCGCAGCTATTAAGCCGGTGAGTTTTATGCTGAAGCGATGATGCAGGCTATTACACGTCAGGCTGCTGCTTGCAGGTTGTAGGCTCCTGTGCGCACCTGCTAAAAAGTGTCGGGTTCAACTGAAGAGTTTCAGTGCCGCAATCCGCTTCAGAGACTCATCCAGCGCCTCGTCGCTGGCGGTCAGGCTCAGGCGTATAAACCCTTCGCCGCCAGCGCCAAAACCGTGCCCTGGAGCAACCAGAACCTGCGCCTCGTGCAGCAGGTGCTCGGTGAACAGCTGCGAGCTGTATCCCGCTGGAACCGGTAGCCAGAGGAAGAAGGTGCCCTGGCGGGCATTCACCGGCCAGCGCATCGCTTCCAGCGCGCGGATAACCCGCTCGCGACGATGGTGGTAAAGTGTGGCAAACTCCGCAACCGCGCTCTCCGGCAGACCCAGCGCGGTAATTGCCGCATCCTGCACCGCCCCAAACACTGTGCTGTAGCTGTGGGTGTGCAGCTTTTTAAATGCGCTAATCACCGAGGCATTGCCGACGGCGAAGCCGAAGCGCCAGCCTGCCATCAGGAAGGTTTTCGACATCGTATAGATCTCAACGCTCCACTCTTTAGCCTCCGGCTGCGACAGCAGGCTCGGCGGCGCGTCCTGCGGATGGCGGCCAATCGCCGAGTAGGCGAAATCGTGCAGAAGCGGAATGTTCAGCCGCTGCACGAACGCCAGCGCATCGTCAAACAACTGCGGGGTGGCCACCGCCCCGGTGGGATTGTGAGGATAGTTCAGCATCAGCAGCCCGGCATGCTGAGTGACAGCTTTCGGCACCTCGGTAAAGTCCGGCAGAAACTGGTTTGATGCGTGCAGCGGAATACCGTAGAACTTCGCCTGCGCCTGCGCGGCGGCCGAACGGTAAATGGGGTAGCAGGGATCGGTCGAAATCATATACTGACCGGGCGCGAGCAGCGCACGCGGCAGGCCGGTCACGCCGATATGCGAGCCGTGGAAAACGGCAACTTCGCTATCCGGGTCCAGCTCTGTGCCGTACTGACGTTGATAAAAACGCGCTATCGCCTGGCGCAGCGCGGGCTTGCCCCAGAACGATGGATAATCGTGGTTTTCTGGCTGCGCAGCGGCGGATTGCAGCGTGGCGACCACTGCTGCCGGCGTAGGCTGGCGCGGACTGCCGGAAGACAGGTCAATCAGCGGGCGCTGTGAGGTATCGATCTGTGCCGCCATCTTTTCCAGCGCACTAAACAGATTCTCTTCTAACTGATCAAGCAGGGGTGAAGCAGAAAATACCGGCATAACACATCCCGATAAAAAAATAATACCTGGACTATGGCATAGCCCGTCATTTCATAAAATGAAATTATCCGGCAGGAAAAATATTAAAATTAATAAGGATATTAATAAATCGCAATAACAAAAAACAGTTAAGGTTAGCACAATAAAGATATTGAGCGGAATTCACTTTTGCTGCAAAATCCTGAGTATATTGGAATCAATTATTTTTGTATTCAACACGTTACCGGAGAGAATGTTTCTATGCGCAGGTCATTGATTAGCGGAATTGTTGTTGCCTTCTTGTCTTCTGCTGCAGTTATTTCGACAGCGCATGCCGATGATAAATTAATTCGTTTGGGTTTTAACCCCGGCCCTTATAAAGAACAGTTTCAGAAAGGCGTTGCGCCATTTTTGATCAAGAAGGGATATAAAGTCGAGTATAAAGATTTCAGCGACGGTATTCAGGTTAATGATGCGGTGGCGCGGGGTAATATTGAAGCCAATATTATGCAGCACCCGGTTTACTTAAAATCCGTCAACGAACGTCTGGGGATCGATAACGTCGGCATTGTGCAGGTGCCAACCCCACCAATGGGCCTCTATGCCGGCAAGCTCAACACGCTGAACACCCCAAAGCCGGGTACGGTGATTTCAGTCCCGAACCAGGCACCTAACGAATACCGCGCCCTGCTGGTGCTGCAAAGCCTCGGCTGGGTTAAGCTCAAGGCCGATATCGACCCGGCGACCTTCTCACAGAAAGCGATCATCGAAAATCCCTACAAAATCGTGCTGAAAGAAATGGATAACGCCCAGCAGGTTCGCGCACTGCCGGACGTTGATTTCGGCCTGATTCAGGGGAACTTTGCTGTCTCCAGCGGAATGAAATTAAGCTCGGCGCTGAAACTGGAAACGCCAACCAGCCAGTTTATCAATGTGGTCACGGTAGCCGGGAAAAATGAAGACGCGCAGTTCGCTAAAGATATCGTGGCAGGCTACCACTCCGCCGAGTTTAAAACCTATATCACCAGCCATTCGCAGTACGACGGCTACCTGCAGCCCAGCTATTTCAAATGAGCCAGCCGGTTATCCGCTTTAACGCGGTCAGCAAAACGTTTACCCGTAAGGGAGAAAGCTTCCTTGCGCTGGATAACGTCAATATGACGATTAATCAGGGTGATATCTTTGGCGTAATCGGTACCAGCGGCGCGGGAAAAAGTACGCTGCTGCGCTTAATAAACCATCTGGAAGCGCCTACTCAGGGCGATGTGCTGATTAACAATCTGTCGCTGCAGGGCATCAGTAAGAAACAGCTGAACCAATTAAAGAAAGATATTGGAATGATCTTTCAGCACTTTAACCTGCTGAACTCGCGCACGGTATTTCACAACGTGGCGATACCGCTGATCTTACAGGGGCGCGATAAAGCCTTTATTCGTGAGCGGGTGAGCGAGCTCCTGGCTTTCGTGAACCTCAGTGATAAAGCAGAAAGTTATCCCGATGAGCTTTCCGGTGGGCAAAAACAGCGCGTGGGGATTGCACGCGCGCTGGCCACCAATCCGTCAATTCTGCTGTGTGATGAAGCGACTTCGGCCCTGGACCCGCACACCACCGTGCAGATCCTGCTGCTGCTGCAGGAAATCAACCGCCGCTACGGCATCACCATTGTGCTAATTACCCACGAAATGTCCGTGGTACAGAAAATCTGCCACAAGGTCGCGGTGATGGCACAGGGGCGGGTAGTTGAACAGGGCAGCGTACTGGATCTGTTTGGCCAGCCTAAGGAGGAGGTCACCGCCAGCTTTGTACAGTCGGTGATCCATGATCGCCTGCCGGAACAGACCGTGGCGCGCATCAGGCAGCAAAGCCAGAGCCGGGCACTGCGGCTGGAATTCGTCGGTCAGACCGCGCAGCAGCCGATCGTTAACCGGCTGATCCGCGAGTATCCGGTGGAGGTCAATATCCTGTTTGCCAGCATGTCAGAAATTCAGAACACCATTCTCGGTTTTATGATCGTGCAGATCGGCGGGGAAACGGCGGACATTGATGCGGCAATCCGCTACCTCCATGACGCAGGAGTGAAAATCAGCGATGTTTGAATTTATTGATACCGCCGTGACCGGCGATCAGTTTCTGCTGGCGCTGTACGACACGCTGATTATGGTCAGCGTCTCGCTGGGATTTGGTGCGCTCCTTGGTATCCCACTTGGCATTGTGCTGGTACTGTGCCGCCCCGGTGGCATTTTGCCCAACGCGGCGCTGCACCAGCTCCTCAATCCCGTGGTCAATATCCTGCGTTCCCTGCCGTTTATCATTCTGCTAATCAGCATTCTTCCGGTCACCCGCTGGCTGGTTGGCACTACCATCGGCACCGCCGGCGCGATTGTGCCGCTGGTAGTGTTTATCGCTCCCTATATTGCCCGGCTGGTGGAAAGTTCTCTGCTGGAGGTAGATGACGGCATTCTTGAATCCGCCAACGCCATGGGGGCCAGTACCATCCAAACCATCTGGTACTTTATGCTGCCGGAAGCCGCATCATCGCTGATCCTGGCACTCACCACCGCCACGATCGGCCTACTGGGTGCCACCGCGATGGCCGGCACCGTCGGTGGCGGCGGCATCGGCGATCTGGCCATTACCTACGGATATCAGCGCTTTGATGCCTTCGCCACGCTCACCACCGCGCTGGTGCTGATCGTAATCGTGCAGCTTTTACAGACCTTCGGCACGCGTCTGGCGCGACGGATACGTCGCGAATAATGGTAAGGAGAAACAGTATGCCAGCAGTAGAGAGCTTTACGCTCGACCATAACAAAGTCATCGCCCCGTATGTGCGGGTAGCCGGCAATGAAAAACATCCGCTGGGAAGCGTGGTGGAAAAATACGACCTGCGCCTGCTGCAGCCGAACGTGGATGCTATCCCGACAGCTGCAATGCATACGCTGGAGCACCTGCTGGCCTTCGGCCTGCGTGAAGAGCTGGAGGGCGTGATCGATATTTCCCCGATGGGTTGCCGCACCGGCTTCTATTTAATCCTGTGGGATAATCGCGACCCAAAAACCATCGCTACCGCGCTGACCCGCGTGCTGGAGCGTGTCGTTGATGCCACCGACGTCCCGGCGGTTACGCCACTGGAGTGCGGTAACTATCGCGACCACTCGCTGTTCTCGGCGAAAGAGTATGCGCGCCAGATATTGGCGGCCGGGATCAGCACCGACGCCTTTTCCCGCCAGGTGGTTTAATGGTTTCTATCGATCTTCGGGGGCAGACGGCGGTGGTCACCGGCGGACTGCAGGGGATCGGACGGTCGATCGCCGAACTGCTGCATCAGGCTGGTGCCTGCGTGGTGGTAGGCGACATCGCCATCACCGCGAGTGAAACCAGCGATCGCTGGCTGTGGCTGTCCTTTGATATCTCCCGGCCTGAACAGGCAGGCGAGTTGATTGCAGTGATGAAGCCCCGGCGCTATGGACGTATTATCAATATCGCCTCGCAGGCGGGGAAAAAGCTATCGCCTGATTGGGTAGTATGTCGCCTCAAGGCATGCGGTACTCGTTTAACTAACTACCTATGCTGAAGACTGCTCACAGGTGCCGCTGGGGCGCACCGCACAGCCTGAAGACGTTGCCAGCGTGGTGCTGTTTCTCGCCAGTCCGCTGTCCTCTTATATGGCCGGCCAGGCGATTAACGTCACTGGCGGTATGACCATGCATTAACATCCCGGAGTGCACCATGAGCCAGCAGGCCGAAGCCGAAAAACGACTGACCGTGACCCACTGGGGCACCTATCGGGTGACCACTGATAACGGAGTACTGACTGCCGTCGAGCCCGTTGAGTGGGACCGCAATCCGTCGAAGATTGGCTTCTCGATGCCGGGTGCGGTGCAGGGCAACAGCCGCGTACGGCGGCCGGCGGTGAGGCTCGGCTACCTGCAGGGCAAGCCTGCCAACCGTGAGGGACGTGGTAAAGAACCCTTTGTGGAAGTGAGTTGGGAGCAGGCGCTGTCGCTGGTGGCCGGTGAGTTGCGGCGGGTAAAAGATACCCACAGTAATCAGGCGATCTATGGCGGTTCCTACGGCTGGTCGAGCGCCGGGCGCTTCCATCATGCGCAAAGCCAGCTGCATCGCTTCCTCAATCTGTTTGGCGGCTATACCGCCAGTACCAATACCTACAGTATCGCCGCCGGAGAACGCGTTTTGCCGCATATTCTCGGCGATCTCGACGATCTTCAGCGTCAGCACACCCACTGGCCGGTATTGGCTGCACACTGTGAACTGTTCGTTGCCATCGGCGGCCTGCCGCTGCGTAATGCCCAGGTTAATGGCGGCGGAGCCAACGATCATGCCCTGGACTACTGGCTGCAAACCCTGCGTGCCAACGGCTGCCGTTTTATTAACGTTAGCCCGGTGCGCAACGATCTGGCCGCTGTCCACGATGCAGAATGGCTGGCGATCCAGCCCGGTAGTGATACCGCGCTGCTGCTGGCGGTGTGTCAGGTGCTGATTGCCGAGCTGCTTATTAATCATGATTTTATCTCCCGCTGTACAGTTGGCTATGATCGCTTTGCTGCTTACCTGCAGGGCGAGGATGACGGCGAGGCAAAAACGCCTGAGTGGGCGGCGACCATCACCGGGCTGCCGGCGGATACCATCCGCCAACTGGCGCGACAGATGGCGCAGAATAAAACGATGATCAATATGGCGTGGTCGGTTCAGCGTGCACGTCAGGGTGAGCAGGCCTACTGGGCGCTGGTGGCGGTCACCGCGCTGCTAGGACAAATTGGCACCCCCGGCGGCGGCATCGGTTTTGGCTATGCCTCGACGAATCTGGCTGGTGCCGAACGGCGGCGCTTCTCCGGTCCGCGTATGCCAGCAGGCCGCAACGCGGTCAGTACGCGTATTCCGGTGGCGCGTATCACCGATATGTTGCTGCATCCCGGAGAAAGCTACGAATTCGATGGCCAGACCCTAACCTATCCCGATATCCGCCTCGTTTACTGGGCGGGCGGCAACAGCTTCCACCATCATCAGGATCTCAACCGGCTGATCGATGGTTGGCGGCGGCCGGAAACGGTAATCGTCCATGAACAGTACTGGACCGCGCAGGCCAAATTCGCTGATATCGTGCTGCCCGCTACGACGTCACTGGAGCGAGAAGATATCGGAAGCGCCAGCAACGACGGCTTTATGATCGCCATGCGCCAGCATCTGCCGCCGCAGGGGGAAGCGCGGGATGATTATGCCATCTTCAGCGCGCTGGCCGAAAAGCTGGATTTTGCCGCGCAGTTTACCGAAGGGTACAGCGCGCGAGGCTGGCTGGAAAAGATTTATCAGGATTCCCGTCCGCGGGCCGCAGAGGACGGCATTCAGCTGCCAGACTTCGAGGATTTCTGGGGGCAGGGCAAGCTGGAATACGCTGTACCAGACGTGCCGCAGATCCTTCTGAAGGCCTTCCGGGACGATCCCGAGGCCGCGCCGCTGTCTACGCCGTCGGGTAAAATCGAGCTCTTTTCTGCGGCGGTGGCAGCCTTTGGCTACCGCGAAGCGCCGGGCTACGCCTACTGGTACACAGATGAGCAAAATGCCCAACAGGCACTGCGCCAGCGCTGGCCGCTGCATCTGTTGTCTAGCCAGCCGCGCACGCGGCTGCACAGCCAGTACGACCACGGTTCGGTCAGCCAGCAGACCAAAATTAACGGTCGCGAGCCGCTGTGGATGCATCCGGAGGACGCTGCCGCGCGCGGCATCGGCGAGCGCGATATCGTGAAAGTGTTTAACGATCGCGGCGCGCTGCTGGCTGGGGTGCATCTCACCGAGGATATCCGGCCCGGTGTGGTGCAGATCTCCACCGGCGCCTGGTACGATCCGCTGAATGCACAGGAAAACCGCTCACTGGATAAACACGGCAACCCGAACGTGTTAACCACCGACATAGGCAGTTCACGGCTCGGCCAGGGCAGTACGGCACAAACCTGCTTCGTGGAAATTGTCCTCTTTAACGAACCGCTGCCGGAAGTGACGGCCTGGCTGCCGCCGACGTTTGTGGTCTGGACCAGCGAGACAATACAGGAACCGTAGTCACGTAGCCCGTCACAGATTTTGTTGTCATCGGAGGATGCCATGAGTACAGTTCAACCGCTATCACCGTCCGCGCAGTTCGCAATCAAGTCACCGGGCAACTACATCCAGCAGGCGGGCCTTGTCCACCAGGTCGGTGAACGCATCCGTCCGCTGGTCGATCATCTACGCATTCTCACGTCGCCACAGGCCTGGCAGGCGGTGAACCCGGCGCTGGAGGAGAGCCTGAACCGGGAAGGTGTGCGCTGGCAGGTGGAGTATTTAACCGGCGAATGCACCGATGCGACCATCGCCCGATTTCGCCATAACCTGCTGAAGCAGGGCGCGGAAGGCATTCTGGCCATCGGTGGCGGGCGCGTGCTGGATACCGCGAAAGCCGTTAACGATGCGCTGGGCGATCGCCAGCTTATTGTGCTACCGACGCTGGCGGCAACCTGCGCCGCCTGGTCGCCGCTGGCGATTATCTACAATGAAGAAGGCGGCCATCTCGACAGCCTGGCATTGAACGCCATGCCTGCACTGATTCTGGTCGACAGTGAAATCATCACCCGCGCCGACGTGCGCTATTTGCGCTCCGGCATCGTCGATGCGCTGGCGAAATGGGTGGAATTTGATCCCTGGCAGCGGCATAACCCGCACCATCTGGCGCTGGAGGTAAAAGTGTCGGCGGCCAGGCAGGCCTACGATACACTCCTGCACTGGGGCGAAAAGGCGATCGTGGCAAATGAGAAGCAGCAGGTGACGCCGGCACTGGAAAGGGTGATTGAGGCCAATATCGTGCTGGCCGGATTAGCCAACAGCGTGCGCGGTGAACTGGATACGCCGGGGCTGGCGCACGTGATCCACGATACCTTGACTCATCAGCCGGAGCTGCAGGACTGGCTGCACGGCGAAAAAGTCGGATTCAGCCTGTTACTTCAATCTCTGGTGGAGTACGGTCAGCCGAATGCGCAGCTGCTCAACCTACTAAAAATCTACCGCAGCCCGCTTCGGCTGCCCGCGCTAGAGGGGGACAGAGAGGCGCGCATTGCTCAGATTGCCGCCGATATCCGCTTCCCTCAGAAAAGCCTGAACGGCCTGCCGTTTGCCGTCACCGTTGGAACGCTGCATCGGGCGCTGCTGGCAACTGAGGCAAAGGACTTCGCAGAATAGACTTAAGTGAGGCATCTGCCATTTCCTGCACAGTCTTCGAAGGCGTGATGATGTACGGGTAGGCTTATCTGCTGAAATGAACCACAAGCGCAGTCGAAAAGTTACCAGATGCTCAAGCAAAAATAATGTAGGGCGGCTTGCCCAGTTCAGGCAGCAGCAGCCCCATGCAAACTCAGATGCTTTGATGGCGGCACTGAAAGCATTAATCGCTCAGGGAAAGGCAAGGTCTGGTTTGCGGGGCAGTGAGCGCGCGACAGCTCATGGCGGATGAAGCGCGAAAAATTGTCTCCACGCTATAAACGAGTCTGAAAGATATTCCGGGAATAAAAGGATTTAACCTGATGATGCAAGGCAGATCGCGAGAGTCGGTGAGGAGTAAAGAGGCTTCAGGCAAAAACATTTTAATCCGAAACCTGTCCGAACAGAGTCGGGAAAAATGCTAACTCTCTGATTATAAAGGGATGCATGGGTAAGCATTGCTATCAACAATGAGAGGGCAATATACGCGTATCTCGTTGAAATAGCTTAACTAATCGTTGGCTTTAGGACAAATATGTTTCGTATATAGCATATCTGTTATGGCATGGGTTGCAAGGGTAAATTTATGCGCGCAGGAAAATGTCCGTAATTACAGAGACATCATACGAGTAGATACGTATCGCCACGGGAATCCAGGTACTTCTGAGTCATGGTGAGATTCCTGTGGCCCAGCAGTCGCTGTGTAAATGCCTGACCGTAATGCGCCTCATATTATCTTCCGGACGGGCTGCGGATTTCGTGAAAGGTTGGCGGGTTTGGCAATGTGTCCAGACCGCAGCGGGCCCGCGTGCGCGCGAATGCCTGCATCAGCTTTTCCGGGCGAACCGGGCCGGGTCTGCATTCATGACGTCGTGTAGCAGAACAGATAAAATGCGGTGAAGGATTATTCCGCCGGCATAACTCAATCACGTCGTTCAGTGTCATGCCGATATCGGGCAACGCCAGATCAACGGGGATAGCTAACTTACTGCCTTTCTTACTCTGTATGATGAACAGTCTGCCATCACTAACGTTGGAAAACCTCATACGGGTGATATCCTCCCGGCGCTGAGCAGTAACTACAGCGACCAGCAGAGCGCAGTGAAACCACGGTTCGGATTCAGTTACGGCCTCCAGCAGCATCCGGAATTGCTCAACTGAAAGCCGGCTCCTCTGAACCCTGGGCTGTTTTGCCCGTGTGGGTTCAACCGGATTTCTTTCAATCACCCCCGCCACAATCGCCTCACGGAACACATCATTCAGGACACTGCGCAGAATGACTGCCATTGTCTGTTTATTTTCGATGACACAGACATCCAGAAACAGGGCAATATCGCGGGTCGTGACTGCATTCATCGCCAGGTCACCCAAAGATTACCGGATTGCGTTTAGCTGGTATTTACGCAGCCGCAGGGTATTACGGGGGAGGTTAGCATCATAAGATTCGGTCTTTTGATTATATATCACTTTTTCCATCAGCAGATTACGCCCGATAACCCTATGCGAAAGAGCGTTCGCATTTCTGACGCGTTTACGGGGGTTGAGATAAACCGCTTGCGGATGAAGCCGGTACTCTTTGACGTGTAGTTCCGGGCACGGGTAGATTCGCCCTTTGCGCGCCTAGCGGCGCAGAGAGGACAGGGAAGGCGGCTGAGAAGAGGTCTCGCTCAGCCACTCTGTCAGGTTAAGCAGCTGAGCCATGATTTACCTCCGGTTTTCGGTCCATAAAAAAAACCCGCAAAGGCGGGGTTTCATTGTTTATCTTTGTCGCGCTTATCCTGTTCAGGCTTCCATTCAAGCCCGCACATATCGCAGGAAAACTTCCCGTCAGGACGCTTTCGTGGTCCCCAGAAATTGCAGAAAGGACACGTTCTCGGTTTATAAGCTATTTTCAACTTCCTTATATCAAATCAGGTCTGATTTCCGTGGAAACGGCATCGAACAATGACCTCAGAACCAAAGTCGCGGAGACGTTAAAAAGTGTCTCAATGAAAAGCTTTTGCAGCTTTGCTGACTTCATAATTTCGTCGTTTTTCAATCATCCTGATGTAGAAGTCATAAAGCTCTTTGCGCATGTGCTGCTTCATTTCATCAGGCAACGGTTCCAGCGATTTCTTCCATTCATCCAGTTCTGGCCTGCAGAGCACATAGGCCTTATCAACAATTTCTTTAGACGGAATTTCCGACTTTATGAATGGGATGGTGTGGTCATTCAGGCATTTCACCTCTGGCGTTTCGAATGACACGTCCTCTGCTACGACTGTCATGGAAAATAACATTCCAGATAAAAAGATCCACCTCACCGCTTTTTCTCCTTGTAATTAATCGTGCCAGTGCCGTCCGGATACTGCAGCCCAAAGCTCCGGTAAAACTTATCACACGACTAAATCTAAGTTAATCCTGTCGCGTTCGTCCATGCTTAATTCCACTACCTTTCCTCTAATTATGCTTAACCCCATAGTCATAAAGAAGCTGCATCAGAACTATACGTGGCATCTCTTTACCGGAGAGTCTGAAAGTATTCCTTAGTACAGAGACAATATTCGCGCTGGAAAGCAGATTGCCTTTGTAATAAATAAACAACTTCTTACCAATGTTCTGCTTTGTAGTTTTATAAGTACTTCCCACACTCATCACTCAATGAAAAATTTACATTTACAGAATCGATCTCATCACTTGGCAGGTAACTTATTGATTTTATACATTCCGGTGAGTATGTTTCCTTCGTACCATTTACTTCAAATATGAAACTACCGGGCTCGGCGACAGAGGCAAAAGGAAAGAGAAGCGCAGCGAGAATGAGCGTGGTCTTAAGCATGCAATATCCATATTTTAAGTATTAAATAGTAATCATAAAACAATCAGGCTGACTGTGCACACTGTGATGCATCCTGGCTGATATAAAGCAGTACAAAGCGGCCCGATAAGACAGCTGATTCAGTCTTCCACAGCCTTATGCTGGCGGGCGCAGGCTTTTATTTAATACCTGGCACCTCCGTCGTCATGAATGTGTCCTGCGTCAAATGTGATGTACATGAATATATATGCCTTTCCGGCGGCGGCGGCGGTGACCGATATCGACGGCGAGGAATACCCGCTGCCGTGAAACCCGAAGCAGATTTAAGGCATGCTCGCTATCCTGGGCAAGAGCGGCCTCAGAGTGGTCAGTGCCTGCCTGTGCGCCAGGTCGAAATACGAGGACGATAAAGCCAAGGCGACCGCCGCAAACAAATAGCGCAGAACTCGGGATCCATTAACCAGTGCTGACTGATGAAAAGCCAGGCAAGCAGAAAAAAATTCTGCAAGAAGATGATTGGGCGGCATTAAAGGAATTGATTTTACGATATATTTTTGCCTTCATCGCATCAACAAAGAATGGGCTTAGTACTGCCTTCATTTATGTGTCTGATAAATTCTATGACGCTGATTTTAGGAGAATCCAACGTTATGCTCATCCATGCGTCGATTAATCAGGCAAAGATACACGGATAGGTCTGATTGCCATATCCTGACAGATGATCGGTGCTTATCGATAAGGCGCGTTCGGCCACTTCTTGTAAGCGAAGACGTAGAGCATGACGAAATGTATGCCCGGGCAGGAAAGCAGTAACGCCATCTTCCATCCGAAACCAGCTTTCTGAGCCATGCGGAAGCATGGGATAAAAGTGAAAAACCAGATGATCAACGACAGGGCTGAGAGGGGGTTTGGTTGTTCCATTGAGCGTTCTCCTTAAGTTATATGCCTTTGGTATCGGCAGTCAGCCTTGATTATTCAGTGAGAATGAGTACTGTTCATGGTTTCTTAAGCAAATCAATCTGCACAAGCAGACGCTCATGTGTCTCGATCGCATCCCATATCTGGTCCTGAGTGTCACCGTCCCATTCGGGGCAGGCTGCTAATTCAGAGCAAAATTGCTTTAATCTAATGTGTATTGAAGCCACTTCATCCCGATTACAACTTCTGGCGATCTGTGAAAGCTCATCTTCTGATGTGCGTATATACATCAATTGAGCAGACCGTTTCCTTTTAAACAGGCGGCTAAGTTTATCCATAACAGAAGCTCTTGTTTTTTTAGATTTGAGAAGTTTATCGTCACTGTCGTGTCAAACTGCAGCATTTTTTTCAACATTTCTCACCTAAACCAGACCAGTTAAGGCTGGTTTATTATGTCCTTAGATTAAGATTCCCATGAATGTTCAGGCTTACCACGTGGCCGTGCGGGTAGCGCTGGATGACCAGACTACGCGCAACCTGCAGCAGGTCAGCCGTGATGCGACATCCGCGCTGCAGGCACTTAATAGTTCTCTGCTTAATGAGTTTATGGCGCATCCCGCGGGGCTCATGAATATGCCGGTGCCATCTGTGAGACAGCTGACCAGACGCAGCGCATCAACCGGGCGTCCCGGCATGCGCCACTGGCGGCGGGTGCCGGAAAAGGGAGCTGCGGTGGATTTGGCAACCCTGGGGGAGGGTTGTTCTGCCTTTACCTTAAGGACTGTCTGGAAGAGGCCGGGTTACGCAGGGCCTGCCGTGAAGAGCTTGAAAAAATGTCCCGATGTGTCCTTTCGGTGAGTCACTCCCCGCTTTCTGCGTACAACTTTCAGCTGCAGCCATGCTTGCAGGTTAGTGAATCGCCCGGCGCCAGATAGCTGGCCCGGGCAGTAATGCTGGATCAGTTTACGGGCTCATCGCTGCCAAACCCTGATTTGCACTATCCGTTAACCACTTTGAATACGGATATTTCCTGTGCGAGCTGTGCTGCCTCGTCTCGCAGAACCTGAGTGTTTTCTGCAGTCTGATTGATGAGCGACAGGTTTTGCTGAATACCGCGCTCCATCTGTGTAACCGCCAGCGTCATTTCAGAAATGCCTTTGCTCTGCTCATCACCGGCGACCCGCATCTCCCCAACAACCTGTCTGACGCGATGTACGTCGTTAACCAGTTGTTTCAGTTGCTCACCAGCACCTTTCACCAGCTTGCTGCCAGCAATGACCGTGCTGTCGGAATCGGAAATGAGGAGTTTGATTTCCTGTGCTGCGTTTGCGCTACGCTGCGCCAGCGCACGGACTTCTGCTGCGACAACGGCAAACCCTTTTCCCTGCTCACCGGCGCGCGCCGCTTCCACTGCCGCATTCAGCGCCAGTATATTGGTCTGGAAGGCAATGCTGTCAATCAGTCCCAGGATTTCAGCGACGCGTTGTGAGGAGTTCTGAATGGCTGCCATAGTGTGCACCATTTCCTCCATTGTTCCTGAACTGGTCTGCGCAATCTGTGAAGTTTTTTCCGCGACCGTATCAGCCAGCCGGGTGTTTTCAGCGTTCTGCTGTACTGTTGCGTTAAGTTGTTCCATCGCAGCAGCACTCTGCTCAAGCGCAGCGGCCTGCTCCGCAATCTTGTCTGAAAATGACTGATTGCTTTGAGCCAGCCCAGATGCATTGATCGCTACCGTTTCGCTGCTACCTTGAACACGCGTGATTACACCCGCAATCTTATCGACGAAAATGTTGAAGGCTCCGGCAATGTCGGCAAGTTCGTCGTGACCATTACGCTCAAGACGGCGCGTCAGATCGCCATCTCCTGTCGCAATCTCGTTCAGAGCATCATAGGTATGACGCAGGCGCTGACCAATACGTTGTGTAAACCACCAGGTGAGAATAAGCAGAATAATCATGGCAGGCACAAGGAATATGAAAATATCCCACATGATCGTGCGGGCCATGCCACTGACCACTTTCTCCGGCGTAACCAGACCTATGATCCAGCCAGTTCCCGGCATGCGGAACAGGGTAACCTGTGCGGATTGATTCAGTTGTGCATCATTAATACGATCGACTCTGGCCAGGGTTGCATCAGGCCCAAGGCTTTTTAATTTTGACACAACGGGCTGGAACCAGATCTCTTTCTGAGCAACAGTGGATAAGGTATTCAGCACTTTGGTATCCACACCAGGGTAGTAGAGCAGCGTACCGGTCTTGTCTGCCGCAAGGGCATAACCGCCCGTCACATTACCCTGAGTTTTCACAAACTGTGCCAGGTTATCCAGCATCACATCCAGTGTAGCGACACCCGCGAAACGATCACCGGCATAGTAGGGTACGCTGCAGGTCACCATTTTGACGCCTGAAACCTGATCCTGATAAACATCGGACCAGGTACAGCGATCGCGTGGCGCATTGCGTGCCTGTGTATACCAGCTTTCCTTGTGATAATCGCCGGTAGCGGGCTGATTATATCCGTCAGAGTAAGCGAGTTTGCCACTCTCTTCACGCGCCCAGAAGAAGCTGCGCAGTGCAGTGCCTGCAACAAACGCATCCGGCTCAGGCCAGATGCCTCCACCGGCGATAGTATGATTACCATTACTGTCGATCATTTGCGGAAAACTGTTCTGCCACAGCGAAACATCGTGTGGCAGCACTTCTGCCAGACGCGCCATGCTGACTGCCTCTCCCTGAATGCCCGCCAGCTGCTGGTCCAGCCTGCTGACCAGGTTTCCACCGGCTTGCTCAATTAATTTATTGCTGGCTTCAATAATGCGTGGCTGACCACGTAACAACAGTACAAGACAGACAATTGCGGTCGTCACGCCTAACAGCAGGACGCCACCCAATGTCATTTTTGTAGCAATACGTGCAGGAAACATATTTATCCTTATTTATCAGGAAATTATTTTCTTTATGTGACGAGCTTTCTGTGGAAAGCAACCTGGTGATATACCCCTTATTGATTATCGGCAGGCGCCTGCGGATGTTCAGAAAATGTCCAGCTTATTTAGCTGGTCAGAGGAGAGCCGCCCGTTCCACGGTATTTGCCCTGTCTGCTTCTGGCACGAAAAAGCGCTGAGTGTGAGAACATTAATAACTTCCTGAGATCCAGTGGTGCCTCAGAATTGTCAGTCTCTGATGCAAATTAACGGGCAGGCAGGGTGTCATCAGACGCAGTCGGGCAATGAGGACAGAACGTACAGCAGTTGCTCGCAGGACAGCGTTTCACCGTTCTGGCCGTTACCGGATGAGTTCATTGAATGGTGCAGGGAGGGGGATTATGGCGCCCTCCAGTCCATGTGATTTCTGGAACGACCACCACTCATGGCTTGTGGACTGACTGCCCTGGTCAGAGAACCAGCGCCTGTTTTTGGGTGGTATGCCGACTTACAGCCATCAGCAATGCGTTCAGGACACTCTGCTTTGCCATCCGCGGTTGCATTGACCAGCCAGCAATCCACCTTCTGTCATCTGGTTCGGGATTGCGACGTCATAGAGCCGAGAAAGCTTTCTCTCTGACAGGTCTGCGCGAAATATTAGCCACCGATCATCCTCACGCTGAGCACCAAAATGCCGCTCAAAAACGTTATGGATCAACATATGCAACCTTCGGGCATACTTATGAGTCGCTGAATTGATGACATACGTCTGGGCAGGTCAACGTAACAATCGTCACGATATGAACGAACCGCATCCGTTTCTCGCGCTTAACAGATCCCGGCCTGCGTATCAGTGCGCTTTGAGTCAGAAGCGGACATCTGAATCAGGCAGCCTGCAAGGGAGAGCATAGCGCGTTAAGTCAGAGGCAAGAAGGAGGAATAAGGCACACATATCTTTAACTGAGACAGTGGAAAGCGCCTTTTGAAAAACCTTCCTTTAACGATCCAACCGCACAACGCCATACCGTCTTCACATTCCAGCACAACCATTGTTTGTTTTCTTTTCCGACGCCGAACAATTGTGCCCACCCCTGTCATATTGAAGCCTTTCCTGAAAGATCTTCATCATTAACATTGCTGCTCATGAGCACGGATCTGACAACAAAATCATTACATCTTTTAAGCTCCTCGCTGTCAGGCTGAATTTTTCCGTATATCCGCATCCCTTCCAGCATCATAAAAATGCTCAGCGCCATGACTCTTGCGTTTTCATCGCGCCGAAAGACCTGCTGAGCCTGACCAGTGGATAGTATGTTTTCCAAACGATTGATTATTGAATTGAATTTATGGTGAACCCTTTTTTTTACCTCTTCGTCACCCGGTAAAAGTTCACTGGCAGCGGCAATTGTGAAACACCCTTTCTCTCCATCAGGAGAGGATGATAAAAGCGCCACAAATTCGAGCGTATCGCGCAATGCAGCTTCTGGCGATAGCTCTACCTCGCGTTTGGCTGCTCTGGAAACGCCTTCATCCATATATTGATGTAGCGCCGCCAGATAGATAGCTCGCTTATCCGGATAGAGCTTATAGATACTGGCGCTGGCTAACCCTGATGCTTTCATCAGATCGGACATTGAAGTTGCCCGATATCCTTTTTGCCAGAAACAGTCCAGTGCAGTGTTCAGGAAGTCCTGTGGATCGAATTCTCGAGGTCTGCCAGCAGATGATTTCATTTCATTCCCCTGTGTTGATAATTGATTGTAGATCGAACAATCTACAATTTAAAGCTCCTGTGCATGTCCGACTTCAAAACTCGCCTGCTTGCCCATTTTTGTGTTGTCTGCGGCGATAGCATGTCCGTTTTTCCCCTGTAGCAGACACCGGCGTACACACATGAGCATTGCCGGCTGTAACGACTTATACTCATCACAGGAGTCATAAATGTGTATGCCTGGTGGATGCAGACAGGCAGCAACGCTGGTCAGAATGGAGCATTTTAATGGCCTTTCAGAATCCCGCTCAGAACTACACCGAAACGCGCCTTAACCTGGGCGATCTCGTTCATCTTTCCCCTTACTCAACTTATCTGATGCGCAGCGAAAGCGACTGCCCGGATGCCGGTATTGTGAAAGGATCCGTGCTGGCTATCGATCGTGCACTGACGCCTGTACACCGCCAGCTAATCGTTGCTGAGGTTGATGGGGAGCTGACGCTGAGGCGATTGCTGCTCAATCCGGTTCCCGCCCTGCAGGCGCTGGACGAGGACGAAACGGTAACAGTGCTGGATGTGAACCAGACGCTGCCCGTCTGGGGTGTGGTTGCCTATGCGCTCACTGATGTGGCCGGGGTGGGATTCAACGGGCCGGCAGGAGAGTAGGGATGTTTGCGCTGGCCGATGCCAATAATTTTTACGCCTCCTGTGAAACGGTATTCCGGCCCGACCTGCGCGGAAAACCTATTGTGGTCGTGTCGAATAACGATGGCTGCGTTATTGCCCGCTCGGCTGAAGCAAAGCGAATGGGCATAAAAATGGCGGCCCCGCTGTTTAAGAATGAGCGTTTCTTCAGGGAGAACGGGGTATACGTATTCAGCTCCAACTACGAGCTGTATGGCGACATGTCGGCACGCATGATGGCGATACTGGGGGAGATGGCTGCGGGGCAGGAAGTTTACTCAATTGATGAGTGTTTTCTGGACGTTACAGGGATTAACAGCCTCATCCCGCTTGAGACCTTCGGACAGCAGATGCGCGAGCGTATCCGCAGGGAAACCGGACTCATCATTGGCGTGGGGTTTGCGCCGACGAAAACGCTGGCGAAACTGGCCAACCATGCGGCAAAGAAATGGACACAGACTAACGGCGTCGTGGACCTGTCTGACAGACACCGGCAGCGAAAGCTCCTGCATCTGACCGACGTCAGCGATATCTGGGGCATTGGTCAGCGCATAAGCAAACGCATGAATCAGCTGGGAATAACAACGGCTCTGCAGCTGGCAGACAGCAACATCAGCATGATACGGAAAAATTTTGACGTCATCGTTGAGCGTATCACCCGTGAGCTGAATGGTGAGTCCTGCATCGCGCTTGAGGATGCACCGCCACCGAAAGAGCACATACTGAACTCGCGGTCGTTTGGTGAAAGAGTCACAAAACTGGAAGAGATGCAGCAGGCAATCGTGCTGTATGCCACGCGTGCGGCAGAAAAGCTCAGGGAGCAGAATTCACGCTGCAGGCATATCAGTGTCTCAGTTGCCACCGGCAGACATGGCGATGAGCCGCGATATTCCAACACGGCATCCTGCATGTGCGATTATCCGACCAGTGATACGCGGGACATTATAGAATCAGCGCTTCGCGGTCTTGGAACTATCTGGCGGGAGGGCTTCCGCTATGCCAAAGCTGGGGTGATGTTGGGAGATTTTTACCCGTCCGGCATGACGCAGTTTGACCTGTTCAGTGAGCAGCAGCCCCGTGCAAACGCAGATGCTTTAATGGCGGCACTGGACGGCATTAATCGTTCAGGGAAAGGAAAGGTCTGGTTTGCGGGGCAGGGAGCGCGCGACAGCTCATGGCAGATGAAGCGTGAAAGGTTGTCGCCACGCTATACAACGAGGTTAAAAGATATTCCTGCCATAAAGTAGCTAAAAGTATCGGGTGAGCCTGTTAGCTGAAAGTCCGCCCTGTGCCAGAAGCAGACCAAAAGGCAATCTTTCAATGATGAAAAAAGTATATTTTACGCTCCTTTAAGAGGGGGATTTAATGGATACAGGCGTCAGTCAGGAAACTGTAAAAGCTGACATTGCGGGAAAAAGCCTTGATGTGACACTCTTCAGAGTAAGGGATGCTACAACGTGTATTCTCTTTGTTCCCGGACTGGGCGGCAACCCGCTAAGACACATAGGGCTTATCCGAACATTTGCTCGCCACGGAGTAGCCGTTGTAGCGCCACATTTCGAACTTTTGAATTCGCGTTTTCCGACTCAAGCTGAATTGACAGAGCGCGTCCAGCGACTTAACCTGGCGGCTGAAAAATTCTGCACAGGATATGCCTCAATATCAGGTGTTGGCCATTCACTCGGAGCAGTAATTTTACTCATACGTGCTGGAGCTACCGCCTGGACCAGTGCCAGAGAACCTGTCAGGTTTGAAGGCCATAATATCCTTAATCGACTGGTCCTTTTGACGCCCCCCTCCGACTTTTTTCCAGCACATCTGTCATTGGTCCCCATAAAGATACCGCTTCAGATTTGGGCGGGTGAAAAGGACGTAATTACGCCACCTGCACAGGCACTATTCCTTCATCAGTCCTTACGTTTACACACTTATTCTGAACTACACATTGCTGAGAATGCAGGTCACTTTACCTTCATGAATGAGCTACCTCCGCAGGTCATAGATCCTCATCCATCGCGAAACGATTTCCTTCTGAAACTGGGAGAAACAATAACTCAGTTCATCAAATCCCCAGAAGTCACATAAGGTGTGGTTATTGCATATTATCGCATCCGCACTTTATCATAGTGGACACTTCGATGGTAAATGTCCGCTATTTACCCGTATAGGCTGTTAACAAAAATGGATGTAATCAAAGGGCTCAGGTCAATGTGGATGCATAACGCTGTTCAAAGTTGTTGATTTTGAGCAGATAAGACAAGCCCTGCTGCGCACAAGTAAAATGACAGTGGCAGGCTCACGCAGTGGGTTAATGGCTTATGGCTACGTAGATGTGATGGGCAAAGCTGATTATGCAAAATGCGTTGACTAGAAAGATCGCCGTGAGTGTTGTTTCGCTGGTTTTAGCTGTGCTTCTCATAAAGTACATCACACCACTCAACAATCTTATTTTCACCTTTGGTTCATGGCTTTTCTTCAAGCTTGGCCCAGGAGGACAAGGGTGGATTGGAAGTGACTATCAATGGGGAGAAGACCCCGTTACTTTTTTCGTGGCTCTTTTAGCGGTGTTATTTCTCGGATGGTTGATATCGAGGATTATAAAAAGCATTTTTCCGACCACTAAAAAGTCCTCTTAAGCTAAATTTCACACCCCGATCATTTAAAAACCGGGGCCAGGCGAGTTCTGATATGAGTGTACTGGTTAAATGAAACCCAATAACCAGATCAATTTCGCTAAGCCCAGCTGACGCTGGGTTTTTTATGCGCATAAAACGAGGTTTCCATTGATGTTCAGGCCTACCGGTTAGCCGTCCGTCTGGCGCTGGATGAGCAGATTACGCGCCAAATGCTGCAGGTCAGCCCTGATGCAATCGAGCTCAACAAGACGTTTCTCGTTATAACTAAAAAACATTAAAGCACTGACCAGCGCGGCCTGTAAGGCGACATCCGCGCTGCGGACTCTTAACCGCATATTTAATCATCAGTTTTCCGGCGGGTCCCATGGCGCGTGCATATGCCAGTCCTGGCGGGACGCTCGCACAGCCTTCGCCTTCAGAACAGGGTCAAAAGCCGGGGATCTACTAACATTCATGCGTCAAATGCACGAAGCGAGGCTTTGCTATAAAAAAAAAGCATTGATACCTGTAACGTCCTGTATTCACCCCGAAGGCGCAAAAGTTTTCCCACTCAATGGGGTTGAACCAGGTGATCACCAGTTTAAGTCAGAGTTCAGTATCCCGAACTCCCTTATAAATAAGCGGAAAAAATGAGCAATCTGCACACTTCATAACATTGCCTCTTCTATTCAAAAATACTTTTTGCCCGCAGCACATCCCGGCTTGCGGAATTCCGTTTTCCTTCCAGGCCTTATGAAGCTCACGCATAAACCTGTGATCTGAATACGCTGGGTGTTCAGTCCGCTAAAGATGGCAGGTTTTTTTTATCATTTTCCGGCGAAAAACAGCCGCATAAACCTGCCAGTGCGCCATATTTAATGATTAATCAGACACCAAGGGACTTCCTGTTATGTTGCAACCTCAATCTTCACGTCTGGGCGGCTTACTGCTGCTGATCGCGGCAGCGATCGGTTTCGCGGTGGCTTTGTATGCGTGGCTGACGCCACTGACCGGTGTGACCGGTACAATCGGCGCGTTAGGTGTGGCTATCGCCAGCGTCATTCTGGCGATACTGACATTTATTCTGCGTAGTGCATCCGGTCGCGGTGCACGTGCGACAGTAATTGTTCTGACCCTGGTCGTGTTATTCGGTACTGCTTTCGCCGCCGCCTTGCTGCATCAGTACATCATTACGGCAGCGATGGTTGCAGGCCTTATTGGTCTGATTACGCTCTGCAGAAACCCCGCCCGTCCTGACCATCGCGTTAAAGCCTGAGGAAACCTTCGTGAAGAACAATAAAACGACTCCGGTAATGAAAGTCGGCATGACGGCGCTGGCGCTGCTGCTTACCCCACTGGCACTCCATGCGCAGGATAACGCTGCGGAGGCCTCTATGGGCGCGCGGGAGAAGGTCAGTCCGGATGCGGCTGATCACCAATCTCCCGGTACTACTAACACCACAGACGATGCCTCAACCGGCAAGCGTGATGGAGATAAGGTCGCAACGGCAGACAATCCCCCGACTTCGCTGGTGCCATCGGGTGCGACCTGGGACAGCTTCCACGGTCAGCTTAACGCGCAGAAATACAGCCCGCTGAAGCAGATCAATACCGACAACGTCAGCCAGTTAAAGAAGATCTGGGAATTTCATACCGGTGATGTCTCGGACGGCAAGGGTGACACGCCCGCGACCGTCTGGTCAGCCACCCCTATTTTTGCCAACCAGACCCTGTATATCGGTACGCCTTTCGATCGCCTGATTGCCCTCGATCCCGGCACGGGCAAAGAGAAATGGCACTACGACACCAAATCCCCGCGTAAAGCTCTGACCCAGCCCGTTCTGAAAAACCGGGGCGTCTCCTACTGGCAGGCAAAAAAACCTGTCGCCGGAGAGGCGTGTCAGAAAATCGTCTATATGGGTACGGTTGATGGCAAGCTCTTTGCACTGGATGCCGATTCCGGTAAGCCATGCAGCGACTTTGCTGATAATGGCGTTCTCGATCTGAATCAGTGGAACACGATTAATGCCAAGTACCCGCTTTCAGTTCTGCAGCCGCCAACGGTCGTGGGTAACCGTCTGCTGATTGGCTGGGCGGGCAAGGACTGGGCCTATGCTGAAGCGCCTCCAGGCACGGTTTTCGCTGTCAATGCGCAGACCGGCAAACGCGAATGGACGTTTGACGCTATTCCGGAGGCGGTCCGCAAACGTACCGGTACGGCTAACGTCTGGACACACATGTCAGCTGATGAGGCGCATGGACTGGCGTATCTGCCGGTCTCATCGCCTTCTCCCAACTACTGGGGAGGTAACCGCACTGCACCTATCCCACTGGCTACCTCAACCACTGCACTGGATGTGAACACCGGTAAAGTCGTCTGGTCCCGTCAGTGGGTGCACCACGATGTGTGGGACTACGACATCAACTCGGCGCCGACACTGATGGATATCACGGTCAATGGCAAACCGATCCCGGCACTGATTCAGGCAACCAAGCAGGGCTTTTTGTTTGTAGTGAATCGGCTGACCGGTGAGGATGTCTGGCCGATTGAAGAGCGACCTGTGCCGCAGGGTGATGGCTCGGTTCAGGGTGAAGTTCTTTCACCCACGCAGCCATTCCCGACGAAACCTGCACCGCTGCTTGACCAGTCGAAAAAGCCAGCGATCTGGAAACTGGCGGATATGGTGGGGGCAGGTCAGTGTTCAAGGCTGTGGGATAAGCTGACCTACGAAGGCATGTACACGCCGCCTGTCACCAAAGGCGAAGGCACACTGACGTATCCGGACAGTGCGGGTGGCGTGCAGTGGGGCGGCGTCGCGTTCGATCCTCAAAAGCAGATCGCGATCGTTAACACCTCCCATATCGTGCAGTACGTGAAGCTCTACAGCCGCGAAGATTATGAAAAAGCGGATAATGGCGCGGGCAATGAGAGTGGTTTTGCACCACAGGAAGGCGCGCCTTACGGCATGCGTCTCATGGTTGCCAATAACTGGCTGGGCATGCCGTGCTGGCAGCCACCCTTTGGTGAAATCGTGGCGATTGATATGCACACCGGTGACGTCAAATGGCGTCGTCCTGTTGGCGCATCTCAGCAGTATGGCTTCTTTATGCCAGACAGCTGGGGCTCACCGACCATCGGCGGCCCGGCAGTCACTGCGGGCGGCGTGATATTTATTGGTGCGTCAATGGATGCTAAGGTTCGCGCCTATTCCGTGGAGAGTGGCGAGGAGCTGTGGTCCGATCAGGCAGAAGCCCCTGCGGTAGCCAATCCCTCGGTCTATGAGTATAAAGGCCGCCAGTACGTGGCGTTTGTCGCCGGCGGTAATACCATCCTCAAGGATCAGGTGGGCGACCAGGTGGTGGTTTACGCTTTACCTGAATAGCGGTTGCTGAAGATTCCGTGGAGAATGTATGGGGCCTCTGGGGCCCCATTTTCTTTGTGATTCTGACCAAACGATCATTCCCCTAAAAGCAATCTCATGCCCAGTCTGAGAGCCGTCGACTGCAGATAGAACTGAAAGGCGTTATTGATAAAAGTTACTGACTAAGCAGATCAAACAGTTCTGGCTTCTGAATTTTCAGGATTAATATCTTATGTATTCTTCAGGTTCAAAAAGTAGTCCATTAACGTTTTGTCCCAGCGCTTTCCATACTGAGTGTCATTTATGCCTGTGTTTTTATCCTGTATGACATCATTGCCTTCTAATCTGAATCCATGCTTCTTGCCGGCTTCGGTGACAGTAAATACACCATCTTTGCTGATGACATCAGGTTCTTCAATTTTCAGCGTGGCTTCGCTGGCCGTTTTTATTATGTAGTTATTCTGTCCCTGACTTACATAAGTTGTGAACGGAGATGCCATGAATTGGTTTTTCGATGTAGCATCAGAAACGGTAGTGTTCATGATGGATTCCAGATAGTCAAAACTCGCGGTATGACTGAAAGAATACCCAGGGTCGAGTTCATATCTGATAAAAGCAGGGTCGAGGCCAGAGTTTGCAAGGTTATCACCATTCAGAATACGGGATGCTGTTGCAGCATCTTTATCTGTGAATGATACCGTCTGAACCCGACCAGTCGTATCGTAACTATTCCCTGTATTATAACTACCTGACACGCTTCCGAACTTACGGTAATTACCTAAATCGCGTGCTATATCATCAACATATCGTAAGTCAGCTCCCTGTGTCTGTGCCTGATCATAGAGATGTGAAAGTGCGCCCAAATCGCTCTTCGTCAGAAAAACAGAGGCATCCATTCCCTGGTTATTTTTGGTAAGCTGAGTCTGCATTTCAGGTAAGGTGCTTACCTTACCAAAAAGACGAGACATCATCAGTCCTCGTCCACTTATCGTAGACTGGCCTGACGAGACAGGCTGCACGACTGTAGCGTTGCTCTCGCTGGCAGGGTAGAGGCTGGAGCTTTCAGGGGGTTTAACTGATACAGATGGATTCTGCCTGTAAATATTGTTTAACGTATTGATATTCATTGCCAATGCCTCTCCATCCTGAACAACACTCAGTCCGTGATAAATATCGATGGTTTTTTTAAGTAACGACAGAGCCACATAAAACTTTAGATGAAATGCTTTATTTAAGGTCTCCATTCAAAAAAGCAAACGCTCTGTTCTTTACAGATTTAAGCGAAGAGGCCGCTTCTGGTACAAAGCGGACCTTGTGAAAAGTCAGACGTTCAGCCAGAGCGATATCAGGTTTTAATACCTGAATTACATCAACCTGACTGAAATAGATTCATTACGAAAAGTCTGTCTACTTAGACGCTCTGGCACCGCTCATCCCCGGAGAACCATCGTGACCTCCATTGGTACCACCCTGACCACCCTGACCACCTAACCCCCCGGGGCCCGCATCACCTCCATTTCCACCGGTACCTGAACCATCACCATTACCGCCATTTCCACCGTTACCTCCATCTTCGCCACCACTTCCCCCATTACCTCCGTTTCCATCAGACCCGGCTCCGGCATTTCCGCCGTTACCGCCGTCACCATTGCCGGAGCCATCACCTCCATCACCTCCATCTCCATCGTCTGCGATAGCATTAAAGCTAATGGCAAAAGTTAATGCCGGTAACAGAATAGAAGGTGTGCAAAAAATTAATACCCGAAGTGTTATGAGAGTTATTATGACTGATGACTTTAAAAAGACGCGCAAACTAAAATATTGCATTCAGACTCTCCTTAAATGAATTTGTTACATTATCTGATTAAGTGTTTCCCCCATCCCCGCCATCTCCACCGTCACCGCCATTTCCGCCAGGTGAATTATTACTGCCCCCATCACCTCCATCTCCACCATCAGCGCCATTTCCCCCGGCCGCGCCTTCACCTCCGTGCCCGCTGTTACCACTGTTGCCCCCATCACCACCGTCACCTCCGTTCCCGCCGGGTGAATCAGCACTATTACCATTTCCACCATTCCCGCCGTTGCCCCCATTGCCACCATCAGGCCCACTCCCGCCATTTCCACCATTCCCGCCATTGCCTCCGGCTGAGCCACTTCCGCCATCACCACCATTGCCGCCATCAGCTGTCAGATGAAACAAATGAGAAGCCGGTATTACAATTTTTTTCTCCTTGTTTGCCCAGGCATTGGTCATTGAGTTGAGAATTACTACGCTAAACAGGCTTAACGAGAAAAATGTATTTATTTTGTTATTCATCCATTAGCTCCATTAGCTCCGGGCGCACCGTTTCCGCCATTTGCGTTTCCATCAGGCGTGTTACCGCCATTACCGCCATTGCCGCCATTGATACATGGGGTTCCCGACACACCTTGCCTGCCATTCTCACCATTAGCGTCACCGCTTTTCGTCGTGCCGCCATCTTTCCCATTCAGATATGAGCAGTCATTATGTTTATGATGATGCCTGTTTGAGGCCTGAGCATTCAAAGCACTGACTAAAATAGTTGAAAGGATAACTATATTGATGGTTAATGAGCGAACTTTCATTTTATATCTCCATAAATTAAACGCGGAGAAATCATTCGCCGCGTATTAAAATTAAAGCAGCCTGTTATGAACCACCATTCCCCCCATTACCTCCTGCAGCACCTGCAGCGCCATTCGCATCGCCGATTAACACATAGGGCTTCGCAGAGTCGGATTTAATAGCCTCACTGTCCAACAGCGCTGCGACTGATAGCCGGGATGACATAATTAGCAAAACTCCTAACGCAAAAGTGATTTTATTGAGTCTCATAGTCCATCCTTAAATTAAGAAATACATGAGTAAAAAACACGTTGCTGATAATCCCGCCGTGGGGTTGCCTGCAGTAAATTAAAAAAAGCATGAAAAGAGAAGGGATGTAGATGTAATAAGAAGTGTCTGGTGATTAACTGTTGTGTGTAAAGTAGCAGGTAGGTTTGTTAGATCTTTAATGTATCTTTCTGGCGGGTGCTGTTTTGTCAGGCCAGATCTGAAAGTGAGATACAGTTCACGGTAACAGCTTTTACAGGCTGAAACGTATTACATTTTTATTAAGCATTAATTTTATGTTTATCTAAAAAATTGGATAGGTAATGAAAAAAATGCATTTCAGAAGGTTGTAACCTCTTTAACTCTGATTATTTAACGATTAATGCAGAAACTGTTTAAGAGCAGATCTGTTGCATTCAGGACAAACTGGCACGTCGAGGCTGGAGGGCTCTTCAACAGGCGCGCTGAAGATACACTACGAATCCAGAGGAGCTGGGTTAAGCGGATCGCACATCAGAAAGGAGTCAAAACGCCTGCTGATTCTGACTAAAACAGACTGTTTGCCAGCGTAAATTATTGTGAGATAGCCACTGAAAGGGCTGAATCCTTAAGGTGTGTTTCCGGCGGATGGCCAGGCGCCCCAAGCCGCGCTGCAGATCCATCAGGCTGCTAACAAACTGCACCTGGTGTTTTTCTGAACCTGGAACTGAGTAAAATCATACGGGCTTTTACAGACTCGGTTACGCTTATCTGCCACTCTTTCTGCAGAATGAGTGAGTCAGAGCCCATCTGAACTCTTTTCGATTGAACAAGCATGCTTCAGCACAGCGTCACAGTGCTCTGTTTTTATAAATTTTAACAAAGGTAATATTTTATTAACGGGGCGCGGAAAATATAACTTTCAACTCAGTGTCATAAGAATTTGTTTTAATTTTAAAATTTTCATCCCTGTCGTCTGGCTTATTTCGCCTGGCATGCGTCTCGCTTATGCTTTTTCCCCGCAGAGTTTAAACGGGTCCGCTTGCAAACATTTCTGCCCCCTCTAGAATAAACATTGCAACACGAATACGGCTGGCGATATTTATCATGCCGGTTACCATCTATTTTTAGAAAAGTTATCCAGGAGGATAATATGGCCGAACATCGTGGTGGTTCAGGTAATTTTGCAGAAAACCCTGAGAAAGCATCTGAAGCGGGTAAAAAAGGCGGGCAAAACAGCGGCGGTAACTTCGCCAATGACCGTGAAAAAGCTTCAGAAGCGGGCAAAAAAGGTGGCCAGAATAGCCACGGGGGCGGACGTAAGTCTGAATAATCAGAGATGTTAATTCTGACTTAGCCTCAGGCCCCGGCATTCCTGCCGGGGCTTTCATTTTTAATACATTGACAGATGAGGGTTAATTTACGAAACCATTATCAATAAATAAGCGCTGCCGCAGTGTTACTGGCAACTTTAATTAAAACCTTTCTCTGCCAGCCGATATTGTTTCATATCAGGCTCTCTTCTTCACTTATTCCCGTCCCGTTTAAATAGTGCCAGCCATAAGCACGTTTAACTGCCTCTTTGTCTGCCTCACAATGCATTGCGTGACTGGCACGTGTCAGCGCAAGCAGGGCATGGCGCTGCGCCTCTGCGGCATAACGTTGAGGTGAAATCACCGCCAGCGAGTGCAGCGCTTTCTGCAGGCGCAACTGAACTTCGACCAGTGCGGCACCATCGCGCGCAATCCCGGTGAAAATATCGTCAAACATGTCGCAGATTTGTGCGGGCTGCATAAAGAGCCGCGGGTAGTGCGTGGTGGCAGAGTCTGCAGAGGCGGGCAGGGTGAACAACCTGACCGCCCGGCCGATAATATCGATCGCAGTGCCCGGATCGTTAACCGCCGGAGATAGCGCGCGTGAGGCGATTTCGGACAGGACACACAGCCCAAAGCGGGGGTCCTGTTCAAAGGAACGCTGCTCACCCAGGGTGAAGGCATGGCACACTCTCTGCCTCTCATCCTCCTCCAGTGGCCGATCGCACCAGAGCAGCGGGGCGCCATGATGAATAAAAGTGCCCGGCTGAGCAGCAAGATAAAGATGACAGTCGTTCTCCTGAGCGAAGTCGGAAAGATGTTGCAGGTCAACATGTTGCAGATAGCCGGTCTGCGGATGAAAGATGCTATGCGGGGCGCTATTCTCCGGCAGAACACCGTTCCAGGCAGAGCAGCCCATACAGGGTTGCCGGAGGCGATCGTGGAGGGCTGCCGTGGTGGCTTCTTCGACGCGATGTGATGTGTCAGACATGCAGCCAAACTGGGCCAGATGCTGTATCCAGCGCAGCAGCGTCACGACAATTGTGGCAATGACCACCAGGGTGACAAAAAAGAGAATCACCCGCCCCTGGGTGCCATAGGCGCCCATGCCGAGAGCGATGATGCCCACCAGGCTGTAAAGAAAGGAGCCAATAAAGGTCGCCAGCACATTCTGCGTTGTGCCATCTTCAAGCAGCAGCACCGTAGCGCGTGGCGTCACGCTGCTGCTGGCAGAGTTATAAGCGGTAACCACGATATTGAGCGAGAAAGTGGTGACGGCCAGCATACTTGAGGCGAGTATCGTCAGGATCTTATCGACTGCGTCACTGCCCACAATCCCTGATACCGAAACCGGTATAAAGGGTTTAAGGGCGATAGCGACAAGGGCAGTGATAATCGCCAGCAGCGCGAATAATGAACTGCGAAACCAGAGCTGTCGGGTCAGCCGGAGAAGAAGCCACCGCGTTTTAGACATCATGTCACCTTTTTAATCAGTTTATCGTCGCGGCTTCGCATCAGGCCTTCGTCCGCTGTCCTTATAAAGCCACACTGTCACCTCTCTTTCCTGACCATCGGCCTGGGCAGATGCCTTCGCTTACAGAGCTGGCTGGTTGCAAGGTAAGAATAGCCACGGATTGGCGCATTGACATCCGCTCGCCCTGCGCGGAAAGGCGCTGACCTGTTGCAAGCGGGATTGATCGGTCATGGCATTCGTTTATAGTAACGGGTCTGTCTGGTCAGCTTTTCGCTCTGATCAGATATCACGGCCCGCGTTCAGAACAGCATTGCGCGGGATGACTTCCGTCCTGAAGGCATTTTGTAGCCGTAAAGGAGAACCTGAAATCATGCGTCTTACGCCACCCTGAGTCTTACCCCTCCTCTGTCGCACTGAGCCCGCTCAGCTGCGCGCCCTGAACATCCCGTCTGCGGATGGATCTTTTCGTATCTGAAAATTATTGCCCCTGCGGGCTGACTTTATTCAAAATCTGAGAAATTATTATGCTGCTGTCCTCGACGCGTAAGGACTGGCTGGGTAACGTCCGTGGTGACCTCCTTGCCGGTATTGTTGTCGCGCTCGCGCTTATTCCGGAAGCGATCGCTTTTTCCATCATTGCTGGTGTCGATCCCCAGGTCGGCCTCTATTCCGCCTTCTGTATCCCCATCGTCATGGCCTTCTTTGGTGGCCGCCCGGCGATGATCTCCTCCTCAACCGGTGCGATGGCACTGCTGATGGTCACGCTGGTTAAAGACCACGGACTGCAATATCTGCTTGCGGCCTCTGTGCTGACCGGCGTGTTCCAGCTGATAGCCGGATACCTCAAGCTCGGCAGCCTGATGCGCTACGTTTCACGCTCGGTGGTGACCGGCTTCGTGAACGCACTGGCGATACTGATATTTATGGCGCAGTTACCGGAGCTGACGCATGTCACCTGGTACGTCTATGCGCTCACGGCTGCCGGACTCGGCATTATTTATCTTTTCCCGTACCTGAATAAAACGATTCCTTCTCCCCTGGTCTGCATCATCGTGCTGACCGTTATCTCTGTCTGGCTGCACCTGGACGTTCGCACGGTGGGCGATATGGGTAAACTGCCTGACAGCCTGCCGGTGTTTCTCATTCCGGATATTCCGCTTAACCTTGAGACCCAGCTGATCATTCTGCCGTACTCGGCGGGGCTGGCCGTGGTAGGGCTGCTGGAATCCATGATGACCGCCACAATTGTGGATGATATGACCGACACAGCGAGTGACAAGAACCGCGAGTGCAAAGCACAGGGTATTGCCAATATCTGCACTTCGTTTATTGGCGGGATGGCGGGCTGTGCCATGATTGGCCAGTCGGTAATCAATGTTAAATCGGGTGGGCGGGGACGGCTTTCGACGCTTACGGCGGGCGTGGTGCTGCTGTTGATGGTGGTGTTCCTGCGCGACTGGGTGTCGCAGATACCTATGGCGGCGCTGGTTGCGGTGATGATTATGGTTTCCATCGGCACCTTTTCATGGCAATCCATTGCAAACCTGCGCACCCATCCGCTTTCAAGCAGCGTCGTGATGCTGGCGACCGTGGCCGTGGTGGTCGCCACCCATAATCTGGCCTTTGGCGTGCTGACCGGGGTATTGATTGCATCACTGAACTTTGCCACTAAGGTGGCCCACTTTATGGCCGTTTCCTCTGCCGTAGAGGGCAATACCCGTACCTATACCGTGAGCGGACAACTCTTCTTTGCCTCAGCTGACCGGTTTACCCGCCATTTCGATTTTCGCGAGAAGCTGGATCGTGTGGTGATCGACGTGACGCACGCCCATTTCTGGGATATCACCGCAGTCAATGCGCTGGACCGCATTGTGATTAAGTTTCGCCGTGAGGGCACCGACGTCGACATCAGGGGAATGAACGACGCGACCCGGACTCTGGTTGACCGGTTCGGCGTGCATGACAAACCTGAAGAGGTAAAAAAGTTGATGAGCGGGCACTAATTCATTGATGATTTATCATGATGAGCACCGCTATTACCTGAACTGACGGCCCGCCGTCAGTTATCCTGATACAGGATCGGCTTTCAGCCGCGTCATCAGTTAAAAGCATAATGCCGTGGCGACGGATCCCCGGACCTTCCTGAGTAATCAGCATCATTGAAGGGTGACATTTCCGTTATCTCTTTACCAGCGTTCACATGCAGCAGGGTGATGGGGGATGACGGACTGCGCTGCCCCGCAGATTGCTCGTGGTGGCTAATTCTGCACACTCTCTCTATGATGACTTTTTCCGACTCTCTGTCGGGAACGATCAACGACTCAGGGAAGTATCTTCGCGATGACCATGTTAAATGACCTCGATCTGCGTCAGCTGGAGGCCTTCTCGGCGGTAATTTCTGCGGGCAGCGTCACGGCGGCAGCCAAAGCACTGAACCGCTCGCAGCCCGCTGTTTCCCGTCTGATTCAGGAGCTGGAGCAGTCGCTGGGCTACCCCCTGTTTATCCGCAACGGCCCACGCATTCATCCCTCTGAAGAGGCGTTACAGCTGCATCAGTATGTGCAAAAAGCACTGCTCTCTTTGCAGCAGATCCGCTTACGCGCCCAGGAGATTGCGCATCAGCAGCATCGCCCGCTCAGTATTGCTGCTACGCCTGCGCTGGCGGCCGGATTACTGCCGCAGGCGCTGGCGGCACTGAACCTGCAGAACAAAGTCCAGATCATCAGTGAATCTGCCGTCCAGACGGCGCACGCGGTGATCACCGCAGAGGCTGACATCGGTTTATGCAGTCTGCCGCTGGAACATCACGCGGTTGAACTGCACTGGATTGGACAGTCGCAGTGCGTCGTGGCGCTGCCGGAAGAGGATGAGCTGGCGGCGAACAGTGAGCTTTCACTGAACCAGCTGGCAGGCCGCCGGCTGATCGCTCCCTTCAGCCCGCAGCGCTTACGCGGACGCTATGAAAAAGCGCTGAAAAAGGTCAGAGCCCCGCTGCTGGAAACCATTGAAACCAACTCCTCGGCCAATATCCTGGGCTGCGTGCGGGCTGGATTAGGTGTGGCGATCCTCGAACCGGTAACGGGCTGGGGCATGCCGCTGGCCGGTGTGGCAATCCGCCCGATTCAGGAAGATATTCCTTACTTCTTTGGCGTCATCACCCCTCAGGGCCGCCAGATTTCCAGTGCGGTCCAGGCGCTGGTGGAAGCCCTGGCCGATGCTGCCGCACACCTGTTGCCGGGGTTTGAACGTCTGACAGCCAGTGAACATCCACGCGTCATGCGTATTATCAACCAGAATTAACACCGCCTCTCCCGGTCACCCGGCAGGGTGACCTCTCGTCCAGCCACAATCAACAGATACCCATCAGGATTAACCGGGCGCAGGCTTCTGAATAATCCCTGTAATTTCAATACTTATAACTTATGCGGCATAAGATATAAGAAATCCATTGGTCAATGGGTGAGCGTGCTTCTTGACTCCGATTTGGGGCAAGAGGAATATGCGAAAGCTGAGTTCTTACTATGCGTTATGATGATTCTTATCCGCTTACTATGTGTTTTTAAGATAATTAAAAAGCAGGGTCATCGGCGCGTTTTAATCGTTTTCGCCCGCTATCCGGCGATCGCTGACACCAGGGAAATCTTTATATGACGTATGCCGCCAAAGGCCTTGCCGCGCTTGAAGCTCAGCTGCAGCAGGATCTGGAATGTCTGGAACTGCCCGCCAAATCCTGGGTGCCGGAGCGCACCTGGCAGGGGGCGCCGGTTCGCGATGTCGTGGTCATCGGTGCCGGTATGTGCGGTCTGGCTGCGCTCGCTAAATTACAGCTCACCGGCATCAGCAATGTGGTGGCGTATGACGCCGCACCGGCAGGGCGTGAAGGCCCCTGGGTGACCTTTGCACGCATGGAAACCCTGCGCTCGCCGAAAACGCTGCAGGGCCCGGCACTGGGTCTTGCACCGCTGACCTTCCGCGCATGGTTTACGGCGCAGTGGGGCAAGGAAGCCTGGCAGGCGCTGGATAAAATCCCTAAAGCGCAGTGGATGGATTATCTGATCTGGTATCGCAGGGTGCTGAATCTGCCGGTGCAGAACAACGTGCGGGTCTGCACTATCGCCCAGGCCGGAGATGTCATTGCGCTGGATCTGGACGGCGCCGAAACCGGCCGTGTTTACACACGCCGTCTGGTGCTGGCTACCGGACGTTCAGGACTGGGCGGGTTTGCCGTTCCGGATTTCCTGCAGGGTATTGATCGCCGGTTCTGGGCACACTCCGCCGATGAGATCGATTTTGCGGCGTTACAGGGCAAACGCGTGGCGGTGATTGGAGCAGGCGCGTCGTCGATGGATAACGCTGCCACCGCACTGGAGCAGGGTGCCGCAGCGGTCGATCTGCTGATCCGGCGCAAAGAGATGCCGCGTATCAACAAGATGACCGGCATCGGCAGCCAGGGGGTAATACACGGCATGCACTCTCTGCCGGATGCGTGGAAATGGAAGTTTGTCGACTACACCGCCGCGACACAAACGCCGCCGCCGCGCGCGTCAACCCTGCGCGTCTCCCGTCATGACAATGCGCGTTTCTTTCTCGACTGTGCTATTAACGCCGTCAGGCAGGAAGCAGAGGGCCTGGTGATTGAAACCACCCAGGGCGCACTGCGCTACGACTTCCTGATTGCCGCCACCGGTTTCACCAACGATTTCAACGGCCGGCCTGAGTTTGCTGCCATCGCGCCGCATATCCGCAGCTGGGCCGACGGCCGTTATCAGCCAGAGATGGGGCCAGCACGTCAGAACCTGCTGGACGCGCCGGATCTGGGGCCTTCCTTTGAGTTTCGCGAAGTGACGCCGGGGGCCTGCCCGATGCTGGCACACATCCACTGCTTTAACGATGCCGCGATGCTGACGCACGGCAAAGTCTCCGGCGATATTCCGGCCGTGAGTGCGGGGGCCGATCGTCTGGTGCGCGGCATAACGGCCTCGCTGTTTGCCGAGGATGTCGAACAGCACTTCGCCAGTTTACAGGCTTATGACACCCCTGAATTGCAGGGCGATGAATGGGTGGATTCAACCCCGCAACTAAAACAGGAGAACGCGTTGTGATCGACGTTATTGATCAGGCAGCCGGATTAACACCCGATGAGGCGTTGTATCAGACGCGCCGCCTGCGCCCCGAATTTGTTGAGGGTGCAGAAGCGTGCCGTCTGTCCGTGCTGGCGCCCGAAGATGAACAGGGTTTACCGGCGGATCTGCGTCTGGCGCTGGCCCAGCGCATGGCACACCAGAACGACGATGCCGCCCTGCAACGGGATTACCAGGCTCAGCTGGCGGCGTTAAATCCGTCTGACGTGCTGCTGACCCTGGCCGCGGGCGGTAGGGTGAGTGAAGAGCCACTGGCAACGATTGTGCGCCATGCCGATCTGGTGACGCAGCAACCCATTCAGGCGACCGAACAGCATATCCGGCTGCTTGAGCAGGCCGGGTTAAGTAATCCGCAAATCGTCGCGCTCTCGGAACTGATCGCCTTTGTTAACTTCCAGACGCGCGTCGCGGCTGGCTTACGCCTGATGAGGTCCGCATGATTCCGTCAGTTAACCTCAAACCACTTCACTGGCATCCCTATATCACGCCGGTCGAGGTTGAACAGGCGACACCGGCACAGCTTGATGCGATGAAGGTGACGCCCTCCAACAAGAAAATCTCAGAGTACGTGCGCACGCTGGTGCACGATCCCGAAAGTTACACCGCCCGCACCGGCCTGTTCAACGCCATTATGTATGTTGAAGGGGGACTGGACCGCGCGGATCGAGAGCTGGGCGCGCTCGGTGCATCCATCGTCAACGGTTGTCGTTACTGTGCGGTGGTGCATGCGCGCCGTCATGCCCAGCTGGCCGGGAATGACGCGGTGGTCAGTGCGGTCTACTTCGACAGGGCCGATGTATTAGGTGAACGCGACGCGGCGATCTATCACTTTGCCCGTCGTTTATCGGTCACGCCCTCTGAGGCGACGCCGGACGATGTGGCCGCTCTGCGCGCTGTCGGCATGAACGATCAGGAGATCCTCGATCTCATCCACGCCATCGCCATCTTTGGCTGGGCCAACCGTCTGATGCATGTGCTCGGCCATGCTGACCTGAACAAATAAGGGCTGCACCGGATGTTAGAACTCAACAATATTACGCTCGCTTACGGCAGCAACCCGATTCTTAAAGGCGTTGACCTGTCGGTCAAACGTGGCGATGTGGTGTCGATCATCGGGCCAAGTGGCACCGGGAAAACCACGCTGCTGCGCTGCATCAACTATCTGGCGAAGCCCTCCGCGGGGACGATTCAGCTCGATCAGATCCGCATGGATTATCAGTCACCCGACAAAGCGGCGATTCAGGCGATCCGTCTGCGTACCGCCATGGTGTTTCAGCAGTTTAACGTCTTCAAGAACATGACGGTGCTGGAGAACGTGATGGACCCGCTGATCGTCATCCAGCGTAAACCCCGACAGCAGGCGCGCGACATCGCCGTGCAGGAGCTGGAGCGCGTAGGGCTGGGGGCGAAGCACCATCACTATCCGTCACAGCTGTCTGGCGGGCAGTTACAGCGTACCGGTATCGCCCGGGCTCTGGCAGTCCGTCCCGATGTGATGCTGTTTGATGAACCGACCTCATCGCTCGATCCTGAGCTGGTGGGGGAAGTGCTTAAAGTGATCAAAGATGTGGCGTCATCCGGCATTACCTCGCTGCTGGTGACGCACGAAATGCAGTTTGCGAAGAGCATTTCGAACCGCATCGTGTTTATGGATCAGGGTGTGGTGGCTGCGCAGGGGACGCCAGCAGAGATGTTTGATAACCCCACGCTGCCGCGCCTTGCCCAGTTCCTCAACTCAGAAAAAGTATTCTAATAAACACAGGAGTCAGAGACATGCCTGCAATCAAAACCACATTTCGTCGCCTGGCCGCGCCTGGCATCATCGCACTGGCCCTGATCAGCGGTAACAGCTTTGCGGATGCCGTTCGCACCATTAAGATCGCCACCGCAGCAGAGTCCAAACCCCTGTCATGGGGCGCAATCGGCCATGAGCCACAGGGCTACGAGCCGGACGTACTGAGAGCGATCAACGCGAAACTGCCACAGTATAAATTTGTGATGGAAGGCGCGGCGGATATCGCTCAGGAAACCGGTCTGGTGACCGGCAAATATGACATGGCGACGGGCGGATATTATAAAGCGCCTGCCCGCAGTAAACAGTTCCTCATCCCCGATGCACCGATCGGTGCCAGCCTGATGAAGATTTACAGTCGCAGCGACAGCAACATCAACAGCATGAAAGATCTGGTCGGTAAGAATATCGTGCCGGTGACCGCAGGCGGCGGCGTCTATAAGTTTGTCACCCAGTGGCAGCAGGATAACCCGAACGACAAAATCACCATCAAAGCGTCCAGCGCGGGTGTGCCTTACCCGGATCGCCTGAAAGAGGTGCAGAACGGGAAATATGACGCGCTGATCCTGCCGTCAAATCTGGGTGAGCAGACGGTCATCGACAACCAGAAGCTGGCGATCAAAGCCAGTGAGCCGGTAGTGATTAACAACACCTATGTGCTGATCCACCGCTCCGCTGAGAATCAGGCGCTGAGTGATGACATCGCTCAATCGTTGAAGGCGCTGAAAGCGGATGGCACGCTGGATAAGCTGGCGCAGAAGTGGTTTGGCGAAGACGTGACGAAGTACATGAAGTAACAGATTCACTGCGCCCGGTGTCAGATCGGGCGCAGGCTGTCCTTTTTAGCAGGAGTGTTTCACCGTGAATCTATCCTCCATGATCCCAGAACTGCTGTCGGCGCTGCCTCTGACGCTCGGCATCATGTTTGTGGCGATGATTATCGGGTTCTTTCTGGCGCTTATCGCCACGTTTTTCCGCGTGCGCCGTCTTCCCGTGATCAGCCAGCTGGCCGATCTCTATGTCTCCTACGCGCGCAGCGTGCCCGTGGTGCTGCAGCTGTTTGTTGCCTTCTACGGCATGCCACTGATTACCGATAACTTCGGTTTTCGCGACTTTTTTACCGCCAACGTGGCGGCGATGATCGGCCTGAGCCTCTATCACGGAGGTTACCTGTCGGAAGTGATGCGCCCGGCGTATCTTGCGGTTGAGCGTGGTCAGCACGATGCCACCGACAGCCTGGGCTACAGCTTCCGCCAGAAAATGCTGCGTGTCATTGGCCCACAGGCGGTGCACTTTGCGCTGCCGGGCTACGGCAATGCCATTATCTATCTGATTCATAATGTGGCGCTGGTGATGTACATCGGTGCAGCTGATGTGATGGCGACCGCACACCTGATTATGGAACGCGATTACAACCAGTATCAGTTCGGCACCTATCTGGTGCTGGCCGTGCTCTATTCACTGCTGTGTGGTGTGGCGTGGCTGGTTATCCGCTTCTTCGAACAACGTCATGCGAAGTACAGCGCTAAGTCTGCACCACGCGTGAAGTTCACCACCAGCGTCTGAGCAGGGGAGAAAAACTATGTTTGATGCTGAGGTGTTACTGCCGGACTTCTGGAGCATTCTGGATGCGGTGCCGGTAACGCTGCTGATGGCAGTGACGGTATTCATCTGTTCGACGCTGCTGGGCGGACTGTTTGCCTTTATTGAGCATCAGCGCATCCCAGTGCTGCGGCAGCTGGTCATCGCCTACAAAATTGCCTTCAAAGGTGTGCCGATGGTGGTGGTGATTTTTCTCGCCTACTACGGTCTGCCCCCGGCGCTGCACTTTGTCGCCACGCTGTCCGGAATAGCGGTTAATGCTCACTCGCTGCCGAACTGGGTCATCATCATTGTGGCGCTGAGTGCCTGCGTAGCGGCGTTCCAGGCTGAAGTGTGGAAAGGCGCGCTGAATTCGTTCGACAGCGGTCAGTCGGATGCCGCCTTATCGCTCGGCTACAGCGGCGGACAGCTGTTCCGTCGGGTGATGTTTCCACAGATCATCGTGGCGGCAATCCCCGACCTGGCGAATGCGTTTATGGTGATCATGAAAGCCCTGTCGCTGGCGTTTGCCATCGAAGTGGTGGATATTTTTGCTCAGGCCCAGTTAACGGCAGCCCTGAACTTCTACTATCTCGAAGCCTTCCTGATTGCGGCAGAGTTCTACATGGTGATTGCCTATGTGGTCACGAAAATTGCCGACAGGATTGAGGCCGCACTCCGCGTGCGCACCTGATGATTATTGCGTTGTCATGAAAGGGCCGCCCGGTATATGCCACACCGGGCGGCCTGCATCGGTTAAACGCGGGATCGCCGATTTTAATCAAATGGGGCACTACGCAGGCCGGACTCTGGCCTTAGTGGGATGTCCGTCGCGGCCATCGTCATGCGTGTGATCGGGATCGGGCTCAATCAGCACGATAAAATCCTCTCCTTTTCCGTCGCGCGGCAACGTAATTAAATCGCCTGCGCGGGGTTTCGCGTCAAAGTCATGCTCTTCTTCCACACCTGTATCTTCAAAAACCACCGTAATTTTCATTTTCGCGTCCTCTTTCTGATGAGCTGCGTCGTGACCTCAGTATTCGCTGACGCTGACCAGAATAAGAGTAGCGCATCCTGAAAATAGCCTGAGCGGCCTGCCCGTAACACACTATCCTTTGCAGAGGAGGTGACTATGTGTGGACGGTTTGCGCAGTACAGCAGCAGAGATGAATACTTTGACGCACTGGGGCTGACGCCCGATGAGGTCATTTACGATCCGGAACCGATAGGGCGCTACAACGTTGCGCCTGGAACAAACGTCCTGCTGCTCAATGAGCGGGAGGAGGAGATCCACTTTGACCCGGTCAACTGGGGTTATGGTCCGGAGTGGTGGCACAAGCAGCCACTCATCAATGCGCGGGGTGAGACGGCTGCCACAGGGCGTATGTTTAAACCTCTCTGGGAGCATGGACGCGCCATTGTTCCGGCAGATGGCTGGTTTGAGTGGAAGCGGGACGGCAAAGCAAAACAGCCCTATTTTATTTACCATAAAAAGCAGGAGCCGCTGTTCTTTGCTGCGATTGGCAGGGCGCCTTACGGCAGGGATCACGGGCGCGAGGGGTTTGTCATCGTAACGGCCGCGAGCAATCAAGGCATGGTCGATATTCATGACCGTCGCCCGCTGGTTTTGCGTGCCGATGCAGTACGCGAATGGCTGAGTGCAGAAACCACGCCAGAACGTGCGCAGGAGATCGCACGTGACGCAGCCTTACCTGAGACGGCCTTTACCTGGCATCCTGTTACCCGCAAAGTCGGGAACATTCATAATCAGGGTAAATCCCTGATTGAGGCGATTGAACCTGACTCAGTCGGAAACGCAGATTGAATTGATTTCCGGATTGCGTCCCGCGCCGCTGGCACAAATTCAGTAAAATTTATTTTCATCGATTCGGGATTGCTCTTGATCCTCTGACAGATTGCCACATTTTAAGGGAAGCGGTACTTTACTGGCGCAGTTCATTTATCTGCCATCCATGACAACGGCTGGCCCGGAAACAGGAAACATTTACTTAAAATTTCAGCTTCACGATTTTGTCTCATTCCTGCTTTTTATTTTTTGCCGCTTACGCTTTATTTCTGAAAAGCAGCCTGTGATTTTCTTCTTTTAGCGCCACTCTTGCTGATTTTACGCGTGGCATCAGGCTCGTAAGATTATTTAACATGCTGATCAGTCAGCAGGTTATCTGAGTTATTGACGGGGCTAAGAATCGTCTTAAAAGCTCATGGAAGAAACTATACAGTGAATTTCGGCCCGGTACAGATATCAGGGTGAAGCTATTGCTTATAAAGACTATATATTTATTTTTAATCGAAACGGGAATAATCAGCGCGATTATTTCCTGAAGAAATTAATAATAAAAAGTTGTGTTTAAACACCATTCAAACCACGCTTGTTAAGTCATTAACATTAAAAGTGAGATGAATATGAACAAGCACAGAGGCGGATCGGGTAATTTCGCAGAAAATCCCCAGCGGGCTTCAGAAGCGGGACGGATTGGCGGAAAAGCCAGTAGTGGGAATTTTAAAAATAACCCTGAACGGGCCGTTGAAGCGGGACGTAAAGGGGGTTCAGTGAGCCGTCGCGGTAAAACGCAGGAAACCCGTGCCTGACTCCGCTATTTCTGCACGGTATTCAGATCTATTTTGTCCGGAACTTTGTGCCGTGCAGAGTTCATTTTCTCCCGCCTTGTTCAGGAGCACATAATGCAATACACAAAAACGGTGAAGGGGCTGCTGGCTGTCTCAGCAGTGGTGACCCTGTTCTCTACTGCCAGCGTGCAGGCTCAGACGCAGACGAACACACCGCAAAGCGGTAATCCCGCCTCCTCCGCATCGAACGGAAAACTCAGCGCCGGCGACCAGAAAGCGGTTAAAGAGATGGCGCAGGCCAATATCAATGAAATTGCCGCCGCAAAAATCGCGCTCAGTAAGTCGCAAAGCGCTGACGTTAAGGCCTTCGCTCAGAAGATGGTTGCCGATCACGGCGCTGCCCTGACCAAAGTGCAGACGGTCGCTCAGCAAAAAGGGGTCGCGTTACCCACTGAGCCGGATGCCACGCATAAGGCAATGGCCCTGGAACTGGAAAAGCAGAGCGGCGGGGCATTTGACAAAATGTATATGGAAAATGCCGGCCTGAAAGACCATAAAATGGTGCTGTCAACGCTGGAAAGTGATGCTAAGACGATAAAAGATCCGGATGTAAAAGCGCTGGCCGACGCGCATACCCCGGTTGTCGAGCAGCATCTGAAATCTGCCCAACAGATGTCGCAGTAACCGGCTCAGGGTTTACTGAGTAAACAGCGTGCCGGGTGGGCAGGGCGTCCGGAAGAGTGGACGCCATTTGTCACGATGTACCGGCCGGAAAAGACGCTGTCTGTAACTCCTGATACGCCCCTCATCCAGCTTCCTCTCTGAAGCACAGATGATTAAAAGAAAGACGCAAAGTCGTTTGACACCTTAGCCTACCTACTAGTAGATTCATTGCAGGCCCGGCGCGATTTACGGGTTCATCGTTCTGTCAGAGGCAAAACGTGAAGGATGACGCGCGAATGAGCGTTGACGTTAATTTCTGCAATGTTGAGTGTGTTAATGAATAAATCTTCTCTTTCTGATCGTCAGAAATTAGCGCGTCTGGCGATAATCGCTGTCATACCGTTACTGCTGATCGCGCTCTTACTGTGGGCGGGTGGCTGGCTGGACAGGTCGCGGCTGTCTTCGGATAAGCTGGTCACGGCTTTAGAAAAGTCGGGCGGCAGGCATCCAGGCTTTCGTCGCAATCATGCTAAAGGCGTCTGTATTCTGGGCGACTTTTCGGCAAACGGTAACGCCAGTGCCCTGTCGCGCGCCGCGCTGTTCGCGCCAGGGGTGACGCCTGTGGTGGGTCGTCTGGCGATTGCAGGCGGCAATCCCCATGCGCCTGACTATACGGTGCCGGTGCGCAGCATGGCGCTGGCCTTTTATCAGAAAAATGGTGAACAGTGGCGAACCGGCATGAATGCGATGCCGTTCTTTCCGGTCCAGAGCGTGGAGGGTTTTTACGATCTGCAGGCCGCGACGCTGCCGGATGCCAGAACGGGTAAACCCGATCCCGCTAAAGTTCAGGCTTTTGTGCAGCAGCACCCGGAGATCAAACGCTTTTTTGGCTGGGCAAAGCAGGCAGTGCCTTCTTCCAGCTGGATAAGCGATCGCTTTAACAGCCTGAACGCCTTTAATTTTATCGATGCCGCGGGCCATTCCCATCTGGTGCGCTGGAGTATGGTGCCGCACGCTGACTATCAGCCGATAGCGGTAAAAGAGAAGGGGGACGCTGACTTCTTACGGAACGATTTGCAGCAGCGACTGGCACAGGGGCCGCAGCAGTGGGACCTGATCATCACCGAGGCGGATGCAGGGGATAAAGGCAATGATGCGTCGGTGGCGTGGCCAGACGACCGCAGGAAGATCACTGCCGGAACCCTCACCATCCATACGATGACGGCTCAGCAGGATGGCGCGTGTAACGACATCAATTACGATCCGCTGATTTTACCGGATGGCATTGCAGCTTCGGATGACCCGCTTCTGAATGCGCGTTCATCTGCGTATGCCAAATCTTATAATGCTCGCACCCACGAACAGGCCGGGGCTCACTGATGAAACAGAAAAACACTTTTCACCCGGCACTGCGCATCATCCACTGGCTGATGGCCGCGGCCATCATGGCAATGCTGTTTATGGGTGTCGCCATGGTCTCCACGGTGTCGTCATGGCACAGCCTGCTGGTGGCCATACATAAACCGCTGGGCCTGATGATTCTGTTGCTGGTGATTGTGCGGCTCTGGCTGCGCTTCACTACCGCTAAACCTGCGCTGCCGGCCACGCTACCGGGCTGGCAGAAGGGGTTAGCGCATCTGTCCCACTGGGCGCTGTATGCCATGATGCTGGCTCAGCCACTCATCGGCTGGGCGATGCAGTCGGCCGCTGGTTATCCCATTACCCTGGGTGACCGGGTGCTGCCGGCCATTTTTCCTGTCAGCAACGACGCCTATGCTGTGCTGCGGCCGCTTCACAGCTGGGTTGCTTTGGCCTTTTTCATGACGGTGATGTTGCATCTTGCCGCTGCCCTGTTCCATGGATTGATACTCCGCGATGGGGTGTTCAGCAGTATGGCTGGCCTGAGTAAGCGTAAAGGAGGCGCGCCAGGCTCGCTTGACAACCCGCATGGCGGTCAGTAGGTTCAGGGCCGTTTACCGATTTGCCGTTAATTGATCTCAACTGCCGGAGCATGCATGAGTACCGAACGTTCACAGAAAGCCGAAGAAATAATGCACCATACCCGAATGCTGCTCACCTCCGGCGGATATAACAGCTTCAGCTATGCTGATTTGGCTGAGCGGGTAAAAATCCGCAAATCCAGTATTCATCACCATTTCCCCGCCAAAGCGGATCTGGTGCAGGCGGTGGTGAGTGATTATCGTCAGCAGGCACAGACAGGCATGGCGGCAATCAGTCAGCACTTCGCCGGAGATGCCCTGGGGGAGATTAACAGCTATGTGAACTTCTGGGCCACCTGCATAAAAGAGAACAACTCGCCTTTCTGTATCTGTGTGATGCTGGCTGTGGAGTTACCGGTTTTACCTGAAGAGGTCGCTCAGGAAGTGACCGGACATTTTAGCGATCTCACGGAATGGCTGACCGCCGTGCTCGACAGGGGAAATAAGAGCCACGTTTTTAACCTGCAGGAAAGTGCAGCAGCAGAAGCGAAATCGGTTATGGCGACGGTACATGGTGCGATTATTGCTGCACGCGCTTTTAATAATCCCGACATATTTTTGCAAATTGTCGAACCGGTAATAAAACGATTACTGAAAAGTCACTAATCGCGTCCGGGTAAATAGCCGCTTTTGCGGCACCTGTTACTATTTTCCAGCTTTCATTTAAATTCAGCGCGCTGCTGCTGAATTTTATTGCGGGCTATCCAGAAGAACGGTTAATTATCCCCGGTAATTACATTATCCGGAATCTCTGCCATTCATCCGCTGGCGGACCAGATCGCTTTTGTCTCAGCAAACACGAGGAAGTTATTTATGACGACAGTTCGTGCTCTGCCATCATTACCTGTTCTCTCTTCATTCTGTTTTAGAATGAGTAACCAGCCTGACGCCATTGCAGCCGGTTTTCAGACGCAGTTGCAGAATCAGGTCCGGCTTTCACTGGCTCAAAAGGTCCCACTGCCCGCCGGGCAAAAAATAGCAATCGCTGCCACTCCCCAGCGTACGCACATTGATGCCCTTCTTGCGCAACTGCTGGCGGACAGAAAGCGAGTCACAGAGGCCGTCTGCCATGCGAATGAGCATCGTGAATCTGCTTCATTGCCGTGCCAGCTGATGAATAAAAATGAACTCGCGTTGAGATGTGACGCTGACGTTTATTCACTGATCCCGGACGAGCCGTTTGTCTGCCCGCCACCTTACCCGCCAGGGAGTGTGAGCCCGTTAACGCCGATTGTTATCTGGACTGCGCCTGAGATCGTCCGGTTCCCTGCTTTGAGCCCCAGAGGAGGGCCATTGCGAATACGCAGTGTTCGTCTGATAAACAAAGCCGGTTATCGCCGGAGAGAAATTAGCGAAAACGACCTGAATGATATTGCCCCGTCTCACTGAAACGCCTGGCTCTGAGTCAGTCAGCGCCTGTGAAAGTATTTACCTTCATATCAAACCGGAGAGTTATTATGCAGACCCCTCAACCATCTATTACGCACGCCCAGAACCAATGGCTTCAGTCTTATTACTATATCCGTGCGACCGCATCTGTTATCTGGATTTTACTCGCGGTGTTGATTGGTAAAGATCATCCCGGCATCGGAGCCGTTCTCTTTATTCTCTATCCGGCCTGGGATGCCCTGGCAAATTATTTAGATGCCAGTAAGTCAGGCGGATTAGCGGTAAATCCACCGCAGAAATTTAACCTGATTGTGAGCCTGATTGTCGCGGCGGCCATTATCTGGTCACTCTCCGTCAGCATAAATGCGACCATCAAAGTCTTTGGTATCTGGGCAATATTTTCGGGCCTGCTTCAGCTTTCGGCGTCCCTCCGCCGCTGGAACTCTTCCAATGGGCAGTGGGCGATGATTTTAAGTGGTGCGCAATCTGCGCTGGCGGGCATTTTTATGTTCAGGCAGGCGAGCAGTGATATGCATCTGGATGTCACCACGGTTGCCCCCTACGCGGCGTTTGGCGTCTTCTATTTCCTGATTTCCGCCATCACGCTGACTCTTAAAAATGGTCGCAGGCGTAAAGTGACGGTGTAGCTACCTGACGCCGTCATGCACTGTCAGTCGGGTTCCGGGGCCAGCATCGTTTCTGCAAGATCAAGCAGGGCACGCAGCCGGTCCATATGACGGAGGTCCTGATGATAGCCTGCCCAGATATCCCTTGAAGGCGGCATATCTGGCGTGGCAATGCGCTGCAGGCCTGGCGTGGCGTCCCCCAGTGGCTGAGGCAGCACGGCGACGCCCATCCCGCGCAGGCACATCTGCGCCTGAACAGCCCGGCTGGTGCTTTTGAATGCCGGGGCCGACTGCGGAAACCGTTCCAGAAGCCAGGAAACGTCAGGAAAGTATGACTGTGCGCTGTTCATCAGGATCAGCCCCACCGAAGAGGGGGCGCTTAACAGCGCCTCCGCCTTCTCTGGCGTCCCGTAAAGGGCATAAGGCACGCTCATCAGACGTCGCTGAACGATGTCGGGATCGGTAAAAGGCACAATTCGAAATGCGACGTCGGCATCGCGGCGCGACAGATCGAGCAGGCGAAAGCTGGCGATCACCTCCGGCACGATCGCCGGATGACGGCGCGTCAGTTCGCTCAGAACCGGTGCCAGCACGTAGTTAGTAAACCACTCTGCCGCTGAGATACGTAAAATCCCTTCAAGGCGTTCATGATTTCCGGCCAGGCGTCGCTCCATCGCCAGCGCCGAATTTTCCATCGCTTCGGCCAGTTTCATCACGCCGTCACCGGCATCGGTCAGCACCAGGCCATCCTGTGTCCGGCGAAACAGTGCCTGCTGCGCCTCATCCTCCAGGGCCTTTATGCGGCGTCCTACCGTCGGATGACTCACGCCCAGACTCAGGGCCGCTTTCCCGTAAGAGCCGTTACGCATGACGGCCAGAAATACCTGAACATCACTCCACTCCACAGCCGCGCCCCTCCGTACAAAAATGAACATCGAATATACAAAAGTGTCAGTTCTCAAACAACTTTGAAGGTATCAACATAGCTTTTATCGGGTCGCCGCAGGCGTCTTTATCAGGAAGCTAACTATGAAGAGATTAAAAGACAAAGTCGCTCTTGTTACCGGTGGTTCAAAAGGTATCGGAGCCGCAATAGCCCGTCAGCTGGCCGCCGAGGGGGCGAAAGTGGTTGTCAGTTACCTCTCAGACAGAGAGGGGGCTGAGCAGGTGGTCGCCGCTATCGACGCGGCCGCGGGTGAGGCGCTGGCTGTGGCGGCCGATGTCACCAGCCAGGCCGGCGTTGAAGCTCTGGTCAGCACCACGCTCGCGCATTACGGACAGCTGGATATTGTGGTGAACAACGCCGGTGTTTATCAGTTCGCTGCCATTGAGGAGAGCACCGAAGCGCTCTATCGCCGCCAGTTCGACATCAATGTTCTGGGGCCGTTGTTAGTCACCGCGGCGGCCGTCCCTTACATGGGCAGGGGAGGCAGCATCATCAACATCAGTTCGTTTGTCACCCGCGTCTTCATCGCCGAAAGCGCCATCTACAGCGGGGCTAAAGGCGCGATAGATGCCATCACAGGGGTTCTTTCAAAAGAGCTCGGCCCGCGCGGCATCCGGGTAAATGCGGTCAATCCCGGTCTGATCGAAACAGAAGGAAGTCACAGCGCTGGCGCAATGAATTCAGTGTTTCAGACGTGGAATGAAGCGCAGACGCCGCTCGGCCGTATCGGTCAGGTGGACGATGTTGCACCGATCGTCTCTTTTCTCGCTCCAGAGGAAGCGGGCTGGATAAACGGTGAAGTGATACTGGCCTCCGGCGGTATGCGCTGATTGTCGCGCCGCTGGGCTGACAGAGGCGACACGCCCCTTCCGATCCCTTGCTTCATGTCCCTGACGGGGGACGTTTCCATTTTCTAAGGAGTGATTAATGTCCATACATCACATCCCGCAGGCCGAGCCACGTCGCTGGGCCATGTTTATCATTTTACTTGTCGGCGCTTTCCTGCCGCCGCTCGATTTCTTTATCGTCAACGTGGCACTGCCCGCGATTCAGCATGAACTGGGTACGTCATCCTCGGCGGAGCAGCTGGTGATCTCCTCCTATGCCGCGGTGTATGCGGTGACGCTGATTACCGGAGGACGTCTGGGTGATATTTATGGTCGTGGAAAGATGTTCTTTCTGGGGCTGATCGGTTTTGCCGCTGCCTCTGTGCTGTGTGGTTTTGCCTGGTCACCCTGGGTTCTGATTGCCGGACGCCTACTGCAGGGGGTGACAGCCGCCATTATGGCCCCGCAGGCGCTGGCTTCCGTTCAGGCTATTTTTCCTGAAGCGGAGAGACCGCTGGCGCTGAGTATCTATGGTGCCGTGTTTGGGCTGGCTTCTGTTATCGGACAGGTGCTGGGGGGCATTCTGATTCAGGCCGATCTGTTTCATCTCGGATGGCGGGCAATTTTTCTGGTTAACCTGCCGGTAGCGCTGCTGGTTGTTCTTTTTGGCCTGCCGCTACTGAAGGAAACGCGTGCATCCTCCGCTCAGCGACTCGATCCTGTTGGCACACTGCTGGCAACGCTGACGCTGAGCGCGCTGATTGTTCCGCTGATTGAAGGCCGGGAGGCAGGGTGGCCCTGGTGGACGTGGCTGCTCTTTGTGACGGTCCCGCTGCTGGCCTCGGCATTATGGCGTTATGAGCATCGCCTCAGCCTGAAGGGCGGAACGCCACTGCTGAATCCGACTGTGTTGCGCGCGCCGGGCCTGGGGCAGGGACTGGTCATCGTTCTGCTGTTCTATTCGATTGGGACCTTCTTTCTGTTGTTTTCAGTTTATCTGCAGGGCGCGCTGCATCTGAACGCGCTGACAGCAGGCACGCTTTTTCTGCCCTTTGGTCTGGGATTTCTGATCGGGCCATTGCTCACCCCTTACCTGAGACGCTTTGTCGGCAATCTGCTCAGCGCCATCGGGATGGGATGCGAGACCGCGGGACTGGCGGGGCTGGCCTGGCTGATCGCCACGACGCAGACAGGCCACTCTCCCGCCATGCTGCCGCTCGCGGCGCTCCTTTTCCTGACGGGGCTGGGTCAGGGGCTGGCCATGCCAACGCTGGTGCGGATGGTGACAGGCCAGGTTGCGGCGCCGTTTTCAGGGATGATTGCTGGCGTCACCAGCGCCGCGTTGCAAATCAGCACGGCGCTCAGCGTGGCAGTCATCGGCGGACTTTTCTACAGCCTGCTCGGCAGTGATAAAAGTGCAGCCGGGATTTCTCAGGCGTTTATCGTTGCGCTTTTGACGATGGCCAGCTGCCTGGCAGTGGGGGCAGGGCTGAGTATCCGCTTAATCCGCCGCACCTCCGGGCGCACGAACGTCTCAGCCAGCGTTTCCCTTCCATCCCGCCGTCGCGGAACCGGTTAGTCATCCGTCGAGCGCGTAACCGTTTCCCAGCGATCGATCTCCTCACTGAGTGCCGTCAGCTTCTGGCGCACTAAGTCCAGGGCATCACTGCCCAGCAACAGATGAGCGGGGGGATTGTGGCTTTCAATCAGCGCCAGTATGGCCCGGGCAGCCTTTGCGGGGTTGCCGCGTTGCTTTCCGCTCTTTTCTTCACGGGCCTGACGGATGGGGTCGAATAATGCGTCATAGTCCGGGATCGTGCGCGCGCTTCTTACCATCGAACGCCCCGCCCAGTCTGTGCGGAATGAGCCGGGGGCCACAGCGGTAACCGCGATATTAAAGGGTGCCAGCTCTTTGCCTAAGGTTTCTGAAATGCCCTCTAATGCAAACTTGCTGCCGCAGTAGTAGCTGATGCCGGGCAGGGTGATAAAACCGCCCATCGAGGTGATGTTAATGATATGGCCGCGACGGCGCTGACGCATGCCCGGCAGCAGAGCCTTGATCATCGCGACCGCGCCAAAGACATTAACGTCAAACTGGTGGCGCATCTCTTCCAGAGAAGACTCCTCCATGATGCCTTCGTGGCCGTAACCGGCGTTGTTTACCAGCACATCAACTTCACCGAAGGTAGACTCAATCTCCCTGACCACCTCATCAATACGCTTAGCCTCTGTCACATCCAGCAGACGGCCTGCCGCACGCGCAGGATCCAGCGCCTCAAATGCCTCCAGCGCGGCACGGTTACGCACCGTGCCGATGACCCGATGCCCGGCCCTGAGTGCCTCCTGTGCCAGAGCAAGACCAAACCCGCTGCTGACGCCTGTGATCAGGATTGTTTTTGCCGTTGTCATAACCAGAACCTCCATGAATTGTCGGAATTGCATGGTATTCTCTGTGGAGCCGGATTTTCAGGCCCTTTCTTCTCGTTTTCTTGCCTGATCTTATGAGGTGCAGCGATGTCCGACATGATCACCCTGATAAAAGCCCTTGCCCCGCAGGAGGGCTACAACCTGACCGCGTTATCGGGTGTGCGCATTTTGCGGTCCAATCGCCCGCTGGCCAGAACGCCGGTGCTGTATGACCCCGGGATCGTGATTGTCTGTCAGGGCAGCAAACGCGGTTATTTTGGCCAGCAGACCTACATCTATGATGAACAGCACTATCTGGCGGTGTCCGTGCCGGTTCCGTTTACGATGGAAACCGATGCTTCAGCAGCGCATCCCCTGCTGGCCATTTATCTGCATCTGGATTTTCAGCTGGCCGCTGAGCTTATGTTGCAGATCGATCAGCATGAGGCGCTGCACCCTGCAACCGCGCCACAGAGCATGATCTCCAGCCCGATGGATGAGCCGGTGAGGTCAGCTGTAGAGGGGTTGCTTAAGGTCCTGAACAATCCGCTTGAAGCTGAGATTCTTGGCCAGGCGCGGTTGCGGGAGCTCTATTTTCGCGTACTGACCGGTGCGCAGGGTAACGCCATGCGAGCCGCGCTGGCGTTACAGGGGCAGTTCAGCAGAATAGGAAAAGTATTGCAGCGTATTCATGCCACCTATGCAGAATCCGTGACGCTGAGTGAGCTGGCTCATGAAGCGGGCATGAGCGTGCCGACCTTTCATCTTCATTTTAAAGCGATCACCCGCTTGCCACCGATGCAGTATGTGAAATCGGTGCGCCTTCACCAGGCGCGAATGCTGATGGTTCGTCAGCAGATGACCGCGGCCTCGGCCAGTTTCGCCGTGGGCTATGAGAGCCCTTCGCAGTTCAATCGTGAATTTAAACGCTTGTTTGGTCTGCCTCCGGCAGAGGAGATCAAACGCATGCAGAAACACTTCGCTGTTCCGCCTGCGCAGGACGCCTCAGTTTTCGTTTCTTCACACTGACGCCGGGCTGGCACTATTTTCTGGCCACAATCCGCATTTCCACCAGCGCATTCTCCGGAATGAATTCCGACACGCCGATCGCGGACCATGCCGGATAGGGGGCCTTGATATAGGCATCTTTCACGCTGGAAAACACGGCGATATGTTTTTTCAGGTCGATATGAAAAGTGGTCATCTCCACAATGTTGTCATAGGTTAGACCGGCAGCGTTCAGGTAGACGCCCAGCTTATAAAACGCATCATGAAATTGCTCGCCAGGATCTGTGCTTATCGGTTTGTCCTTACGCGCAGCGGTAACCCCTGAGAGATAGAATGTGCCATCGGATTCGATAACCGGAGAGAAGTGCCAGTCATGGTAATAGTGTTTAAAGTCTTCAGGGACGATGGGTTTTTTCATGATCTCTCACGCTGATGAGCTTAATGGTTCAGGTCTGTTCTGCATCCCGATCTCTGCTCAGAGGTCAAATCCGCTCAGACCGGCTTAATCACCAGGTTAGCGCAAATGAAGGTTGCCGTCAGCTACACTCAGAATTCTTAACCCGCAAAAGGAAAAGAACATGAAAAAGTCACAGATGGCCCTGCTATCACTGCTGGTGGTTCTGCCGGTGACGGCCATGGCGCAGAAAGCAGAGATGAAAATGACGCACGATATGCCGGATTCTCCCGCATCAAAAGAGTACATGGCGGGCATGCAGAAGATGCATCACAACATGATGGCGGCAATGAAGGAGCAGGATCCTGACAGGGCCTTTGCCAGCGGCATGGCCGAGCATCACAGAGGAGCGATTGCCATGGCTGAAACGGAGCTGAAATATGGTAAAGATCCTGAAATGAGAAAGATGGCGCAGGAGATCATCAAAGCGCAGAAGGGTGAAATCGAACAGCTGGAAAAATGGCTGCAGAAATAATGGCTGCGATGGCGTGAAGCGCATTCACGTGATGATCTTCACAACGTTACCGCCAGGGAATATTGCTGCCGTTGCTGGTGCTTTATTAAACCCGCAGGGCTGACTTGTGGGTTTAAGATTCAGGAGAGTGTGATGATCTGGCTCGTGACAAAATATGCGATAACGGCCTTTATGGTTGTACTGATCTCAGAAGTGGCAAAGCGCAGCGACCGGCTCGGCGGCCTGCTCGCGGCCCTGCCGCTGGTGACCCTGCTGGTGCTTATCTGGATGAAGCTGGAAGGGCAGGCACAGGAAAAAATTGCCGCTCACGCCTGGTATACCTTCTGGTACGTGGTGCCGACACTGCCGATGTTTATCCTGTTCCCCTTTATTTACCCGCGTGCTGGCTTCTGGCTGACACTGCTCATCGCCTGCGCGATAACCGTCGTGCTCTTTGCCCTCTGGGCAATATTACTGAAGCGATTTGGAATCATTCTTCTCTGAATAAGTCTGCATGCGTTAATAAGCGCTGAAAAAGGCGATTCGACTTGCTGCCTTAATACCGGCATCTGTCACCATGAAGTGGCGGTGAATTAAATCCTCAGACAGAATCAGAATGACTATTTTATGCGGCCAGTTTGCGTTAAAACACCATTTCTTCAATGTCTGTCCGATCATTAAAATAATCTTTTTCTTAAAGCAGGAAACGCGGCTTTGAGAGATCGTGAGATTGTTAACTTTGCCGCGTTAGCTAATATTTCAGAGACGCAATCGAAATTAAGGAATTCCATCATGCTTAAGCAACGTACTCTTAAAGCAGCCGTTGCGCTGGTTATAGGTTTTGCCGTCTGTGCTGCACCGGTTTATGCAAATCCTGGCAATGGCAATGGCAATGGCAATGGCAACGGTCACGGCGGTGGTCAGGGTAACGGGAATCACGGGAACAATGGCGCGCACGGCAATAAAGGGCCGGGTAACGCAAAATCAAAAAACGAACATGGACATCGTAAAAATGCCGGGAAACCCGATCGCGTAGACGCCGACATCAACTTCTCTCGTGCACGGAGCCTTGCCGTCAACTATGGCCTGGTCGGCTATCAGTCCCTGCCACCGGGCATCGCGAAGAAAGTGGCACGCGGTAAACCGTTGCCGCCCGGCATTGCGAAAAAAGCGTTGCCCGCTTCCATGCTAAACGATCTGCCTTACTATCCGGGCTACGAGTGGCGAGCCGTGGGCGACGATTTAGTGCTGATTGCCCTGAGTACGGCAATCGTGACCGCCGTCATCAACGGTGTGTTTGATTAACCCCGTAACAGAGACTCCGCTCAATGCTGGCGGAGTCTTATCAGGGGCAGGTAATACCTGAGAGATTAAACGCTGCGATAAGTTGTGTATTATTGTCAGGCTATCAGAACAGGCTAATCAGGAAAAAGCATGGACAGGGACACACTGGTTACACTTTTGAAATTCAAACGCTGGATTGATGCCGAAACCCTCAAAACGATTAAAGGCCTCAGCGACAATGCTGATGCACATAAACGTCATCTGATGTTAAGGCTGATGAACCACATCTATGTGACAGACATGATTTTCAGCGCCAATATTTCGGGCAAGCCGCACGGCTATACGGCCCTGAACACGCCTGAAACACCCACAGCAGAAGAGCTTGAAGTTAAAATGGCCGCCTGTACCAACGGCTATATTGAATATGTCAGCGCACTCTCTCCCGCCGATTTAGACGAAACAATTACATTCCGTTTTGTCGATGGAGGCGAGGGCAGAATGAGGGCCGTTGATATGCTGAATCACATGCTTTTGCATGGAAGCTACCACCGCGGCGCAACAGGCTGGTTAATCTCGGAGTGCGGCGGTGTTCCGCCCAAAGATGTGCTGACCGTTTTTCTGCGGGATCACAATCACTGACAGGAAGGACCTTTGGCGGCGTTGATGGCCGCCATACGTCTTCATGCAGCCGGTCTAAATCCCCAGACTGGCCAGCAGATCATCGACATCATCCTGACTGGCGGCTGGTTCAGCTGAGAACGCAGGTGCCGGCGGCGTAGCGCGCGCGGCGCTGGCTGGCGAAGCTGATTTATCGCGGATCACCTGGATTAACTGCTGCTCTGCCTGATTCAGCACCGCCATCATCGCCTGCACGATCTGTCCGGTAATATCCTGGAATCCCTGCGCCATCATAATGGCGTGCAGATGCTGACGTGTCAGATTCGTGGCATGAGGGACATCGTCCAGCAGGGCTACGGTATCTGCCGCTAGCAGATGTGTTTGCTCTTTCGTCAGGGGCTCTGCTGACGTGGCATTCCAGCGCTGCAGTAATCGATCCGCCTTTTCTGTCAGCTGAGTCTGCACCGGCTGAGTGATTTCAACGCTGTTAATAACCTCATCTGCGGCTTCACGGGTCAGGGTGACCACGTAGCCCAGCCTTTCACGCGCGTTGGGGATGCTTCCCGCAACCTCGGCAATGGTTTTATCCAGTCCCAGCTGTTGCAGACTGTCCCGAAGCGTCCGCAGGATAGCGCCCGCACGCGCCGTGATCTCGGTGATTTCCTGTTGCTCACTATGGGTATCGGGTAATGACATGGGTGCTTTCTCCTGCGTAGGCAATGTCGCTATCTGCTGTTATCGGCAGTTCCTGGCGGAATTTGATTTTTTCCTCCTGACGGCGGGGGAGGGGGGATGGTAAGGCGGCTGAAACAGCATGAAGAAACGTCAGCGTCGTGTCAGAGAAAAAGCGGTTATGCGGCTATGTGAATAGCAAGCTATAAATAAATCAGCGATTTTATCGCTTGCTATTTACTTTGGCATTTTTTGTGGTAGATTGGCTTTAACGATGGGTAGATGACCCTCGAGAGATTTTTTATTCAGCCCTGGCAATCCTGTCAGGGCTTTTTTTTGGCTGGATCTCTTCAGTCTGCTCAGCTCAATGACTCGCCAGGACATAAAGCCCCTAACCTACAGCACTACAGCCCCGGCGCTGTCATTACGCATCAGGTTTGTGTCTGATGTTTATGGCACGCCATCAGACCTGCGCTTCGGCGGCGTCCATCATCGCCGGCAGGGCGCTGAACAGCGCCTGAATAGCCAGCCTGACTTTCAGCGACTGATGCGGCGTGCGCAGCCAGACGACAGAAACCGGCCAGCTTTCGGAGGTATGTTCTTTCAGTATCTGTTTCAGGCTGCCGCTAATGAGGTCGTCCCGCACCAGCCAGTAAGGTAACCAGGCGATACCCGCCCCCGTCAGCGTCATATCTTTTACCGCCTGCATATCATCCAGGGTGAATCGGGCAGGCGGCGAAATCTCCACCGCGTCACCCCGTTCATTTTTGACCTGCCACTTCAGCACCTGTCCGCTACGGATGTAGGCCACTGCCGCATGGTGCCGGAGTTCATCCGGGGAAGCCGGTTCGCCAGCCTGGCTGAGATAGTCCGGTGACGCGCAGAAGACCATCCTGTGATAAGCCAGCCGCCGGGCTATCAGGCTGCTACTGTCAGCCAGCGCGCCAATCCTGACTGCCAGATCGAACCCCTCCCCGGACAAATCGACCTGACGATCGCTGAAAGATATCTCCAGTTCCAGCTTCGGGTGCGCTTTCGCCAGCGCGGAGAAGACAGGCGAGACACAGAGGTGCCCCAGCAGCACCGGCACCGATACGCGAAGTTTACCGCTTGCCTGCAGCTTGCCGCTCTCCAGCAGATCTTCGGCGGCCTTAAGTTCGTTCATCGCCCGGCGACAATATTCATAATAGAGCGCGCCTTCATCGGTAAGACTCTGTTTGCGGGTGGTGCGGTTAAACAGTGTGACGCCAAGTCTCTCTTCGAGACGGGCGATGGTTTTTGCGACGGCAGAGCGCGTAACGTGCAGCCGCTCAGCTGCCTGAGAGAAACTCATGGATTCAGCCACGGCCACAAATACCGGAATGGTGTTCATTTCGCTTTTCATATTGTCGCCTCAGCGGAATCAATGAAGAGAAATAGTATCGCCGTCGTATCTTAAAAGGCAATGCTACGATTCTGATCTCTGCTCTTAACCCCTACAGGAATCGCGATGAATCACACCATGAAACGCTGGACACTGAATGAGATTGGCCGTCAGCATCTGACACTCACCGAGACAGCCATCCCGCAGCCGGGTCCGGGCGAAGTGCTGGTCCGGGTGAGTGCCGTTGCCCTTAACTTCCGGGATAAGGTCATTATTGAAGGTGGGATGGGAAAAGGAATGCCGATGCCTTTTACGCCGGGTTCCGATATGGCCGGCGTGGTTGAGGCTGTCGGTCCGGGCACGTCTCGTTTTAAACAGGGTGACCGCGTTATCTCCTCGTTCAACGCAGAGTGGATCGAGGGAAAGGCGGTTAACAACGCCAGAAATCCGCACTACAACACCCTCGGCTACGCCTTGCAGGGCGTGCTGGCAGAATATGTGGTGATGAACGAAGCGTGGCTGGTCAACGCGCCGCAAACGCTGAACGATGCGGAAGCCAGCACCCTGGTCTGTGCGGGGCTGACCGCCTGGTTTGCACTGATTGAACGCGGCGGCCTTAAAGCGGGCGAAAGCGTTCTGGTGCAGGGAACCGGTGGGGTGGCTCTGTTTGCACTTCAGATCGCCCGTGCGATGGGTGCAGAGGTCTTTATCACCTCCTCCAGCGATGAGAAGCTGGCGGCAGCAACCGCGCTGGGGGCAACCCATGGCATTAACCGTCAAAAGGAAGAGTGGGTCGAAGCCGTTTACCGCCTGACTCACGATCGGGGTATTGACCATGTGATAGACACCGTCGGCGGGCGTAACTTCGCCGATTCTGTCCGCGCTGTCGCCTCTCATGGCCGCATCTCTCTGATCGGGATGATGGACACAAACGATACGTCAGCCTCTGGCGGACTGCTGCTGCTCAAGTCTCCGACGGTTCAGGGCATCGGCGTGGGGCACCGGCGGGCGCTGGAGGATCTGGTCCGGGCGGTGGATGTCATAAACCTGAAGCCGGTCATCGATAAAGCCTACCGGTTCGATGAACTGCCTGCGGCACTGGCGCATCTTGACCGGGGCGCATTCGGGAAGATTGTTATCAGCCTGGACTGACAGCGCGCCCGGCCTTAACCAGGGCCAGCACAAAACCATCCCATCCCTTCTCACCCACCGTCTGAATGGCGGTGGCGTCAAGCCGCTCATCCTCAGCAATCATCCGGACAAACTCCCGCAGGCCCCGGACATTAGGATCGTGACTCTCCGCATCAAGCACCTGTCCGCCACGCACCGTGTTATCACCGACGATAACCGTGCCCGGGCGAGAGAGTCTGATGGCCCATTCCAGATAACGTGGATTGTTCACCTTGTCGGCATCAATAAAAATCAGATCAAAGGGCGCCTCCAGGTCAGGCAGGATATCAAGCGCTGCGCCAGTGTGCAGCGTAACGCAGTGCGTCAGCCCGGCTTGATGGATATTCTGGCGGGCGACCTCTGCATGATGCGCACTGTATTCGATGGTGGTCACGCTTCCATGCTGAGGAAGCGCTCTGGCCATCCAGATCGTGCTGTATCCACCAAGCGTGCCGATTTCAAGAACCCGGACGGCCTGAGACATCCGGACGAACAGTGACAACATTTTTCCCTGCAAAGCAGACACATCATGAGCAGGTAAGCCCTGCTTTGCGTTGTTAGAGAGCGCGAAATTTAATTCAGTATCTTCGGGCGCAAGCTTTTCAGAAAACCAGGCATCCACCTGTGCCCACTTATCTGAATCTGTCGAGGGATAGTCAGGGATTCGCATAGGTTATTCACTCTCCTCAGAAAAGGTGTTTTCCCGGCGCGGCTGGCCCGACAGGGCCAGCACAGCCAGCGCGCAACACAGTGTGATGGCTGCCAGCACCCGGAAAAGGCACAGATAGGCGCTGTCATAACTATTCTGGACCACTGTGCGGGAAACGCCGGGTAAAAGTGTTATTGCCTGCTGAAGATTGCCGCCTCCCAGCCAGGCTGCCGCCTGGTGAATCTCCGCTGATGTCAGCCCCTGAACGGTTTTGCTGAGGTTCATAGCGTTCATTCTGGTAAGAAAGGCGGAAACCATCGCCAGCGCGATGCCTTCTCCTGCTACACGAACGGTGTTGAACAGGCCGGCCGCCATCCCGGCTTTTTCAACCGGAACCGCAGAAAGGGCAAGTCCATCCATCAGTCCCCACGGCAGCGCCGCGCCTGCCCCGGTTATCAGCAATGCGACGATAAGCAGCAGGGCGCTGTGACCCTGTAACGCCTGCCCGAGGAAAAGTAACCCGGCTGCCGCGATCATCAGCCCGGATGCTGACACCACGGACGGTGAAAACCAGCGCGTCAGCACGGCGGCGCAGGCGGGAAGAACCAGCATCGGTGCAGTCAGGGCCATAAGGAAAAGCGCACTTCGCGACTCACTGAATCCATTGCCCCCCATAAAGTGCAGCGGAACGATGATCAACAGCACTACGTAGCAGTAGCAGGTTGCCACCGGCAGCAGCAGAATCCCGGCGAAGCGCGGGCTGCGCAGCAGGGAAATATCGAGCACAGGATGGGCAATGCGCTGGCAACGCACAATAAATGCACCCAGAAACAGTATGGCGCAGAGGAACAGCACCAGCGGCAGAGGGGATAAAAACCCGAACGTGGGTAACAGCATCATCGCAGTGGTAAACAGAATCAGCGCCCCCGTAAACAGCGTCAGCCCGGCTTTATCTGCCGGATGAGAGGCGTTCAGCGCCGATAGCGGCAGGTATGCCCTGCCGGCGAGCAGCACGCCGCCTGAAAGCAGCGCAAACAGGATATAGACCCAGCGCCAGCCGAGGGTATCGGTAATAAAGCCCACCGCCAGCGGTCCAAACGCTAAGCCAGCGCCGAAGAGGGTGCCGAGCAGGCTGAACATCCGCGTCCGCTCTGTGCCCTCATAGATCCCGGCCAGCAGCGCGCTGCCGCTGGCTAAGAGCATGGCCGCGGCCATCCCCTGCAGGGACCTGAGCAGGCCCTGCATTATCAGGTTGTTCATCACGCCGATGATGAGACTGCTGAGACAGAACAGCGCTGCGCCAGCGATAAAAACAGGTTTTCTGCCGAGGGCGTCTGCAGCAATGCCTGCTGTCAGCAGAAAACTGCCAAACGTCAGCATGAATCCATTCGTCAGCCATGACAGCTCGGCAGGGGAACCGCCCAGCATGTGCTGGATGGCAGGCGTGGTAACCACACCGCCGGTGAAACTCAAGGGCAAAAGCAGCGCCGCCATAAAAACGGTAAGGGCGGCTGGGGTTCTGGTGTGGCGAAAAAGCGCGCGGGCTCTGTATGACATAACAAGACCTTTTATCCTGACAGCGAATGAGTGGAAACTGCTGCGATGTTATTGCGGACATCTGAGCGGATAAATAGACTGGATGGACGGTCTCAATGGACATAAAGTTGATAATCGATGGATAGCCTGACTTCTCTTACCTCTTTTGTACGGACAGCCGAGACGCTGAGCTTTGTTCAGGCTGCGCGACTGCTGGGGATTTCAGCGTCAGCAGTCGGTAAAAACGTCGCCAGACTGGAGCAAAAACTGGGCGTGCGGCTTTTTAACCGCAGCACAAGAAATGTGAGCCTGACGACGGAAGGGGCGGCACTACTCACCCGATGCAAAGCGATCCTGGAACAGCTTCAGGAAGCTGAGTCAGCACTGGCGAGCAGTGCCGCAGAACCTGCTGGCAGACTCCGGGTCTCACTCCCCGCAGCGGGCTACAGATTACTGCTTCCTGCGCTCCCCGCATTTACCCGCCGTTATCCTCAGATCGAACTGGATCTGGATTTCAGCGATCGGCTGGTGAATATCATCGACGAAGGGTTTGACGTGGCGATCCGCAGCGGCGAGTTAGCTGATTCCAGGCTGACGGCAAAAAGGCTGGGTCATTTCCGCTTCCTCCTCTGCGCCAGTCCCGCTTATCTGAACAATTCCGGGGTTCCGGCGTCAGCGGATGATCTGGCTGAGCACAGGTGCATTTTTTTCCGCCTGCCCGCCACCGGCTTGCTACAGACGTGGGAGCTTCAGGGGCTGCGGCCCGGCGCTGAACCCAGAGCGGCATCGGTGTTGACGGTGAATAACATTGAAGCGGCGATTGGCCTGAGCTTATCGGGAATGGGTATCAGCTATCTGCCCGACTTCGCCGTTCGCGACGCGCTGGCTGAGGGACAGCTAAAAGAAGTAATGCAGGGTTGCTGTACACAGCAGGGGCACTTCTCCGCCGTGTGGCCCTCCGGCCGCTACCTCTCCGCCCGGGTCCGCTGCTTTATCGATTTTAGTGCTGAATCGGGACTGGCCCTTTAAGAACGCGTCACGCCTGCTGCGGCGGTTCAAACCAGGGTGTCACCAGCATATGCGGAAGGGCGAGCGCGGCAAGGGCGGCAAACAGTGACCGGATGCCCGCAGCGTCACCGGGTAACATCATATAAATGATCAGCGAGGCCAGCACTATGGCCGCGGTCAATATCGGCCAGGTCAGATGGAGATAGCCCGCGTACGTGGTAAAGCCCAGCTGGTCACGACGCAGTCGGGTTTGCGGCAGCGCGTGCAGAATCAAAAATCCCATCGAAAAGCCGACGAAAGGCGGCAGCAGCAGCAGCGCCAGTATGCCCGCGATAAGATGTCCATCCCGCCGAAGAAGCCCGGTGAGGGTCAGCCCCAGCGCACCGATGCCACCGAGGATCGCAAGGGCCGCCGTCACAGACCCCGGCATCACGGATGCCAGCCCGGCCTGATGCAGGATAGACCTGAACGCGGGCAGATGAAGGGTGGCCGGGGCCGCTATCATCGTGATCCCCCGCGCCAGACGTTCTGTCAGTCCGCCGTGCGGTGCATCCTCAAGGGCAAAATGGACAGCTGAGGCGATCAGAAAGCCGGGCAACGCCAGCCCTGGCGCGCGGTGCCACCAGAGCAGACAGAGCGCAATCACTGCGCCATACAGGGCAAGAAACGGCAGCCGGCGGCGACGCTGAACCACGTCCAGATCGCTGGCGCCGTGCGCCATGCCGATAATCCCGATAGCGATAACCGCAAACAGCACCTGTACGGACAGCGGGCAGAAGGAGGCAGCCAGGGCTGCCCCCCACAGAGCCATCCATCCGGCCCCTGATCGTGTTATCACTTCACGGTACCCGTGCGGCGGGTATGATCGAGCGCTTTTTCCAGGTTAGCCGCCGCGTAAAAGGCATAGAAGACCTTCGCGATGATATCCAGTACTAAAAATGCCCAGACCGATGAGGGATCGGTAATGATTTTCAGGCCTTCCGGACCGACGAGGAACACAATCGGATAGATGAACCAGACGACGGTCAGCAGTGCGACATTTTTATTGTAGGCACCCGCCAGTGCACTGCCGCGATTGGCCGCCATGGTGCGAAGCGGTCCCCACAGCAGGTAAACCACTCCCAGAAACGCGGCACAGGACCAGAGGTACCAGACCCATTTCGCCGCCGCCGTTTCAGCCAGTGACGAAACCAGACCGGTGATAATCATCATGACATCCAGCACGATGATGGCAGTGAGAAAACCGCCCATTTCACCGGGCTTACCGTGTTCGTGGAAGGCGAGCATAACCAGGCCTGCCAGTAAAATCGGCGTCGTAATCGACCAGTCAGCGTAACGCGCCAGATAGACGGTGCTGCCGCTGTCCAGCGTCAGATTACCGAACCCGAATGCCATGGCCAGATAGGCGGTGGCGGCGATAAAAGGGACGGATGCATGCATGAGGGTATGATGACGGGAAGGAAATGTTTTGCCGCCGGTGGCGTAAATAACCAGTGACGCAATTGCCATGACCGAAAACCCGATCAAAAATGCGGTTTGATCCATGTTAATCTCTCCTGAGCAGTAGCGCGGAAATGCCGCCTGCTGCGTTGCCATAAATTGAATGCGTTTATATTCCGAAAAGAATATGCATTCAGTATATGGCGATTTCAGCAGCCTGCTCATTGTCAGGACGATTTCCGCCTGCGGATTAAAATAAAGAGGGTGAAAAGCCTTCGTTATCTGATTTAAAAAAGAACGGTGATGTTACGTTCTGTTTCTTAGCGTTTCGTTTTCCGATCGGCTGTCGGGTTGCCGTCAGGCTTAATGGTTATTTTCTGCTTAAAATTCAATTGCCTGAATGCGTTGAGAAACCGAGTTCCTGTTTCACACAAAAAAGAGAAAGTACAAGAAAAATATTTTTATCTGGAAAAATGAACACGCTGTACTAAGTCAATCCCGTGACGACATCAGGATTCAGGTCAGCGATGAGTGAAATAACAGAAGTCAGCACCTCTTATTGCCCGCCAGGATAATCAGAAAACCCGAAGCGGCGTGCTGAATAGTGACCCGACAGAAAAGGGAAATATCCTGTAAACGATCGTCGCGGGCTGAGGCGAGGGCGCTAATAAGTGCGGGAAGAAGACGGAAATAGTCAGGCCCGCATCGTCATTCGTTTATCTGCTTTAGTCTTTCTGTTCACCGCTGCGTATTGCGCAGACCGCATCTGTTTTGTTCTCTGCGCCATGATTATGCCTGCGTGAACGCTGCAACCGGTCAGTGATGTCTGGCACCAGGGCGGAAAGCCTGCTGTTTAGCCAGCAAGGCGATTACAAACGCCACAGCCATCAGCGCCATCAGCGCCCACGGAAATGAAGCGGCACCGGCACGATTGAGCAACAGTCCGCCGAGAATGCCGCCACTGGCGATCGCCAGATTCCACGCGGTCGTCACCATCGCCTGAACCACATCCACATGGTTGCCTGCCGAATCAGCGGCGGCCGTCTGCATCTGGGTTGATGCCCCACCGAATGACCATCCCCAGACGATAACCGCCAGGAATATAACAACCTGTTCCCGCATGCCCATAGCCAGCACCACAGAGACCGCAGCCAGTGCCGCCAGGCTAAGCAGCACCAGCCTGCGCAGGTGGCGATCGACCCAGATGCCGGTTATCCCGATCCCGGTTAATGCGGCCAGTCCGAACACCAGCAGGATAAGACCGACAGCGTTGCTCAAGCCCGACAGCGCCAGAAAGGGCCCGATAAAGGTATAAAGAATATTGTGGGCGGTCATCCAGAGAAAGATGACCGCCAGCACCGGGCGAACACCCGGCATCCTGAAAACCTGCCAGACGGGCAGACGGCGGTCTGCCTTCTGTCCCGGCAGATCAGGAACGGCAACCCATGCCCAGATAAACAGCACAATCGCCAGGGCAGCCATCACGCCAAAGGCGACCCGCCATCCCAGCATGTTTCCCAGCCAGGAGCCTGCGGGTGTGCCCAGGGATAACGCAACCGGAATGCCGACCATCGCAATGGCTAGGGCGCGACCCTGTAAATCTGGCGCAACAAGACGCCGCGCATAGCCTGCCAGCATTCCCCAGGCCAGCCCGGCCGCCACACCGGACATAAAACGGGCCGCCAGCGTGAGCCAGTAGCTGGCAGAAAAGGTGGTGATGGTGTTGAAAATCACAAAGATCCCGATAGCGAGCAGCAGGACTTTTTTGCGGCGCCAGCCGCTGGTCAGCACGGTCAGCGGGATCGCCGCCAGCAGTGACCCCAGAGCATAGAGACTCACTAACTGTCCTGCCATCACCTGAGAGACGCCAAGTCCCTGACTGATGTCCGGCAGCAGACCGGCCGGCAGGGTTTCGGTCAGAATGGCGATAAAGCCGGTCATGGCAAAGGCCAGCAGGGAGGCGAGCGGCAGACCCGCCTGAGCGGTGACTTCACGGGGTTCGATATGGGCGGACACGGTAACCTCTTTTAATCTCACTGAAGGAAAGAAGCCGCTGACAGCGGACTTCATGACATTTGTATCGATTGGTATATTTATCGAAGCTAGAGATCGGATCGTCACTTGTCAAGCACATATGTATCGATTAGTATTTAAGTCTCACAGGCATGAACAGGAGGGGCTATGGCTCAGATGGGACGTCCACGTTCGTTTGACCGGGACGAGGCGATTCGTCAGGCAATGTTTCTTTTCTGGCAGCATGGCTTCGAGTCCACCTCGCTTGCTCTGCTCAAGGCCAGTCTCGGCAACGGCATTACCGCACCCAGTTTCTACGCTGCATTTGGCTCAAAAGAGGCGCTGTTTGAAGAGGTTGTCGACTGTTATCTCTCCTCATATGGTCAGGTTAACGACTGTCTCTGGGACGACGAGCTCAGGCCGTTTGATGCCATAGAACAGGCATTGCGCGCTTCCGCAAAGATGCAGACCGATCCGGGGCATCCCAGCGGCTGTCTGATCGCCTTGTCCGTAAATACCTGTTCCCCTTCAAACGAGCACATCCGCACCTTACTGGCAATCCAACGCCAGCGCACCCGGTCGGGGTTTTTGCGCTGTGTCGTCAGAGCCAAAGAGGCGGGCGAGCTGGCTGCCGACACCGATGCGCGCGCGCTGGCACAGACCTTTCACAGTTTTGAGACAGGACTTTCGACGGAAGCGCGGGATGGGGCAACGGGAGAGGAACTGGATGCAGCCGTGACGGCTGCGCTGAAAGTCTGGGAGAGGTTTACAACGAAGGCGGCATAGCCTGAAGCCATAGACGTATCATCATAAAGCCCGCACCGGGCGGGCTGAATACGCCTACAGGCCGACCAGCGTAATGCGTTTCCGGGCGGTCAGCGTTTCATACAGCGCTTTAGCCAGACGGTCAGGTTCCACCACGCCACATTCCGACTGCTCGCCGTCGGAATCAGCCCAGAACGATTTAATACGCAGTGTGGTGTTGATCCTGGCGACGCGTTCCATCTCCAGCACGGCAAGCACCTGATGCCGCATCTCTCCCCCTTTAACGCTCGATTTAGCCTCTATCACGGCTGCGCGGGTGGCTTTTCCGTCATAGATGACATGGCAGCGTGCGCCGTTAAGGTTGAAAGTATGAAGCACCTCATAAAGGCCCTGAACTGTCTTTGCACTGTAGGATAACGGCATATCAAACATAACAGATCCCTCTGACGCGGAACGGTGTGAGCCCCCAGCATAGGTGAACTGTAACCAGAGGAGAAGTTACTGTTTTTTAATGAGAAATATAGATATCTAAGGATACTGTAACGTCCGTGATTTTTATTCCAGTTCTGGCTGGCACTACCAGAAAGCGAAGCGCGAAAAGAGGAGGCCTGGCGGGGGCGGATTTGGGTTAATAAAAAGCCTGCGCGAGGCAGGCTAATCGTTCCAGCAGAATGTATGCACACAATCTGATATTTGTCTGCTTCCGCCATCGTACAGGAGAAATATTAGGATAAGATTAAGAATAATCGCTATCTCAACGCATTAACTTTTGTTGTGCGCGACGTCCTGATTACGCGGCGTGCGGTCAGTTTATTTTTGTGCCTGCGTGTTTTGCTCAGCCTCTTTCTGTTTTTTCTTCGCCATATGATGACCGACTGCGCATCCGGCTGCGGCGCCAGCCACACCATGATGGGCAAGATGACCTGCCACGCCGCCTGCTACGGCACCCTTCAGACATCCGGCAGCGTTAGCCTGCAGGTTGACGGACAAAAACAGACCGGTAGCCATAACGATAACTGATAATTTTTTCATCTCTTCCTGTCCTGGTGATCGTGGTTGTATGTTCATGCCAACAGAGCATAGCCACTTTTTTTCACTTCAGGCTGGCCCGGTCAGAGTTATCGCGAAGTTAGTTACCGGTCGTTACGCTTTTGTCGTTCCTGACCGCAATGCGTGATTTATTTCAACGGGTGTCATACTGGATCATAATTAAACGCCAGATAAACGAAAGCAGAATGCGATCATCTCTTTTCTCTCTGTTTAACCCGTGGTGAGAATATTGAAGACTGTAATGAACCAAAAAAAATAAATAGTCCGTTTTTATTTTCATTCCTGAAAATGTTTATTAGTTCAGCGAAAAAAAATTAAAAAATGAGTTGATCCCATATGGCAAAGATTGTTGAAATCAGGCGGCAGGTTTAGCCGGCGGCTATTTAATTATTGTTTAGTTTTCTCAGCTGAAAGATAAACAAAATCTAAATAGATGAGCGCGGTGAAATTATTTAACGCCATGCAGGGGAGTTCACTGAACTGAATTTCACTCCTGTTCTGGAAAACATTCTTTAATGCTTTCCTGTGATTAACCAGAACGAATGACACTATCATGAAAAATATACTCATTACCGGGTCAACAGGTTTTTTAGGCGGCGCTGTCGTCGCCCGTTTATTGCAGAACAGTCCCAGGGACAGACTGCTGCTCCTTGTCAGAGGCGAAAATGTTGAGGAGGGGGTAAACCGCGTTAAAACAAACCTGAAAAACTTTGGGTTAGATGAGTCATTAATCAGCACGATAGAGAGTGACAACATTCTTCTGGGCGACCTCGCCTTCACGGAAAACTTTATCCACGACACGCGCCTTGACGACGTGACGCACGTGATTAACTGCGCCGCCGTCGCATCCTTTGGCAATAACCCCTTTATCTGGAAAGTGAATGTTGAGGGCACGTTTCAGTTTGCCGAGCGCATGAGCCGGGTTGCGGGGCTGAAGAAGTTTATCCACGTGGGTACGGCCATGTCCTGCGCCCCGGAACCGGGATCGCTGGTGACCGAGAGCGAGCTGAACTCCAGCCGCGATCAGCACGTTGTCGAGTACACCTGGAGTAAGGCCTCAATTGAAAAACTGATGACGGAAAAGCTGCCCGGGCTGCCGCTGGTTATCGCGCGTCCTTCGATTGTCGTGGGCCATTCCGATCAGGGTTGTCTGCCCTCAGCCAGCATTTTCTGGGTGTTCCGGATGGTGCTGGCGCTGGGTAAATTCACCTGCGAACTTGGCGATCGGATTGATGTGGTGCCGGTTGATTACTGCGCAGAGGCACTGGTACTGCTGCTTGATGCGGAAGCGGTGATCAATGAGGTCATTCACATTTCTGCCGGGGCGCAGAGCAGTGTCACCTTCGCGGAAATTGACGAGGCGATGGCCAGAGCATCCGGTGAAAAAGCCCTGGGACCGGATTATCAGAAGGTCTCCTATAAACACCTGGCGGAGAGCAGAAGAACCTTTAAAGATCTGTTCGGGCCCTGTAACGAACGCATCATGCTGCGAGCCATGAATTTATATGGTCATTTTTCCAATCTGAATGTGGTCTTTGATAATTCAAAATTACTGCAGCTGGGAATGAGCAGGCCTTCACGCTTCACCGATTATCTGGATCGCTGTGTGGTGACGACGCGCAATTCAACGATTGCAGAACTGATGCAGGTGGACTTTAAATAGCAGAGTCCGGGCGTGCATGGCTGGGGTATTGAGCTCAGGAGTTGATGTGACACTGAAAAAGCGCTTCCGGAGGGAAGCGCGTTATTTTCAGAAGGTGAACGTCAGACCGGCATAATAGGCACGACCCGGTTCATTATACGTTGAAGCCCCGTCAGCTTCGCGATACAGCTGTTTATCCAGCAGGTTATTAATCCCGGCATTGGCGCGCAGGTTTTTAGTAATATCATAATTAAAGTTAATGCCAAAGACGGAATAAGCACCCACTTCACGATCAGACATCGATCCGTTTTCCGTCCGCGACTCGGCATGGCGGCGCGGCTTCTGACGCCCATACATGGTCCAGTTCAGGTCAGTCGAGAAATCCTGCGTAACCTGCCAGTCGAGCAGGGTATTAATGGTATATTTCGGGATGATCGACAGCGGGTTTCTTGTCTCCTTATCCTTAGACTCGATCATATAGGTGGCATTAGTGCGCCACTCCAGTGTGTCCCGGACCAGTGGGATCGTGACGTTACCCTCCAGCCCCTCAACCACCGCTTTGCCGCCGTTACTCCATTGCAGAATATTATTGCCATTGGAGGCGTAGCCCAGCACCTCGGTACCGGAGACGATTTTGTTTTTATAGTCATTGCGGAACCAGGTGATCCCCGCAATATACCCCTGCTGGCTGTACTCAATACCCAGCTCTTTATTAACACTGACTTCGGGATCAAGATTTTCATTACCCAGCAGATAGCAGCTGCCGCGCGCAACATTGACCGGACAGCCGTTGCCCCGGGTCGCCAGTAAATACCCTTCACTGGACTGATAGAGGTTGGGGGCTTTAAAAGCACGGGCAATACCCGCCTTCAGCGTAAAACTGTCGCCCAGTCCCTGCGAGATATTCAGCGACGGACTCCAGTTAGCGCCGAACGTATCGTGATAATCAAAGCGCAATCCGGGGATCACTTCAGTGCTGTCCGTCAGGGCGATGTTATCTTCAACGTAGAGGGAGCTGAGCGTGGCGCTGTTTTTACTGTTTCGACTGCCGGGGTCACCACTGACTCCATTGATCGACACGCCTGGCGCACGGGTGCCGTTCATGGAGTTGGGATCGTTCAGCTCATCCCGGTTCCACTCGGCGCCCAGCGTCACGGTCTGCTCACGCAGCAGTTCTAGGGGGAAGCTGATCTCTCCGCCTGCACGATAACTGTCGAAACGGCTGGTCGAAAAGGTTCTGCTGTTGATCCGGCCTTCACCTGAACCGGCTGTGCCTTCGTTCAGGCGGGTATTGTTGGTTTTTTCATAGTTGAAGGTGAGTTTCGACTGTCCCCAGTCCCAGATCCCATTGTGGGCAAGCCCCCAGGTCTGACGGTAGAGCCGGTTGGTCTCCGCGCCATCGAGCGATTCGATCAGCGCATTACCGGCCCCGTTGCTGTACTGCGTATCACCGGCATAGATATTGCCCTGGCGGCTATAGCCGTAACTGAAATCCAGCACCTGAAGCGGCGTGATCTTCCAGGAGAGCACGCTGTTAATGTCTTTGTTGCGTACACCTTCACGACCGGCGGCAGCCGAGCCGTTCTGCGACTGGTTAATATCGAAGGCATCACTGTCGGTTTTGTTGATATTGCCATAGAGACGCATGGTCAGCGCATCGCCTGCCAGCGGCCCGCTCAGATTGAAGTTGGCGCGGCGCGTTGCGCCTTCTTTATTATCTTCCGGCTGGTTGGTGTAGAGCGACAGCGAACCGCTCCAGTGATCGGTGGGACGTTTGGTAATGATGTTCACCACACCGCCGGCCGCGCCAGAACCATAGCGGGCTGCCGCCGGTCCGCGAATGACTTCAATCCGCTCGACCATTTCAGGTGGCACCCAGTTAGAGTCACCGCGGGAGTCACGCTCGCCGCGCCAGCTGTATCGAACCGAATTGCGCGACGTGGTGGGAACGCCATCGATCAGAATCAGGGTGTTTTCCGGCCCCATGCCGCGAATGTCGATCTGGCGATTGTTGCCGCGCACGCCGTTAGCACTGTTGCCGGTAAGATTAACACCCGGCATTTTGCGGATAATATCGGAGAGGTCATTGACCGGCGGATTCTTTCTGATGTCCTGTGCGGTGATCACCGATACCCCCGGCTGCTGCTTTAACTCCTCTTCGGCGGTGACCAGCATGGTCTGATCGTCAGCCAGCTTCTCCGTCTCTTCCTGACTCGCCCCATTGGCAGAAGTACTTAATACGCCAGCCAGCAGCAGCGCAGCAGGGCGTTTATGGACACGCATGGTTACATTCACTTAGAAGTTCTCCCTGAATCGTTAATGTATGTAAGCAAATGCGTATGATAATGATAATAGTTCGCATTGTATATCGCAGCAGGGGATCTTTACATTCCCGCATTCGCGATCGTGCTGTCACCTCAGAGAGCGGCAAATTCGTGCGGAAAACGTACAGCCGGGAGGTATCTGATTCTGTGTCATGGCCCGTTTTAATTCTCAGATTTCATCAGAATGCGTTTCCGTGACTCCAGACTTAATAGGTCTGGAGTCACAGCGACTGAGTCAGTAGAATGGCCCGCCTGTAGAGTGAAAGGGAGAGTCATGTGATCGATCGGACATCCAGCCCGGTGCGCTCCGCGCATGTCGGCCAGCACGTCATGATCTGGCTGGAGCAGGTTAAAGCCGCCTCGTTAGGTGAGCTGGATAACTTCGGGGATGAAGGAACCGTAGAGCAGGTTATGAAGGTCTGGGTCAAACTGTCGCTGCTGATCAGCCGCCGCCGCCCGGAGATCGCCGTTTCTTCCCTGCTGAAACATGTTCTGCCCGGTATCGGTTCTCAGCCGCTGAAAAACCTGACGCGTCTGCGTCTCAACCGGCTCTATAACATCCTGATTGCGGAAGGGAAAAAGGAGGAGGCGCGGCGGGTCTTTGCACTGACGAAACAGTTTCTGGCCTGGGCCGAGATGCAGGGCTATCTCGATCACTCCCCGATTGCCTCAATGAAAAAGCGCGATGTGGCGGGCCGGACATCACCGCCGCGCAGTCGCCAGCTGAGCGATGCGGAGATCTGGGTTTTCTGGCACGGGCTGGACAACTGGGCACTGTCGGAACAGGCGCGCTGGGCGCTGCGGTTGTGTCTGGTCAGCGCCCGGCGACCGGATGAGATTGTGCAGGCGCAGAAAGCGGAGTTTGATCTGCAGCTGGAACTCTGGAAGCAGGGCACCCGTAATAAATCGCAGCGGGAGCATGTGCTGCCAATCTCACCGCTGATGCATCAGTGCATCGAGGCTCTGCTACAGGCCGCCGATCCGGACTCCCCCTGGCTGGTGCCCGCACCCCGCGATCCGCAGCAGCCGCTCTCTAAAGGTGCGCTCAATCAGGCGCTGCGCCGGATGATCCGCGCCCCGCGCGGGCTGGGACTGGAAACCTTCACGCCGCGCGACCTGCGCCGCACTGCGCGATCCAAACTCTCTGCGCTCGACACGCCCAACGACGTTGCCCGCAAAATCATGAACCATGCGCTGGAAGGGATCGATCGGGTTTATGACACGCATGACTACCTGAGCCAGATGCGCATCGCCATGAACCGTTTTTCTGCTGCCGTTGAACAGATCATCGCCTGCGAAAGTTATCATCAGCTGCAACACCGCTATGAGGGTGAAACCCTGTTACTCGACGAGCGCGCCATCATGGCGATGGCGCGCTGACCGGACCGTCAGAAGTGGTAACGCAGCCAGGCAAAGTAGACGTTGCCGTTATTGTGCGTGCCGGGGATGTAGGTCATCTGGAAATCGAGATCGCCATAGCCGATGGCGGCAAGCGGCAGTATCGCCGGCACCGGGATGTAATCCCAGTTGTGACGTGCCGTCACACCGGCGGTATAACCCGCACCCCAGTGGAAATTCTGATCGGCCAGCGGACGCCACGTCGCCACCCAGCCGTAGCCGCCAAAGGGCTCCCACTTATTAAAGGAGTCCTTGAACGCCATTAAGTAGATACCGTTCCAGTTGCCTTTCTCGTCGTAGCGGGAGATACCGCCACCGGCGCCCCAGGGTCTTTCATTATATTTATCAATATGTTCCCGGTCGTAGGTCGCACGGTTGTGCCACGTGATAGCGGGCAGGTAAAAATCGATACCCTGTGGCTGCTGCCAGGTCGTGGCAACGTTATTGCTGAAGGTGTTCCAGCCAGCACTGACATTCTGCACCAGCGTGGCAGACCAGGCAGAAGGGGCTGAAAACAGACTCAAAACGGTCGTCGTCATCAGCGCATTGAAAAGGGATGTTTTGCGCATGTGCGAATTCCTGCAATCTCTGGTGTTTAATAAGGTAATAAAAGGGTTAAGGCGGGTATTGTGGCATGAAGAGTGACAACTTCAGGTCAATGAACGGCCCTTACGGGATATTATAGTGACGGTAAGCGAAACGGCACCCGAATTTTTCTGATAAAGCCGCCGGGATTTATCGGGCAGCTTTTCCCATCTCCCTCTTCCCGGCTTCTCCGGCACCGATCATCTCCTGAAAAAAGCGGCATCATCTGTTAACAAAATCTTGCAATGAAAATCGCAATGCGTATATTTCTCATTTGCTTTAAAGGTTTATCACACCCGCCTCAGGCGCACAGGGAAAACGTTTCTGGTTCCTCAAACCAAAAGCAGGGCAGCGATGCCCGCAGGATGCACGGTCGTGACAGTGGCAGATAAAAATCATAAAGATAACTGAGGAATAAATGAACGCATTTGAATTTCAGCGTGCCGGGGAAACGGGCGCGACGGCTTCGCACCGCCTGTTCCGCCTCTCCCTGCTGGCTGCCCTGGTCGCCACCTCACTGGGACAGAACGTGGCCCGTGCCGCAGAAAGCGCGGCACCCGCCGTCAGCGATGAGCAGACCCTCACCGTCAGCGCCTCTGCCGATGACGGCGTGACAACGTCACCTGCCACCGATTACAGCGTTCCGGTTACCCGCGCGGGCACAAAAATGCTGGGTACCGTGCGGGATGTGCCACAGTCTGTCAGCATCGTCAGTTCGCAACGGATGGCTGACCAGCAACTGCAGTCGCTGGATGACGTTCTGGCTAACACCACCGGTATCCGCGGCGTCAGTGTCGATATGGATCGCACCAGCTACTACTCCCGCGGCTTTTTGATCGACAACTATATGGTCGATGGTATTCCGACCGCGTTTGCCGAGCGCTGGAATCTGGGTGACGCGCAGACTGACATGGCGCTCTATGAGCGTGTTGAAGTGGTGCGCGGGGCAACCGGTCTGCTGACCGGTCCGGGCAATCCCTCGGCCGCCATTAACATGGTGCGCAAACATGCGGACAGCAAAACGTTCGGCGGCACCGTCTCTGCCAGCTACGGCAGCTGGAACAAACAGCGTTATGTGGCCGATCTCTCGGCACCGCTCAGTGACAGCGGCAATGTCCGTGGCCGCCTGATCGCGGGCTGGCAGGATAACAACAGTTTCATTGAGCGCTACGGCGCTAAAAAACAGTTTATCTATGGCGTGGTTGATGCCGATCTGACCGACTCTGCCACGCTCTCGGTCGGGTATGAGTTCAGCCAGGTTAACACCGATTCCACGATGTGGGGGGGCGCGCCGCGCTGGTATACCGACGGGACGCAGATCCACGCCCGTCGCGGCTATAACACCGCGCCTGACTGGGCCTACAACGACAAAGAGAACCGCAAGCTCTTCGTCAACCTGAAACAGGACTTCGCTAACGGCTGGAACCTGACGCTGAACGGCACGCACAATGAGATGCGTCTGGACAGTAAGCAGATCTATCTCGATGGCTTCTTCGATCGCAACAGCGGCGCGGGTGTCTCCTCCTATGCCAACTACCCGGTGGTGGGCGGGACCGGTTACAACACCGGAAAACGCAAGGTGGATGCGGTCGATGCCTTTGCCAGCGGCCCGTATGAGCTGCTGGGACGTCAGCATGAGCTGATGGTGGGCGTCAGTTACAGCCGTCAGGATAATAAATATTTCAGTACGTTTGAGAACATCTCCCCTGAATCGCTGGGCAACTTCAACGATTTTAACGGCCAGTATCCGGAATCGGCCTGGACACCGCGCCTGCCGGCCAGCGATACCCAGCTGGTGCACCAGAAGTCGACCTATATGGCGACCCGCCTGTCGCTGGCCGATCCGCTGCATCTGATCCTCGGCGCCCGTTACACCAACTGGAATCGCGAAACACCCGGCGGTGAGATGGAGAAGAACAACACCACGCCGTATGGCGGTCTGATTTATGACTTCGCCGAAAACTGGTCTGCCTACGCCAGCTACACCTCGGTATTCCAGCCGCAGGATTATCGCGATGTCAGCGGGGCGTACCTGTCGCCGGTGATCGGCAAAAACTATGAGGCCGGTCTGAAATCAGACTGGATGAATAGCCGCTTCACCACCTCACTTTCCGTGTTCCGCACCGAACTGGATAATGTCGGTGAAGCCACCACGCAGATCGTTCAGGGTTCCGGCGATGTGGCCTATATTGGCCGCAAAGGCGTGGTAAGTCGCGGCGTGGAGTTTGAGGTCAACGGCGCATTAACCGATGACTGGCAGATGACCTTTGGCGGCACGCGCTACATCGCAGAAAACCGCGATGGCACGACGTTCAATCCGCAACTGCCACAGACCAGCTTCAACCTCTTCACCAGCTACCGTCTGCCTGCTCTGCAGGCGCTGACGCTGGGCGGCGGCGTCAACTGGCAGACGCATATCTGGAACGATGTCGGTGCACCGGAAGGCAATGGCACCTGGCGGGCGCGTCAGGGCAGCTACGCGCTGGTTGATCTCTTTGCCCGCTATCAGGTGAATAAAAATCTGTCGCTGCAGGGTAACCTGAATAACCTGTTCGACAAGGCGTATGACACCAGCGTCGCCAGTTCGGTGGTCTACGGCGAGCCGCGTAATTTCTCGGTCACCGCCAGCTACACCTTCTGATCGCACTCCATGAAAACGCCTCAGACGGGGCGTTTTTTTTCGGATCATGCCGCCTTCAGGCAAAACGCAGCGCCAGATTAAAGCCCTCTCCGGACGCCACGACAATCGCCTCAGCCTGCTCGTGGAACAGAATATTCCCTGCCAGCAACGCGTTTTTCACCAGGGCGAGATCGGTTGTGACAAACCCCAGCGCCACCATCCGGGCGCTGCCATCATAATCCTCCGGCAATGGGCCGAAGCGCTGTTGCGCATAGTCGGCGGAGGCAAAGCGTACCGTGGCAGCCCCGGCGCGCAGCACGAAAGCGCCTTCCGGACAGGCGAGAACCTTTGCGGCACCAAAAAGCCGGCTGTAGACCTGCGCCGCGTGCGCCGGGTCCTGCGCGACGATGACAAACTCACTGATATTCTGCACCCCATTGGGATGGCGCTGCCAGGCGGGCTGCCACACCGTGTCCGGCGTCAGATGCTGGCAGAAAAAGGATCGTCCATTGGGGATCAGTGAGGCACGCAGCCGCACGGTCCGGAAGTGCGCTTCACTGACCGAGCCATCCGGCAGGGTCACCGGCCGCCAGAAGGCAGCAGGCGGATCGCCATCCAGATCCTGTCTTTCCAGGTGCAGAAACTCACTCTCTGCATCGCTGCTTTTCCACACCAGTCCGCTTAGTCCCAGCGGAGAATTCCACTGGTCGGCACGCTGGCTGCCTTTGCCGGGCTCATAGCCGAGCAGCTCCAGATAATTTTCGCCAAAAATAGCCAGATGATTGCTCGATCCCAGCGAGTGGTGGCCCCGCTCGGTGAGCTGAAAGCCGAGCCGCCGGAAGCGGGCGCTGGCGTTATCCAGCTGGTCGGCCACATTAATGACCGCGTGGTCGAGAACCGGTTGCGGCACCGGAACAGCGATCGTCGTACGCTTTTTTTTCGTCATTGCGCTACCACTCTCTGCAGCGCGCGCGGCACCAGCCGGGTAAAGTACGCCACGGCCGGACCTATCAGCGCCTCATCCGGATCGAAAGCGGCGTGATGCAAACCATACTCGCTGGCACTGCCGATGCTGACAAAGGCGCCCGGCACCTGTTGCAGGTAGAAAGCAAAATCTTCGCCACCCATCTGTGGCGTCTCCGCCTGTTCAGCGAGATAGCCGCTCTCGCGGGCGACGTCCAGCGCCACTTCCACCCACGCCGGGGTATTGATCAGCGCAGGCGGGCCAGCCGTCCACACCAGTTCTGCGGTCGCGCCAAATCCGCCAGCAATACCCTGAATCAGCGCCCGGATGCGATGCGGGATCTGCTCGCGGATCGCGCTATTGTGGGTGCGCACGGTTCCCTCCAGTTCGACGGTCTGGGGCAGCACATTCCAGGTATTCCCGGCGGTAAAGCGCGTGACGCTCAGCACGACGGTTTCCAGCGAGCTGAACACCCGACTCGGCAGGGTCTGCAGGGCCGTCACAATATGGCTGGCCACCACAATGGAATCGATGCCCTCCTGGGGGCGGGCAGCATGCGCGCCTTTGCCCGCAACGCGGATCACAAAGCGATCCACATTGGCATAAAACGCGCCCGGGCGGCTGCGCAGGGTGCCCAGCGGCAGGTCGGGGGCATTATGCAGGCCAAATATCGCCTTCACGCCCTCCAGCGCACCCGCCGCGATCAGCTGCTGCGCGCCATCGAAGGTCTCCTCAGCAGGCTGAAACAGAATTCGCACCCGGCCTGGCAGCGTGCTTTCCTGCTGCTTCAGCTGCAGGGCAACGCCCAGCATGACGGCGCTGTGAACGTCATGACCGCAGGCGTGCATCACACCCGGCTGACGGGATCGCCACGGGCGGTCGGTGATCTCCTCAATCGGTAGCGCATCTATGTCAGCACGCAGGGCGATGAGCGCTTCACCGTGACCCATTTCTGCCACTACGCCCGTTTTCAGCCCCAGCGGTAACAGCCGTATTCCGGCCTCGGTGAGCCAGCGGCTCAGGCGTTCCGTGGTGGCAAATTCATGATTGGAGAGTTCAGGATGCTCGTGCAGTTCACGCCGCCACTGCACCAGCTGTTCGGTTAAAGGCAATGTCATGGTTATCCCTGTTGTTCCGGCAGAAAAGGCTCGCCCGGCGTCAGCATCAGGCGACTGGCCCAGGCAAAAAAGGTTGGGCATGAATCAGAGCGGGCAGGGAGAGCATGGCGCAGGGTGAAATAACGTCTTCATGATAAATTCCTTTGTTATTAATTGCCTCAGCAAGCGGAATCATCATCGAATGACGCAGGGCGCAGATAAAGAAACGAATTGGTCAAAGCTTATCTGAAAAAAATAAATGCGGATTGCTGTCAGCTATTCTTACCAGTCGAATCATCCGCCACTCTTTATGATAGCGGTTATAATTGTGCATATTTTGTTCGTAGCTAACAGATAACCCTATCCCGATGGAGTTTCTATGAATAATCTGCATGTTGCTATTATTGGTGCTGGCGCAACCGGCGTGGCCGCATTTATTGCTCTTGTCCGACAGGGGGCCTGCAAACGCATTACACTGCTGGATGCGTCGGGGCCCGCCATCGGGCAGGTTTATGCCAGTCAGCATCCGGAACTCCTCTGTAATACCTCTGTTGAATTAATGTCTCTGTTACCGCCGCACTATCACGATTTACTTCATTACCTGCATGAGCATACAAATAACGAGATTACGCTGGCAGATTTTGTTTCCCGTAAAATCATCGGAGATTATATTCAGGATCGATATACCCGTTATCTCTCCCTGGCTTATCAGCAGGGCATAAGCGTCTCCTTTATCAGGGATGCGGGAAAACAGATTATGCGTCAGCCGGGCGGAGATTATCTGATCGAAACCCGGCAGAGCGGCACCATTGCTGCCGATGCGGTAATCGTCTGCACCGGTTACACGCATCCCGCGATTCCTGAGGCCCTGTCATCCTATCAGGGCGATCCTCTGTTTTTTGCTTCACCCTATCCGGAAAAACTGATGCTGGAAAAGATCCGGCCAAATAGTCATGTCCTCATCGTGGGAACACGGCTCTCCGCGATAGATGCGGCATTAGTTCTTTGCCGACAGGGGTGCCGGGTCAGCCTGGTTTCTCCCTCCGGCGACCTGCCGGCGGTGCGCTCTGCCGTCATGCTCAGACCCATCCAGGCTTCGCGACTCGCCTGGCTTACAGACAGCGCGGTAATCAGTGAACAGGTCAGGCCGGACATCAGAAAATGGGTGATCCGGCTGCTGGCTCACGCCTCGGCGACCTCCCTCAGAGAGCAGTTTGTCGCAGAGGCGGAGAGTATCCAGCGACTGCGGGAAGAGAGTGAACTGGCGCGTCAGGACAAAACGGAATGGCAGTACAGGATTGTCGGAATGATTAACGCGATCAATCAGCATTCGCACACACTCCCCGAGGCGGTTAAGCACTCCCTGAGCGCCTTTCTGCGGGCAACGGGACGCTATATCAGCGCGATGCCCTTAAAGAATGCCGAAAAATTGCTTAGTTATGTTGATAGCGGGTTATTAAGCGTTGAAAAGCTGAGGGCTGACTCTCTGCAGAAATCAGATTCGGGCTGGACCCTCAGCAACCTGCAGGGCGAAATCACACACTTTGACGCCCTTGTCTGTGCTACCGGCTACGCACCGCCCAGACATTCGATGACCCATAATGGGCTGATCCTCGCGGATGCGCGTGACGCTTCAGCCGCACCGCCCCGGCTGAATAACCATTTACAGCTGCACCTGGCCCACAGCGTGTCGCCTGAATCTGTCTGGCTGGCAGGCATATCAACGCATCTGTCCGTCCCGGTGGTGAATGCGCTGTTTGTCGCGGTCGAACAGGTGAACAGAATTGCACAACAAATCAAAAGATTATAAGGATTGAGTGACTGCGTTGTGATGAGGTCAGAGCAAGAGGCCTGCGTCCGGCCCCTTACCCTGACGAGACGCTACTCAGTACAGAGTGCCTGCTGGCGACACTGACTTTCGCGCAGAAACGCACTCACCAGAACGAGCCACAGCAGACCGCAGGTCAGATTCACCAGGCTAAAGCCGCCGGTGCCGAAGCTGAAATAAGCCGTTTTCGCGGCTTCAATGCCCAGCGCAATAATCAGGATGCTCACCATGCCCAGCAGTGCCGCGACGCTGCCTTTTCCGGCGCTGCTGGAAAAGAGCGTCATACGGTAAAGTCCGGCGTTAATCAGCCCGGTGCCGAAGCCGTAGAGACTCATTCCGGCAGTGAGCCACAGATAGCTTTGCGGATTCAGCAGGGTGGCGATCACCGCAACGGTCAGTCCGCAGACCACTGGCCAGGCACCCAGCTTTACCGGCTGTTCAATCGGCAGACGGCTGGATAAACGGCCCAGCGTCAGGTTGCCCGCAATCATCGCGGCAAAGACCGGCAGCTGAAGCAGGGCATAGTCGATGCGGCTCAGTTGCGCGCCGTGGATCAGGATGACGGGTGAAAGCGCCACCCACGCAATGCAGGGGACGCTGACCAGTCCGATAGCCAGTGAACCGCGCATCACCTGACGATCCTTCAGCAACGCCGCGTAACCGCTGATAATCGATCGCAGCGACAGCGCTTTTTGACGATCGCCCGCCGTTTCAGGCATGGCATACCAGAGCCCGGCCAGCGCCAGCGCCGCAACAGCGCCAATCAGCCAGAAAAGCGTGCGCCATTCTCCCACGGTCAGAAACGCCGCGCCCGCCAGCGGCCCGGCCAGCGGAGCCAGCAGGGCGACGTTGGCCATCAGCGCCATCATTTTGATGCTGAGCGACTCGGTGAACGCCTCCTGGATCGCCGCATAACCCACTGCACCGATGAAACAGAGGCTGATCCCCTGCAGGAAGCGCAGCAGAACGAACTGCTCAATGCTTTGTACCCAGTGCGTTGCGATGCAGGAGAGCATAAAGAAGGTCACGCCACCGATCAGCACCGGACGCCGTCCGATGCGGTCCGAGAGCGGGCCAAGCAGCCACTGCAGCAGGATGCCACCGGCCAGGTAAGCAGTCAGGGAGGTGGAGACCCACTCCGGCCCCACCTTAAACTCCTGAGTCACCAGCAGCATCCCGGGCTGGATCATGTCATGGGCGATATAGGTCGCAAACTCAAACAGCACCAGCGACAGGGGAAAGATCAGATGCCGCCGGGTCAGCTTTGCGACCGGAATAAAAGAAGACATTACAGATTCCTGCGATAACTCATTAAAAAAAAGGCGGCCACCCAGGTGACCGCCTGACCATTACGTGACAGGGTAACGCTTAGCGCCAGCGCGCGATCGGATTGACCAGGGTGCCGGCAAATTTCAGGTTCTCCGCCGGGTCGGTGAGGTTGATCATCTGCTGGTTGTTGGCCAGCTGCAGACGGTTCAGGCAGGAGCGGGTGAACTCTGGCGCAAACATGTCATAGCGCGCAAACTTCGTCGCCAGCTGCGGGTGCGCCTGCTGATAATCCTTCACGCATTCCGCTACTGACTGCCAGAACTGCTCCTCAGGCAGTGTGCCTGACTGGTCGAGGATCGCGCTGATAAAGCGGAAAATGCAGTCAAAGACGTCAGTAAAGATCGACAGCAGTTTAAGCTCCTCCGGCACATCCACCGCCAGTCGCTGCACACCCTCCGGCAGCACGGCATCCGGGTTCATCACCGCGATCTCCTCGCCGATATCCTTCATATAGGCGCTGACCGGTACGTTGTTCTCCAGCAGCATAATCAGGTTTTCACCGTGCGGCATAAACACCAGGTCATGCTGATAGAAGCAGTGCAGCAGCGGACTGAGGTAGCAGGTCAGATAGCGATCAATCCACTGCTTCGCGGGTAAACCGGAATCGGCAATCAGCGCGGGCAGCACCGCCTGCTGATGGTAATCGACGTGCAGGAACGAGGCCATGGTCATCAGACGCTGACCGGGTTGCAGGCTGGCCGCCGGATTATCCCGCCACAGGGCGGCAAACATCTTCTTGTAAGCGGAGTCGCCTTTAATCGCCTGCTCGTAATAGCGGTTGTGATAGCCGACCGAAGCAACTTCGCGCAGGATGCGGAAATCGCACTTCTTCAGCCAGGCATCGCCTGTCACCAGCTGCTCCAGCCAGCCGTTGATGGCCGGTGTGGTCGCCATGTAGTAGGGCGACAGACCGCGCATAAAGCCCATGTTCAGCACCGAAAGCGCGGTTTTCACGTAGCGCTTTTCCGGCTGACTGCGGTTAAAGAAGGTGCGGATGGACTGCTGCGCCTGATAGGCGTCGTCGCCCGTGCCGAGCCAGACAATATCGTGATTCGCGATGTCCGCGGCGAAAACCGTCAGCAGTTTGTTCTGCCACTGCCACGGGTGCACCGGCATCAGGATATACTCCTCAACCGCCAGCCCTTTTTGCTCCAGCTGCGCATTAAACTGCTCAACGGTGTTCTGGCCCAGCTCATCACGCAGCAGCTGCTCGTAACTCAGCTCGCTCAGGCTGGCGAAATGGGCATTGCGGCGGTGGACCGCGACCCAGATAAGGTGAACCGGCGCGGCGGCTTCGGGTGCATAGGCCAGGTAGTCCTGCGCATCAAAGCCGATGCGGCCGTTGTTCGCGACAAAGCAGGGATGACCTTCGGTCATGGCCGCTTCAACGGTCTGGAAATCCGCGGAGACCAGCGCCTTACTGTCCGGATTGTGCTTCTGCAGCTTATAGACAGCGCTGCAGAGTGTGCTGCTGATCTCTTCCATGTAGGTAGCCAGCAGCGCCTGGGGAATGCCGATCTCTCCGTTGAACTCCACGATAAACTTCAGCGCATCCAGCGGCAGATCATGGCCATTCTCCTGCTTGCGCAGCGAACCCGCGTCAATCTCCCAGTGATCCAGCGCCAGCCGTGCCGCGCGGAAATGGTAGCTCGCCTCGCCACCCGGTACCGCCAGCTGATAGCTGCCGTTGCCGGATTCCTGCGGCGCGATGATTTTTTCATGCGCAAACTCGGCAATCGCTTTGCGGATCAGCATGCGGTTTGCCTGCGCCCAGTGGTCGCCCGTCAGATGCGTGCCGTTCATCAGTGAAGAGGGGGTGGTCATAGTCTGCGACTCCTGCAGTAACGCGTGTTGATAATCTTCCCGCTGGCAGAAGGCCAGCCAGGCGGTTTTATGGCCCAGGTCGAGGGTGTGCTGATAGCGGAAACCGGCACGCCTGTTCAGAACGTGGATCTTCTCGTTGCGCACGTCCGGCTCGACCACCACGCGGTTCACTTCGGGACGGCTGAACATATAGTCCATCACCAGCGAAAAGACCTGCCAGCTGAAGGCGCGGATCGGCTTGCTGGCCGGGGCAATCAGGATGTGCATGCCGTAGTCATCGGGCGCAGCCGGGTAGAATTTTCCAATCTCATCATCACAGGCGCGATAGCACTCAATCAGACAGATCGGCTCATCGTTGCAGCAGCCAATCAGTGCCGCTTTGGGATCCTGTGCCGTCAGTGTCTGATAGAACGCCGCGACCTGCTCCAGGCTCTGCTGCTGCATGCCCCAGAAGCGCGCATAGTCGCGGGTGACCCAGCTGTGGATGAGCGGCGCATCGCTGGCCTGCATCGGCCGGAGGGTGAACAGACCCGCGGGACGGCGGGCGCTGAACAGAATAGATGAACTCATTTCAGCGCTCCGTTTTAGCCGGGAAGGTCTGGAAGGCGATCTGACGCTCGATCGGGTAAACCTCGCGTCCGGTCAGTTCGCGCAGCAGCACCGAGTTGCGGTAGCAGGCCATCCCCAGATCCGGGGTGACAAAGCCGTGGGTGTGTAGCTCGGCGTTTTGGACAAAGACCTGATTGTGATGGTCAATGCTGTAGTTACGCTGCACGTCGTAACGGCCTTTCTCATCCCAGCGCAGACGCGCGGTGATCCCCTCCAGAAACATCGGTGGCCGATAGTGATAGCCGGTTGCCATCACCAGCCCTTCGGTGCGGCGGGTAAAGGTGCAGTCCTGCTCCTCCTGATGCAGCGTCAGCTCAAATTCCCCCTCCGGCAGCCAGCGCATCGCGGTCAGGGCCGAGTGGGTGAAGAGATTGACGTTCAGATCGCCATCGAGCTGTTTAACGTACATCAGATCGTAAATGTCATTAATCAGGCTGCTGTTGATCCCCTTGTAGAGGTTCTTATGCCGGGCATTGAGTTCGTCGCGGGTGCTGGCAGGCAGGGCGTGGAAGTAGTCCACCCACTCCGGCGAGGTCATTTCCAGCGTCAGCTTGGTGTACTCCAGCGGGTAAAAGCGCGGCGCACGGGTGATCCAGTTGAGCTGATAACCAAAGCGATCGATATCGGTCAGCAGGTCATAGTAGATCTCCGCTGCACTCTGACCGCTGCCCAGCACGGTAATCGACCGCTTCTGCTGCAATGCGGCTTTGTTCGCCAGATAGTGACTGGAGTGGGTCAGGCGCTGACGATGCGGCTGACTGCATTCCGGCATCCAGGCCACCGGGCCGGTGCCGAGAATCAGATGACGCGCCTGATAACGCTGTTTCTCGCCGCTGCGGGTCTCCCTGACCTCCAGCTGATAGAGGCCAGAGGCCTCATCGTAGCTGACATACTCGACGTGGCTGTTCCAGCGCAGATTCGACAGCTTTGAGCTGGCCCACTGGCAATACTGGTTGTACTCCTTGCGCATCAGGAAGAAGTCTTCCCGGATGTAGAACGAGTAGAGTTTCCCCTTCTCCTTCATGTAATTAAGCAGGCTGTACGGGCTGGTCGGATCGGCCAGCGTCACCAGGTCAGCCATGAACGGGGTCTGCAGATGGGCGCTTTCCAGCATCATGCCGGTGTGCCAGTCAAATCCCGGATTCTCATCCAGGAAAAGACCGTTCAGCCCCTCAACCGGCTCACTCAGGCAGGCGAGACTCAGGTTGAAAGGGCCGATGCCGATGCCAATAAAATCGTAAACAGGACTCTTCATTTTTCACATCTCTCCCTGGTTCGCCGCGCGCAGCGCAGACGCCCGGACATGCTCGCGGCCATAGTGCGCAATCAGGCTCAGCACATCTTCGAGGTCGGCAGGGGTCGTGGTCGGATTTAGCAGGGTAAATTTCAGGTACTGACGGCCGTCGACTTTGGTGCCGGCAATCACAGCATTTCCGGAGCGGAACAGCGCTTTGCGGATTGCGGCGTTGATTTCGTCAATCTGCGCATCACTGGCGTGTTTGCCCGGCACGTAGCGGAAAATCTGGGTGGTCAGCTCCGGGGCGTGCAGCACTTCGATAGACGGGTGATCGCTCAGCAGTTGATGCGCGGTCTGCGTCAGCGCGATCAGGGTATCGAAGGCCTCACCCAGCGCCGCCGGCCCCATGACGCGCAGCGTCAGCCACATTTTCAGGGCATCAAAACGGCGGGTGGTCTGAATGCTCTTGTTAACCAGATTCGGCGTCCCTTCCTGCTGGGCGCTGAGCGGATTCAGGTAGTCGGCATGGTGGGTGACATGCTTCAGGTTCTGGCTATCCCGGACGAAGAAGGCCCCGCAGCTGACGGTCTGGAAGAAGGATTTGTGATAATCGACGGTGACGGAATCCGCCCGCTCAATGCCGTTCAGACGTGAGCGATGCTGCTCAGAGACCAGCAGCCCGCAGCCATAGGCGGCGTCAACGTGCATCCATAAACCGTAATCGTCACAGAGACGGGCGATTTCCGGCAGCGGATCGATGCTGCCAAAATCGGTGGTGCCGCTGGTGGCGACAACCGCAATCGGGATCAGCCCTTCGCTGCGGCAGCGTTCAATCTCCTGCGCCAGCAGGGCCGGGTCCATGCGGAACTGCTCGTCGTGATCGATAGCGATCACCGCATCGTAACCCAGCCCCAGGATCGCCATCGATTTCTGGATGCTGAAGTGGCTGAGCTTCGACGTAAAGACGCGCCACTTCGGTGCGGTCTCTGGCAGGCCGCGCTGCTTGATCAGGTGACCGGGATGATGCGCCGCGCACCAGCTGTCACGCGCCAGCAGCATCGCCATCAGATTCGACTGGGTGCCACCACTGGTGAAGATCCCGTCTGATCCGGCGGGCAGGCCGATGCGGCCCAGCGTCCAGTCGATCACCTTCTGCTCAATGAGGGTGCCGCCTGCGCTCTGATCCCAGGTGTCCACTGAGCTGTTCACCGCCGCCATGATCTGTTCAGCCATCAGCGAAGGCAGCACTACAGGGCAGTTGAGGTGCGCCAGATATTTCGGGTGATGGAACCAGACGGCGTCACGCAGATAGAGCTGACTCAGCTCCGCCAGAGCGTCATCGTTGTTACCCAGAGGACGGTCAAGATCGACATCGCTGAATTCCGCCGCCAGTTCATGAGGCAGGATGCCGCTGAACGGCTTCTCAACACCGGTGACGGTGCGGGTCATCAGCGCCAGCACCTCCTGCGTCTGCTGCGACCAGGCAGCCAGTTGCCGATCGTTGAAAATCGCCGTTTCGGCCGTGCAGGCAGTGGAGGCCGGTTCGAAGTCCTGTGCCGATTGAATAGATGAGCGTAAAAGCATGTTCAGTTCCTGTGCGTTAAAACCATAACCCTGCCGACCTGAATCAGCAGCGTGGGATATCCGCTCAAAACTCCAGTAAACATAAAAATGACTAACCAGATAAAAGCCCTGACAATCCTGGGGACCAGGGTTTTCATCCTGAAACAGGTAAATACCGCATATTTTTTGTGGATTAGGCCGCGTTTATCGCGTTGTTATATGCGGATGAGAGTGTAAATGTTAATCATTATCATTCAAATGTTTTGTTGTTAAATTTTATTTATTAGCGCATCTAATGTTGAAAGTGTGACTCAGATCACTTTTCTGAATCGGAATAGTCCTTTTTTTGCGGCTTTCAGGGCCAGCAGAAGGCAGTGAAACAGGCAAAATAGCGGCTGCAGGCGGAGCAGAAGAGACCGGAGAGGGGTTGAAAAAGGGGCGTCTGACGGGTCTGAGAAGGGCGGCACTCACCTGAAAAGGAACAACCAGAAAGTCACGCTTGCCCTTTCTGGTTGGGATCAAAAATGGAAACTAACCGGCATCGGTTTCGGCAGGCATTTTCTTTCTGGCGGTGAAGTTATAGAGCACTAACAGGGCGAAAATACCGGTAACGATCAGGGTAATGGTGCCCTTATCCATAAAGTGAGCCATGTTGCCCAGCAGAATGCCTGTGACGCCGAAGTCGGTGTCCGAGAAGGTGGTGTTGGTCAGCCCAATCTGTCCAAGCACGGGCAGCAGCGCCACCGGCAGGAAGGTGATTAACAGCCCATGGGCAAAGGCACCGCAAATCGCCCCGCGTTTGCCGCCGGTCGCATTACCAAACACCCCCGCGGTGGCACCGCAGAAGAAGTGAGGAACCACACCTGGCAGAATCAAAACCCAGTGCAGCTGGCCAAGGACAAACAGCCCCACCAGCCCCCCGGCAAAGCTGGAGATGAAGCCAACCAGAACCGCGTTCGGGGCATAGGGGAAGACAATCGGGCAATCCAGCGCCGGGCGGGCTTCCGGCACCAGTTTTTCTGAAAAGCCGGTAAAGGCCGGGACAATTTCAGCCAGGATTAAGCGAACTCCCTGCAGAATGATGAAGACACCTGCGGCAAAGGTAATGGCCTGAATAAACGAGTAAACGAGGTAGTTCTGACCATTGCTGAAGGTGGATTCCACATAGGCTTTACCGGCCGAGATCGACAGGATTAAGTAGATAATCATCATCGTCAGCGAGATGGAGATGGTACTGTCACGCAAAAAACTCAGGTTTTTTGGCATGTTCATCTCTTCGGTCGAGCGCGAGCCTTTTCCCACCAGAGAGCCGATCCAGCCCGACAGGACATAACCGATGGTGCCAGTGTGCGCCAGCGCCACCTGGTCACCGCCAATGATCTTCCGCATATAGGGCTGAGCAATCGCCGGAAACGTGGCCATCAGCATCCCCAGTGCCAGCGAACCGGTATAGATGAGCTGAACGCCTTCAAAACCCGCGACCGATAATATGATCGCGATCATGCAGGCCATATAAAAGGTCACATGCCCTGACAGGTAAATATATTTAAGCCGGGTGAACCTGGCGACGAGGATATTGGCGACCATACCAAAGGCCATAATCATCGTGGTCGGCGCACCATATTTTGCCAGTGCGATAGAGACCATCGCCTCATTATTCGGGATAATGCCCTGAACATTGAACGCATGTTTAAAAATATCGCCAAGCGGCGTCAGGGAACCGACCAGAACGGTCGCGCCACCGGCCAGCACCAGGAAGCCCAGAATCGTTTTTACCGTGCCCTTAATGACATCCGGGAAGGGTTTCTTCTGCGCAACCAGGCCGAAAAATGCCACCAGTCCGACTAATATAGAGGGCACTTTCAGCACGTCGACGACGAACTGCAAAAGATTTTGAGTAAACATATTAACCTCGAGGGTAAGTGTTTATCGGCTTATAACTGTCCGTTTTTCTCAAAATAGTCTCGTATTTTTTGCTCAATCTCTTTCAGGTCAATAATGTTATTAATGATGATGATTTTCTCTTCCGGAAGATTGGCGCTGTAGGCAATATCTTTTGCCATCACAAAAATATCCGCCACGTCGGGCGTTACCGAGCCGAGATCGGAATGTTCAACCTCAGCCTCCACCCCTAATGTCTTCAGCACTTTTTTGATGTTCATTTCCATCATGAAACTGCTGCCCAGACCTGAACCACACACTGCCATCATCTTCATATCCGACCTCATTCTCTGGTGATCAAAATTAACGTGTTAACGGGTAAATCAGACGCCTGACAAAATTGCCAGCAGCGCTTCATGGCTGTCTGCATTAAAGACCTGCGCCATGATGTTCTCATCGGAGAGGACTTCCGCCAGTTGGGAAATCATTTCGATATGGCTGTTACTGTCCGGTGCGGCAAACATAAAAAGCACTTTCACCGGATCGTTCTCTTCAGAATCAAATTTCACCGCCGTTCCTAGCAGCAGCACCGACAGCCCCAGTCCGAGCGCGCCCTGTTCCGGACGAGCGTGAGGCATGGCAATCTGCGGAGCGATAACAAAAAAGGGACCGATCGCCTTCTTTTGCTGGATGATGGCATCAATGTAAGCCTGTGAGATGACGCCTTCGCTGAGCAGAGGACGCCCTGCCAGCACAATCGCTTCCTGCCAGTCAGCCACGCGCTCCACGTACTGAATTCGCTCGCTATTCAACCAATTCGCCAGATGTGACATCGCTGTAATCCTGTCTCTCGTTGCGCGTTCAAAGTTAACGCCACGCAGATGCCGTTTGCGCGTCGCCGCGCTCATCGGCATGGCTGCGTTCGTTAACTCTCCCTGAACCTGTACAGACACTTTCCGGAGATTCGCCCTGACGACTTCCCGCAGTGAGGGGGCCAGCCGGTGGATGAGTGACCCGGCAACACATCTGTACAGGTTAAAGATGTCTAGTCATCCTGATGATGTCCTTCGACGTGTAGGGACACAACCGCTAAAATTAAAATATGGCTACACAGGCTTAACATCTGTGCCAATTTGATAGGTTGGTCACATATTCACCTGACCGGAGTAGTACTTCTCCGGCAATGTCAGGCAGAAAGGGAGTGGCACGGATACAGGGAGTCTCTCCTTCACGCAAATGGGAAGAACGTCGATGGCTGATGGCATGACTGAAAAGCAGAAAGAGGTGGTCGATTACATCCTCACCCGGATTAAAGATGACGGCCTTCAACCCGGTGAAAAGCTGGATACGGAAATAGCCATCGCAAAGTGCCTCGGTATCACCCGCACAACGGTGCGTGAAGCGACCCGAATTCTGGTGGAGCAGCAGCGTATTTATCGGGTGAAGGGATCGGGGATATTTGTGGGTGCGACGGAGATCAGTAGCCAGGCTCACCGATATCACGTGCTTTCCCCGTTTGATTATCAGGCGCAGAGAAACGGACACAAAGGCGTCCGTAAAATTATCTCTGCCAGCATTATCCGGGTGCCATCGGCAGAGATGGCGCAGGCGCTGCGCATTAAAACCAGCGATCCGATCTACAAAATATTACGACTGATGTGCTTCGATGAGACGCCGGTGGCGCTGGAACATATTCATCTGCCGGTGAATATGTTTAACAGCATGGAGTTCAGCAAGCTGGAAGTGTCGAAATATGCCTATATCGAGGAAGTGACCGGAAAAAAAGTGCAGCTGCGCGACCAGCATTTAACGGCCATTAACCTGACGCAGGCTGAGACGCTGGCATTACTGAAATTAGGGGCAGGGGATGCGGTTATCCAGATTAATGAGACGGTTTTTCTCGATGATGGCGTTCCCTGCGAGGTTAATGTGGCGATTATCAACACCCGCTTTTTTCCACTGAAGCAGAACTCTCAGCGCCCCTGAATAAAGCGGGTAATTCAGCGCTTCACATAAGACGATTTTGTGCAATCCTTTGCCACTCTGCACGTTTTATTCACTCTGAACCCGCCCTGATAAGGCGATAACAGGCCCGGCCTCGGGGCTTTCGTCGCTTATTTGTCTTTTATTTCGCCGCGCCCCGCCAATATGACGAATTCAATAAAGCATAAAACAATATGATGTTTTACCAATAATCGCCTGCGCAGCACACTGGTCAGCAACCGGAATCAATAAGGACCAGGTGAATGGCATATCAATTAAGTCTGTTAGACAAAGCGCCCATCCTGCAGGGCGAGACGCCCACTGCGGCGCTTCAGCGCACGCTGCAACTGGCGCAGCGGGCAGAGGCGTGGGGCTATCACCGCTTCTGGCTGGCGGAACATCACAACACTGCACAGCTTGCCAGCCCTTCACCGGAGCTTCTGATCGCCTGGATCATTGCACAGACCCGCCATATCCGGGTCGGATCGGGCGGCGTGATGTTGCAGCACTACAGCCCCTATAAAGTGGCCGAAAACTTCAACCTGCTCGCCTCGCTGGCGCCGGGGCGCATCGATCTCGGCGTCGGGAAAGCGCCAGGCGGATTACCACTCTCCACCCAGGCGCTGCAGCGGGGTATTGATACCGCCAGCAAAGGCAGCTTTGCCGAACAGCTTCAGCTGCTGGATAGCTGGCTGAAACCGGATCAGCCGAAACCGGATGAAGAGGGGCTGGCGGCGACACCGCTGCCTGCGCGTCCGGCTAGCCGTTTTCTGCTTGGGGCCAGCGAAGAGAGCGCTCGGCTGGCTGCCTCGCTGGGCTGGCAGTTTGTCTTTGCGGCGCATCTGAATGGTGACCGCGCGTTGCTTGAGCATGCGCTGAGTACCTACACCCGCCTGAGTCACGGTCAGCGCGCGCTGGTTGCGGTTCAGGTGGTGGTGGCTGACTCGCCCGCCGAAGCTGACCTGCTGGTTGCCTCTCTGCGCCACTATCATGTGGCGGTGAAAGGGGGCCCGGGTGTGAACGTCGCCAGCCTGGAGCAGGCGGAGCGCTTCGTGCGTCAGGGGGGCTATCGCGACTATCAGATTGAACCTCGCACCCCGTCACTGCTGAAAGGCACGGCGGCGCAGGTGCATGCTCAGCTGGACGCCCTGCATCATCACTTTGCTATCGACGAGTTCGTCATCGATACGCCCGTCACCGATCCGGTTGCCCGCCAGCGCTCGCTGGAACTGCTGGCCACCCACCATCTGATTGCGGCCTGATCCCCAGCCAGCGGAGAGTCATCATGTACCCTGAATCACAACTGATTGAATGGCGACGCGAACTGCACACCTGGCCGGAGCTGTCCGGTCAGGAGTTTGCGACGACCGCACGGCTGCGCGACTGGCTGCAGGCCGCAGGCATCCGGCTGCGCGATTACCCGCTGGAAACCGGCGTGGTTGCTGAAATCGGCCAGGGTGAAACGGTGATTGCTCTGCGCGCCGACATTGACGCGCTGCCGATCCATGAGGCGAGCGGGGTGCGTTTTCACTCCCGGCATCCCGGCGTGATGCACGCCTGCGGTCACGACCTGCACAGCGCGGTGATGCTGGGCGCGGCCCTGCAGCTTCACGCTCAGGCCGACACCCTGTCCGGACGGGTGCGCATCCTGTTTCAGCCCGCCGAGGAGATTGCGCGTGGTGCCCGGCAGTTCATCGGGGCGGGCGTGCTGGATGAGGTGCAGGCTATCTTCGGGATGCACAACGAACCTTCGCTGCCGCTTGGTACGTTTGCCACCCGCAGCGGCGCGTTCTACGCCAATGCCGACAAATTCATCATCCGCGTGACCGGCAAAGGTGCGCATGCCGCCTACCCGGAGCAGGGCGTCGACAGCATCGTGACGGCCAGCCAGATTATTCAGGCACTGCAGGGGCTCACCAGCCGCAGTTTTAACGCCTTCGACAGCCTGGTGCTCAGCATCACCCGCATCGACGGCGGCAAAAGCTGGAATGTGTTGCCGGGCGGGGTGGAGTTTGGCGGCACGGCGCGTACGCACGATCTGCAGGTGCGCGCCGACCTGGAGCAGCGGGTGCGTACCCTGGTTGAGCAGTTTGCCGCGGCTAATGGCGCGCAGGCGACCCTGACCTGGCAGCCTGGCCCGCCGGTGCTGATCAACGATCCCCACTGGGCAGAATTCTGCAGCGATGTGGCCCGTCAGGCGGGTTACCGGGTGCAGACCGCCGAACTGCATCTGCTGGGTGAAGACTTTGCTTTTTATCTGCAGCAGGTGCCCGGCGCCTTTGTCAGCATCGGCAGCGCCAGCGAGTTTGGCCTGCATCACGCCAGCTTTACCCCCGACGAGGCGCTGATTGCGCCCGCCGCTGACTACTTCGCTCAACTGGCTCGCCAGGCGCTGCAACATCTCAGTGCGCGATGTCAGGCGTCCCTTCCACTCTGAATAGCTTTTATCTGCTGCCGTAACCGCACGACGGTGCTGAACAGCGTCGTCAGGCACCGCGACGACTAAAAAAGAGAGAACATCATGACCATAAGACAACTTCGGCTGGGCACCATTCTGCATGGCGCCTCAGGCAACATGTCCGCCTGGCGCCATCCGGCGGCCCAGGCCGATGCCAGCATCAGCCTGGATTACGCCAGAAAAATCGCCCGTAAGGCGGAGCAGGGCAAACTCGATTTTCTGTTTGTCGCCGACGGGTTGTTTATCAATGAGAAATCGATTCCCCATTTTCTTAACCGCTTTGAGCCGCTGACGCTGCTCTCGGCGCTGGCCGGTGTCACGGAGCACCTGGGGCTGGTCGGCACCGTCTCCACCTCCTACAGCGAGCCGTTCACCGTGGCGCGTCAGTTCGCCAGCCTCGATCATCTCAGCGGCGGGCGTGCAGGCTGGAACGTGGTGACGTCACCGCTGGAAGGATCGGCAAAAAACTTCTCCCGTCAGCAGCATCCGGAACATGCGCTGCGCTACCGCATTGCCGATGAGTATCTGCAGGTGGTGAAAGGGCTGTGGGATTCGTGGGAGCAGGATGCGTTTGTGCGGGACAAAGCGAGCGGGCAGTTTTTCGATCCGGCGAAGCTGCACACCCTGGATCATCACGGTGACTTCTTCCAGGTGCAGGGACCGCTGAATATCGGCCGCACCCCGCAGGGGCGTCCGATTATCTTCCAGGCGGGCGCATCTGCAGACGGCAAAAAGCTGGCGGCGCGCCATGCCGACGCCATCTTTACCCATCAGCCGACGCGCGAAGAGGCGCAGGCCTTCTATCAGGATGTGAAGCAGCAACTGGTGGCCAATGGCCGTCAGCCGGAAGATCTGCACATCTTTCAGGGTGTCAGCGTGATTGTGGGCGATAACGCCGATGACGTCGAACAGCAGTACCAGACCACTGCGGCGCTGGTTTCGGTGACTGATGCGCTGAACTACCTTGGACGCTTCTTTGACCATCACGACTTTTCTCAGTACCCGCTGGATCAGCCGTTCCCCGATATCGGCGACATCGGACAGAACAGCTTCCGCAGCACCACCGACGAGATCAAACGCAAAGCAAAAGAGCAGGGGCACACCCTGCGTCAGGCGGCACTGGAAGCGGCCACCCCGCGCCCCCTGTTTCACGGCACGCCTGAAGAGGTGGCGGATGGCCTGCAGCTCTGGTTTGAAACCCACGCCACTGACGGCTTTATCATCAATGGCGGCACGCCTGACACCTTTGAACGCTTTGTCGATCGGGTGGTGCCGATTCTGCAGGCACGCGGCCTGACGCGCCGTGACTATCCGGGCACCACCCTGCGCGACAGCTTCGCCCTGAAATCCCCCGTTAATCAGTTCACCTCACAATAAGAGTCCGGATCATGCAAAAACCCTTACGTCTCATCGCTCTGCTTATGCTGGCCGCCAGCAGCCACGCTCTGGCAGAGGGCACCAGCGTCTCCTACAACGGCCAGCGTGTCAGCGTGGAAGCCAATAAAGCGCCGATCAACACCGCGAAAAATGCGGAGGCCATCGCGCAGCTGCCCGCCGGTCACCATTTTGTGGTGCCGGGCGCGTTTACCGTGGCGGTGGCCGCGCTTAACTCTCCGCCGCTTACGGTCTTTTCTGACGACAACAAAACCCTGCTCGGCAGCGAGGTGGATATCGCCCGGCTGGTCGCCGACAGCCTGGGACTGAAGCTGAATGTTGTCCCGACCTCCTGGGAGGACTGGCCGCTCGGCGTCGCCTCGGGCAAGTATGACGCGGCGATTTCGAACATCACCGTGACGAAGCCACGTAAAGAGAAGTTCGACTTCGCAACCTACCGCAAAGACTCGCTGGGCTTTTATGTCCGGACCGGCAGCCCGATTCAGTCGCTGACCAAAGCGGAGGAGATTGCCGGGCTGCGGATCATCGTGGGATCCGGCACCAATCAGGAGGCGATCCTGCTGGCGTGGGATAAAGAGAATCAGGCTAAGGGCCTGAAACCCTTTACGCCGATCTATGCCAAAGATGATGCCGCGCAGACGCTGGCGCTCCAGTCGGGTCGGGCAGACGCCTATTTCGGTCCGAATGTGATCGGGGCCTGGAAGGCGGCTTTGACCGGGAAAACCCGGCTGGTGGGGAGTGTGGATGGGGGTTGGCCAAAAGCGGCTCACATTGCGGTGACGGTGAAAAAAGGCAGCGGTCTGGCCGAACCGATCAGCACGGCGCTGAATGGCGTGATCGGCAATGGCGACTATCAGAAGGTGCTTAACCGCTGGGGCGAGGGCGTTGAACAGATTGGTCATTCTGAAGTTAATCCCGCCGGACTGGGCGATTAAGGAGCTGAGATGAGTGAATTAACGTTTCGCGAGGTGTCACCTGAGGCGCCAGAGCTGCAACCGATCCTGGGCGGCCTGTTCGGTGAATATGCCGCTCGCTATGGCGACTACTTTGCCCGGCTTAAGGAGCAGGAGCTGACAGAGTGGTATCTGCCGCCGCAGGGGCTGTTTATTGTGCTGGAGCGCGACGGCGAGATCATCGCGATGGGTGCCTACAAACCTTATGACCCGCAGACCGCCGAGCTGAAGCGCATCTGGACCCGCAGCGATCTGCGCCGTCAGGGTCTGGCGCTGGTGATTCTGCAGGAGCTGGAGCGTCGGGCCCTGCAGGCGGGCTACCAGCGGCTGTTTCTCACCACCGGCTTCCGTCAGCCTGAGGCCGTCCGGCTCTACACCGGTCACGGTTATCAGCCTCAGTTCGACCTCAGCGGCGATCTGGAGCGTTACGGTCAGCCGCCCCACGACGGGCGACTGCGTTTTATTAAAGTGATTGGCGTGTATAACGTCGCGGAAGCGAGTTAAGGATCGACGATGAGTAAACCTCAGCATCAACAGTTACAGGTGGTGCCGGCCCGTTATCCGGCACGCACCGCTGGCGCAATCGTTGCGCTGTTTATCCTGGCAGGCGTCGTGCAGTCGGTGGCCTTTAATCCGCGCTGGGAGTGGGGGGTGTTTGCACGCTGGTTCTTTGATCCGGTGATCCTGCACGGTCTGGGACAGACGCTGCTGCTCACCCTGCTGGGGACGATCTTCAGCCTGCTGGCTGGCGGTCTGCTGGCTCTGGCGCGCCTCTCCTCCTCCTGGCTGCTGAGCACGCTGGCATGGGGCTACATCTGGCTGTTCCGTTCACTGCCGCTGATCGTCGTGCTGATTATTCTTTACAACTTCTCCTATCTCTATGAAACGCTCTCGATAGGGATTCCGTTTACCGGCCTGTCGTGGGGCGCGTTTCAGACCATCAATGTGCTGGGACAATTTCCGGCCGCGGTCATCGGCCTGACACTGGTGCAGGCGGCCTACAGCGCGGAGATCATTCGCGGCGGTATTCTCGGTGTCGATCAGGGGCAGGTGGAGGCGGCTTCGGCGCTCGGCCTCTCTGCCACGCGCCGCACCTTCCGCATTATTCTGCCGCAGGCGCTGCGCACCATTATTCCGACCACGTTCAACGAGATCATCAGCCTGGCGAAAGGCACGGCGATGGTTTATGTGCTGGCCATGCCGGAGCTCTTTTACACCATTCAGATGATCTATAACCGCAATCAGGAGGTCATCCCGCTGCTGATGGTGGGTGCTGCGTGGTATCTGATTATCACCACCGTGCTCTCCGTCATTCAGTACAACGCAGAACGCTGGATGGCCCGCAGCGTAACGCGTGAACCGCAACCCTCTCGCTGGCGTCAATGGCGCAACCGCGTCTCGCCACTTCAACCGACCGAGGAGATCAGCCATGTCCGAAGCCATTGATTATCGTCTTTCTCACACCAGCGGGGCCATCAGCATCACCGGCGTCAGCAAACGTTTTGGCAAACATAAAGCGCTGGATAATGTCTCGCTCTCCCTGCCGCCTGGCTCGGTCACGGTGATTCTCGGCCCCTCCGGCTCCGGTAAATCCACCCTGCTGCGCACCATCAATCATCTGGAGCGGGTCGATGAAGGCTTTATTCAGATTGATGGCGACTATATCGGCTATCAGCAGCGCGGCAACAAGCTCTATGAGCTGAAGGAGCAGGCGATTCTGCGGCAGCGCATAAACGTCGGCTACGTCTTCCAGAACTTTAACCTGTTCCCGCACCTGAGCGTGCTGGATAACCTGATTGAAGCACCGATTGCGCATCGCCAGCTCTCCCGGCAGGCGGCGATTCAGCGGGCCGGTGAACTGCTGGACATTGTCGGCCTGCGCCACAAAGCCGATGCCTGGCCGCGCCACCTGTCAGGCGGGCAGCAGCAGCGCATCGCTATCGCGCGGGCGCTGATGCTCAATCCCAGGGTGATGCTGTTCGATGAACCCACCTCGGCGCTGGACCCGGAACTGGTCGGCGAAGTGCTCGATGTGATCAAGAAGCTGGCGCGCTCCGGCACCACGCTGGTCATTGTGACGCACGAGATCGGGTTTGCCCGCGAAGTGGCTGACCATGTGGTCTTTATGGTGGATGGCCGGATTGTGGAGCAGGGCACGACCCAGCAGGTGCTCAGCAATCCGCGTCACGAGCGCACCCGTCGCTTCCTGGCGCGCGTCTTATGAGGCGCCTGACGCCCCTGGCGCTGGCTTTCGCGGGGCTGATCCCGGCGCTCTCCATGGCCGCCCCGGAAAAGCCCGACATCCGCCGCAACGAAACGCCCATCCATGCTCCGGCTAATCCGCTGGCGATCGCTAAAATTCCGGTGAACTATCACTTTATCGAGCCGGGTACCCTGACCGTGGCGACCTCAGCCACAAACTCGCCGCCGCTGGCGCTGCTGGCCTCTGACAACGTGACCCGCATCGGCAGCGATCCCGACATCGCCAGGCTGCTGGCTGACAGTCTGGGGTTAAAGCTGAAGCTGGTGCCGGCCTCCTGGGAGGACTGGCCGCTGGGGATCAGCGCCGGACGCTATGATGTGGCGATGTTTAATATTGCCGTCACCGAAGAGCGTAAGAAGAAGTTCGACTTTGCCACCTATCGTGCTGACAACCACGCTTTCGCGGTGAAAAAGGAGAGTCCGATCAGACAGATCAGTGCTCCGGCTGATATTGCCGGGAAGCGCATTATCGTGTCGTCCGGCACCAATCAGGAGCGGATCCTGCTGAGCTGGGATGCGCAGAACCGGGCAAAAGGCCTGCCTGCCGTGACGCCAATCTATCTGACCGATGATGCCTCTGCGACGCTGACGCTGCTGTCGGGACGGGCCGACGCCCTGTTTGGCCCGCACTCCATGGCCGCCTGGAAAGCCGCGTCGCGCGGCCAGACCCGACTGGTAGGCAACGGGCCGTTCCGTGCCTGGGTCGCCGTCACCACCAAAAAGGGCAATGGCCTGGCCCCGGCACTCCAGACTGCGCTGGATGGCACCATCGCGGGCGGCCAGTATCAGCAGGTGCTGGCCCGCTGGGGTGAACAGGATGAGGCCGTCGACCACTCCCTGATAAACCCGCCGGGTATCGTTTACTGACACCGCCAGACCGGTTGCACTGCGCTAACCGGTCTGGTGCACGGCATGCTGATAACCCGATAATTGCACTACACTCTCCGGCGTGACTGTTTTATCCTGCCCCCTCAAACTCATAAAAAATTCTGTTGTGTGGCGGAGTACCAGCCCTGGAAGCCCATGAAAATCAGATTCCTTTCTGCCAATGAGCAAAAGCTGGCGGAGGTGCGCAAGATACTCGAACCTGTCGGAGTCGAAGTGCTGCCCATCGCCCGTCGCATCGAAGAAATACAGACAGAAAACGAGCTTGACCTGGTGCGTGACAAGCTGACCAAGGCTTTCGCGCTGATCGGGCGGCCGCTGTTTGTTGAGCACACCGGCCTCTATCTGGATGGCCTGAATGGGTTGCCCGCGGGTCTGACCCGCATCTTCTGGAATCGCCTCGACGCTGAGCGCTTTACGGCGCTGGTGCAGGGACTCGACAGCCAGGCCGTCACGGCCAAAACGGTGCTGGGTTACTGTGACGGCCGCAAGATGTATCAGTTTTCAGGCGAGCTGCGCGGCACCATCGCGGCAAAACCCGCCGGCACGCGCGGCTTTCAGTGGGACTGCGTCTTTATTCCCGAAGGCTATGAGCAGACCTTTGCCGAAATGGGTGAGCTCAAGAATGAGATCTCCATGCGGCGTATCGCGCTGGATCGCTTCGCCACCTTTTTGAAAACCGCCCGGGGAGTGGCATGAAACCTGAACTCAAACGCGCCTATGATTCCGGCAAACTGATCCTGTTTGCCGGTGCCGGTATCTCACGCAATTTCGGCCTGCCGGAGTGGCATGAGCTGATTGCGCACCTCGCGCATGAACTGGGCTACGATCCTAAAATCTTCAATACTTACGGCACGCATCTGTCGCTGGCGGAGTATTACAAACAGAAAAAAGGCTCGCTGGGTCCGCTGCGCAGCTGGATGGATCGCGAATGGCACCGGCCCGATATTGATGTCCGCTCTTCTGAAATTCACACCATGATTACGCAGGGTAATTTCTCGCGTATCTACACCACTAACTACGATCGCTGGCTGGAAGCGGCGCACGAGGCGCACGGGGTTCCCTATTATAAAGTGGCGAATGCCGCCGATCTGGTGTCGCTGACCGAAGAGAAGCGACACATCATCAAACTTCACGGCGATTTCGACGACGATACCTCCATCGTGCTGGATGAGAGCAGCTATTTTGAGCGTCTCTATTTCGACTCGCCGCTCGACATCAAACTCACCCACGACGTGATGGGCAATTCGGTGCTGTTTGTCGGCTACAGCATCAGTGACTTCAACATTCGCCTGCTCTTTTACCGCCTGACGAAAATGTGGGGCCGCACCGGGCTGGCAACGGCCCGGCCAAAATCGTACCTGTTTACCAACCGCAACAACCCGGTGGCAAAAGAGGTGCTGGGGCAGTGGGGGATCGAAGTGATCGTCTCGGAAGAGGATGATCCGCGTAAAGCGCTGGCACAGTTCCTGGAAGAGTTGCTGGTGTAATGCCCCTATCGCCTGCTCAGAGAGTGGCTGCTTAAAATCAATCAATGCGTGGCGTTATGATCAGAAGTGTTGTGAAGGGTACAGTGTTCGGTTTTACGGGGCTTGTTCTGCTGGCCCTGACAGGGACAGGAACGCTGATCTATCTGAAAACGGGTGACCAGTACTACAGTGAGGAAAACCTTGCGGCGTGCAAACATTACACGGTTGAGCAGGCAAAACAGACCGTGCTGAGTGCCTGGCTGAGACAGCCCAACGACTGGCAAAACTGGCATGAAGCAGCCGAAGTCGCCCGCCAGAAGGGCATACGGTTCATTGACGCAGAGATAAGCGGCCCGGCTGAGCAATGGCTGGTCCCTTTTTATGCAGAACGCGTTACGGGCAGAAAGCAGTACGGCATGCTGGATTGCGGCAAACTCAGCGTTGAGTTCGCGTCAGAGTAGTATACTGAGCAACGCGACGATTCAGGCCATTGGAAACGGCCACCTTTGGCTGGTTGTTGCGATAAAACAGCCCGCTCAAAGCGGGCTGTCAGGTTAAAGGTCTTATCGTTTTATAAACTCTTCGAATTTTTCCTGATTATCTACCAGCCAGGCCGGCATATATTCATAATCAATAGGCCGGATGACCATCTTCCTTGGCCGGTTCCAGATATCTATATTTTTATCAACACAGCGCCGGATGTGATCCGGATTATTGAACTCGGGAAGATTATTTTCTGTATGGGAAATTGTCTCCATCTTCTCGCTGATGCGTGCATCGGTCATTACCCAGGAAAAATGCCAGCCCGCGTTCATGACAATCCGGGTGCGCATTTTAAGAAGTCTCCAGCGCCACCAGCTATCCCGTATTGGGGTGCCTTTACGCTTCACGTTGCGTAACAACTCTGGCTGTCCCTGAAAAAAGCCCTTAAGGTTTTTCATCGTCGTCATTTTCGGCAGGCGACATAAGCGCGCCGAGCCATCATCGTTGAGTACCTGAACATTAAATTTATAGTTAAAAAAGTTCTGATACAGCGTCGTGCACAGATGACGGCGACTGAACTGCGTGAGGGCAGCAGGGTGAGGAATTTCATCAACGTCGGAAATGATGATGATATCGTCGTCCTGAGCATGGCGCAGACCATGCATAATGCTGTTACGCGCAATGGTTTCATTTTCCCACGGATCGGATTCCCCGGCTTTCACCACAGAACTGCCGGACAGGAATTCATGTTGATAAATGGTGGGAACGGAATCATTTATCACATAGATGATCTTTTCGCGAAACGCGGCGAACCGGTCAATATTGAAATTAAGTTTTTCTCGTCGCTTGCCCGTGAAAGTATAGAGAGACTCAACGATGACAAAGCGGTCAACATGCTCATAAAGTGTATTTAAACGCAGCTCAAGAAGCATATCTTCATCGTAGTACAGGAAACAATCGTAAATCATTGGCGAACTAATCCTTTTGCCATCATCATCAATTTTATTTTTTGCGGATTGTACCTGCTGTTTTACGCTTTCCATACACTTTCCAGCGTTTTTACTGCCACCCTCCTGACAGAATCTTTCCGCCCTCTCCAGAAGCTGCGTCAGACAGGGGAATCTGACCCCATCGCCGGATTAACGTCCTGATCGAAGAAAAGCCTGCGCGATGATAAGGTTCAATTGCACATCTCCGATAAACTCCATTCTCTGCTGGCAAAGCGAACTGAGCATGATATACTGTATGCATACACAGTACCTGAGGGCGAAAAGATGGCTGTTGAAACAAAATTTGTAGTAGTCAGAAAGGGTGAAGAGAAGATGACGTTTGCCAATAAGAAAGAGGCCGATGCCTACGACAAAATGCTCGATATGGCCGAAGCCTTCACCGACTGGCTGTTACAGCATCAGCCCGCGATGGACGAAGCACAGGCGGAAACGCTGGGCCTGCTGATTGCTGAGCAGAAAGAGTCGGTACAGCATATCCTTCGCACCAGCAAACTGCCGGAGGCGACGACCCACGCTTCCCGCTCAGACGATGCTGACAACCAGGCTGATGAGCCTGCGGCGAAGAAAGTGCGCGCAGTAAAAGCGGCCTAATCTTCACCTCAACGCCGGAAGCGAACCTTCCGGCGTTGCTGTTTCTGACTTAAGATTCTCTTCCCGTCTCATCCGTATTAGCTCATTAAATGAGCCCCATCGTTCATCGTTATTCCTGAGCACCCTGATTCTGACAGAACAGGCGGGGGGTAATGCACATTAAAATTCTTTTCTGAAAAATATAAGCTCATCAAAATTCTTTGCCCGCACTCTCCCTCTGCCTTTCTGTGCGACCCATCAGTGATGACGGTCGGGCTCAGACAGGGTCAGCATGCCTGTTCCGCCTCTATCAATCTCTCCTGGCAGTAAATAAGGCATCCTGAAACAGAGTAAATCCTGCTTAAGTCGGGAAAAAAATGTGAAACCCTTTCCCAGTCATTGACCAGGAAGATGCTACTGAATTTTTTAATTCTTTTATGAACCTGTACGTTAAAAACGCGCTTTCCAAAAAAATTATCATGTTGGACTTTTTTTTAATTAACATCTACCGCCTGTTATGTATAGAAATCATAAAAACGGAGAGGAGGTTCGATTTTGATTATACTTGTGAATAAAAAAACCAGAAGCCTGTTTTGTAAAGGAAAGGTAATTTCCCTCAGCAGAAACGAATTCACACTTTTTATTTTTATGATCAAAAGCAGGAAGGCAAGGGAGATTAATGTTGCCGATTTAATTTTACAGGTATGGGAAGCAAGATATAAATCCATCTCTGCCAATAATATCTCTCAGCTTTTCTATCTGTTGAGAAAAAAAGTTCAGATAATAGACCCCCTTATGAATCTGACATACTCAAAAAGCAAAGGCGTTCAGTTTTTTATACCCAAAGGCCTCGTTTTTATCACCTGTAATGAAAAGCTCTACTTCTTTTTACAAAAGAAAATGACCTGGCTCAGGAAATTTACACGTCGCACTCTGTTTTTTATTTGAGCATTGCGCTGATCTTCATTATCACTATATCCACTCCAGGTACGACAGGAGGCGTTAACATGTCAGGGGAGATATATGAGAAATGAACATGAAACAATCTGGCTGGTGATCTTCTTGCTGATATCCTTTTTCGGGGGCGTAACAAGATATCTGTTAAGTGCTTACGCAGGAAAAGCAGCGCCAACGATACAAACACTTTTATCTGCGCTGACCATCTCAATTTTCTGGGGACTTCTTGGAGGTATTATATGTGTTAATTATGGATTAAATCTGTATGAAGCCATTGTTATAAGTGGGTCTGTCTCATTTTTCTGTGGTGGATGTGTTTACCGTTAAATCTGAAGAGGTTAAATAAGGACATTCTATGAGCAACCAGATTGCAACTGCATTCCCGTTAAAAACGTTCCGCACTGATTTTTTAAACTGGTCAAAAGAGACATCCGGGAAAAACATTCTCTCATGTTCACCTAAAACCAGTGCTGAATTACTCGATGTCATTAACTGGGCTGTTGATAATAAATTCAAAGTTCGCCCGGTAGGTATTCAGCATAACTGGTCAAGATTGACTATTGATAATAATGCTGACAACAGCGATGTTGTCCTGGTTGACATGACGAAACATCTTAATGCTGCAACGATAGTTAAACATGGTGATTACGGCTATGTCACGGCTCAGACCGGCATTCAGATGGAAGCTCTTGTTACTCTGCTTGAGAAAAAGAAATTAGGCTTTTATAGCATGCCTGCACCAGGCGATCTGACGCTTGGCGGTGTCCTCGCAATAGGAGGACATGGAACCGGCATCCCCTCTGTCAATGAAGAACGCCCCGCAGGGGGGAGCTGGGGGACCGTCAGCAATAACATTATCGAACTCAAAGCCATTGTGTGGGATGACAATCTTAAGCAGTACGTGCTAAAAACGTTCGAAAGAACCAACCCGGAGATATCAGCCTTTATGATTCATGTCGGGAGAGCATTTATTTATGAAGTTAAACTTCAGGTGCCGCGCAACAAGCGTTTACGCTGCCAAAGTTTTGTCAATGTTCCCGCCGTCGAATTATTTGGTCAGGAGGGTGAAGGTATCAGAACCTATACCTCCTATCTGGATAAATGCGGGCGTGCTGAGATCATCTGGTTTCCGTTTACTACCACACCATGGTTAAAAATCTGGACAGAGTCTCCAGCCTACAACAGGATATCTAAACCCGTCCATTCTCCCTTTAACTATCCTTTTTCGGATAATATTCCTGTTCAGGTTTCCGATTTGGTCAGGAAGATTCACAATGGCTTTCCGGAACTCACACCTTCATTAGGAAACCTGATGTTCAATCTGGTCAATATCGGACTTGGTGCGACAATCAGTAGCGACCTGTGGGGGTGGAGCAAAGATGTCTTGATGTATATCAAGCCAGACACGCTTCGGGTGACGGCTAACGGCTATGTCATCATCACCCGCAGAGAGAACATTCAAAAGGTACTCAGTGAATTTAAGGCGAAATATGAGAGCATGGTGGATATCTATAAAAAATCTAACGCTTATCCCATGAATGGTCCGATTGAAATTCGTGTGACCGGTTTAGATAATCCAGCTGATACCGATATTGCTGGTGCTGTTCCTCCTGCACTCTCCGCAGCCCGGCCTGTTGATGCTCACCCTGAATGGGATGTTGCAATCTGGCTGGATAATCTGACAATGCCTGGTACTCCTGACTCACTGAAGTTTTTCAGAGAGTTGGAAGAGTGGGTGTTCAATCACTATTCTGGCGATTATGCAACGGTACGCGTTGAGTGGAGCAAAGGCTGGGGATATTCAGAAAAAGATGCCTGGGATAATGAGACGGTTATCGACACCCTTATTCCTGATAGCTTAACTCAGGGTATCACCGATGGGTATGACTGGCGTTTTGCAAAAGCGACGCTCGATAAGTATGACCCTCACTACCTCTACTCTTCACCTTTAACCATGAGGCTTTTTAAAGCGACCCTATAGTCATCATTCGGTCACTGTGAATGAAGCCACCTAAACGGTGGCTTCATATCCGGATAGCTTATTTTTAATCACCCCATTCCTCATTGAAATGGTAGTTAATCTGACTGGCATCGCCACCCAGCGCACTGCCTAATGAAGCAATCGTTGTAAATATAGCAAAGCCAATCGAGTCAAGGGCGTGATGAATGCTTCCTAAGCCGATGGCATCCAAAAGCCTCCCTGGAAAAGAGAGCAGGGGGGTATTGAATAAGTCGTTAATCAGCTTTACACCACCAACAATAATTTCACCAACGTTGCCACCTGAGACTGAGTTTACTTCGCTTATAGTAAGTTCACGCATTGAAATTTCCTTATCACAATAATAAATGGCAAATTTATTACAAAATAATTCCGCCTTCAATTGATGGTTGCATAAGCCAGACAGGCTGTCAATAATCCGGAAGCCAACCTCTTTTCATGATAAAATAATAAATCTTCTCCAGCCTGATATCCGGAAGGAGTCGTTTAAATTATTTGTCATTATTCAGGATGTCTATTTCCGGTTTTTTATTGTGCCGTCGCGATCTCAGTATCGGTGGCATGTTAATTCGCTCACGCTTTTTCTGAAACAGAAATTCCCCGGCTTTTCACTGCCCGCGTTCGATATTAGTGTGGCCTCATCATCTGCAAAGGGTTATTACTGGTTAACAGGAAAAACCTGAGCGTCTCACGGTTTCTGCCACTGTGAGGCGCTCAGGTTTTTTTGCCTTGCTCGTCCCTTCAGCTGGCTGGAACTGCAGCCCGGCATTCAGTACTGGCATCGCCCGGCGGGTATCGCCCGCACTCAGGATGCCTGGGTGACGAAACGTAAAACCGTGGAGACATTTTAAGTTTCCCTGTGGAGCAGGATCGCCGTCACGCTTTTCACCTAGGCAGATTGAGGTCCGTCTCAAAAATGGTAGAGTGCGCGTACTGGATTGTTACTGCTCAGGCAGGCAAAACCTGATTTCTGGCGTCAGCCGGAGGTCAGGTTTTTTGTTTTTGGGGTCTGGATGAAAATCGCCAAAGTGCTTAATAACAATGTGGTGGTGGTTCAGGACGAACAGGGACGTGAGCAGGTCGTGATGGGCCGCGGACTGGCTTTTCAGAAGCGTGTCGGGGACAGTCTTGATACCGCGCAGATTGAGAAAGTATTCGCGCTGCAAAGCGATCTTCTGGTGCGCCGTCTTGAGGAGTTACTGAACCAGATCCCTGCTGAGGTCATGACGACCTGTGACCGGATTATCAACCTGGCAGCACAGCGATTAGGGAAACTGCAGGAGAGTCTCTACATCACATTAACGGATCACTGTTTCTTTGCCATCGAGCGGCAGAAGAAGGGGCTGGCGATAAAAAACGTGCTGCTCTGGGATATCAGGCGACTCTATCCCCGGGAGTTTGAGCTGGGTCAGGAAGCCCGCGCCATCATCGCCCGTCGTCTGAATGTGGAACTGCCTGAAGATGAAGCCGGATTTATCGCGCTTCATCTGGTAACGGCTCAGCTCAACAACGAAATGCCGGAAGTGATGGATGTGACGCGGGTGATGCAGGACGTCCTGCAACTGGTGAAGTATCAGCTGCAGCTGGACTATGACGAGTCATCGCTGAGTTACCAGCGGTTCGTCACTCATCTGAAGTTTTTTGCTCAGCGGATGCTGACACGAACCGTCGTTGATGACGATGATGTGTCACTCCATACCGCGGTTAAAGAGAACTATCCCAAAGCGTGGAAATGCGCGGTGAAGATCGCGCAGCATCTGCAGCAAAGCTATCAGCGTGATCTGACAGCGGAAGAGATGATGTTTCTCGCCATTCATATCGAACGGGTGAGAAAAGAGGGGCGTTAACCCCCTGAACCTGGATTGTTACTGCGTAGTGCAGGCAAAACCTGAGCGCGGCCTCTGAAAAGAGGTCGTTCTCAGGTTTTTTTATTTTTGGCTCCCTCAACGGATGTCTGCGGACATTGCTTGTAAGGAAAGAGAGATGGAATATCAGAAACTGGCGCAGGAGATCCTCAGCCATGTGGGTGGTAAAGCGAACATCGTCAGCCTGGAGCATTGTGCCACCCGGCTTCGTTTCAGACTGAAAGAGAGTCAGAAGGCAGATGCGGAGGCACTGAAGAAAAACCCGGGTGTGATTATGGTGGTTGAAAGCGGCGGTCAGTTCCAGGTCGTCATCGGCAACCATGTGCATGCGGTCTGGCTGGCGGTTCGCGCTGAAGCGGGACTGCGCGATGACGCCCCTGTCGCAACGGATGAAAACGACAGTGGCGGTAATCTTTTCAGCCGGCTTATCGACATCATTTCAGGTATTTTCACCCCCTTTATCGGCATTCTGGCCGCTTCGGGCATTCTTAAAGGCCTGCTGGCCCTGGCTGTGGTCTGCGGCTGGCTTTCCGTTGAGAGCGGCACCTATAAAATCTGGTTTGCTGCCAGTGATGCGCTGTTCTTCTTTTTCCCGCTGGTGCTGGGTTACACAGCCGGTAAGAAGTTTGGTGGCAATCCCTTCATCACCATGGTGATCGGCGGGGCACTCACCCATCCGACCATGATCGCCGCCTTTAATGCCAGCCAGCAGACCGGCGCAATGGCGGACGCGTTTCTGGGTATCCCTGTCACCTGGTTCAACTACAGTGCGTCGGTCATTCCGGTGATTCTTGCCGCGTGGGTGAGCTGCTGGCTGGAAAAACAGAGCAACAGGCGGCTTCCTGCCTCAATGAAGAACTTTTTTACGCCCCTGATCTGCCTGGGCGTTACCGTGCCGCTCACTTTTCTGGTGATTGGCCCCGTGGCCACCTGGCTGAGCATGATGCTGGCCAACGGCTACCAGTGGATTTATGCGCTGGCCCCCTGGCTGGCTGGCGCCGCCATGGGTGCGCTGTGGCAGGTCTGTGTGATCTTTGGTCTGCACTGGGGGCTGGTGCCTCTCATGATCAACAACCTGGCGGTGCTGGGGCACGACTCAATGCTGCCGATGCTGTTGCCCGCCGTCATGGGTCAGGTTGGCGCCGCGCTGGGGATTTTCCTGCGCAGCCGTGATGCCCGGCAGAAGGTGCTGGCTGGCTCGTCCGTGACAGCAGGGATTTTTGGTATCACCGAACCGGCTGTGTATGGTGTCAATCTGCCGCTGCGTCGTCCCTTTATTTTTGGCTGCGTGGCGGGTGCTATCGGCGGGACGATTGTCGGCTTCAGCCACACACACGTTTACTCCTTTGGTTTTGCCAACGTCTTCACGATTGCTCAGATGATCCCGCCCGGCGGGGTCGATGCCACCTTATGGGGCGGGATTGCCGGAACAGTGCTGGCGCTGGTTCTGAGCTGTGGCATGACCCTGCTTGCCGGTATGCCCAAAGCCGCCGCCCCTGTGGCGGCGACAGCCCGCTCCTCAGACGAAAACGCGATCCTTTCCCCGCTGTCTGGCACCGTGCTGGCGCTCGATCAGGTGCCGGACGCCACGTTCGCCAGTGGCCTGCTGGGACGCGGTGTCGCCATCATTCCGCTTGATAACAAAGTCATCGCGCCATTTGCCGGTGAGGTCGCCTCGCTGTTTCAGACCCGGCACGCCATCGGCTTACTGAGTGATAGCGGCGTCGAGCTGTTGATCCACGTCGGCATCGATACGGTGAAGCTCGACGGCAAGCCGTTTATCGCACACGTCAGCGCAGGCGACAAAATTCAACCGGGCGATCTGCTGCTGGAATTTGATCGTCAGGCGATCCTTGATGCCGGCTATGACCTGACCACTCCCATCATTATCAGTAACAGCGATGACTACGCTGATGTCATCACGGCCGCAGCCAGCACCGTGACGGCCGGACAACCGTTACTCAGCCTCAGCCATCAATAACAGGAGAACAGCATGAAAACTTTCCCGGATTCATTTTTATGGGGCGGCGCCGTTGCCGCAAATCAGGTGGAAGGGGCCTGGCGTGAGGCGGGTAAAGGCCTTTCGACCTCCGACCTTCAGCCGCAGGGGATTTTTGGTCCGGTTTGCGAGCGGGGCCCAGGCAGTCACAGCCTCAAGGATGTGGCGATTGATTTTTACCACCGCTATCCGGAGGATATCCGCCTGTTTGCCGAGATGGGTTTCAGCTGCCTGCGGGTCTCAATTGCGTGGACACGCATCTTTCCGCAGGGTGATGAGCAGCAGCCTGAAGAGGCGGGTCTGGCTTATTATGACCGGCTGTTTGACGAGCTGGCCGCGCACAACATCACGCCACTTGTGACACTGTCACACTATGAGATGCCCTGGGGACTGGTGACGCAGTATGGGGGCTGGGGCAATCGGCGGGTGATTGATTTCTTCAGTCACTACGCCCGCACCGTCTTTACCCGTTACCGGCATAAGGTCAGACTCTGGCTGACCTTTAATGAGATTAACATGTCGCTGCACGCCCCTCTGACCGGGGTGGGTCTGCCGGAAACCGCCAGCAAAGGAGAGGTGTATCAGGCGATTCACCATCAGCTGGTCGCCAGCGCGCTGGCGGTAAAAGCCTGCCATGAGATTATCCCTGACGCCCAAATCGGCAACATGCTGCTGGGTGGGCTGGTCTATCCATTGAGCTGCAAACCCGAAGATGTTCTGGAAGCGCTGCAGGAGAACCGGACATGGCAATTCTTTGGCGACGTTCAGTGCCGTGGCGCTTATCCGGGCTACATGTTGCGCTTCTTCCGCGACAACCATATTGCCCTTGAGATCACCGACGCCGACCGTGAAGCGCTGAAATCGACCGTCGATTTCATCTCTTTCAGCTACTACATGACCGGCTGCGTCACCGCCGATGACGCGCTGAATCAGCAGCTACGGGGCAATATCCTGAGTATGGTGCCGAACCCCCATCTGCCCGCGTCTGAATGGGGCTGGCAGATTGATCCGATCGGCTTGCGCACGCTGCTCAATCTGCTGTGGGATCGCTATCAGAAGCCGCTGTTTATCGTTGAGAATGGGCTAGGCGCGAAAGATAAACCCGATGCCGCCGGGGTCGTCCAGGATGACTACCGCATCAGCTACCTCAACGATCATCTGGTGCAGGTCCGTGAGGCGATTGAAGATGGCGTGGAGGTCATGGGCTATACCAGCTGGGGCCCGATCGATCTGGTCAGCGCATCGAAAGCCGAACTCTCTAAACGCTACGGATTTATCTACGTCGATCGCGATGACAACGGCGAGGGTTCACTGGCGCGCAGCCGCAAGAAAAGCTTCTACTGGTATAAAGAGGTCATCGCCACCCGAGGAGGATCGCTGAAAGGGTGATCGCCGCGGGAAAGCGACATCGCGCTGCCTGCGATCTCTTTTCCCTCCGTGCAAAACCGGCTGAGTCAGGGTGTCTCGCCGGTATTAACCTGATAGCGGGTGCTCCTGCCGCCGCCTTCCAGACGGTAAAGGCACCCTTTTTCGACCAGATCCGCCAGATGTCGGGTTGCGGTCGCTTTACTGACTTTTGCCACCTTCTGATACTGACTGGCGCTGATCCCCTGTTCAAATCCCTGCTCGCCGCCATCCAGCAGCCGGTTCAGCACTTTAACCTGCTCCTGACTCAGTCCCGTTCCCTGATAGCGCAGCCAGAATCGCGCCTTAATCTGCGTGCGGTCAATCACGCTCATCGCCTGTTGCAGGCTCTCATCAAGGATATCCAGAAACCACACCAGCCAGCGGGTGATGTCAGTGTCGCCTTTTTGCGTCTGTTCCAGAATGCGGTAATAGTCCGCACGGTGCGCCAGAATGGCGGGAGACATGGCGTAGAGACGGATACTCTGACTGTCGGCCTGCGCCAGTGCCAGGTCGGTAAGTGCCCGCGTGATGCGGCCGTTGCCATCATCAAAGGGATGCAGGGTCACAAACCAGAGGTGACAGATCGCGGCCCGCAGCAACGGGTCGAGCATGACGTCCTGCTGGCTCTGGTTAAACCACGCAATAAACTGCGCCAGCTGCGGCTCCAGTCCGTCACGCGGCGGGGCTTCAAAATGGACGGTAGGCCGGTCGATACGCCCTGAGACCACCTGCATCGGCTCGCTGCCACGCAACATCCCGACGCTCAGACGCTGCACCGTCCATTCATCTGCCGGAAACAGCCAGTGATGCCACTGATACAGTCGCTCCATCGTCAGCGGCTGGCTGCGGTTGTTGATCGCGTCCAGCATCATCGCCGCCAGGCCTTCTGAGCGGTCAGAGACCGGCCAGGGCTGCTCTTCCGTGACGCCCAGTCGCCGCGCCAGCGACGAGCGGACCGACTGCACGTTAACCCGCTCCTCTTCAATGGCCGATGAGGAGAGGATATTACTGAGCAGGGTATCCAGCGTCTGGCTTTCGCTGTCGGGGTGCAGACTGGCGCGGCCCAGCAGCAGGCCGCGCTGCTGCTGCAGATGGCGCAGGCGCGGTAACAGCACGGCATCCTGCCAGTGAAAGTGGGGCCAGTCGGCCTGTTGCCAGATCCAGTGGGTGTTCATCGTCAGCTCAGGGTCAGGAAATGAGCCGAATCACGCACCTTATTCGGCTCACAGAATGAGGCGATAATAACAAACAATCGGCTCACAGAATACGCTGGCGAACCTGAAGACAGAAAAAAGGGCCCGAAGGCCCTGTCTGTTTAGCGGGAGAACTGAATAAAGGTGTCTGAGTAGTAATGTACAATCCAGGCAACATAAGCCAGCCAGATAATTAACCCACCTGTTAAACCGAATTTACCAATCATTGATTTCTCTCCACAGTGATAAGGGTCTGCAGCAATGTTTTACATAAACTGACAGTTGTGGAGAGCGGCTGTATTGTCGCAGATCAAAAAAATCCCGTTCACCATTCACGACATAATCCCTTAGCGATCAATTTCCCCGAAATAATCAGGCGGCGTTCTGCGTGCCGCAGGCTGAGCGCAGGGTAAAGTTCAAAAAAACGCCGCCGATAGATGATCTCAGGAGCACTATAACCACAAGGAGGTAAAGAGCAGGATCATTTCCAGGGGAAAAAATATGTCCAGTTCGTTACTAAAAAAGAAAAAAATGAGTACCCGTGCGCAGATGTTGCTCATGGGCGGTTTAACCATCACGCTGGGCTTTACCGTCACCATAGGTGTCCTCAGCTGGCAGTCCGGTAAAGAGCAGAAAGCGCTGGCAGAGAAGTATCTGCAGCAGATTGCCCAGAGCCGGGGTCTGCAGGTGCAGCAGGAGCTGACACATGCGCGCGATGTGGCCAGTCATCTTGGACAAAGTCTGATCGCTTTACCGCATGCAGGCATTACCGATCGTAAGGCAGCGGACAAAGTGATGGAATATGCGCTGCGCGCCAATCCGGAGTATCTGTCGATGTCAGTGATATTCGAACAGAATGCGTTCGATGGCCGCGATGCGGAGTTCGCCACCCAGCAGGGTCAGGCGCCACAGGGCCGCTATGCCTGGTTTGTTGACCGCGATGCCTCAGGCCATTACGCCATGCATCCTCTGCTTTCTTACCTCACGCCGGGACAGGGCGACTACTATCTCATCCCGCAAAAGTCTCAAAAAGATACGCTTACCGAACCCTATAGCTACGCCTATAACGGCGTGCCGACATTACTCACTTCGGTGGCTGCGGTGATTATGGATCAGGGCACGCTGAAGGCGGTCGTCACGTCAGATATTTCGCTGTCCTCGCTGCAAGCGAAAGTGAACCAGATTAAACCCTGGCAGGGCACCGGCTATGCGCTGCTGCTCTCCAATGGCGGCAATGTGGTCTCATCGCCGGTTAAAGAGGAGGCCGGAAAACCCTGGAAAGGCCAAACCGATAACTTTACCTCGAAGGTGGTGCAGCATTTTGATGCGGTACTGGGTGAAGAAGCGCTGGTCACCTGGCAGCCGGTCGTGATCGGCAACAGCGATAAGCCCTGGTATCTGGGCGTGGTCGCGCCGGTCAGCCAGGTGATGGCCGCCGCCAACCGCCAGCTGATGTGGGCGGTGATCCTGATGGTGGTGAGCATTCTGCTGGTCGGTACGGTGCTGGGTATGCTGTTCAGCCGTAAGGTGCTGCGTCCGATTGGCGGCGAGCCGATTGAAGCGGCTCAGATCGCGCTGGCGGTAGCCGATGGCAAACTGGATAACGCGATTGCCGTGCAGAAGGGCGATCGCAGCAGCCTGTTCTTTGCCCTTGAGACCATGCAGACCCAGCTGCGACAGATTGTCGGACAGATTAAAGATGCCAGTGAATCGGTGCGTCAGGGGGCGGGGGAAATTGCCAGCGGCAACCTCAACCTGGCGTCGCGCACCGAGGAGCAGGCTGCCGCGCTGGAGCAGACCGCCGCCAGCATGGAGCAGATTAGCGCCACGATTCGTCTGAACGCCGACAACGCACAGCAGGCGACCAGCCTGACCGAAAACGCCACGCACATCGCCAGCCGCGGTGCCACGCTGGTCGGTGAGGTCGTGCAGACCATGGCGCAGATCGATGACAGCTCGAAAAAAATTGGCGATATCACCACGATGATCAACAGCATCGCTTTCCAGACCAATATTCTGGCGCTGAATGCGGCAGTGGAAGCGGCGCGTGCTGGAGAACAGGGACGCGGCTTCGCCGTGGTCGCCAGTGAGGTGCGTAATCTGGCCCAGCGCAGTGCCAACGCTGTGAAAGAGATTGGCGCGCTGATCGAAGAGTCAAGCGTGCGGGTCGAAAGCGGCGTCCGGCTGGTGAACGATGCCGGTAAGACCATGCAGGAGATGATGCAGGCGGTGAACTCGGTGCAGGGGATTATCGGTGAGATTGTCACCGCCTCTGACGAGCAGGCGCGTGGCATCAGTCAGGTCACGATTGCCGTCAACGAGATGGATGGCACCACCCAGCAGAACGCCGCGCTGGTGCAGCAGATGTCCGCCGCCGCCAGTTCACTGGAGGATCAGGCTCAGCAGCTGGCGCAGACGGTGGAGCAGTTTCACCTGGCATAAAACGCACTGATAACGCCGTCGCTGCCGGACAGGGCGACGGCGCAGACCTCTTCCGCAAAGTCGCAACACCCGCCACCCCTGGCGGGTTAGCCCTCTGTGTGGGCTGTCTGATGCAGATTGATTACGCCTCTGTCAGACGCTCACCGCTGACGGCATCAAACAGGTGCATCCTGTCCGGATTAACCGTTACCGGCAGCGTGCCACCCGGCACGGCATCACTGCGGCCGCTCAGCTGCATATGCAGCAAAAATCCCTGCCACGCCAGATGTAACAGCGTCGACTCCCCCGTAATCTCAACGATATTCACCGTCGCCGGTTGCCCGGTGACATCGGTGATCAGATCGTGAGGGCGCACGCCCAGCGTGACCGGCTGACCCGCCTGCTGCTGTGCGGCACGGTGCCAGCGGGAAGGGAGCCGCAGCCACTGCTCACCACAGCAGACGCCAGGCACGGCGTCCCGTACTTCAAAGCGGGCATCCAGCAGATTCATCGGTGGTGAGCCGATAAACCGCGCCACGAAGGTGTTAACCGGGCGATCATAAATCGCCAGCGGCGCACCCTGCTGCACGATAACGCCATCCTTCATCACCACGATCTGATCGGCCAGGGTCATCGCTTCGACCTGATCGTGGGTGACATAAACCATGGTGGTTTTAAAACGCTGATGAAGCGATTTGATTTCGGCGCGCAGCTCCATCCGCAACTGCGCATCCAGGTTCGAGAGCGGCTCATCGAACAAAAATACCTGCGGGTTGCGCACCATCGCCCGGCCCATCGCCACGCGCTGCCGCTGTCCGCCCGATAAAGCCCGGGGATAGCGCTGCAACAGCTGATCGATGCCGAGAATGCCCGCAATCCGGGCGATTTTGCTCTTCTGCTCCTCGCGCTTCACCTTTTTCACCTGCATATGAAACGCCAGGTTCTCAGCGACGGTCAGGTGCGGATAGAGCGCGTAGCTCTGAAACACCATCGCGATATCCCGGTCGGCGGGGTCGAGATCGTTAATGCGCTTTTTGTCGAGCAGGATGTCGCCGTCAGAGACGCTATCCAGACCGGCAAGCAGCCGCAGCAGGGTGGATTTACCGCAGCCGGAGGGACCGACCAGCACGGTAAAAGTGCCGTCAGGAATGGTTAAATCCAGCGGCTGCAGTACGCTCTGTTTACCGTAGCGCTTCGCCACCTGTACAAGTTCAACACTGGCCATGGTCAGCGCACCTCATTTGAAAGTTGGAGTTGTTGCCAGCTGGGATAGCGGCGCGGTGAGCTACTGATTGCCTGTGACGCCACGTCAATGCCCCAGCGCAGGGCGGTATGAGAGGAGTGCTGATAGAGCAAGGCGGTGAGAAAACCGGCATTGAAACTGTCCCCCGCACCGATGGTGTCGACTACCGTGACCGGTTGTGCGGCGGCAAATTGCACAGAGGCGGCAGACCAGAGGCGTGCGCCCTCCGCGCCGCACTTGATCACACATCCGCCGCGGCCGCTGAGCCGGGCTGACAGCTGTTTGCCGCTCTGCTCAAGCAGCTCTGCGCCCGCCAGACCCAGCGCCTCCACCTCATTCAGCAGCAGCCAGTCGCAGTCCGCTAACCATGCCGCAATCTGTAAGCGAAGGGCATCGCTCCAGCCCGCTGGCGGCCAGCCGGTGTCCACCGCCACACAAAAACCACGCTGCTGTAAGGTGGCCAGCAGCGCGGGATAGTGTGCATAAAGTTCCAGGCAGAGAAAGGTGCCGCACAGCAGCACGATGTCACCCGGGGCGGCCTGCGGCGGCAGCTGAGCCAGCACATCGTCGACGGTCAGCAGGGTGATGTGCCCGTAGTTGCTGAGAAAGGAGCGTTCGTTATCGGGGTGAGTCACGCCCACCGTCAGTGACGTCTCGCAGGCGTAGCGCGGCCACTGCTTCGCACTGTGCGGAAAATGGCTGGCCAGCCAGTGACTCAGACCATCATTACCCTGGTTGGCGATAGCGCGATGCGGCACCTGCATCGCCTCCAGCGCCAGCGCGCAGTTTCCGGCCGAGCCGCCGGGCCGAAGCTCACTGTGCTGCAGCATCACTTCGGTGCCGCGCTGCGGCCAGTCACTGAGCGTACTCATGATTAAATCGACGTTGATATTACCCACCACATAGAGGGTGGCGACAGTGGAATGGTTCATAGTTATCCCTTACTTCCCCCGCTGGTGAGGCCACTGACCAGCGTTTTCTGCAGCCAGATGGCGATAAACAGAGGTGGTACCGATGCCAGAATGCCAATGGCGGCGATCAGCCCGTCATCCGTCGCCCGTCCGGCGGTAAAACCGGCAATGGCGACCGGCAGAGTCTGGGCCGACAGATTGCTGGTGAACAGCAGCGCGTAAAAAAACTCATCCCAGGCGAGCAGCCAGCCAAACAGGGCAGCGGCACCCAGCACCGGTTTTGCCAGCGGCAGCGTGATGCGCAGCAGAACCTGCCAGAAGCGCAGGCCATCCAGCCGGGCTGCCTGTTCAATATCGCGGGGCAGGGCGTCGAACTGATTCTTCAGCATCCAGGTCAGAAACGGCAGGATCAGCGAGCAGTAGACCATCACCAGACCGGGACGGGTGTTGAGCAGCCCCAGCTGTTGCAGCAGGAAGTAGAGCGGCAGTACAAAGGCCACGGGCGGCACCATATAGATCGCCAGGGCGCCGGAAAGCCAGGCCTCGCGACCGCTGTAGCGCGAGAAACTGAACGCCGCCGGGATCGCCAGCAGCAGGGAGATCGCCGTGGCGACCGACGCGACCAGCAGGCTGTTTCCCAGCGCATGCAGGAAAATCGCGCCCGGCTGGCCAGGTGCCAGCGAAATCAGCCCCTGATAGCGGCTGAAATCCCACTGGCGCGGCAGCCATTCCAACGGCACCCGTGAGAGATCGCTGGCGGAACTGACGCTCATCAGAAACAGCCAGCCCATCGGGGCGAGAATGCTGAGGGCGACCAGCAGCGCAGCCCCGTAACGCAGCCCCTGGCGCAGTTTAGTTTTCATAGGCGGAACTCCGGCGGCGCTGATGCCATAACATCAGCAGATAGAGCGTGATCAGCAGGGCGCACATCAGGGTCATCAGGATCGCGTAGGCAGCGCCGCTGCCCGCGCGCAGGTAGCTGAACGACTCCTGATAGACGAAGAAGCTCAGGGTTTTGGTGCTGTCCACCGGCCCGCCGCGCGTCATCACATAGATGATGTCAAAAATTTTAAAGGCATCGATGGTGCGCAACACCAGCGCCACGCCCAGCGGCGCGACAATCGCCGGGAAGGTGATCGCCCGGAAACGACGCCAGGCGGAGGCTCCGTCCAGTCGCGCCGCCTCAAACAGATCGTCGGGGATCGACTGCAGCGCAGCCAGCACCAGCAGCGTCACCAGCGGATAGTTTTTCCAGATGTCTGCAAACATCACCGCATTCAGCGCGGCATCCGGCGACCCCAGCCAGCTGCGATAGCCGTCAATAATGCCCAGCTGGGTGAGCAGGGCGTTGATGCTGCCGTAGTCGGGGTTGAAGTTCAGCCGCCACATCATGGCGTTGACAATCGTAGGCAGCGCCCACGGCAGGATCACCAGCACCCGCAGCACGTTGCGTCCGTGGAATCGCTGATTCAGCAGCAGCGCCACCAGCACGCCAATGATCCCTTCACAGATGACAGAAACCACGGTGAAATAGAGGGTACGCCAGATCGAAGCCCGGAAATCGGGATCACTCAGCGCATAGAGGTAGTTTTCCAGCCCGACCCAGCCTGGCGTTTCCCCGCTGCCAATCAGCGCAGCATCGGTAAAGCTGAGCCAGATTGTGCGCACCAGGGGCCAGGCGGTCAGCAGCAGCATCACCAGCAGCATGGGTGCCAGCAGCACCCATGCCTGACGCTGTTCGCGTTGACGCAGACTCAGCATCATCACTCCTTAACGCAGCCGGGCGGCGCTTTTATCGACCGTCGCCATCGCATCCTGGGCCGACGTTTTGCCCAGTAACACCTGCTGCAACTGCTGCTGGAGCTGGTTCGACAGGCGCGAGTAGTCGGCCGTCTCAGGACGTGACAGCATCACGTTAAGCGATTTATCCGCCGCGGCGATCAGACTCTCCTGACCTTTTTTCACCGCCTCATCCTGATAGGACGATTTCCAGATCGGCAGGCTGAGTTTCGCATACTGATTCTGCACCGGCTGAGAGGTCATATAGCGGATGTACTGCCACGCTTCATCCGCATGGCTGCTGCCTTTGGTGATACCCAGCCCCATTGAGCCGTTGACCGCACCCACTTTGCCCCGTGCATCCCCCGGCGCAGGCATGATGCCCACCTCACCCGCCACTTTGCTCTGCTTTGGATCGTTGGCCATGTTGTACATGTAGGTCCAGTTCAGCGCGAACGCCGCATCGCCATTGGAGAACGATTTACGCACATCCTCTTCCAGATATTCACGCGACGCCGGATTGCTCAGCCCCTGATCGAGTGAGCTTTTCATCAGCGCCAGCGCCTTCAGAGAGGCCGGGCTGGAGAAGTTGAGCTTGCCGTTCTGATAAAACTGGCCGCCAAAGCCGGAGACCAGCGTGGTGTAATCACACACCAGCGCTTCCGCCTGAGACCAGCTCCAGACGAGCGGATAGGTGACGATCTTTTTCTCTTTGATGATTTTCGCGTCATCCAGCACCTGCTGCCAGGTCTCTGGCAGCGTCGTAATGCCTGCTTTCGCCAGCATCGCTTTGTTGTAATAGAGGTACTTGGTGTCGAGGATCCACGGCATGCCGAGCGTTTTGCCTTTGAAGATCACCGTGTTCATCGCACCCGGGAAAACCTTCTCTTTTTCGTCGGGGGTAATGCGTGATGAGACATCCTGCAGCAGATCGAACCGGCTGAATTCTGCCGGCCAGATGGCATCGAACAGCACCACGTCATAGCCATTGCCGCCCGCACCGCGCGCCGCCACGATCTTGTCATGCAGGGCTTCATAGGGAACAAACTCCAGATTGACGCTGACATCCGGATGCGCTTTCTGAAAGTTCTGCGTCATGGCGCGGATATCATTTTCGCTGTAGGCGGCTTGCGTCATAAACAGGGCATTAATCTGCGTGGCCGCCGCGGCGCTGCCTGCGCTTAACATCAGTAAGGCGGCAAAGCCGGCTTTGAGTCGGGGGGTATAACGCTGTGACATGGTCTTCTCCACTATGCAGCAACAGGCTGTCGGTTAATTAAATCAATTTGATTGATTTAATCAGAGGCGTAATGGTCAGCGGGCAGGCTGACCTGTCAGGAATTAAGCAAAGGACGTGCCAGTAAAGGGCGGTAACATTAACAACGTCGTAACAACGCTGGCGCCCAGCCTGCGCTTTTATTGCCGCCTTGCCTATCCTGAACCGCGGAAATTGCGTACACGATCAAAGATATTGTTTGCCTCCATTCCTCCGCATAACAATACTGTGAGGTCGCGCTGTAAGGGAAAACAACATGAGAACCTCAGGCACCAACCTTGAACATGCGCGGGCGCATAACCGCCGTGTGGTGATTGAAGCGATTCGTCTGCATGGCGAGCTGACCCGTGCCGAACTGGCACGGCTGACGGCGCTGACGCCGCAGACCGTCTCCAACATCGTGGCAGAGCTGGAGCAGGCTGAACTGCTGACCAGCCGCCAGCCACGCCGCAGCGGGCGTGGTCAGCCCTCCATTCCGGTCACGCTGAATCCGACCAGTGCCTGGTCGATCGGGATTCACCTCGATCACCAGACCCTGCTGCTGGTTCTGGTCGATCTCAGCGGCGAAGTCCACTTCCGCCGCCTCCTGCTGGTGCAGAAGCCCCAGCCTGCTGCCACCCTGGCGTGCATTGCTGACGTGCTGACGGAGATGCGGGCCTTTCTCGGCGCACAGTGGCAGAAAGTGTTAGGCATAGGCGTGGTGATGCCGGGACCGTTCGGCGTAGAGGGCATCTCATCAGTGGGGCCGACCACCCTGAACGGCTGGGAGCAGGTTGATATCGAAGCTGAACTTGGCGCGATCAGTGGCCTGCCGGTGACGCTGGAGAATGACGCCACCGTGGCCGCCATTGGTGAACGGTTTCATGGCATCGCCCGTCAGCTTAACTCTTTTATATATCTCTATATCGGCACCGGCCTGGGCGCAGGGATCTTTACCGATGGCCATATCTACACCGGCCATGCCCATAACGCGGGGGAGATCGGCCACATCGTGGTCGAGCCGGGCGGGCGCGACTGCTATTGCGGCAATCAGGGCTGTCTTGAGCGTTATGTCTCGTTACAGGCTGCCTACGAGTTCTGCGGCCTCGATCCGATGCGGGCGCTGCCTGACGACCTGCTGCAGATTGATCCTGCGCGTTTCAGTGCCTGGATTGAAAGCATAAAGACGCCACTGCGCCAGGCAATCAATATTCTGGAGTCGGTGTTTGATGCAGAAGCGGTGATTATCGGCGGAATGATGCCCGCGCCGTTGCTGGAGCAGATGGTCGCGCAGTTACCGCCACTCTATCAGTCGGTGCGCGGACGCTATCTGAATGCGATGCGACTGAAGACCGGCATGACCGGCAGCGATACCGCCGCGCTGGGTGCCGCCGCGCTGCCCATCTTTGATGAGTTTAACCCGCAGTTTCAGGTGCTGATGAAGTAGAGAGGAAATGGCGCTGTTGCAGACAACAGCGCCACCGGGATCAGCCCGGATAGATCCCGCGATCTTTACGCGCCATCAGGATACGCTCACACGCCACGATGTAGGCCGCGGTGCGCAGTGAGCACGCTTTCTCTTTCGACTTGTCCCAGACGTGAACCATCGCTTCTGTCATGATCTTGTCTGAGCGACGATTAATCTCGTCTTCACTCCAGAAGAAGCTGGCCATGTCCTGCACCCATTCGAAGTAGCTGACGGTTACGCCGCCCGCATTGCAGACCACATCCGGCACCACGATAATGCCGCGCGAAGCGAGCATGTCGTCGGCGTCAGGGTAGGTGGGGCCGTTCGCGCCTTCCAGCACGATTTTGCAGCTCAGCACCTCAGCACGCTCACGCGTAATCTGACCCTCCAGCGCCGCCGGGATCAGAATGTCCATCTCCGTCGTCCAGAACGCCTCTTTATCAATGCTCTGTGCGCCCGGGAAACCGGCGATCTGCTTGTGCGCAATCTGCCATTCCGTCAGGGCTGCCATGTCGATACCGTCGGCATTGAACAGGGTGGCCGTGTGATCCTGAATCACCACCACGCGTGCGCCCGCCTCATCAAACAGACGGGCCGCTTCACTGCCGACATTACCAAACCCCTGAACTGCCACGCGGGCACCTTCAATTTCAATGTCTGCGCGACGCGCCACTTCGCGTCCGGTGATAAACACCCCGCGGCCGGTGGCTTTCTCACGGCCCAGCGAGCCACCCAGATGAATGGGTTTACCGGTGACGACGCCGGTGACGGTGGTGCCGAGGTTCATGGAGTAGGTGTCCATCATCCACGCCATCACTTTACCGTTGGTGCCGACATCCGGAGCCGGGATATCTTTCTGCGGCCCGATGATGATGCCAATCTCACTGGTATACCGGCGTGTCAGACGCTCCAGCTCGCCCTCAGAAAGTTTAAAAGGATCGACGCGGATGCCCCCTTTTGCGCCACCGTAGGGCAGGTTGACGGCCGCACACTTGATGGTCATCCAGGCGGAAAGCGCCATGACTTCGTTAAGGTCGACATCCGGATGATAGCGAATGCCCCCTTTGCCGGGACCGCGTGAAAGGTTGTGCTGAACGCGATACCCTTCAAAATGGCGAATTGAGCCATCATCCATCTGCAGGGGAATGTCGACAATCAGTGCCCGCTTGGGATGACGTAAAGTATCTATCCAACGTGAAAGATCGCCCAGATAGGGCGCCACCCGGTCGATTTGCTGCAGGTAGGTTGACCAGGCAGATGTGCTGCTTTCAGACGCATAAGATAACTTATCCATAAAAAACCTTTCTTAATGAAGTTATTTATTGTGTGGAGCCGTGGATGACGCGCGTACTGTTTTGCGCAGTCATAATCTAACACTCCTGAAACAAATAAGATGTGGCAGGCGCCCGGCCCCGACCAGGTCATGCCCCATTCTGGGGCAGAGAAAGTGAATAGTTTGCTGATTACACCCCGCACAAGGCGAATAATGATGCGCGTGAAGTGCGTATTTTGTGCATATCGTGAGAAAACTCGCTATCTTTCAATTCTTTGAAGGCGTTCAAAAAGTTAAAGAATTGATCGACGCGATATTGACTTTATTGCACCAATTAAGTGCATGAGAATAAGTAATCAACCGATTACATTAAGTAATGGATAAAAGGTGAATAGCGGTGATTATTCAGCAGGTTAGAAAACAGCCGGGAAAAATTAAAAAATAAGAGGCCAGCATCGCTGGCTGGCCTTATCAGATTAGTGAGTCAGCGCCTGTTCCGCTTCCTTCAGAGCCTGACGCGCCTCAGCAAGCTTCTCTTCACGCTTGCGGATTTTGCTGGCACTGCGTTCTTCGGCTTTCGCCTGAGCCAGTTCCTGTTCGCGCTCCTGAACCTTGCTGCGCTTTTCGGCCACTTTTTCCTGACGCTGCTTCAGCAGGCCGCTTTCGGTGCAGTGCTCTTCAACCTCACGCCGCGCTTTTTCCAGCCCGGCAATCTGGTGAGAATTATTGTGCTGTCGGGCAAAGGAGAGCTGCGTCTCAATCTCCTGCTTTTTCGCTGCACAACCGGTTAACGCAGAGTCGGCATGCGCCGCCGTGAAGGTCAGGGGCAGCAGGCAAAGGCTGAAGGCCAGTAAGGTCTTTTTCATTGTCGTCTCATCTGTGAGTCAGGAGGTGGAGACAACAGTATACGAAGCCGCCTTAAGCGGTTCTTAACAGAAAAAAATATTCACTGGCGCGGAAAAAGCGGAGAGGGGGAAAGGCTGCCTGCTGTCAGGCAGCGCTTGAGGCGGTTGATTGAGCAAGGCTAAGGCGGCAATCAGGACCACTGAGCATGATGGGATGCCCCTGCTGACTCTGCTGTCTGAAATAGTCCTGCATCACCTGACTGATGCCGGCACCACACCACATGACATGATGCGCATGGCGTCCGGTGTTAAACGCCGGTTGTCCGCTGGCGCTGGCATCCACCTCGACAGTAAAACCCATCGCGGTCAGACGAATGGCTTCCAGCCAGATTTCGGTTTTGTCCATGACGCTCACGGCTTCCAGAAACAGCGGAACAGAGGCGTGGTTTCGCGCCGCATCACGCATCATCAGGTCAGCCTGCAGCTGCACCGTTTTTTCAAACCGGGCAAGACGGCGTGTGGCCCCCTGACGCCTGTCTGTGTGAAGCCAGACACTCAGAGGGCGCAGCAGATTAATAATGAAGTCATCACCGCTGTAGTTACCGGACATATTGTTCATCTGACGCGAAAGCGACAGGGGTGTCCCGAACTCAAGCTGCCAGAGCATGTCACCTTTACGCGCCGCCCAGCCGTGGGTCATGATCGAGGTGGCGGTCTGCTGACCCTGTCTGATCTCCTCGGGCGTCGCGCCCGTGGCAGTTAAGTCAACCAGCGTGCGGATTTCACTGAGCTGTGCGTCACTCCAGTGTTCAGCGTGTTGTCTGGGCGTCAGTAACCCCTGCTTCACCCAGCGCTTCAGGTTGGCAGGATGCGTGCCGGTTATTGCACAGACCGTTTCCGTTGTATGAAAAAGCATATCGTGCCCTCTGTTGAGGGAATGGCCGCCGGGGTTAACCGGGGATGAACCTCTACTATGAACCTGATAACCGCTAATGAACAGGGGGCTCCGAAGGAAAAACAGCGGCCACGCGGCGTGACGCGGCGTTTATTCGTCGTAAGCAGCCGGGTAAATTGAGGCTGATCAGCGGGTTAAAAAATCTGCGGCCCGTGAAAAAAAAGACTGTTTATTTATTCAGTAAAAATTCTTTACGCAACTATACCGGGTAAACCAGGGATATTTTAACTTTTTTAAGAGGATGCCGATCTCTCCTCCTCTTTTATCTGCCAGGCAAACGACTAAAATATGGGGTTCTGATGATCAGGAGAAAGAGTGCCCAATGCCTTATCGTTTTACCTTCGCCGCGTTGACGGTTGCTGCGTTATTAACCGGCTGTGCGAAACAGACGCCCAGCGATACGCCAGATGAATTTGCTGCGGGTCCGACGCAGATTGATGTCTCACACATTAAAACCCGTGCCGATGATGGTTCAAGCGTCTTCCTGACGGTAGATGGCAAAGATGCCGGTAAATTACCGAATGGCGAAAGCATGCTGCTGCACGTTCCGGCCGGAAAACACCAGATTGGCGGTTATGTACCGACGCTGTTCGGGATGGGGCGCGTCACCATCGCACCGGTGGAAGTGACCACGTCACCTCAGGACGTCAAGAAAGTGGCCTATACGGTCACCCGTAACAAAGCCACCTTTGTCGAGAACAAGGACGAGCAGGGCTGAGCAGAGGACAGCGGAGAGCAACGCTCTCCGCTGAACGCGCCGCGTTATAAGCCGAGTTCACTCAGGGAAGGGTGATCGTCAGGCCGTCGTCCCTGCGGCCAGTGGAAAAGCCGCTGCGCTTCGCTGATTTTCAGATCGTTAATGCTGGCAAAGCGCTGCTTCATCAGACCCTGCTCGTCAAACGCCCAGTTCTCATTGCCGTAAGAGCGATACCACTGCCGCCGCTCATCGTGCCATTCATAGGCAAAGCGCACCGCTATCCGGTTTTGATCGAAACTCCACAGCTCCTTTATCAGCCGGTACTGCTGCTCCCGCTGCCATTTTTGCTCCAGAAAGGCGATGATCTCACTGCGGCCGGTCAGGAAGGTGTCGCGGTTGCGCCACTGACTGTCCACAGAATAGGCCAGGGCTACCCTTCCGGCATCGCGGCTGTTCCAGCCATCCTCAGCCAGACGCACTTTCTCTGCCGCCTCTTCAGGCCGGGTAAAAGGGGGTAAGGGCGGACGTGAAGTTTCCAATGTTTCTCCTTAAAGGCGCAAAGGCCCGGATGTTATCGCTAGCCGGGCTGAGTTATGGCCATATTAAAGTTCAAGCGCGTGGATCTGGCAGACGGCACGGGCCGCTTCCTGACCTTTTTTCACGAAGTGCTGGGTGTAGAAGTCGATGAACTCCGCCGAAGGCTGGAAGTTATGCGGCGTCAGGGAGACCGAGAAGACCGGCACGTTGGTGGCCAGCTGGGCCTGCATCAGACCACTTACCACCGCCTGAGCCACAAAGTCATGGCGATAGATGCCGCCATCCACAACCAGCGCCGCGCAGACAATCGCATCAAAGTTGCCGGTCTGCGCCAGACGCTGTGCCAGTAGCGGCATCTCAAAGGCGCCCGGCACATCCCAGGTTTTGATCTCATAGGAGGTTCCCCGGCTCTCCAGCTCCTGTTCGAATCCGGTCAGAACCTGAGAAACGATTTCGCTATGCCAGTTAGCTTTAATAAAGGCGACTTTCAACGGCTGCATGACTTACTCCAGTAAAAGGTAATATCCCGTGGTAATGAGCGCGATGACGTCCCTGAACCCCGGATGAAACGTTAAGCCGGACAGGCCGGTAACCTGCTGACTCTCATCACTATACTGTAATGTAAACAGCCTGTGTCCACCATTGTCATTATGTGTGAATAACCTTTCTTCTCTTTGCGGGCATTAAACCCTGTCAGACAACCGCCAGAGCCGTTCAGACGCCTGATCCTGCCCGCAAAATCCCTTTCACCGCCCGGTTTGCGTAACAGCTTCCGGTTATGAAACTGCTTAAATAAAATACTGGATATCTGAACAGTATTTTGTATAATAAATGGACTGCCCGCCGGGTATTGGTAGCGTTAGCGAGGGGTGAACCCATGATGATTTCGACTGAAAGCCTCAAATCTCTGGAACAATCGGTCACAATGAGCAGCCGTGAACTGGCTCAGATGACCGGTATTACACATGGAGAAGTGAAGCGGTTAATCAAAAGTCTGGAAACGGCTCAGCGTCTTTCTCAGCCGCTCAAAGTGAATGACTATGAGCGCGAAGGGGAGGTGCGTCAGGAGTACCGCCTGAGCAAGCGTGACTCCCTGCTGGCCGTGGCACGCCTGTCGCCAGGCTTTACGGCCGAAGTGCTGGATCGCTGGCAGGACCGGGAAAGAACCACCCATCTGCCGGACTTTACCAACCCGGCTGAGGCTGCTCGTGCCTGGGCTGAGCAGTTTGAACAGCGTCAGGCGGCGGAGCAGCAGCTGGCTCTCTCCGCGCCTAAGGCCGCCTTCTTTGATAACTTCGTTCAGGTGGATGACTCGCTGGGCTTTCGTCAGCTCTGCAAAATGCTGAAAGCAAAAGAGCCGGAGTTTCGTCAGTTTCTGCTGGAGCGCAATATCATGTACCGCGCCAAAGGCACCCTGACGCCGCAGCATTACCATCTGCAGGCCGGCTACTTTACGCTGCACACCGGCACCGGCGAAAACCAGCACGCCTTCTCACAGGCGCGTTTTACCGCAAAAGGGGTGAAATGGGTGGCCAGCCTGTGGGCAGCGCATCTTTCCGCTCAGCCAAAAGGGGCCGCTGCGTAGCGGTGCCTCTGGCCTGGCGGGCTGGCGCGGCGTGACTGGCAGAGGTTAAGGCGCAGGCATCCGCTCATACATACTGTGCTGACATAAAAAAGGCCGCATCGGAATGCGGCCTTTTTTGATTTTTTGATTCCAGGGATGCGTTGCGGGCGATTACCAGCCTTTAATTGCATCGCCTTTATAAACTTCTTCCGCTTTAGCCGCGACTTCAGGCGACTGCAGCGCCGCTTTCAGCTTCTGAATTTTATCGCTGTCTTTATTGTCTTCGCGTGAAACCAGCGCATTGACGTAAGGCGAAGAGGCGCTTTCCATAAATAACCCATCGCGGTGAGCGGATAATCCCGCCTGAGCCGAGAAGTTCGTATTAATGATCGAGAACGCCACGTTCGGATCATCCAGCGTGCGGGTCAGCTGCGGCGTATCCACTTCAACCAGTTTCAGGTTTTTAGGATTTTCGATGATATCCAGTGAGGTGGGTAAATAACCCACACCCTCTTTCAGCTTAATCAGGCCCTGCGCCTGCAGCAGCAGCAGGCTGCGTCCCAGGGTGGTAGCTTCGTTAGAGATGGTCACTGTCGCACCATTCTGCAGCTCACTGATGTTCTTGATTTTGTGCGAATAGGCAGCAATCGGGAAGACGAACGTCTTGCCAACTACCGCAAATTTATAGCCGCGCTCTTTAGACTGATCTTCCAGATAAGGCAGGCTCTGGAAAGCGTTGGCGTCAACTTCCTTGTTATTCAGCGCTTCGTTCGGCAGTACATAGTCATTGAAGTTCAGCACTTCGACATCGAGCTGATATTTATCTTTGGCAACCTGTTTCACCACCTGCCAGATCGCTTCGTCCGGCCCGGTATTAATCGCCACTTTGACTTTGTTATCGTCATCTTTAGAGCAGGCGGATAATAATAAAACAGAACTAGCCAGTAATGCGGCAAACAAACCTTTCATTATCAGAAATCCCTCAGAGAATTGATGGCTTCAAAGATAATACAGAAATGTCAGGTTGCGAACTGACGGAGGGATATATCTTATAACCACACACCGGATATTGTTCATTAATTCATCAAGTCGGCGGCTTATGCCCGTGAATTAACCGATGCCATTCACGGCTCTCCGGGCGGTTTTATTCCTCTGGCGCACTCATCCGGTCAACATCCCCTCAGCCAGTCCGCGCATTCTCTTCTACGCTTAAAGCCTGCGGTTCGCAGCATTGCATTGATTGTTAACAGGGAATACTGATGTCAAAAGATGAAAAGAACGGGATCGAAGCGGTTGAAGTCATGCGCAGCGGGGAGGCCTGGAACGGAGAGGTCATTGAATCCTATCCGCACGGCGAGCCGGAACTGACCGTAATGCGCCTGTCACTGCCTGCCCATACGTCATTGCCGTGGCACACGCATCCGATGCCGAATGCGGCGTTTATCCTTTCAGGCACCCTGATTGTGGAAGACAAAGCGAGCGGGGAGCAGCGTACCTTCCACGCCGGAGAAGCGCTGAATGAGACGGTCAACAGTGCGCACCGCGGCTACACCCTGGAGGAGCCCGCCGAGCTGGTAATTACCTATGCCGGGGTCAAAGGACAGGCGCTGACCGAACCACTGCCGGGAGAACCCGAAGAGTTCTGACACCCTTGCAAAAACGGCAGCGCAGCGCGCTGCCGTTATTCATCCCGCCCGCAGCGCCGCCGCTATTCACTTCCCTGATAAGCGATTCGCCAGAACCTGCATATCCAGATCCTGAAACCGCTGTTTTAGCGACAGGCGAGGCGCGTCACAGCTGAGTTCACGTGCGCTCAGAAATGGCATCCTGAAGAGGAGTGAATCCCGGCACTGATTATGTGCAACGCACGCTGCTGACTCACCATCACGGGGCCTGTCGTTTTACATCATTTGTAAGCGCATGATTAAATGGAATTTAAATTCTGGTATGCCAATTGCAATAACCCGTTCAGTAAGCAGCGCACTACACAACTGATACTGAATAGCTGGCTAGGGTTCCGGTTCACGCAGGTGAATGTCTGGTCCGAGAGCTGGCGACCTCTGCGAGGTTACACGGCGGGACAAAAGCCCGGGAGACAGCGGCACCATCTGGTGTCTTGCGCTGCTCCCGTTTTTTTGTGCCAACCAGAGGTCAACCATGAAGACATTTTCCCTTCTCCGCACGCTCATTCTCTCCCTGGCACTGCTGACCAGTGTGCCCTCTTTCGCCGCAGTTAAAAAAGAGTTCAACGTCTGCTGGACCATCTATGCGGGCTGGATGCCCTGGGGCACGATCGCTAATGAAAAAATCATCGATAAATGGGCCAGCAAATATGGCATTAAAATCAATATCGTCCAGCTGAATGACTATATCGAATCGATCAACCAGTACACCGCAGGGCAGTTCGACGGCTGCACCATGACAAATATGGATGCCCTGACCATTCCCGCCGCGGGCGGCGTCGATTCCACGGCGCTGATCACCGGCAGCTACTCCGAGGGTAACGACGGCATCGTTCTGAAAGGCGTGAATAAAAAACTCAGCGACCTGAAAGGCATGTCGGTTTATCTGCCCGCGCTGTCCGTATCGCACTATCTGCTGGTGCGCGGTCTGGAAAAGGCCGGACTGCAGGAGAAGGATGTTAAGGTCGTGAACACCTCCGATGCCGATATCGTCTCCGCCTTCGGCACCAGCGGTGTCAAAGCCGCAGTGGCCTGGAACCCACAGCTTTCCGTCATCAAAAAGAGTCCGCAGACCACAGAAGTGTTCAGCTCCTCCGCCGTGCCGGGCGAGCTGATCGATATGATGGTCGTGAACACAGAAACCCTCCACGATAACCCCGCACTGGGCAAAGCGCTGACCGGTGCATGGTTTGAGATGATGGCAAAAATGCAGGCGGGTGATACCCAGGCGCTAAGTGCGATGGCCGCGGATTCCGGCACTGACCTCGCCGGTTATCAGGCACAGCTCAAAACCACCCATCTGTTCTGGACCCCTGCCGATACAGAGGCTTTTGTCGCCTCGCCCGACCTGGCAAAAACCATGCAGCGCGTGGCCGCGTTCTCTTTTGATAAGGGTCTGCTCGGCGAGGGTGCGCAAAGCGCTGACTTTATCGGTATGGCCTTTCCCGGCAACCAGACCCTCGGGGACAAAGCCAACATCAGGCTGCGCTTTGACGACAGCTATCTGAAGATGGCCGCGGCAGGCCAGCTCTGAATTCCGGGCTGAGGAGCTTACGCCATGCGCCACATTAACCGTTATCCCCGACAGGGAATGCGCCTGACGCTGATGCTGTTGCCGTTTGTCTTGCTGATCGCCGCCTGGTTTATCAGCTCGGCGGTGCGGCTGGAAGCAAACCCGCAGGATAAACTGCTGCCCGGTCTGTCGCAGATGATCGCCGCGGTTGACCGGATGGCGTTCACGCCCGATAAACGCAGCGGTGAGTTTCTGCTGTGGGCGGATACGCTGATCAGTCTCACCCGTCTGCTGACGGGCCTGATGATCTCTGCGCTGATCGGCCTGGGCATCGGTATTGCCGCCGGGGTGTTTCCCATGACCCGCGCGGCGCTGTCGCCGTTTATGACCGTCGTGTCGATGATCCCGCCGCTGGCGCTGCTGCCGATGCTGTTTATCGTCTTCGGGCTGGATGAGCTGTCAAAAGTGATGCTCATCGTCATCGGCATCACCCCGATGCTGGCCCGCGACCTGGAACAGCGGGCGCGGGAGATCCCGATCGAGCTTTTCATCAAAGCCCAGACGCTGGGCGCGAACAGCTGGACGGTGGTATTGCGGGTGGTGCTGCCCCAGCTGCTGTCACGACTCATTACCTCGCTGCGCCTGCTGCTGGGTTCGGCGTGGCTGTTCCTGATCTCCGCCGAAGCCATCTCTGCCACCGCCGGGCTGGGTTACCGCATCTTCCTCGTCCGCCGCTACATGGCGATGGACGTCATCATTCCTTATGTCATCTGGATAACCCTGCTGGCCTGGCTGATGGATCTGGCGCTGCGTCAGCTGCACAAAGCCTGTTTCCCGTGGGCGGAAGGAGGCCGGGAATGAGTTTTATCGATATCAAAAACATCTGGCAGGAATATGGCGATCACGTGGTGCTGGAGCGCATCAATCTGCAGGTCAGGGAAGGGGAGTTCTGCTCGCTGGTGGGCGCCTCCGGCTGCGGAAAATCGACCTTCTTACGACTGCTGCTCGGTCAGGAGCGACCAACGCGCGGCACCATCACGCTCGATGGTGAGCCGCTGGCGGCGGAGCCCGATCGCAGTCGCGGCGTGGTCTTTCAGCGCTACTCAGTTTTTCCTCATCTCAACGTGCTGGATAACGTCACCATCGGTCTGGAATTGCCGGCGTCACCGCTGTGGGGCCGGCTGCTGGGCGCCCGAAAACGTCAGGCGCGTCAGCAGGCCAGAGAGATGCTGGAGCGAGTGGGGCTGAGCCATGCGCTCGACAAATATCCGGCGCAGCTGTCGGGCGGGATGCAGCAGCGGCTGGCGATTGCCCAGGCGTTTGTCATGCAGCCACGCGTGCTGCTGCTGGATGAGCCCTTTGGCGCACTCGACCCCGGCATCCGCAAAGATATGCACGCCCTGCTGCTTCAGCTCTGGAGCGAAACCCGCATGAACGTCTTTATGGTCACGCACGACCTTGCCGAAGGGTTCAACCTGGGTACCCGGCTGCTGGTTTTCGACAAGGTGCGCCTCGATCCCCAGGCACCCAATGCGTGGGGAGCGCGTATCACCTATGACATTCCGCTCAACGAAACGCGGCTGTCCCAGCTGGCGACCGGCCGCAAAGACAACATTTACCCCTTAAAGGAGAACGCTCAATGACGGCACTTTTTCACTCCGGCCCCAGCCTGCGCGAAGAGCAGCTTCCTGGCGGCGCGCATACCTCGCTGATCCTGCGTAAGGGCGGGATCCTGCGCCTGACCGATATCGACGGCGGGGCTAACGTCAGCGCCATGATGCTCAATCCGCACGAAAAAAGTGAACGGCTGAACCTGCCCGACACCCTCAAGGGTCAGCACACCGCGCGGCTGACCACTGGCCACTGTTTTTACTCTGATATGGGTCGCGTCCTGGCGGCTATCGTGGCGGACAGCTGCGGCTGGCATGACCCGTTCGGCGGCGTCCTTAACGCCGCCGAGACGCACGACAAGTACGGCAGCGGACGCTATCAGGAACTGCGCAACGGTTTCTACCGTAACGGCGTCGATAACCTGCTGGTGGAAATGGGCAAATGGGATCTCGGCCTGCAAGACCTGCTGATGGTGGTGAACTTTTTCAGCAAAGTCACGGTGGATGAGGCGGGACGCTTTGCCTTCATTTCAGGCAACAGTCAGCCCGGCGATTTCGTTGAGCTGTATGCGCCGATGGACGTGCTGATCGTCCTGACCGCGCTGCCTCACCCTCAGGATCCCGCCACTCAGTATCTGCCGCGCCCGATTCAGCTGAACTGGTATCAGGCCGATGCGGGTCAGGCCCTCAGCGACGTCATTTTCACCCGCGATGAAAATCAGCGCGCCATGCAAAACACCCAACACTTTTCCCTGTAAGGAGGCTGTGATGACAGCGATTACCCCTGATTATCATCCTGAAACGGCAGTCTGGCGTCATGTGATCCCGGCCGGGGAGCCCTGTCTGTTTGAGGTCAAAAAAGGGCAGCGGCTGCGGCTGCTCGATCTCGAAGGTAACCAGGCAATCGATACCCTGTTCTATCGCGCCGATAACCCCCGCGAGCGCTACGATCCCCAGCGCACCCTGCGTCGTCAGGGAAAGGTCTATCTGACTACCGGCAGCGTGCTCTACTCCAATCTCGGTAATCCGCTGCTGACCCTGGTTGCCGATACCTGCGGACGCCACGACACCCTGGGCGGGGCCTGCTCCCAGGAGAGCAACACAGTGCGCTATGCCCACGATAAGCGCTACATGCATAGCTGCCGGGATAACTTTCTCTGCGCCTGCCTGCATGATGGCCGCCTTCACAAGCGCGATATCGGCGCCAATATCAACTTTTTTATGAACGTTCCGGTGACGCCGGAAGGGCGGCTGACCTTTGAAGATGGACTGTCAGCCCCCGGCAAATATGTTGATCTGATCGCGGCGTGTGACGTGATGGTGCTCATCTCGAACTGTCCCCAGCTCAATAATCCCTGCAACGGCTGGAACCCGACGCCTGCAGAGGTGCTGGTGTGGAACTGAATCTGCATCCGACAGCGCGACATCCGGGCCTGACATTCCCGCTCTGATCGATCGCCTGTCTGCCTCTACCGCCGCTGCACTGTTCAGGTGCCGGTCATCCCCGGGGACGGCCCCAGGGAATAGCGAATTCTGCGGGACGACCCGCCTCCCTGTGAGCATCACCTATGTTTGATACGTTACTGATTGCCAATCGCGGCGCGATCGCCTGCCGCATTCTGCGTACCCTGCACGCCATGCAGGTGAAAGGCGTCGCCGTTTACTCTGAGGCTGACCTGAGCAGCCTGCATATCCGTGAGGCGGATAGCGCGATCAGCCTGGGCGACGGGCCCGCCGCGCAAACCTATCTGGTGGCGGAGAAGATCATCGCCGCCGCACGGCAGAGCGGGGCGAAAGCGATCCACCCCGGCTACGGTTTCCTCTCGGAAAATGCCGCCTTTGCCGAGGCGTGCGAGGCGGCGGGCCTGATTTTTGTCGGCCCCACGCCCCAGCAGCTGCGTACTTTCGGCCTGAAACACACGGCACGCGCTCTGGCAAAAGCCGAAGGTGTTCCGCTGCTGGAGGGAAGTGAACTGCTGGCGGACCGCCATGAAGCCCGCCGGGCAGCGGCCCAGGTCGGCTATCCGGTCATGCTGAAAAGCACCGCAGGCGGCGGCGGCATCGGTATGCGCGTCTGCCGCGATGAGGATGAACTCGCCGACGCGTTTGACACGGTGCAGCGTCTTGGCCAGAACAACTTCAGCGATGCCGGGGTCTTTCTCGAAAAATATATCGAACGCGCCCGTCATCTTGAGGTGCAGATTTTCGGTGATGGCAAAGGCGGAGTGATCGCGCTCGGCGTGCGTGACTGCTCGGTTCAGCGTCGTAATCAGAAAGTTATTGAAGAGACACCTGCACCCAATCTGCCTGACGGCATGGCAGAGGCACTCTGTTCCGCCGCCATCGCGCTGGGCAAAGCGGTGAACTATCGCAGCGCCGGAACGGTGGAATTTGTCTATGACAGCGCGGCGCAGCACTTCTATTTTCTGGAAGTGAACACCCGCCTTCAGGTCGAACATGGGGTCACCGAGCAGGTGTGGGGGGTTGACCTGGTGCAGTGGATGATCGAACTGGCCGCCGGGGAGCTCCCGCCGCTGGATCGTTTAGCCGCCACGCTGAAACCACAGGGCCACGCCATTCAGGCCCGGATCTACGCGGAAGATCCGGGACGGCAGTTTCAGCCATCACCCGGTCTGCTGACCGATGTTTTTTTCCCGCCAGCCGGGGGAAAGACGCTGCGTATCGACCGCTGGGTAGAAGCGGGCAGTGAAGTGCCGCCCTTTTTCGATCCGATGCTGGCGAAAACCATCGCCTGCTGTCCCACTCGCGACGAAGCCATTGCCACGCTGGCTCAGGCGCTGGCGGAAACCCGGTTATATGGCGTCGAGACCAATCGCCTCTATCTGCTGCAGATACTGGCTTTCGCGCCATTCACCACAGGGGAACCCTGGACCCGCTGTCTGGAGCAGCTCGGTTATCAGGCGGCCACGCTGGAGGTGCTGAGTGCCGGAACCCAGACCAGCGTGCAGGACTATCCCGGCCGTCTGGGCTACTGGGCGGTGGGGGTGCCGCCTTCGGGACCGATGGATGACCGCGCGCTGCGCTTCGGCAACCGCCTGCTGGGCAACGCTGAGGGCGACGCCGCGCTGGAGATCACCCTTAACGGCCCGACCCTGAAACTGAATACCGAGGTGCAGGCGGTGGTCTGCGGAGCGCCGCTCCCCGTCACGCTGGAGGGGGTCGATCAGCCGATGAATAGCGTCTTTACTGTTCCGGCAGGCTCAACGCTGAAGCTGGGCGCGATCGCCGGTCCAGGCGTCAGAAGCTACCTCTGCCTGAGCGGCGGGATTCAGGTGCCGGACTATCTGGGCAGCAAAAGCACCTTTACGCTCGGCCAGTTCGGGGGACACGGAGGCCGGGCGCTGCGCAGCGGCGATGTGCTTCACCTGGCACCGCGCCCGGCAGACGTGACGGGCACAGCACTGCCCGCCTCGCTCTGCACGGGGCTGGCCGCGGTGCGCACGCTGAGGGTAATTTATGGCCCCCAAGGCGCGCCGGAGTTTTTTACGCCCGACTATATCGGGACTTTTTTTGCCACCGAATGGGAAGTGCACTTCAACTCCAGCCGTACCGGTGTTCGCCTGATTGGACCGAAGCCGATCTGGGCCCGCGAGAGCGGGGGTGAGGCGGGACTGCATCCTTCCAACATTCATGATAATCCTTACGCGATTGGCGCAGTGGATTTCACCGGCGACATGCCGGTCATTCTCGGTCCCGATGGCCCCAGTCTGGGCGGCTTCGTCTGCCCGGTGACGGTCATCGAAGCGGATCTCTGTCAGCTGGGCCAGCTTAAAGCCGGTGATAAGGTGCAGTTTGTGGCGGTGGATATTCCCACCGCCCGCCGACTGGCCGCAGGAGGACGTGCCGAGCTGGCAACGCTTCAGCCACAGACGATTGCCTGGCAGCCGGCACCGCTCACGTCGCCTGTCGTGATGACCTGCGGTAAAGAGGATAAGCGTCTGGTGGCGCGTCTCTCAGGCGATACGCATCTGCTGCTGGAAGCTGGCGAGCCGGAACTGGATCTGGTGCTGCGTTTTCGCATCCACGCGCTGATGCAGGCGATGGAAGCGCAATCCCGTCCGGGGGTCGTTGATATCACGCCCGGCATCCGCTCCCTGCAGATCCATTTCCAGCCGGAAACCCTGACCCCGGAGGCGCTGCTGGCGTGGGTGCGGGAGGCGTGGGAGAGCGTCTGCACAAGTGATGACCTTCAGGTGCCAACGCGCGTGGTGCATCTGCCGCTCTCCTGGGACGATCCCGCCTGTCAGAAAGCGGTCGAAAAATATATGACCACCGTGCGGCAGGACGCCCCCTGGTGCCCGGACAACCTGGAGTTTATCCGCCGGATCAACGATCTGCCGGATAAGCAGGCCGTATGGCAGACGGTGTTTGATGCCCACTATCTGGTGATGGGGCTGGGCGACGTCTATCTCGGCGCGCCCGTCGCCACACCGCTGGATCCCCGCCATCGTCTTGTCACGACGAAATATAATCCGGCACGCACCTGGACGGCCGAAAACTCGGTGGGGATTGGCGGGGCTTATCTCTGTGTCTACGGCATGGAAGGGCCTGGCGGCTATCAGTTTGTTGGCCGCACGCTGCAGATGTGGAATCGCTATCGCGATGTCGCCGATTTTGGCGGTAAGCCCTGGCTGCTGCGCTTTTTCGACCAGATTCGTTTCTATCCGGTTTCGGCTGATGAGCTGCTGCAGATCCGTCGCGATTTTCCCGTAGGGCGCTACCCGCTGCGCATAGAACAGGGCACGCTGCGGCTGGCTGAATATCAGCATTTCCTCGACCGTGAAGCCGGGAGCATCAGCGCGTTTCGTCAACATCAGCAACAGGCGTTCAATGCTGAGCGTGACCGCTGGATAGCCAGCGGACAGGCACATTACACCAATCAGGAGAGTGAGGTGGCGGAAACGGGAGACGCGCCGCTTCAGGCCGGGGAGCAGGGCGTTGAAAGTCCGGTTTCCGGTAACCTGTGGCAGGTTCAGACGGCAGCGGGGTGCCGCGTAAAGGCGGGCGATACGCTGGTGGTGCTGGAATCGATGAAAATGGAGATTCCGCTGCTGGCCCCCTGTGACGGGGTGATTCAGCAGGTCAGCGTGCAGCCGGGCAGCGCCGTGCGGGCAGGACAGCGGGTGGCCATTATTCTTGAAGATCGGTCTTAACAGCACTGCGTGACAGGGTCACCTGTCACGCAGAACGCTTCTTAGCCTGCGCCCGCTTCACGCAGCCAGGTAATCAGCGCCTCGCTGCCCGGCTGACTCAGCGTGCGCTGCGGCCAGGCAAGATAATAGGGTTTGCTCAGCGGCAGACTGAAATCGTCGACGATCACCAGTTCGCCCCGCGCCAGCTCCGCCGCGATCAGGCGGCGCTGCCCCAGCAGCAGACCGGCCCCCGCCACGGCAGCATCAATTGCCAGCGAGGTCAGATTGAAACTGAATGCGGGCTGCGGAGCCGGTTCGTCCACGCCTCTGGCCTGAAACCAGCTTCGCCAGTCCGGCAGGAACCGGCCCTCATTGCCCCAGTCGAGGTGAATTAAAGGTGCCTGACGGAAGATCGTTTCTGGCGTATAGCGCTGGAGTGAGGCGGGGCTGGCAACCGGCAGCACCTCATCATGGAATAACCACTGTTTGTCCAGCTGCGGATAGCGATCTTCCCCAAAGCAGATGACGAAGTCTGCAGGCATCGCTGTGAAATCAACCTGCGCGTGCGTGCCGTGTAACGACAGATCGCTATCGGGGCAACAGGCGCGCCAGCTCGCCAGCCGGGGCAACAGCCATTTGGACGCCAGCGCTGGTAAGGCATAGAGCGTGAGTGTCGGCGCTTTCGCCGCATGGCGGATATTCTGCTGACCCAGGTGCAGGATATCAAAGGCTTCGGTGACGTAACGCAGATAGGCCTTGCCGGTGTCAGTCAGCATCACGCCGCTCTGGGTGCGTAAAAAGAGCGCACTGCCGAGCTGCTCCTCCAGCTGACGAATCTGCTGGCTCACCGCCGCCGGCGTCAATGCCAGCTGGGCCGCCGCTTTCGCCAGGCTGCCCAGTTCGGCGGCCACTTTAAAGGACTGGATAACACTGATTTTGGGCAACCGGGGTGAGTGGGCAGGCATTAACGCTTCCTTATCAGGGTATTAAGTTTTTATCGTTACACAGGCTTAGCAGGCGACAGGTAGAGTAGCATCACTCCTGCTCATGATGAGAACTGTTGCTATGACTGACTCCCTGGTTCGTCTTGATCTTCATCCGCTGGCCGATCGTGGCTGGCGTCACCGCTGTCGTGAACAATTAAATCACGCTGGCGCGCTGGTCCTGCGTCAGTTCTTACAGACCGCCGCTCTGGAAGCGATAGTTCAGGAGGGCAACGCGCAGCGTCACCTGGCTTATCACACGCTCAGCAAACATAACGTTTATCTGATGAAACCTGATGCGGCCTTCAGCGCCGATCATCCGCGCAATCGTGACGTGATCAGCACCAAAGGCTGCATTACCGATGACGCTATCGCGACCGACTCCCCGCTGCGTCAGCTTTATACGGATGAGCTGTTCAAACAGTTCCTCTGCGACGTGCTGGGAGAGGACGCGCTCTATCCCTATGCCGATCCGCTTTCGTCGATCAACCTGCATTATGCGCCTCACGGTCAGGAGCTGGGCTGGCACTTTGACAACTCCTCTTTTGCTATCACCCTGCTGGTGCAAAAACCGCAGGCGGGCGGGGTGTTTCAGTATGTGAAGGATCTGCGGGATGCCGATGCCGGTGAGATGAATTATGCAGGCGTCGCGGCGGTGCTGGATGAACGCCTGCCGGTCGAGGCCCTGGCGATTGAGCCCGGCGATCTGGTGCTGTTTCGCGGGCGCAACGCCCTGCACCGCGTGACCCCGACCGAAGGTGAGGTAACCCGCATGCTGGCGGTGCTGGCTTACAACACGCAGCCCGGCATTGCGCTATCCGAAACCGCGCGGATGACTTTTTACGGCAGACTGTGAAATCAGGGCACGCCAGCCGCGCTTAAAGATTTGCTGCGTGCGGAAAGCCACTAACGCCCGCCAGTCTGCATCGCAGGGCCAGAATCCTTCGACAAGGTTTGCTTTGATCCTCTGGCCCTCTGCACTGGCGGGGTCGCCAGAGAGATGAAGCCAGTGATCGTCCCGCACCCGCCGATGCATCTCTTCCCCTTCATAAGTTCCGCATTCGACCACCAGCGGTAATATCAGCGTGCCGGCGAGGGAGGTCAGCAGATACTGTGACAGATAGCCTGTCGCGGTTGTCGTAATGCCGGTGGCGCTGTCCCGCCCGGCGCCGGTATAGAGCAGCGTCAGCCACTCGCCATAAATGTCTTTGCCCCACTCATGGGCGGCATAATGCTGCTCTGCAATGGAGAGCAGCATGGGATGCCCCCAGGCTCCGGCTCCGGTATGGAGATCGAAGCTGATGATGGTTTTCGCCACGGAGAGATGCTGCGCAACGATCTCCGCCATCGTGTTAAAGGACCAGGCGGGCTGTGTTCCACCAAAGAAAAAGTCTTCAGCAGACGTATACTGCCCCGCTTCTGCAATGCGTTTAACTGCCTGCCAGCCGGTGTCACGCAGGACTTCGGTCAGCTGCCGATCAGCGCTGTCACGGTCGCCATGATAAAGGGAGTGTAACCCGGCGTAGGCGGGATTAGCGGGCAGCGGCTGGCTGAAGTCGATAAAATGACGGTTAAGATCGATATTATCTTCATTGACGCGCCGCAGATGGGCCGCGCCCCAGGGATTAAGCAGATGAACCAGCACCAGCGCCGTGTCAGCAGGGAGCGCGTTTTCGTCGCGCGTCTCCAGCCAGGCTATCTGGCAATCCGAACCATAATAACCTTCGACGCCGTGTATGCCGGAGATAACCAGCATAACGCGTGACGCGTCTGCAGGACCCCGTCGGGCCACATCCGTATAGAGCGCCTCGCCCTGCGGGCCAGGCAGGGGATGGCGGTAAGAAGTCACCACCGCGCCTGTACGTTCTGCAGCCACCAGAAAGCGTGCGCGCTGAATCAGATAGTCGGGCAAGGCCATAGTATCCAGACGCCTGCAATCGTCGCGCGGGACCGTCACGGGTAAACCCTGAATCTGAAGTACTTTCTGGTCAGCTGGTCGTAGGTGCCGTTGTGATGAAGCTCCGCCAGCGCCGCGTTGATCATCTTCAGGTTAGCATCATCGCCTTTGCGTAACGCGATACCCACACCATCGCCAAATATCACTTTATCCACCAGAGTGCCTTTAATGGCGTAGGGCTTGCCTTCCTGAGTGGTGAGAAATCCCTGCTCAGCGGAGACCGCGTTGGCCAGGCTGCCATCGAGACGCCCGGCAACCAGATCGGGATAGACCTCCATCTGATTAGGGTAAGAGATGACTTTCACGCCCTGGCCTTCCCATTTAGTTTTGGCGTACGTTTCCTGAATGGTGCCCTGAGCCACCCCGATCGTCTTGCCGCGCAGTGAGGCAACGTCGGTCGTCAGATTACTGGCCGCCGGTGCCAGTAACGCACTGGGGGTGTTATAGAGCATGTCACTGAAAGCCACCTGCTGGCGACGCTTATCGGTCATCGACATCGCTGACAGGATGGCATCAAATTTCTTCGCCTGAAGGGCAGGGATGCTGCTGTCGAACCCCATCTGCACCCACTGACACTTCACCTTTGCCTGCGCACAGATGGCATTACCAATATCAATGTCAAAACCCTGCAGCGACCCATCTGCCGCCTTAGATTCAAAAGGGGGAAATGTCGGGTCAACCCCGAAGCGCAGCGTCTGCTGCGCCAGAGCCACCTGTGAGAAAGCGGTGAGCGAAAACAGTAACGCGAGAGAGACGTTCTTTTTCATATTTATTTCCCGGAGTCAGGTGAATGTCATAGTGACCTCAGATTTAATAGCATGGGGGTTCCCTCATCACCAGCGAATAACCGCACTGAACCAGAGCAAAATCTTATAGTAATAAAGGGGTTAGCGGGTTTTTATACGGTATTAACTTTTGCTTAATGACGGACCATTACCCTCTGAGGGACGTGAGCCGCTGATGCAGGAAATCGATAAACGCTCGGACTTTCTCAGGCACATGGCGCGTATTGGGGTAGAGCGCATAAATCCCCTGCTGCGGAAAGTGATGATCGGGCAGCAAGCGAACTAATCCGCCATTCGCAATGTCATCTGCGACAAGCCACTCAGGCAGGATCGCCACGCCTGCCCCTGATAACGCAAAAGCCCGTAAAGATGAGGCGCTGTCGGCGACAATCCTGGCGGGGTGACGGGCGCTCAGAAGCACACTCTCTCCGTCCGGGGTCACTATCTGCCAGCTTAAGGGCGTCGACAGACGACTGTGCGCTATCCATGTTGCTGACGCGAGCTGTTCGGGATTCTGGATGGCGGAGTCAGCCAGGGTGTTGAGGTAAGAGGGCGCTGCGACCGCATAAATCGCAAATTGATCGAGGCGTCGCGCATGATGAGTCGAATCGGCAAGATGTCCCAGTCGTATCGCCACATCAAAGCGCCCGGCAATAAGGTCATCGGTCTGAGACGATGACACATGCTGTATCCGCAGCTGAGGATGTTTTTGCGCAAACGCAGCCAGGGCTGGCACGATGACGCGCGCACCATACTCAGGGGTAGTCGTAATCCTGAGTGAGCCGCTTAACCCTGTGTGATCGCCGCGAACATCCTCCAGAACGCTTTCCGCATCCTGAAGCAGCTGAAGGCAGCGATGATAAAATCGTTCGCCGGTATCGGTGGCTGAAACACGTCGGGTGCTTCTGACGAGTAACGAGACACCCAGCTCTTCTTCAAGCTGTTTGATGTTGAAGCTCACGACGGCCCGGGTAAGTCCGAGCGTCTGAGCGGCCCCGGTAAAACTGCCAGCCCCGACGACGGCGACGAAGATTCCCAGCCGCTGCATATTGATCATTGTGCTTCCTTTGGGTGAGACCATTGTCAAAATAATTTTGACAGTGTAACAAGCGGCAGTGAATTTATCCCCATACTGGCTCCCCCTATACTGCGTGCCTCCTGTTCTCTACGCCGGAAAAAATATGAGTTATCGCGGGCGCGTGGCCAGCCTTTATCTGCTGGGTTTTTTCGTCGACTTAGTGAATATGTTTATCGCCAATGTGGCATACCCTGAGATCGGCAGACAGTTTGATGCACCGGTAAGCCAGCTGGCGTGGATAAGTAATGGTTACATCCTGGGTCTGACACTGGTCATCCCGCTGAGTGGCTGGCTGGCCAGACGTATAGGGTCCAGACGCCTGTTTATGCTTTCACTGCTGGTTTTTATGGCTGGCACCTGTGGCACAGGCGCATCAACCTCAATGGCTCAGCTCATCCTGTGGCGTTTCATCCAGGGTCTCGGTGGTGGACTGTTGATCCCTCTGGGTCAGACGATGACTTATCAGCTCTACAGGAGCAGTGAACGCGCAAAGTTATCGTCTGCCGTCATGCTGGTAGCTTTGCTCGCACCTGCACTTTCGCCTCTGTTGGGGGGTGTGCTGGTTGAGAGCCTGAGCTGGCGCTGGGTGTTCCTGATCAGCCTGCCACTCGCGGGTGTGGCGTTTGTCCTGGCGGCATGCTGGCTGAAAGCAGAGAGGGCGCTGCGATCATCTGAAGCTCTGGACCTGGTGGGTTTAATCAGCAGCTGTACCGCACTCACGCTGATCCTTCTCGGACTGACCGCGCTGGGTGAAGCTGATCGCTTTGCTCAGGGGGCAGGGATGCTGCTTATGGGTGTGATAACGCTGGCTGGCTACGTGAAGAACGCGCTGGCAAAGCGCCATCCCCTGATTAACCTGCACCTTGTCAGGGAGCCGCTTCTGCAGACCGCCATGCTGATTTATCAGTTCATACCCGGGGTGTTCACCGGGGTCAGTATGCTCACCATGCTCTATCTGCAAAACCAGCTCGCTGTGCACGCAGGCTTTGCGGGCGCACTGATGCTGCCATGGTCACTGGCTTCCTTTGCCGCCATCAGTCTGACCGGCAGGCGATTTAACCTCTGGGGACCGCGCCCGCTGTTTATCGCTGGATGTCTGGTGCAGGCTGCAGGTATTGGCATGCTGGCAATGACAGACCAGCCAGCAGATGCCGTTGTTTTTGTCATCGCATTCACGTTGATGGGATTGGGTGGCAGCTTGTGTAGCAGCACGGCTCAGAGTTCTGCATTTATTCAAATCACCCATAACGATCTGGCTGATGCCAGTGCCATATGGAATATCAACCGGCAACTCAGTTTTTGCCTGGGTGTCACACTGGTCAGCCTGCTGTTTAACCTGCTGGTGAATACAGGCTTCCCGGTGATGCGCGCTTATCATCTCTGTTTTGTTATAGCGGCATGCAGCGCTGTCGTTCCTGTGCTGTGCTGTTTTCGTATTTCAAATCAAAAGGTTGTTAGTACCCTTAATGAGGAGTGAAAAATGAACCGTTACTGTCAGGAAGTTCTGGATGCCCATACGCTGATCAGCCGCTGGCTCGGCGATGAAACGGCTCACGATGACGTTTGCGAGAAACTGCTGGGCCGTTTTAGTCCTGCGTTCTCCATGGTGACACCGGGCGGCACCGTGCTGGACTTTGCTGCTCTGAACACTTTTTTCCGCACGCAGCGTGGGGCAAGACCGGGTCTGAACATTGATATCGGCGATATGCAGGTCATTGCTGAAGGCGAAAAATCTGCCACCGTCGTCTATAAAGAGTGGCAGCAGCTTCCCGGACAAAGCGCCACGCTCCGTTTTTCTACGGTGGTGTTTGAATCAGAGGATGATGGCAATATACGATGGCGCCATCTGCACGAGACAGCGTTGCCGCAGGCATAAAATCAGATGGCTGCTAAATGCGCATAATCTATCTTATGTTAAATAAAGTCTCTCAGACATTCAGGGGGGTCGATGCGACATCAACTCACCTGCTGTTCAGGTTCTTTAATCACATGGAGGCACTAGCGTCACTACTCCGGAAGAGTTTTTATGATTAATTTCAGCGGTGATGTACTCAGTTAGTCCGGTCAAAATTAGCTTTCTGGCGGCTCCCGCTCAGATAAAAGCGTAATAACATCCCGTGAGCTATGCAGAAATCTTTCTATACGCACTTCGTAATCCATCACCCTGAACACAATAAGATATCGTCCGTAAGCACAACTTCTGACGCTCTGACCCAGTTCCGGTCTTTCCCGGTAGATAGCTGGTGACTCCGCTATCAGCAGACACTGCTGATACAGTTCTTCCATAAAACTTATCGCACGAATCGGGTTATCCTGCGCAATATAGTCACCGATGGCCTCCAGATCCTGTTCTGCCAGAGGCGACAGACCCAGTTTCATTACGCTTTACCACCCTCGGCCTGCCGCCGATATTTCTGCGAAAGGCGACTAAACACCTCTTCCGCGTTTTTACTCTCGCCGCTCTCTATGCCAGCGCTGACTGCTTTTTGCAGAGCATCAAGTTTCATCTGTTGCTCACGTTCTTCAAGCGCTCTGAGTCCCGCACGGATCACTTCACTGGTGTTGTTATATCGCCCGCTTTCTATCTGGTCTCGTATAAATGCTTCAAAGTAAGGGCTTAGGGCTACGCTTGTTGGCATGATGACACTCCCTCCGGGTTACTATCAGTTAATAACTATTAGTATTTCAGAGTTATCTTTCCCCATCAACTTTCGGCTTCATGAGTTCCGGCAATTTTGCCGAATAAGTAACTTTGCATCGGCCAACGGTGTGCTCTCGCAATGGCACTATTGATACATAACGTTAAACCCCGGCAATTTAGCCGGGGTCAGAATCACGCGTTACTCTTTCGCGATCGGCGTCTCGCTCTCGTCAATCTTCGTTTCGCCCTGAATGCTCCTGATGCGTTTCTCAACATCACTGACCTGCTCGCTGCTGTGCAGCAGGGTGTAAGTCAGATCAAACGCGGTGCTGGCACCCGGCTGCAGCTGCTTCACGCGCTTCTGCTCACGTTCAATCGTCACCGGATAGGCATAACTGGTACCGGGTTCAATGCCGGTGACATAACCCTGTTTCAGGGTGTCGGTATTTTTCCACAGGGTCAGCAGCGGCAGCTGGCGGGTATCAAACTGGATTGAGGCACCGCCCGTCCCGGCTTTATTGATGACTGCGGCAACGGTCTGGTGATTGCTGTCCGACAGCGGCTTGATGTTAAACACCATCTCATCAAAATCTTTGGTCGGACCTTTATAGGTCTGCCACTCTTTTAATCCGGCTTTGGCATAGTCGTTGAACGGACTGATGCCGGACATCGGTGCCAGGAAGCGTGCGCCCTCTTCCAGAATCGGCGTGCCGAAGTTGCTGTGATAGATGATCTGATAGTCGTGCGGATAGTCAGCATGGTTGGTCAGCACATCGTGCAGGCTGAAGCTGTTACTGCCCGGCACATAGCGCAGTTCGGTCAGGGTCTGCAAATCGGCTTTCTTAAAGGTGCTCTCTTTAATCAGACCCCGAATGCGGATCTCATGGGGTGCCGCGTCAGCCACCTCAACTTCCAGCTGAGAGACGGGTGTGTTACCGGCTTTGCCGTGCAGCGTATAGATGCGCCCTTCGTCCGTCACCGGATGACCGGTCCATTCATAGCCGCAGCGCACCATCATCTCATTAAAGCCATCCAGCCAGCCCAGGCCATTACGGCTTTCAAGATTGATGTAAGCCGGGTTGACCACCTCTTTCACGGGAGAATCCCAGCCCATACGGGAACCAAAACCTTCCACGCGCAACAGATTCATCCCGCGGGTCGGACTCAGCGTAATGGTCAGGCCATCCTGACTGCGAATCGTCAGGATCTTACTGCCCTCCTGCTTACCGCCATGAAGCACTTTCTGTTCGATGCTGAACGGTTTACCCTGCAACTTCAGCTCACCGCTGGAAATCTGCCAGTTTCCCTGCTCAGTGCCCTGTTCAGCACTCGTCAGCACCCAGGTTTTTGCCGCAGCAGAACCTGAAACCAGCACCGCCAGTACCGTTAACGCCAGTTTAATCTTCATTCATCGCTCCGTTAGCTGAATCGTTTTTTCATAACATAAGTAAAATTTACTGACTGAAGGTTAAAAGAAACGTGACGATGCTCACCTGACGTGAAATGGCTCTGTTTTAGCGACAGTAATGCGGGCTGAATCACATAAAAGCGTCCGGAAATGAATAATCACGACGGATTTTGTGAAACTGAACAGACTTGGCTTTACTCGATTCAGCGTGTGACACGCACTGTTCTCATAACCGGCAGATAACAGTGGATTAAAAAAACGATAAAAAAATTTTCAGACGCCGCAACTTTTTCCAGTTTTAAACGAACCTGTTAACAGGGACGTCAGACAACCCCGTCTGATCGTCAATGGAGAGAGTAAAGCCAATGAAAAAGACCCTGAAAACCCTGGCTGTCGCGACGCTGCTGGCCCTGAGTGTTCCGGCAACCTCCGCCTTTGCGGCATTACAGGCTGGAGAGAAAGCGCCAGATTTTAAACTGGATGCGGCCCTGGCGGGTAAATCCACCACCTTTTCACTGCAACAGGCCCTGAAAAAAGGCCCGGTTGTGCTCTACTTTTTCCCTGCGGCCTTCAGTGCGGGCTGCACGCTGGAAGCGCATGATTTTGCTGAAGCGACCGACGAGTTCAGTAAACTGGGTGCGACCGTCATTGGCGTGACCGCGGGTAACACCGATCAGATTGCGAAGTTCTCTCAGCTTGAGTGCCGTGACAAGTTTACCGTTGCCGCCGATCCGGGTGCGAAAGTGGCCGCAGAGTATAAGAGCACAATGGAGATGAAGGGGCAGAAGGTGTCAGACCGCACCTCTTACGTCATCGCACCCGATGGGAAAATCCTGCTGAGCTATACCGATAAAAACCCTGACGCGCATATCCAGAAAGCCATGGATGCCGTTAAGAAATATCGTCAGGCCAACCCGGCATAACTTCATCATCTGAGCAGGTAAATCATGCTGACTGCGATTGCAGCCGCCTTTCTGGGCGGCATTATTCTGAACCTCATGCCCTGCGTGTTTCCGGTGATTTCACTGAAAGCGCTGAGCCTGATCCGCCATCATGCCACCCCTTCGCACGCCAGAGCGGAGGGCGTGGCGTTTCTGCTGGGCGTCGTGGTGACCATGGTCGCCCTGACGGCGGTGCTGCTGCTGGCACGGGCAGGCGGTGCATCGGTGGGCTGGGGCTTTCAGCTGCAATCGCCACTGGTCATCGCTGCCCTGATTCTGGTGATGCTGGGTTCGGCGCTGAACCTGCTCGGACTGTTTGAAGTCGGGCTGTCGATACAGCGGGTTGGCGGCGTGGGAAGCGACCGCGGTGGTCTGGTGGGGTCGGCACTGACCGGCGCGCTGGCTATTATCGTCGCCACGCCCTGTAGCGCACCTTATATGGCGAGCGCAGTAGGCTATGCGCTGACGCAGCCCCCGCTGGTCAGCCTGGTGATCTTTATCGCGCTGGCGCTGGGCTTCGCTGCCCCCTTCACCCTGATCTCCTTTTTTCCGGTGCTGGCGCGGATTCTGCCAAAACCGGGCGCCTGGATGAACACGCTAAAACAGGGCCTGGCCTTCCCGATGCTCGGCGCGGTGGGCTGGTTGATCTGGGTACTGGAACGTCAGGCAGGCTCAGCCGCTCTGGCCGCGATCCTGGCCTGCTGCCTGCTGCTGAGTTTTGCAGCGTGGCTGTATGGCATGGCGCAGAAACGCCGTATGATGGGTCAGCGTCACGGGATGCTGCATGTTGCCACCGCGTTTTTCCTCGCGCTGGTCGTGGTGCCTTTGATGAACCTCAACAGTTTTGCCGCCGCACCTGCCGACACAGATACCGCCTCACAGGCGGCCGCTGCCGTTGCCTGGTCACCGCAAAACGTTGACGCGATCAAAGGCCAGGGCAAGCCCATTTTAGTGAACTTCACGGCTTCCTGGTGTATCACCTGTCAGGTCAACGACCGCACCTCGCTGTCGACGCAGGCGGTAAAAGCCGCGATGGCGCGCACCAGTACGATCTACATGGTGGCGGACTCCACCCAGTACAATCCTGATGTGGAACAGGCACTCAGCGACTTCGGTCGTGGCGGACTCCCGCTCTACGTGGTCTACCCGGCTGACGGGGGGAAACCGGAAGTGCTGCCACAGGTGCTGACGCCGGGGATTGTCATATCAGCGCTGGATAAGGCGACGGAAAAAGGAAAGAAAACCTGAAACGACTGAACCAACAGGCGCCTGGGGCGCTGACCGGCTGATGTCCGATGCCAGAAACTGATCGGCGCGCACAGCAGTGGCCAGCGCTGATGGCACGCGCACAGGCGGGCGACAGAGCGGCCTATAACCAGTTACTGAAAGCGATGGTTCCGGCCATCCGGGCACTGGTGTGCAAAAAAATCCGCGACGAGGCCCTGGTTGAGGATGTGATTCAGGAGACGCTGCTGGCGATCCACCGGGTGCGGCATACCTACGATCCGCAGCGGCCTATCCTTCCCTGGGTAGCGGCTATCACCGCTGCCCGGACCATTGATGCGCTGCGTCAGCATGGCCGACGTCAGGAAGTCCAGGATGAGGAGGTGCTGCAACGCCAGCCTGCTGCAGGGGCTGACACCGCCGCCGATGCCGATATCCTCTCGGGTTATCTGGACACCCTTCCGCTGCGTCAGCGGGAAATTGTTGAATCCGTACATCTGCGTGAGCAGAGCCTGGCGCAGGCGGCCGCTGAAACGCATCAGTCGCTCTCTGCGGTTAAATCCCTGTTGCATCGCGCAATGGTTAATCTTCGTAAATATGGACGGGGTCATCATGAAAAATCATGACCAGCTAATTAATCAGCTCAGCGCCTCTGCGCAGCCGGTACGACGGGTGTGGCCAACACCCTGGCGGGTGGCGGGCTGGATCGCGCTGGCCCTGCCATGCGGTGCGCTGAGCAGCTGGGCATTTCACACCAGGCAGACAGACTGGTCACAGCCCGGCGCGTTACTGGCGCTTGCCGGCCTGGTGCTGTCACTTATCATCGCGGGCAACATGCTGGCGGCAGCCTTTACACTGAGCATTGCGGGAAGGAAACCCCTCAGCCTGCGCGGTTCGGCGGTGCTGACGGCGATCTGGCTGGCGCTGAATCTGATTAACATGTCATCGTCGGAACCGCCAGCGGCAGCAGGCCGGTTTGGTGAAGGGATACACTGCTATCTGTTTATGCTCTCTGCCAGTGTGCCGATGATGCTGATCTCCGTGGTTGCCCTGCAGCGCACCCGATCACTCCATCCGGCGCGCAGTCTGGCCCTGACCGGCTGCAGCAGCGCATTCACCTCATCTATGCTGCTGTCGCTATGCCATGAAACCCACCTGCATGCCATCGACTTCTCCATGCATCTGGCCGCAGGCCTGACCATAGTGGCTCTGACGGTGCTGGCGGGCCGCCGCTGGGTCAGGCTGGAGAGGTAACCGCGACGGCGTTCACTCTCAGCAGCCACTTTACCCCGCGCTGCCCCCCCCCGCTCTCCGTGTTAGCAACAAATCCGGCGCGGAGGCTGTCAAAACTCAGGCTTTGGCGTAGGCTGAAAGCTGGCTGGAATCACGACACGGGAGAAGGCAATGCACGAAGAACTAACGGCTCAATGCCACTGTGGCGCAGTGGCATTCAGGGTGACGCTGAAAGATGGGTTTAACACGGTGCGCCGCTGCAACTGCTCATTTTGCCGGATGCGCGGCGCAGTCGTGGTATTTGCCACCCACGTGGCGTTAACGCAGGGTGACGCACAGCTCACCGAATATCGCTTTAACAGCAAACAGGTGGGACACTACTTCTGTTCGGTCTGTGGCATCTACACCTTCCATCAGAGCCGGTCGCAACCCGATCAGTTCGGCGTGAACGTCGCCTGCCTGGACGGGGTTTCGCCCTTTGATTTCACCGACGTGCCGGTCTCCGATGGCATGAATCACCCCAAAGATGGCGGCGCCGGTGGGATCGCGGGGCATCTGGTTTACACCCCGACCCGCTGAGCCAGCCGGGAAGCACTATTCCCGGCTCGGTTTGCCGCTGAAACGGGTGATCGGCTTCTCCTCTTCCCTGTCGATCTGCTGAGAGAAGACATCCAGCGCCGTCAGGAGAGGTCGCAGGCCGCGCCACAGCTCCTCATCATTGAGCAGACGGATGATGCCGCGAATACCCGGCGCGGCTTTTTCCTGACGGGCCTCTTCCCGCGCCGGTTTGACGGCCATTGCCGCATCACGGATCGCCTGCAACAGATGATTGAACCGCTCGGGCGGCACACTGCCCAGCGTCATCATCAGCAGCGAAATGTTCTGAAGGGCATTCTGCGTGCCGGGCTGATTAAGACCCGATACCAGAATCTTACCCACCTCGCTATTCGACTTCACCAGATCGTTCGCCAGGCGCAGAAAACCGTGCTGGTGGAGATTTTCAATCAGCTCATCCATCGCCTCTCTGGCGGTCGGTTCGGTTCGCGCAGGCGTAACCTGATATGTTATCCGTTCAGCCATTAAAATTTCTCCGGTTTTTCAACATGTTCAGGCGGCTCACGATAGCCGGCCTGCTGCCACTTTTGCTCAATCGGCAGGTGATCGAGTGGGGTCCGGCTGCCGTGCCGGAAGTTGTGAAGCGGCATCGGATCGGGCTGAGGCCGACGGTCAATGCGCTTCATATTGACGGCAATCTCTTTATAGGCGGGTGTGTTGACGTCAGGATCGTGATGTTCCCCGGTCAGGGCATTAACGCCATCCTTTCCGTGGTGGATTGGCATAAAGAGAATATGACCGGCCACGCGTTCGGTAATGACAACCGGCACATCCACCGAACCGCGCCGCGAGGTGATACGCACCCACTCCCCTTCGGTCAGGCTGCGCGACGCCGCCAGCACCGGTGAGATCTCCACAAAGGCGTTGGGCGAGAGTGAGAGCATGCGTCCGCCCTGCCCGGTCTGATTCATCGACTGAAAATGCTCCAGCATCCGGCCGTTATTCAGCAGCAGATTATATTCCGCATCCTCCTGCTCAGCGGGAGGCTGCCAGCTCAGCGGATAGAGCCGGGCTTTGCCATCCGGGAAGTTAAACCGCTCGGTATAGAGCCGCGGAGTGCTTTCGCCTGCCGCGCTCACCGGCCAGAGCTGCGACTGCCAGCCGACCAGCTGTTCATAGCTGACGCCCGCAAAGATTTCTGCAATCCCTGCTGCCTCCGCCATGATTGCACCGGGATTCGGATAGTGCCACGGGTGGCCCAGACGGGCGGCGAGTTCGGTAAAAATCTGCCAGTCAGGCCGGCTGTCACCCAGGGGTTTCATCGCCGGAGAGAAGTGCTGGATACGCCGCTCGGTGTTGACATAGGTGCCCTCTTTTTCGACGCTCGGGCAGCCGGGTAAGACGACATCGGCAAATTCAGCGGTGCGCGACATAAAGATGTCCTGCACCACCATAAATTCCAGTTTACTGAAGGCAGCGTGCACCGACGCGGAATCGGCATCGGCAAACGCCGTATCCTCCCCGGTGATGTACATTGCGCGAATCGTGCCCTCACCGGCCTCTTTCACCATTTTAAAGTTATCGGCCCCCGCTTTGTCGGAGAGCGCTTCCGGTGCCACGCCCCAGGCACGCGCCCATTTTTCTCGCATTGCCGGATCGGTCACTTTCTCATAGCCAGGGTAGAGATTACTCAGACAGCCAAAGTCACTGGCGCCCTGTACGTTGTTATGGCCGCGCATCGGATAGCCACCGGTGCCGGGCCGGCCATAGTTGCCGGTAACCAGCAGCAAATTCGACAGTGCCGTGCTGGTGTCTGCGCCGTGGCTGTGCTGCGTGATGCCCATCGCCCATAAGATACAGGCACTGCCCGCCTGGCCGATCATCTCTGCGGCTTCGATCAGCGCCGGTTCGCTCAGGTCACAAATCTCGCTGGCAAAAGCCAGGGTAAAGGGAGCCAGTGAAGCCCGGTACGCCCCCACCTGATTAACCCGCTGCGCCAGAAACGACTCATCGGCATAACCGTGGTCAAACATATATTTCGCCATCGCTGAGGCCCACACCAGATCGGTGCCGGGACGGATGCGCAGATAGCAATCGGCACGCTCGGCCATTTCATGACGGCGCGGATCGACAACCAGCAGCTTCTGACCGCGATGTTTGTGACTCTGTTTGATGTGGGAGGCGATAACCGGGTGGTTTTCAGAGAGGTTACTGCCCACCAGGACTATCAGTTCCGTCTGCTGCAGGTCTGCAATCGTTCCGGCGTCACCGCCATAGCCGACCGTGCGAAACAGTCCCTCTGTCGCCGGGTTCTGGCAGTATCGGGAGGAGTTGTCGACGTTGTTAGTGCCGAAGATCAGCCGGGCAATTTTCTGCGTCAGATAGGCTTCTTCGTTGCTGGCTTTACTGGAGCCGATAAAGCCAATCGCATCCCCGCCGTGTCGCCGCGCCACGGCCTGCAACCCCTCCGCTACCCGTTGCAGCGCCTCATCCCAGCTGGCGGGCCGGAAACGTCCGTTTTCACGGATCAGCGGGGTGGTCAGTCGTTCAGGACTGTTCACGAAGTCCCAGCCGAATTTGCCTTTCACGCAGGTCGAAATACCGTTGGCGGGGGCCTCTGCCACCGGCTGAATTTTCAGGATGTGGCGATCGCGGGTCCAGATTTCAAAACTGCATCCGACGCCGCAGTAAGTACAGACCGTTTTAGTCCGTTTGATTTCCGACTGCCGCAGTGCCACATCAATTTTTGAAACGCCGGTGATCGGCTCCATGCCGATGCTGTTCTCCAGCGCTTTTACAAAGTCGATAAGCGGGCGCTTCAGCCCTTCATCCATCGCCGTGAACGGCCCCGCATCGGGCTGCATGGTTTTTTCCAGCAGCGCATTACAGGGGCAGACGGTGACGCAGTGACCACAGCTGACGCAGCTGGAGCCGGCGATTTCGGTGCCGCCATCCCACAGCACACGCGGGTGCGCCTGGGTGTAGTCAATGGAGAGCGTCTCGTTAACCTCGACATTCTGGCACGCTTCAACACAGCGGCCGCACAGGATGCACTGGTCAGGGTCGTAGGTGTAAAACGGATTAGAGTGATCTTTCGCGTAGGGCTTGGGCTGATGAGGATAGTACTGAATCGGAATGTGCATATCGGCCACGGCGTTATGCAGCGTGCAGTCCCCGGTATTGTGTTCGCAGACGGTGCAGTAGAGCTCATGACGGTTAAGCAGGCGATCCATCCCCTCCTGCTGCATCGCCTCCAGCACCTGGCCTTCACTCTGCACCGTTAAACCCTCTTCGGTTCGCAGCGTACAGCCCCGCACCCGCTCACCGTTGGCTTCCACCCAGCAGACATCACAGCTCTGTAAGGGCGACAGCGCCGGATGGTAACAGACATGAGGCAATTTTTTTCCCTGGGCATCCAGAAAATCGATCAGCGGCTGGTCGGCCAGGCCCTGCATCCGTTCACCATTGAAAACAATAGTGCAGTAATTTTCACTCATATAAGCCCCATGGCGACATTGCGAATAGCTTCCGGCTGGAAAAATACCCCTGAATTTATAGGGTTGCCTCACAAGCTTAGTGAGGATTAGCCACTACGCCATCTGTACGGCTACGCTTATCCGGGTTAATCGCTGACAGTTAAGGCTTTTTTTAAATGTAATGACTTTTTACCAGCCAAAATCAGCGCGCCTGATGAGGCAGGCGTCGGACGATGCCCGGCTCAATGGGGTTCCGCTGCTAAGCGACATTTATGCCGCTGCTGAAGAAGGGTGTTCAGGCCTCTTATCAAGTATGTTGTAACTATGAAAAAGTGAGAAGCCATTTATCTGAAACGTCACGCGCGTTTTATCCTGCCTTGCATAACGCTTTTTTCGGCAGAAAACGTCTCCGTGTTTATCTGACAGGTGCCGGTTTACCGTACCGCTTATTAACTGAGTATAATAACGCACCGTCACTTCATTATTTCAGACGAAATAAGGCTGAAACGATTTTATCGTCTCGGCCGCTCTATGGATTATTATGATGCCGCAACAGTCCTATTCTCCTGTCCGCTGGTCACTCCTCTCAGCCTGTTATAAACAGGAGGATGAACTGAGCCTGTCCCGATATTGCCCACCGTGAAATTCGCGATCATATCAGGCGTGGGCGCTCATCATTTAGCCATACCAATCAGCCATTTATCCGAATCAGTGCGCCCCTGAAATAAAAGGATGATAATGATAATTGTTATGGTAATATCCTGTTAACCCTGCCCGTGACTTTCTTATCAGGGCCTTCTGGTACGTCATGATTAATTAACTGACCAGTAAACAACTGGCTGGAATGAGGTTCCAATGAATCCCATCGTATATATCGTTGACGACGACGCAGCAGTGACCTCTGCATTGTGCAATCTCTTTATTGCTGACAATTACACGGTCATCGCTTTTTCTTCTGCGCAAGCGTTTCTGGCGCACACGCTGACGTCCCTGCCCTGTTGCCTGATTTTGGATATTAATCTGCCGGACGCAGATGGGTTTGATATCGCCCGGTCGTTAATCGATCGCGGATATGCCATTCCCACCATCTTTCTGACCGGCTTCGGCACGATTCCGGTCACGGTGCGGGCGATGAAAACCGGCGCGTATGAGTTTCTGACTAAACCGGTCGATCCCGACCGTATATTGCAGGCGGTATCGGAAGCCTTACGCATCGCTGAGCAGAATATGGCTTCCTCCGAGGAGCGGCGAGAGTTACTGCAGCGACATCAGACGCTGACCCCGCGTGAAAGTGAGGTGATGCTGCTGGCAATCAGTGGCCTGCTGAACAAGCAGATTGCCGCCGAGATGGGTGTCAGTGAAATCACGGCAAAAGTCCACAAGCGGCGGGTGATGGAGAAGATGAATGCGCGTTCGCTGACCGATCTGGTCCGGGCGGCAGAACGGCTCAACATCGATCATACCCGGCGTCGCTGAGTGCCTGCGCAGCGACGCTGCACCCTTATCCCAGCGGAAGCGTGAACCAGAAGCGACTGCCGCCTTCCGCCCGGTTTTCCGCACCTAACTCACCGTGATGCTTTTTGATGATCCCTTTGCTGATGGTCAGCCCCATCCCCATGCCGCTTTTTTTCGTGGTGTAGAACGACTCAAAGATCCGCTCACGCACCTCATCCGGTAAGCCGCAGCCGCTATCCTGCACCTCAAACCGCAGCGTTTCCGGCGTCGGGTTTTCGGAGGTGAGACGCAGCAGGGCTGCGCGGGGTAATTCATCGGACATGGCATCGATAGCATTGATCACCAGATTCAGCAGCACCTGCTGAATCTGCACGCGATCGCAGAAAATATCCGCCTTTACGGCCCTGAACTTCAGCTCCAGGGAGATCCCCCGTCGCTCCAGTTCAATCCTGGAGAGCGCCAGTATATCCCGGGCGATCAGATGCAGATTCTCAGAGGCGAAGTTCGATTCGTTGTTGCGGGTCAGCGCCTGCAGACCACGAATAATCTCCCCGGCTCGCTTACCCTCATTGATAATCTCATTAAGGCCGCTGGTAACATTTTGCAGCATTAGCGGTTCCCGCTTTAACCAGCGCAGGCTGGCTCCGGCGTTGGCGACTATCGACATCAGCGGCTGATTAATTTCGTGCGCGATGGACGCAGTGAGTTGCCCGACCGTGTTAGCGCGTGTTACCCGCGCCAGATCGGCCTGCGCCATTCGCGCACTATCTTCAGCCGCGCGCTGTGAGGTGATATCCGTAATCGTGCCGAAGTACTCTTTAACGTCGGGGTAGTTTTCCACCGGTTCGCCGATGCCTTTGATATAGCGACACTCACCGTCCGGTCTGAGCACGCGGAACTCAGCCTGCATACTGCGTCCCTGACTGACGCTGTGCGTGACGAGTTCGCTGATACAGGTGTGGTCATCGGGATGCACCCGGGTCAGAAAGTCAGCCATCGACAATCTTTTCTGGCCGGCGGGCAGGCCCATAATGCGGCCATACTCATCGGATACCCGCATCATGTCCTCAGTGACCTCCCAGCGCCAGGTGCCGGTATGGCTGATCTTCTCGCCAAGCATCAGCGAAGTTTTACTGGCGCGCAGCTGTTTCTCTACCCGTCGCCGGTGGTTGTTCTCCTCCAGCAACTCGGCGTAGAGCCGTGCCGTCTCCAGCGAGACGGCTGCCTGCGCACTCAGGGTTTTGACAATGTGCGAGTGTTCAGCGGTAAACGCGTCGGGCATCAGGCGATTTTCCAGATAGAGCACGCCAACCAGCGTCGCCTGCCTGAACATCGGCACACACAATACGGCGGCACCCGATGCCACCAGATAGGGGTCCTGACTGAAGGGGCTGAACGCTTCCGGTTTGCCGGTGCGGATCTCCTGACCGGTGCGGATGACGGCAGAGAGAACCGACAAAGGGAGATCGGTCGCGACCGGTCGCTCTTTGACTATCTGCACCCGCACGCCATCGGCCGTACTTTCGGCCCAGGCCTGCGTCTCCGGAAGGCTGCCCTCCAGAACCCGGATGAGCCTGCAACGCTGGGCCCCGGCGCGTTCCAGCAGCATACGCATCAGGGTATGCACCAGCCGATCCAGATTGATCTCCTCGGTCAGGGCACGCACGGCCGTCAGCATGCTCTCCAGATCGTAAAAAGAGGCATTCTGCATAAAGGGGATGGTGGTCAGCGCACTCTCCGGCACTGGCACGGTCTGATGCGGAACGTGCTGCTCCAGCTGGTGCACCAGCGCCTGCGCACCCCAGTTTTCCCAGCTCGCCATCGCCGCTTTAAGATAGGCGTCCGCGGCGGTATCCAGCTGCAGAGTTTTGCAGCAGCGGCCCGCCAGCTGATTCGCCAGCGCATGAATGTGCAGATAACCCGCCTGGCGTGAGAGCCGGATCGCCTCCTCGTACAGCGTCAGCGCGTCACCTGTCTCCTGCCTGAGGCGCGCGCGCTCTGCCCGCAGCAGGGCAACTTTGTCAGCAAACAGTCCCGGGTTGAGGCGAGCCCAGCCCGAAAACGTCTCCAGATGGTGATCCAGCGCCGCGCTGTCTGCTGACCGCGGCTGCTGACACAGTGACAAGGCGCTGTAAAAATGCAGATCCATCAGGTAGATATAAGCCGGAACCGCGCTGATCAGTGGGCGAATCTCCGTAAAACAGCGCAGTGCGTCATCATATTCAGTGGCATAAAAATGCGCCATGCCCTGATAGAGACCGGCCCAGAAGCGCACCATCGCTTTAGGGCCGGCGACCGGGCCCGGTTCACTGCCCGCCACCAGCGGCAGAGAATCGGCGCGATCCCCGTCCCTGAACCCATTGCGGTCACGCAACTGCACCACCAGGTGCTTCTGCATCACCAGCACGTTTTCGACGTCGGGATAATGCGTTTCACGCGTAAAGGCGAGGCCCCGCTCAATGGAGGTCTGCACCGACTCAAGATGATCGCCACGCGTCAGCATGTTCATAATCTGATGACGCAGCGCAAGGCAGGCAAAGGAGCGATCGCCATGCTGCACCGCAACACGGAAGCTCTCCCGGGCAGATTCCACCGCAACGTCAATGGGCTGTGTCCAGATCCCGACCTGATCCAGCGGCAGCATCGTGCGCGCTTTATAGCGGGCAAAATCATGCTGCTCCACCAGTTCACGGGCCACCCGGCCACAGGCATAGGCAAACTGCCACGCCTGATAGCGTTCGCCAATCAGCATGCTCAGCCAGGCCAGGCTGAACGCAGAAGCGCCGGTCATGCCGTGATCCAGCGTCATCTCCAGCATACGGCAGACCAGTAACAGATGCAGTTGCGGACAGTCGTAGGCGGAGACATAAATGGTGCTGGCCATCAGATCGAGCACCGCTTCAATGTCACGATTCTCGTTCAGCGGCAGGCGGGAAAAGGCGGCATGCGGCGAGTCGCCCATTCTCGCCCTGAGCGCCTGCCAGGCGGCGTCAATCTCCGACTCATCCGGGTCACGCCTGAAGTGCACGCCGGAAACTGCCAGCCAGGCGAGTGCGGTTTCCAGCGCGAGATGGTTGTCAGACTGCCGCATATGGATTTCGGTAGCCAGACAGGCTGCCAGCGATTTCTCACTGAGCGTGCCCGGTTTGCTCAGCAACTGGCTACAGAGCATTTGCGCGTTGGCGAGATTGCCCTGTAAAAACTCGCACTCCGCCTCATCGATACGCAGCATAAAATCACGCCCGCTGACGCCCTGCTGACCCAGCCGTTGCGCAGTGCGCAGATAGCGCAACGCTGAAAGATAGTCCCCGGCGCGTTTCGCCGCCTGTGCGGCACGCAGGCAGAGCGGATAATAACGCTCGCAGTCGGTGGCGCAGAGCGGCAGTTCAGCAATTCTGTCCACGTGATAAACCGTTCTGAAGAGCGCCTCATGACTTTCAGCGGTAACAGCGGCGGCTGTCAGCCAGGCCGCGGCCTGCTGATGAAGATGCTGTTGCTGGCGGAGATCGAGCAGTAAAAACGCCGCGTGATGGACCCGGTCATGGGTAAAGGCGTACTCCCCGCCCGTCAGGGTAATGAAGCGACCGCTGACGGCCGGTTCAAGCCATTCGATAATTTGCGTCACAGGATGCGCGCTGATATGAGCGATCAGGGCGAGTTCACCACTGGCACCCAGACAGGCCAGCGATCCCAGCAGCTGGCGGGTGATCGCCGGGAGCTGCGCCAGCTGATCGAGGACCAGACCGGCGACATTGTCAGTGTACTGTCGCGCAATTAGCTGCGCGCGGTCGTAATGCCACTTCAGCGGGCTCTGACGCACCGCAATCACCCCATCCTCTACCGCCTGCCGAAAGAAGGTCTGAACAGAAAGCGGATTGCCGCCGGTTTTCTCATAGAGGATCTGTGCCAGTTCGCGATGGCCGCAGGGGCGGGAATGCAGCATGTCAGCCAGCCAGCGGGCGATGCCTTTAACGCTGAGCGGCTGGGGCGTCAGCACCACCACCCGCGCCGCGGAGGCTCTGATCCGCAGCAGAAATCCGGCCACCATCGGACAGGGCATCGCGTCTCCCTCCCGGAAGGCCAGCACCAGCATCCAGGGCAGATGGGCATTACGGGTGACCAGATGCTCCAGCAATTGCAGCGTGGCATTGTCTGCCCAGTGAACATCATCAATCAGCAACACCAGCGGCCGCTCAGGCGTGGCGAAAGCGTCAATAAGCGCAGAAACCATCAGATTGAACTGCTCGCGGGCCTCCTGGGCAGGGCGCACCACCGGCTGCACCGCCCGTAGGTTGAGCAGCTGTTTCAGCTCCGGCACCAGTTCAATGGCCAGATCGGCATAGCCGCTCAGGCGTTGCCGCAGGCGAATTCGCCATTGGCTGACCTCCGGAGCGGACAGTCCTGACAGGTAAAGCGTTACGCTGCGCAGCGCGGAGGCGAGAGGGGCATAAGGGGCCATCGGCGAAAGCGGGTCGGCCTTGCTGGCCGCCAGCAGTACCTGTCCGCGCTGCAGGTTTTGCAGAGCAGAGGCGATAAGGGCCGATTTACCTGAACCGGGCGCGCCGCTCAGCATGACCAGGCGCTGCGTACCGCTGCGGCTGACGTCATCCAGCGTTCTCAGCAACTGATGCGCCTGCGGATGCTGCATAAACAGACCCATGGCGCGAAACCCGGCGATAAACGGTTCCTGCAGGCCGGGCGTGAACGGTTTGATGGTGTTCTCTGCTGTCAGCGTCGCCTGACAGCGGCGTAAGTCAGCCATCACGCCCTGAGCCGTCTGGTATCGCTCAGCGGGTGATTTGGCCAGCAGGCGCAGCAGAATGGCAGAGAGAATGGCTGGCACAGCCTCTCTGACCTGATCGGCAGGCCGGGGAGCGGTGGCAATGTGATGGTGGATCCACTCCGCCTCACCCGCACAGGGAGAGCCAAAAGGAAGCCTGCCGGTCAGGTATTGATAGAGCACCACGCCCAGGCTATAGAGATCGCTGAGCGTGCTGACCGGATGGGGTGTCCGCCCGGTGTGTTCAGGTGACATGTAGGCCAGGGTTCCGCCTGAGGCGCGCAGACCCTCCGCCGACTGCCCCGCCAGGGAGGCGAGCCCGAAATTACCCAGCAGAAAGCGGTCATCGTCACCGATGAAGAAATGGTCTGGCTTGATATCCCCATGGACGATGCCCTGATGATGCGCCTGACTGAGCGTGGCGCAGAGTCGCAGTGCCACCTCGAGGAAATCCGCCAGGGTGCCAGGAGGATGCGCCAGCCTGTGCGCCAGGGTCTGAAAGGGAAAGGCGGGATAAACGAGCGCATAACGATTCTGGTAGCGGGTGGAGCCTGTGGCGGTGATGGCCCAGCGTGGTGAAAGATATCCCGCCAGCGCCCGTTCATTCTTAAGCCGCTGCGTGGCCTGATACGTGACCTCGTCACTTTGAGGCGTCGCGATAATGAATGCGTCGCCGGAAGGACGGTGAACTGCTATCCAGCACAGGCAGCCATCCTGCGCCAGCGTGGTCAGCGTGTCGGTTTCGTCAGGGGTGGTGCCCGCGTCGTCACCCTCATGAACAGTGAGTGAAAGAGTGCTCATCAGCGCGCTTCTCCCTGAGATAACGCACAACGGATCAGCGTCAGCAGCGTATCAACATCAATGGGCTTGCGCAAAAAGGTCACGGCACCCAGTGCCACGGCATACCAGAGCGTTGTCTCTTCCTGATCGGCCGAGATAAAAATGACCGGCGGCAGGCCGGGCCGCTGTTTCAGAAGCGTAAACAGCTCAAAACCGGACATCCCCTTCAGTCCGATATCAATAATCAGCATCGCCGCCCCGGCCAGCGCATCATCATCGTTCAGCAGCGCCTCACCGGACTCAAATAATCGGGTGGCGTAGCCGTCTGAATGCAACAGATTGCTCAGTCCACTGCGGACCGCGCGTTCATCATCAACAATGATAATACGCTGTGACAGCGTCATGCAGATATCCTCTGGAACGCCTCACCCTGTGGCAGGCGAGGACTTAGGGCGTTTTATCGCCGTCGGGCGGCGGTGTGCCACTGATTTTTGGCACACATTCATGGCGAAACCACCTCAGCGTGACGGGCTGGCGGCGGCACAGACGCGTCGCCAGCGGAACCAGCTGCTCCCCCACCAGCATGCCAAAGAGTCCCAGCAGCGCCATGACAGGCGGTGCCGGTGAATTGACGTTGATCAGGGCATAGATTACCCCAGCCAGCAGACCCACCGCGAGAGAAATAATGTAGGATTTCAACATGATCGGCTTATCCCGTTGTGGCTGTCACAGGCCGCGCAAAACTCTGCTGCTGAATAGTGGCAGGCTGCTCAGCAGGCAGGATCGCATGAATCAGCGCCCCGCCCAGCAGCATCCCCAGCAGTCCCACCAGCGCAATCGCTGGCGGAGCGGGCGAACGCACCTTAAGCAGGCCATAAAGCACACCGATTACACTCCCTGCCGCCAGGGAAAGAAGAAAAGGATTCATCACCGGACTCCTGTTTTGCCACGCTGCTGACCGGAACAGGGGCACCGGTCAGCAGCACGCGACTTAGCGGACGGGTGCGTGCACCGGAGCCAGGGTACGGTGTTCACTCTTCTGACGGGATGGCGCTTTGTGCACCATGGTATAGGCGTAATCCACACCAATGCCGTAGGCTCCCGAGTGTTCTTTGGCAATGTTCATCACCGCATCGTAAGTGTCACGGTTGGCCCAGTCACGCTGCCACTCCAGCATCACCTGCTGCCAGGTGACCGGCACCACGCCCGCCTGAATCATGCGTTGCATGGCGTAGTCGTGCGCTTCTTTGGTGGTGCCGCCAGAAGCATCCGCCACCATGTAGATCTCGTAATCCCCTTCCAGCATCGCGCACAGCGCAAAGCTGTTATTGCACACTTCCGTCCAGAGGCCTGACACCACCACCTTTTTCTTTCCGTTTGCCGCCAGCGCGTCACGCACTTTCTGGTCATCCCAGGAGTTCATTGAGCTGCGCTCCAGAATATCCTGTCCCGGGAATACATCCAGCAGCTCCGGATAGGTATGACCGGAGAAACTTTCCGTTTCGACCGTCGTGATGATGGTGGGGATATTGAAGACTTTCGCCGCCTTCGCCAGGGCGACCGTGTTGTTTTTCAGCACCTGACGGTCAATGGACTGCACACCAAAGGCCATCTGCGGCTGCTGGTCGATAAAAATAATCTGGCTGTTATGTGGCGTAAGGACTTCAAGCTTAGCGTTGGACATGCGTTCACCCATAGAGGTTAAGTAACGGAATTCCGCCAACCGGCGCGGAGCAAAAGGAGCAGCCTGTACCGGGTTAACACCCCGCTGCTGGCTGTCTGAACCCAGTTTAGGGTGAGCTGTCACGGCAAACTATTATCTCTGCGTATAACTATACGAAGGTATAGGTATCCCTCTGTATAACTAGACGCGCCCTCAGCCCGCTCACCATAATCCGCCTGATTCGAGGCCGCCTGTCTGCGGCACTTCCTGTCCGGCGCGATGCCGGACAACCCCGTTGAGGAGGATCTATGGTTACGCTGGGTAAAGCTGAACTGATACTGACCCATGGCAAATTTCATACTGTTGACCGCAGCAATCCGGTGGCAGAAGCCGTTGCGATTCGTGACGGAAAATTCGTTGCGGTGGGGACGCTTGCCGACGCGATGGCGTTTCACTGCGACGGCACCCGGGTGATCGATCTTAAAGGTCACACCGCCGTGCCTGGTCTTAATGACTCTCACCTGCACCTGATCCGCGGTGGCCTGAACTACAACCTTGAGCTGCGCTGGGAGGGCGTTCCCTCTGTCGCTGATGCGCTGAGGATGCTGAGAGATCAGGCGCTGCGAACCCCGACGCCTCAGTGGGTACGGGTCGTGGGCGGCTGGACGGAATTTCAGTTTGCCGAGCGGCGCATGCCGACGCTGGATGAGATCAATGAAGCCGCGCCCGACACACCGGTCTTCCTGCTGCACCTCTATGACCGCGCCCTGCTCAACCGCGCCGCGCTGAAAGCGGTCGGCTACACCAGGGAGACGCCCAACCCGCCGGGGGGAGAAATCCAGCGCGACAGCAACGGTAACCCTACCGGCCTGCTGATCGCCCGTCCCAACGCCATGATCCTCTACGCCACGCTGGCGAAAGGCCCGACGCTGCCACTGGAGCAGCAGGTCAACTCAACCCGACAGTTTATGCGTGAGCTGAATCGCCTGGGACTGACCAGCGCCATTGATGCGGGCGGCGGCTTCCAGAACTATCCCGAAGATTACGAGGTGATAGCAGAGCTGCATCAGAAAAAGCAGATGACGGTGCGCATCGCCTATAACCTTTTTACCCAGCGTCCGGGCCATGAGCTGGAGGACTTCGAAAAGTGGACTGACATGCTGACGCCAGGTCAGGGCAGCGACTATTTCCGTCACAACGGTGCAGGTGAAATGCTGGTCTTCTCAGCCGCCGACTTTGAAGACTTTCTGGAGCCGCGACCCGACCTGGCCCCCGGCATGGAGGATGAACTGGAGCGCGTGGTGCGTCATCTGGTGGAACATCGCTGGCCTTTCCGCCTGCATGCGACCTATGACGAATCGATTAGCCGGATGCTGGATGTATTCGAGAAGGTCGACCGTGACATTCCGTTCAACGGGCTGCACTGGTTCTTCGACCACGCGGAGACGATCACGCAGCGAAATATCGACCGTATCAAAGCGCTGGGCGGCGGCATTGCCGTGCAGCACCGCATGGCCTTCCAGGGGGAATATTTTGCGGAGCGTTACGGCATCGAGGCGACCCGCCATACGCCGCCGGTGCAGAAAATGCTGGAAACCGGCGTTCCGGTCGGACTCGGCACCGATGCGACCCGCGTGGCCAGCTACAACCCCTGGACCGCACTCTACTGGCTGGTTTCCGGCCGCACCGTGGGCGGCATGCAGATGTATGACGTCAATGCCCGCCTTGACCGCGACACGGCGCTGATGCTCTGGACCCAGGGCAGCGCCTGGTTCTCCAGTGAGCAGGGCAAAAAAGGTCAGATCCAGGTCGGACAGCTGGCGGATCTGGCGGTGCTGAGCAAAGACTACTTCAGCGTGCCGGAAGAGGAGATCAAGGGCATCGAGTCCGTGCTGACCGTGGTGGATGGCAATATCGTCTATGCCGCCGGTGCATTCAGCACGGAGGCACCGCCCGGCATTCCGGTTCTGCCAGAGTGGTCGCCGGTGGTCAGGGTTCCCGGCCACTATCGCAGCGCGCCGCCGGTGGCACAGAGCCGTGCCGGGATGATGCCTGCCGCGCACCATTGCAGTGGCCCGTGCGGTGTCCATCGCCATTCGCACGAAATTGCCCGTGGTGCCGGCGTGCCGGTCGCTGAGGATAACGCCTTCTGGGGGGCGCTGGGCTGCAGCTGCTTTGCATTCTGATGATGAAGAACGTATCTGCTTACTCGCCCCGTCTTAATGCGGGGCTGTTCTTCCTGCGCCTGACCGGCAGCCTGCTGCTGTTACAGGTGCATGGCGTGCCGAAAATTCTGCATTTCAGCGAAGAACTGACGCGTATCGAGGACCCGTTTGGGCTGGGCCCGATGATGAGCCTGCTGCCGGCCATTCTGGCGGAAGTGATCTGCCCGATCCTCATTATCTTCGGCTGGGGGAGTCGGATTGCCTGCCTGCCCATCATCGGGGTTCTGCTGGTCGCGATGCTGGTGGTGCATCCGGACTGGTCACTGGCGGAGGGCCAGTTCGGCTGGCTGTTGCTGATCATCTTTACCACGCTGGCACTGACCGGGCCGGGCGACTGGCGGCCGGGCGCGGCAAAACCCCGGGAGGTTCGTCATGGCGCAGGCTAAGGATATTCAGCTGTCTGAACAGGCCCAGCCTGGTGAACAGCCCGCTGGCGAGGTGTCGCCCTTAGCGCCACTGCGCCAGCCGGTGTTCCGCATGCTCTGGATTGCGACCGTGGTTTCCAATATTGGGTCATGGATGAACGATGTGGGGGTCAACTGGAGCATGCTGACGCTGAGTGCTGACCCGCTGGCCGTCGCGCTGGTTCAGGCGGCCAGCAGCCTGCCGATGTTTCTGTTCGCGCTGCCTTCCGGCGTCATGGCCGATATCATTGACCGTCGTAAATACCTGCTCTTTTCTCAGATCTGGACATTTATTGCCGCCGCCGGTCTGACGCTGCTCGCCTGGACCGGACAGGTGACACCGGAATACCTGCTGGCCGCCGCCTTTTTACTGAGCGCCGGGGCTGCCATGAGTTCGCCCCCCTTCCAGGCAATCGTGCCGGATCTGGTCGCAAAAAAGGAGCTGGGTGCCGCGATTGCCCTTAACTCGCTGGGTATCAATATCAGCCGCGCGATAGGTCCGGCGCTGGGCGGCCTGATCCTGTCGTTTACCGGCCCGTGGATGGTCTTTCTGCTCAATGCGCTGTCGGTGCTGGGTGTGACCTGGGTGCTCTGGCGCTGGAAAGCGGAGCCGGCCATTCAGCGTCTGCCCCCTGAGCACTTCTTTTCGGCGGTGCGCGCCGGTCTGCGTTATGTTCACGCTGCACCGGTGTTGCGAAACGTCCTGGTTCGCACCCTGGCATTCTTTCTGTTTGGCAGTGCGGGCTGGGCGCTGCTGCCGCTGGTGGCGCGGCGTGAACTCGGCCTTGGCCCCGGCGGCTACGGCATTATGCTGGCCTGCATCGGTGTCGGCGCGATTACCGGCGCGGTGCTGCTGCCGCGTCTGCGGCGTCATTTCAGTTCCGATCGCCTGATGGTCATCGCCAGCCTGATCTTCGCCCTGACCCTGCTGGCACTCGCCTTTGTGCGCCACTTCTGGCTGCTGAATGCGTGTGAGTTTTTCACCGGGCTGGCCTGGATTACGGTGCTGTCGACGCTGAATCTCGGCGCACAGCGCAGTGCCGCGAAGTGGGTGAAAGCGCGTGCGCTGGCGGTCTATCTGACGCTCTTCTTCGGTTCCATGACCGCAGGCAGCGCAATCTGGGGACAGCTCGCCTCCCGCTTCAGCATTCCACTGTCACTCTGCATCGCCGCGGCAGGGATGGTCATCGCCAGCGCGACCGTCTGGCGCTGGCGGCTCGATCAGGACCCCGATCTCAATCTCGACATAATCGGGGATGGCGTCACACCCCCCGCACTGGATATCCGCCATGAACGCGGACCGGTGATGGTGAATTACGAATATCGGGTTACGCTTGATGATGTACACGCCTTTACGATCTGCATGCAGGATATGCGGCGGGTGAGGCGTCGCGGCGGCGCCATCAGCTGGTCTCTTTATGAAGATATTCTGCAGCCCGGCATTTTCGTGGAAACGTTTGTGGTGGGCTCCTGGGTCGAACATCTGCGGCAGAAGGCGCGCTACACCATGAACGATAAAAAGATTGAGCGGCGGGTTTTCGCCTTTCATCAGGGTGAAACCGCCCCTGAAGTTCGCTATCTGGTGGCCCCGGTTTAACGGGCGCATCACCGACATATCATCCATCACGTCAGACAGAGGGCAATATCATGAGCACCTTTAAAGCAACCGACGGCACGCAAATCTATTTTAAGGACTGGGGCACCGGTAAGCCTGTTTTATTCAGTCACGGCTGGCCGCTGGACGCGGATATGTGGGATAGCCAGATGAACTTCCTGGCCGGGCGCGGTTATCGCGTGATTGCCTTTGACCGCCGCGGTTTTGGTCGCTCCGATCAACCCTGGAACGGCAATAATTACGACACCTTTGCCTCAGATATCAACGATCTCATCACCCATCTGGATCTGCAGCAGGTGACGCTGGTCGGTTTTTCTATGGGTGGCGGCGACGTGACGCGCTACATCGGCCAGTATGGCAGCGATCGCGTGGCGGCGCTGGTGCTGCTGGGTGCAGTCACACCCATCTTTGGTAAAACGGCAGACTATCCGCAGGGGGTGGATATGTCGGTCTTTGAAGGTATCCGCGACGGCCTGCTTAAGGATCGCGCCCAGTTTATTAAAGAGTTTGCCACCCCCTTCTATGGCACCAACGCCGGGCAGACCGTTTCCGAGGGCGTTCTGACGCAGACGCTGAACATTGCCCTGCTGGCCTCGCTGAAAAGCACCGTGGATTGCGTGACGGCTTTTGCCGAAACCGATTTCCGTGCAGACGTGGCGAAGGTGAAGGTGCCGACGCTGGTGATTCATGGCAGCAACGATCAGGTCGTTCCGTTTGAGTCTACCGGCAAAGTGGCGGCGGAGATGATTGAGGGGGCGGAACTGAAGGTTTATGACAATGCGCCACACGGTTTTGCGGTGACGCATCAGGATCAGCTGAATCAGGATCTGCTGGCCTTCCTGAACGCACGCTGACCCACACAGGGCGCAGCCGCAACTGCGCCCTTTTCACCCGCCTGCGCGCCTTGCCAGCGGCAGCCGGTTCATGCCGGATTGTCCCCCGCTGTCGCTTAACCTCCCGTCATTGTGCCGGAATCCGCATCTTTAACCACTGGCCCGCACCACCAGCTCAGCCGGCATCACTACCCGCTGCGGCGGCACATCGGGCTGAGCGATTTTTTGCAGCAGCAGCTCGCAGGCCCGGCGCCCCATCACGCCTGAAGGCTGTGCCAGGGTCGTTAACGGGGGTGACACCATCTCCGCCAGGTCGCTGCCATCGAACCCCACTACGGCAATATCCTGCGGGATCCGCAGGCCCGCCTGCTGGATCGCCGCCATCGCCCCTGCCGCCAGCGTGTCAGACACGGCAAACACCGCATCGGGCCGCGTCTCCCCGGCCAGCAGCGCAAGCATCGCCGCTTTACCGGCGCTGAAACTCAACGCGCTGGCGCAGATGATGGTCTGCCATTCCCGCTGCTCCTCTTCCAGTTGCCGGAGGTAGCCCTGCTGCCGCAGCCGGGCATATTTGTAGCTCAGATCATGATTGATCAGCGCAATACGCTGGCGTCCCTGGGCGGCCAGATGTCGCACCACAGCCTGCGCGGCACGCTGATCGTCAATGCCGACGCAGGAGACCCGCCCCTCATCATCGTGTTCGGCGCACTGCACCCAGGGTGCCGCGCCAATCAGCTGACTCAGCTCCGGCAGCTTACTGAAAGCGTCCATGGTGATGATGCCATCCACCATCTTGCCGGAAAGCAGTTGCAGACTGGAACGCGATCGGGCGATATCGGCCCCCGAATTACAGAGCAGAATGCGATACCCCTGTTGCTCCGCCTGCGCCTCAATGCCTTTCACCACTTCAGCGCAGAAGGGGTTAGAGATATCGGAGACCAGCACCAGAATCATCGAGCTGCGGGCGGTGCGCAGCTGTCGCGCCAGCAGATTGGGCTGATAGCGGCTCTCTTCTATCGCCGCCAGCACTTTCTCCCGGTTGGCCGGTTTAACCCGGTCGCTGTTATTCAGCACTCTGGAAACCGTGGCGACGGACACCCCGGCCATCCGGGCGATTTTCTGAACAGACATAGCGCTCCCTGTTTTAATCCTGTGCGGTTCCGGTTATCCGCGCCCTTCACGCGTCGCGATCCAGCCCCAGCTGCTGACGCACTGACGGGCGGTTTTCACCGGACGCGGCAAAATCATCAAAGGCGCGATCGGCCACCGGAATAATATGACGCTGGATAAACGCCGCACCTTCCCGCGCGCCCGTCTCACCCGCCTTCAGGCAACACTCCCACTCCAGTACCGCCCAGCCGTCATAGTCATACTGCGCCAGCTTACTGAAGATGCCGCCGAAGTCTATCTGGCCGTCGCCTGGCGAGCGAAAACGCCCGGCGCGCGTCAGCCAGGGCTGATAGCCGCCATAGACCCCGCTACGCCCGTTAATCTGATACTCCGCGTCCTTGACGTGAAAGGCTTTGATGCGTGAATGGTAGTGGTCGATGAACTGCAGATAATCGATGTGTTGCAGGTGAAGATGGCTGGGATCGAACAGGATATTGCAGCGGGGATGATGATTGACCTCAGCCAGAAAACGTTCAAACGTGACACCGTCATGCAGATCTTCGCCGGGATGGATCTCATAACAGAGATCAACACCGTGCTGGTCAAAAACGTCCAGCAGCGGCAACCAGCGGCGCGCCAGTTCGGCAAAGGCTTCTGCAAACAGCGCGGCATTGTGGGGCGGCCAGGGATAGAACCAGGGCCAGGCAAGCGAGCCGGAGAAGGTGGCGTGAGCGCGCAGGCCGAGCCTTTCCGACGCGGCTGCGGCACGTCTGAGTGTGGTCATCGCCCACTCCGTGCGCCTGGCAGGATCGCCACGCAGCGTTGCCGGTGCAAAATTATCGAAAGCGCTATCGAAGACGGGATTGACGGCAATCAGCTGCCCTTCGAGATGCGTCGACAGTTCGCTGATTTCGAGGCCAGAATCGGCCAGCACCCCCCGCACGTCATCACAGTAAGTCTGGCTCACCGCCGCCTGTTCGAGGTCAAAAATGGCGGGCTGATGGCAGGGGATCTGCAGCGCCCGGTATCCCAGTCCCGCCGCCCATTCCGCCAGCCCGGCCAGCGAGTTGAACGGAGGCTGAGAGGTAATGAACTGTGACAGGAAGAGTCCCGGCCCTTTAACTGTTTTCATCTGTCGCTCCTGCGCGCCGCCAGCGCTTATTCACGGAAACGGAAAGAGAAGAAGAAAATAATCGCGATCAGCGCGGCGGCGCCCGCAGGAATCCACCAGAACAGCGCCCAGTTCTGCGCACTCACCTGACCCGCAACCAGATGGTTGTAGAGCGCGCCGGAGATTTGCGAACCCAGCAGCATGCCGATGCCATAGGTGAACATCACCACCATGCTCTGCGCCTGTCCCTTGACCTTTTCACCGGCGATGCGATCGGTGTAGATAAATCCCACCACAAAAAAGAAGTCGTAGCAGACGCCATGCAGCAGAATGCCGAGGTAGATCAGGGTGCGCGTCTCATCACTCATGCCCAGTGCAAACAGGGCATAACGCACAAACCACGCTGACATGCCAATCAGCAGCATCGCCTTCACGCCGAGGCGGCGAAACAGCAGCGGGATGATCAGCATGAAGAGAATTTCAGACATCTGGCCCAGTGACATCAGTGTGCTGACGTTGCGGACACCGGCATCCGCCAGCCAGGAGGCGGTGAAGGCGTAGTAGGTGCCCAGCGGAATCGAGATCAGGGTGGCGCACAGCGCGAAGACAAAGAAATGACGCTGTTTAAGCAGGGCAAAGGCATCCGCGCAGAAGAGATCGCGGACTTTCACCGGCAGACCTTTAGCGGGCGCTGGCGTGTGCGGCAGCGTCAGGCTGTAAAGAGCGAGCAGCACGGAACAGAGTGCGGCCAGCTGGAACACGGCCACACTGTCGGCAATGGCGGCCACGCCAATAAAGATCCCCGCCGCAATCCAGCCGATAGTGCCGAAAACCCTGACGATGGGAAAACTCTTCTCACTGCTGGCGAGGCTGTGAAAAGCGATGTTGTTTGCGAGCGCCAGCGTCGGCATAAAGCAGAGCGTGTAGCCAAATAAGAGCGCGATCAGCAGCGCTCCGTTCTCTGCCATAAGCGCCTGTGGCACAAACCAGAGAATCATCGCACCGGCCAGATTCATCACCGCCATCACCTTCTGGGAAGGGAAAAAGCGATCCACCAGCATGCCGAGCACAAACGGCGACAGAATCGAGGCGATAGGCCCGGCAGAGAAGGCATCCCCGATCAGCAACGGCATGTTGTGGCGGGTCATGACCAGGCCCAGCGTCACCGACCAGCTGCCCCAGATAAAGAACTGCATAAACATCATCAGAGAGAGGCGCGGAACCAGCAGCTTATGCTGCACCCGCTGGCCTGCACTCTCCTGCACCGTTGCAATCATAGGAACCTCACCCGTGAGTCATCGATTACCTTGTCTGAGTGTAAAAGTAATCGATTACAAAATGAGCTTCTCTCGCCGGGATCACAAATTATTAACGCTGCGTTATCATTACGCGCTTTACACACGCGCCGGACGCTGCAGATCATGAGCTGACATTCGCCATCTGCGTTTTGCGGAAACGATAACGCTCATAGAGCACGGCGTAGAGACCCCCTGTTACCACCAGAATCGCACCGACCACGGTGGCAGAGTCCGGCAGGTTGCCCAGCAGCAGATAGCCCACCGCCACCGACCAGATCAGGGTGGTGTAGTCAAACGGGGCCAGTAGTGAGGCCTCGGCGTAGCGCAGACTCAGCGTCATCAGAATCTGGGTGATGCCGCCCAGCAACCCGCAGCCCACCAGCAACGCCAGTTGATTGCCCTGCGGCACCTTCCATCCGGCAGGCAGCGTAACCAGCGACGTTAAGGCGGTGGTGATGGCGAACCAGAAAGCAATAGCGCCCGGTTTCTCTTTGCCGTTAAGAAAGCGGATCTGAACCAGCGCACAGGCGGTGCAGAATGCGGCCATTAACGCCAGCAGGATCCCGGCCGACGCGGAGAGCGAGAAGCTGCCCTGCTGCGTCAGCGAGAGATGCCCGGAGAACATGACCAGAATGCCGGTGAATCCCATAAAGACGGCAACCCAGCGGTGATGACGGACTTTTTCACGCAGCAGCAGTGCCGCCAGCAGCACGGTAAACAGCGGCGCGGCATAGTTGATCGCGGTGGCATCCGTCAGTGAGATATAAAGCAGCGAAAGATAGCTGAAATAGAGCCCACCGGTCCCCGCCAGCCCGCGCACAACGTGGCCGCGAATGTTACGGGTGCGGATGCCGTCCAGCACGCTGCCCTGGATACGCAGCCAGATGAGCAGCGGCACCAGCGCCAGCAGCGAGCGAAAAAAGATCACTTCGCCAACCGGTATCGCCCCATCCAGTTGTTTTACACAGGCCAGCATCAGCGTGGAGCTCAGCGCAGCCATGACCTTCATTGCGATGCCAGCAGAGGCGTTCATAGAGCAGATAACCTTCCGGGTGGTAAACGTCAGCAGGAGAAGTTCTTTGCCTCTATAGTCGCACAGCCATAAACGGCTATCTGCCGCGATAAGCCTGCTGACGGCATTTTATCTTTTTTTCTCACCGTTTAACGGCATGAAGAGGTCAGCGGCTGATCCGCTGTCAGGAGGGAATGGCTTAGTGGCAGGCATCAGAACGCAAAAAACCCGCACAGGGCGGGTTTTTTCAATCATCAATGCTCGCTTAACTGCTCAGGCTGTTGCCGTCATCGCTATCGTAAGCCGCATTGATCATCAGACGTTACATCGGGACAACGTTTGCCGCTGATGGGCCTTTCGCGCCGTTTTCAATGGTGAATTCGACCTGCTGACCTTCATCAAGGGTTTTATAATCGTTGCTCTGAATGGCAGAGAAATGAACAAATACATCTTTGCTGCCATCCTGCGGGGAGATAAAACCAAAACCTTTGCCCGCATCAAACCATTTTACTAAACCAGTCATTTTATTCGACATCGATACTTCCTTAATAATGAGCCACAAGGTGGCAGAGATGGCCTGTCTTCCAGAAATAAACTTACCAGGATTTTAGGAGGAGACTCACGAAGAAGGGGTATCTTGAGATATCGCTTGCACTGAGGACTGCTTGACTAAAACTGCTTTGATAAGGTCTGTGTTCCAAACCGATGACGCTATTAAGTCATGCCTGACCGACATTAGCAAACATTATTTTAATTTAATTTTAACATCCAGACGGCCAGGCATCTTTACTGATTTGTCTGGCCTTTTTTATTTCCGGGATTGCGGAAAAGATAACGAACGCTGAATCTTTAAAGCCGCAACCCGGTTCTGAGGCTGGCTGCACCCCGTTTCCCTCGGGTCTCAGCCAGCCCCACGCAGCGACAACCCCGGCTGCCGCTGCGCCCTGCCCGGCGGCTATCAGGCCAGTTCAGCCTGCTGGCGGGCGGCATGCCGCGCCGTCATCACAAAGACCATCAGGCCGCCGACCCCCAGCGCCACGCCAACCCACGCCGTTGACAGCCAGCCATAACCCAGCGACACCGTCAGGCCACCGAGATAGGCGCCCATCGCATTGGCGATATTCAGCGCCGAATGGTTCATCGCGGCTGCCAGGGTCTGTGACTCATTGGCAACATCCATCAGGCGGATCTGCAGTGATGGCAGCAGCACTGAACAGGTACCGATCAGGAAGGTCGCCAGCAGGCCGGTTGCCACATGCTGGACCAGCACCGGGAAGGCCAGCATCACCAGCACGTTCCAGAGCAGTGTCCAGCCGATAATGTTCAGCACCGGCCCGTCCGCCAGACGGCCACCGACCAGATTACCGATGATCATCCCCAGCCCGAACGCCACCATCGCCCACGGGATCAGCGAGGGAGAGATACCCGCAATATTGATCAGCGTCGGCGCGATATAGCTGAAGATCGCAAACATGCCGCCAAAACCGACGGCGCCCACCAGCAGAGTCAGCAGCACCTGCGCGTTTTTCAGCGCACCCAGTTCACGCAGCGGATGAGCCTCTGTATCGCCAGGTGTATAAGGCACATAGCGGCCAATCAGCAGACAGGTCAGCAGACCAATCGCGCCGACAAAGGTGAAGACCACGTGCCAGCTGAACAGCTGACCTATCCAGGAGCCGAGCGGCACCCCGATCAGCGTGGCCACCGTCAGTCCCAGCATCAGCGAGGCCAGCGCACGCCCCCGTCGCGCCGGCGACACCAGTGACGCCGCGACCAGTGAGGCCACTCCAAAGTAAGCGCCGTGCGGCAGGCCGGTCAGAAAACGTGCCACGATCAGGCCGTGATAACTGTCGGCCATCGCGCTGGCGACGTTGCCGATACTGAACAGTGCCATCAGGATGAGCAGCAGCGATTTACGCGCCATCCGCGCCGCCAGCACCGCAATAAATGGCGCGCCAACCACCACCCCCAGCGCATAACTGGCGATAGCGTTGCCCGCCTGCGGTTCGGTGATGGCGAGCGAGCGCGACACGTCCGGCAGCAGGCCCATCATGATGAATTCGCCGGTTCCGATGCCGAAGCCGCCCAGTGCAAGGGCCAGCAATGCCCAGCGGACAAAACCGGCATCGTCGGTTTTATGATCTTTTCTTAACAAAATGGATTCCCAATGGCCTGAGCTGAAAAACTGAAGTGAGCCGGAGGAAGGAAGCAGAGCGTGTTCCGTCCGGATGAAGCGGCCAGACTATAAAAAGTCAGGCCGCCTATGGCAACCCATTTTGTGATCTGGCGCACATTCCATCCGCACAGGCGACTATGGCATGCCGGTATTCACCCGACGGCCGATGTCTTTCAGCTGGGAATACTTCTCCAGCAGCTGAGGGCCATCATCGAGGCTCATGGCAAACATCCACATATAGGTCATCACCGAATAGATGTGACCCGCGCTGGTGCCACCCCGGCCCGCCATTAACGCGATGGTGCCAGCAAACAGCAGCGCGGCCATGCTGCCGATGGCCAGATAACCGCAGGCTTCCCGATTAGAGAGACGGATACGCAGGCTGGCTAAAACCCCATAATGACGGCTGAGTGAAGCGGCGTTCGCATGGGTAACGAAATTCACCTCTTTCTCCAGCCGGTTGTTAAGTCGATTAAACAACGCATCATTTTTGCGGTTAAAGCCTGGCAGAAAACAGGCGAAAAACAGCAGGATCGCCAGGCACCCTGCGCCAGTCCAGAACTCAATGGCCAGCAGCATCACCGCCGCCCCGGTCATCGACGCCAGCGAGGTAATCAGCAACGGCAGATGCTTCTCAAAGAAATCGACAAACTCGCGTGATAACGCCACCCTTGCCGCAATCGTCGACGCGCTCTGATTTTCGCTGCGCTGCGCCACAATCACTGGCACCGCCAGCTCCGCATAGATGCGGGCAAAGGTGTGGGTGTCGACGCTGCGCCGGGCTGCGCCAATCGCCCACATAGTAAACACCATCGCCGCATAGAGTATCGCCTGCCAGGTTCTGCCGGAGAGGATGGCATTGATAGCAAAGCCCGCCAGCAGCGGATAAAGCAGATACATGACATTTTCCGCGACCACCAGCAGCAGCGTAAAGAAGAGCTTGCGGCGATGGCGACGGCCGAGCGCTTTCAGTGTCAGAATAGCGCTGCGGGGAGCCGTAACGGGAAAGATAAGTTTAGAGGAAGACATCGTTTCTGTTTCTGATAGTGTTATCCTTGAGCGGTTGCTCAAGTATGAAAAAGAGTCTATTTGAGCATTTGCTCAAAGTCAATGTGAGAGTCATGATGAAAGCGTCAGCAGAAGCACTGAAGACAAAAATCCTGGATGCCGCGATAGCATTATTTATTGAGAAAGGGATAGAAAAGGTCACCACCCGCGAGCTGACCGAGTCGGTGGGCATTTCACGCAGCCACATTTATCACTACTTCAGTAACTGGCAGAGCCTCTGTCTGGCCGCACTGGAGCGCTTCATGCGGCAGGATTATGAAGCCTTCGCAGATTCCCTGTCCGGCCTCATGCCGCGTCAGAAACTGCTGCGCCTCTTTGAAAGCCATCTGCCCGCCGCACCGGATGCCACCTGGCAGCTTTATGCCTCCTTCTGGCAGAGTGCAGCACACTATCAGCCCTATGCCGGGCTGGCAGAGACGATGACGGCAGAGTGGCAGGAACTGATGGAGACGATTATCCGTGACGGCGTCACTGACGGGACACTGCGCTGCGCCGATATCGCCCGCACCGCCAGGCAGATCAGCGCCATGCTTAACGGTTATGCCGACTTACTGACGGTTAATCCCTCAGAAGCGAAGGCGCGTGAAGCGCTGGCGGATTTAAACCAGTTTATAGATTGTGTGCTGGGATAAAGCGAATAAACCGCGCACTGACCCAACTGCAACGGGACGTTTTTAATTAAATGTTAAAAAAAGGTTTATTATTTTAATTGGTCATTACATCTATAGCGGGATATATGCAGCTTCGCTAATTAAACTGACTTATGCTTTTTCTGTCTGAAAAGTGCCCTTTTTGATAGCGTTTCGGCTCCGAAACAGCTGTTTACACAGATTATTATCATTGACTTAGCACAGGCTGTGAGCTGTAAGCCGGTGTTTTTTCGCCATTTATTATTTAACCATTAGCGAAGCGGCAGTAAAGCATGCGGTCACAAACTCAACAACTGGTTGATAACTATAGCAAAGAAGTACTTTTTTTCTGATCAAATTAATCATTGAGTCGGACCTTAAAAACCCCTATATTGGCCGCGCTTTAAACATACCCATGACTTTTTTAATTCATTTATTCAACTGAGACGTTACTCCCGTCGCGGTTGTAGGAGAGATATGATGACGGATAAAGTCCGTATTGACAGTTCGAATGCACAGACATTAAACGCAACCAATGAGACCTATTTAGCCCGTCAGGCCGAATTTGAATCTAACGTTCGAAGTTATCCGCGCAAATTGCCGTTCGCGATTGCGAAAGCACAGGGTGTCTGGATCACCGACGTCGAGAACAATCAGTATCTTGATTGTCTTGCGGGTGCCGGAACGCTGGCATTGGGCCATAACCACCCAGACGTTCTGCAGAGCATTCAAAATGTCATTACCAGCGGCTTGCCGTTACATACTCTGGATTTAACCACGCCGTTAAAAGACGCGTTTTCTGAGTACCTGCTCTCCCTGTTACCAGGCCAGGGCAAGGATTACTGCCTGCAGTTTACCGGCCCGTCCGGCGCCGACGCCGTGGAAGCGGCGCTGAAGCTGGCGAAAAAGCACACCGGCCGTTCAGGTGTTATCAGCTTCTCCGGTGCCTACCACGGTATGACCCATGGCGCGCTGTCAGTGACCGGTAACCTGTCACCGAAAGAAGCCGTTGACGGCATGATGCCGGAAGTTCAGTTCATGCCTTATCCGCACCTCTACCGCTGCCCGCTGGGCATTGGCGGCGAAGCGGGCGTGAAAGCGCTGACCTACTATTTCGAAAACCTGATCAACGACGTTGAGAGCGGTGTACGTAAACCTGCGGCGGTCATTCTGGAAGCCGTTCAGGGTGAAGGCGGCGTGAACCCGGCTCCGGCGGAATGGCTGCAGCGCATCCGTAAAGTCACCCAGGAGCACGGCATCCTGCTGATCCTCGACGAAGTTCAGGCAGGCTTTGCCCGTACCGGTAAATTCTTCGCCTTCGAGCACGCGGGTATTGAGCCAGACATCATCGTGATGTCCAAAGCTGTGGGTGGCGGTCTGCCACTGGCCGTGCTGGGCATTAAGAAAGAGTTCGATGCCTGGTCACCGGGTCATCACACCGGCACCTTCCGCGGAAACCAGCTGGCGATGGCAACCGGCCTGACCACGCTGAAACTGCTGAAAGAGAACAACATCGCAGATAAAGTCGCGGCACAGGGCGAACTGCTGAAAGGCAAACTGAACGAACTGCAGCAGCGCTACCCGGTAATTGGCAACGTCCGTGGCCTGGGTCTGATGATCGGTATCGAGCTGGTGAAACCTGACGAAGCCGCTGATCACATGGGCAGCTTCCCGGCTGACGGCGAGCTCTCAGCGCTGGTACAGAAGAAATGTTTCGAGAACGGCCTGATCCTGGAGCGCGGCGGACGTCACGGTAGCGTATTGCGCCTGCTGCCTTCCCTGCTGATCACCGATGCTGAACTTGACGTGTTTATGGATAAATTTGAAAACGCCCTGCTGTCAGCTGGCGTGAAACCAGTATAAGTGGAGTGAATGCAATGTCCCGGTTAAACCCAATCCTGGCGGCCTCATCTCAGAGTACCGAGGCCTACCAGCAGGCGATCGCCCAGAGTAGCGCGGCGGTCGTTAAGTGGCTGGAACAACCTGAGATGTATCAGGGAAAAACCGTCGCAGAGCTGCGCGAGCGTATTACGCTGGACTTCAATCCTGACGGCCTGGGCAACCAGGCTGCGATTGAACGTGCCATTGAGTACTTCCTGAAAGACAGCCTGTCGGTGCATCACCCACAGTGTGTGGCGCACCTGCACTGCCCTAGCCTGGTGATCAGCCAGGCGGCGGAAGTGCTGATCAACGCCACCAACCAGAGTATGGACTCCTGGGATCAGGCGCCCTCTGCAACCCTGATTGAGATGAAGCTGATCGAATGGCTGCGTACTCAGGTGGGTTATCAGCCGGGCGATGCCGGTGTCTTCACCAGCGGCGGCACCCAGAGCAACCTGATGGGCCTGATGCTGGCGCGCGACGCGTGGTATGCCCGTCAGGGTCATTCTGTTCAGCAGGATGGCTTAACCGGTGACCTGAAGAAGATGAAAGTCTTCTGTTCAGAAAATGCGCACTTCTCCGTTCAGAAGAACATGGCGCTGCTGGGTCTGGGTTATCAGTCCGTCACGCAGGTGAAAACCGATAGCTTTGCCCGCATGGATATGGATGACCTGCGTCGCAAGCTGGCCGCAGCTAAAGCCAACGGCGAGCATATTCTGGCGATTGTTGCCACCGCAGGCACCACCGATGCCGGTGCGATCGATCCGCTGCGTGAAATTGCCACGCTGGCGGCTGAAGAGAACATCTGGGTTCACGTGGATGCGGCGTGGGGCGGTGCACTGCTGCTCTCCGAGCTGTATCGCGACTATCTGGACGGCATTGAGCTGGTGGACTCCATTACGCTGGACTTCCACAAGCAGTTCTTCCAGACCATCAGCTGTGGCGCTTTCCTGCTGAAGGAAGCACGTCACTACGAGCTGATGCGTTACCAGGCTGCGTATCTGAACTCTGAGTTTGACGAAGCGCAGGGCGTACCGAATCTGGTGTCGAAATCCCTGCAGACCACCCGCCGTTTTGATGCACTGAAACTGTGGATGGGTCTGGAAGCCCTGGGTCAGAAACAGTATGCCGCCATCATCGACCACGGTGTGACGCTGGCACAGGACGTTGCAGCGTATGTGGATGCGCAGCCGGCGCTGGAGCTGGTAATGAAGCCGCAGCTGGCGAGCGTGCTGTTCCGCTACCGTCCGGCGCATCTGGCGCACCTCAGCGACGCGGATATCGCGCTGCTGAACCAGCGTATCGGGGATGCCCTGCTGGAGTCGGGCCGCGCTAACGTCGGCGTGACCGAGCACGATGGCGTGACCTGTCTGAAGATGACGCTGCTCAACCCGACCGTGACGCTGGAAGACATTAAAATCCTGCTGACGCTGGTAGAAACCACGGCTCAGCAGCTGGTTTAACAGTTCTGCTAAAACTCTGAAGGGCGCCTTAAGGCGCCCTTTTTTTATGCCGCTGTTTCCCTCTTTTCCCGCTTTCCGGCCATTTCAGTATCAGGATCAAAGAATGCGATCCCGCCATCAGGCACTCTCTATGGGTGTTGTAATTAAAGCCGAGATGGCCAGCCGTTACGGCCCCGGTATCAGACCTCACTGAACTGTCAGGAATATACATTTACTATCATGCGTAAAATTTTCATCCTCCTTCTGGCGTTAGCGATGGCCGCCATCATCCTGATCGCCGATAGTCACGGGACCAAGGTTCACAACCGCGATCAGATTTTCAGCCTGAATGCCCCCTCCGGGCGCTGAGCCTGCGGTCACCCCTCATCCAGCGCTCGCTCATGATCGTCTTTGTTCAGCGTCATCAGCGCCACAATACTGACCAGTGCGGTCGCCATGACATACCAGGCGGGAATATCGGGATTGCCCGTCTCTTTAATCAGCCCGGTGATGATCAGACCGGCACAGCCGGAGAAGAGCGCGTTAGAGAGTGAATAGGCCAGGCCCAGACCGGTGTAGCGCACCCGCGTCGGAAACATCTCTGACAGCATCGCCGGTCCCGGCCCGGCCAGCAGGCCCACCACACCCCCTGCGATAAAGACCACCAGCCCTTTCAGCCCGGTTGCGGTGTTCTCAGCCTGCAACAGGTTGAGCAACGGCAGAGAGAGCACCAGCAGCAGGATCGCCGCCGAGACCATCACCGTCCGGCGGCCTATCCTGTCGCTCAGCATTCCCGCCGGAATAATCGTGACGGCAAAACCGAGGTTCGAAATCACCGCAATCAGCAGCGCCTCATTAAAGCCGGTGTGCAGTGAGGCCTGCAGGTAGGTCGGCATGATCACCAGCCAGGTGTACCCGGCCGCCGACCACACCATCAGCCGGCAGATGCCGAGCAGAATCGTTTTCAGGGTGTCACTCAGGCTGGCGGTCACTTTTTCGCGGGGCTGCGCCTGCTGCCGGATAAACGCCGGGGTCTCCTCCATGCCAGCCCGCAGCCAGAGCGCGATGCCCCCCAGCGGCAGGGCAATAAAGAACGGAATCCGCCATCCCCAACTCAGCATCTCTTCCGGCGTCAGCAGCCGCGAAAGCAGCGCAACGATCGCTGCACCCGCCAGCAATCCCAGCGCAACGGTAAAGGATTGCCAGGCACCATACAGGCCACGCCTGCCGGGCGGAGCAAATTCGGTCATCAGCGACACCGCCCCGCCATACTCGCCTCCGGCAAACAGCCCCTGCAGAATACGCAGCCCGGTAACGATCAGGGGAGCCAGCACGCCCAGCTGGGCATAGGTCGGCACCAGGCCGATAGCCGCGGTGGCCAGCGTCATCATGATCAGCACAAAAATCAGGGTGGGCTTGCGCCCAATCCTGTCGCCCATCCGGCCAAACAGTACGGCGCCAAGTGGACGGAAGAAAAAGGTGATGGCAAAAGAGGCGTAGGTCAGCAGGATACCGGTCAGCGCGGATTCGCCCTGAAGCCGGAAGAAGTTCTCCGCAATCAGGGTAGCCAGAAAGCCATAAACGGCAAACTCATACCATTCAATGAAATTTCCGACCGAACCGGCAATCAGGGCACGTTTGCGGCGGGGGGAGCTGAGCAGATCAGTATCGGAAGCGGACATGGCAGGCGATCCTCACTCAATCATGGGTCGCTTATGATTAGCACAATCGCTGCCCGGCTGCGCACGCTTCTGCCCGTCACGTTAGCGCGAACACAGAAAAAGGGCGATAGCACGGTGTGACAGACCTTTTTCATCCTCAGCCCTTGCACATCCGCTTTACCGTTGTCAGGATGTGCGCCATTGACTGAATCAGGCGAAAAGATAATGAACGCGCACACCTCAAAAGATCCTCTGCACGGCGTCACCCTGGAGATGCAGATCAACCATTTAGTCGCGAAGTATGGCTGGGCGGAACTGGGAAATCGGGTCAACATCAACTGCTTTAAAAACGATCCCAGCGTGAAATCTAGCCTGAAGTTTCTGCGACGCACCCCCTGGGCGCGGGCGGAAGTGGAAGCGCTCTATCTCGCCTCGCTAAAAGCGTAACGCGGCACACTTGTCTCTCTGAAGCAGAACCGGGGTAAGTCTGAGCTTATCCTCTGTTGTTACTGATGCTGCACATCCCGGCATGAACAAGCCCGCGGGTGAACATTATGCGCAGCATCGCTTTCAGCGATAGCCGGGACAAGGGCAATCCTTCGCCCTGACAATCTTAATCCTGACGATGAGCAGTTTCTCTGGCTTTCCACAACGCGAATAGCGTAATCGCCAGTGCCAGACTGACGTACAAAGAGACCCACAGCGTGCTGCCCATTTCTTTAAATAACGTGGTGATGATCAGGGGCGCAAAGCCCCCGCCGACAATGCCCGCCAGGGTATAGGCCAGGGATGAACCCGCGTAACGCACATGTCCCGGAAACTGTTCAGTGACAAACGCGGCCTGCGGCCCGTACATCATCGCATGGATCAGCAAACCGCCAATCACTGCCAGCACGATCAACACCGGATGCGCGCTATCAAGCAGCACAAAGAACAGAAATGACCATACAACCGCCAGCAGTGCGCCGGTAATGTAAACCGGGCGTCGTCCCCACCTGTCTGAAAGTGCGCCAAACATCGGCACCGTAATCGCGTTAGCTATTGCGCCCAGCATTGTAGCCATCAACGCCAGGGGACGCGGTAATTGCAGCACGGTGGTGACGTAGGTCAGCGTAAAAACGACCACCAGCGCGTAAAGGACATCAGAGCCGATACGCGATCCTCCGGCAATAAATAGCTGTTTCGGATAGTTTACGAAAACCTCTTTTAACGGGGTGTGCGTGGTTTTCTCCTGTTCCTGCATAGCGACAAAGGTGGGTGTCTCTTCCACACCGCGCCGCAGCCACAGACCAAATATGACCAGTACCAGGCTTAGCAGGAACGGAATGCGCCAGCCCCACGCCTGAAACTGATCGGCGCTCATCATCACCGTAACCAGCGTAATAAAGCCCGTGCCGATCAGCGTGCCGCAGGATGGACCAACCTGCGCAAAGGAGGCGTTACGCCCGCGTTTATTCGCGTCGCCATGCTCCATCGATAACAATACGGCCCCTGCCCATTCGCCGCCCAGCGCGATGCCCTGCACAAACCTCAGTGCGACTAACAGAACCGGACTCCAGATGCCCCAGACGGCATAGCCCGGCAGGAGGCCCATTAGCGCCGTGGTCACGCCCATTATCACCAGCGTGATGATCAACACCGCTTTACGCCCCGCGACATCGCCAAGGTGGCCGAACACAAAGCCCCCCAGCGGACGTGAAATATAGCCTACCGCATACGTTGAAAACGCCAGAATGGTGCCGACCAGCGGATCGAAGCTGGGGAAAAAGATATGGTTAAACACCAGCGCGGCCATAATGTTGTAAACGGTAAAGTCGTACCACTCAAGCGCGGTGCCAATCGAACTGGCAGCAGCCAGACGCCCGGTCTTCGATTTGGTGCGCACGGCGCCTGCTGCATGTTGCAGAGAATCGGTATCAGCCATGGGTCAGCTCCTGTTGTGTTAACTGCCAGTTGAGGGCATAACGCTGTATCTCTCCCGCAAACACCTGTGCCGCGGCCGCAGCGAGGCGATCGCAGCTCCGTGCATCGCTGCAATGAATCAGCAGCATCGGCTGCATTTTCCGCTGTTCCTGGCTTTCCTTCGGTAGCGGCGAACTCAGGACGCTGTCTGGCATCAGCACGCAGGAGGAGATGTAGCCCGGCGTCTGGCTTATTTGCTGCTGCCAGGCGCTTAGCGCACTGCCATCGATCGCCTGCAGCGTCAACACCGCTAACTGATTGCCCGTGCCTTTGCCATGCTTGTGCACGACCGTGCTCACCCGGCGCATGGGGTTAACCATTTTTTGCAGATTCTGTACCGACCATGCCGTCTGGTGCGTGAATGCGGCGTGATAATCGGCGCTGGTAAAGGCGTCCAGCGAGTCGGTTTCATATAAACCGAGATATTGATACTCAGCGTTAACTGCCTGATAGCGTGTACCGCTCAGGAATCCCGTAATGGCTACACGCTCCTCTACGTGTTCATGGTCATACCACTGGTTAAAGTCAGCCTCATCTTCAGCGCCAATGTTGGTGGCGACATACAGCATGCCGTGGGGTTGAGTCATCATCAGGATCTCCGGTTAAGGGCAGTTTCCACGGCAAGCGACCAGCTGATTAAGCGGGCGTCATCACCATGAATCGAAGCAAGGCTCAGGCCAACCGGAGCAGTGCCCGGTCGGTGGCAGGGTAAAGAGAGCGCACAGCCGTCCAGCATGTTGATAATGCTGGGGTTGCGCAGCATCAGCGCGTTGATATCCATAAAGCGCTGCGCATCACTGAGTGACGCGATAGTGGGCGCGACAAGCGGAACGGTTGGCATGAGTAACGCATCAAAATCCCCTAGCGCTGCGTTGATGTGCTGTTGCCATGCAGCACGCTGCTGGTAAAGCTCGGTGGCATCCTGCACGGTGAGATGGCTGCCGCGCTGGATACGCACCAGCACCTGGGGATCGTAAGCTTCAGGGTGTGCCTGCGCGCTTTTTTTATGCCATTGCCAGGCTTCATAAGCCGTAATGCCGCCACGCGCATTCATAGCATTCAGCTCATCCAGCTCAGGCAACGTGATGTCGGTAACCGTCGCACCCGCCTGCTTCAGAAGCGTGATGGCATGCTGCCAGGCCTGCGCCACATGCTGATCCAGACCATCCAGTACGCGCGTTTGTGGCACGGCAAAGCGCGCGTTTCGCAGATCCAGCGACTGTAACGCCAGCGGCCGATCGGCAATGACGCTATCCAGCAGCCAGCAGCTGCGCACGTCGTCCGCGATCACCCCGATGCTGTCGAGAGAGGTCGAAAGCGGTAACGTTCCTCGCTGGTTGATGCGTTTTGCCGTGGGTTTGAAGCCGGTCAGGCCACAGAGTGCAGCAGGGATCCGCACTGAACCGCCGGTATCGGTGCCAACGGCAGCCAGACACATGCCCTCAGCAATCGCAACGGCCGCGCCAGAGGACGATCCGCCGGGGATACGCTGCTGTTCGCGCTGCCACGGATTGACTGGCGTGCCGTAATGGGGATTGATGCCTAAGCCGGAAAAAGCGAACTCCGTCATCGTGGTTTTACCGACGATGGCGGCGCCCGCCAGCAGTAGCTTATCGACGACGCTGGCATTGGCAGCCGCCACGGGCGCATCGGCCAGTAAGCGTGACCCGGCCGTGGTCGCCTCTCCCTCGACATCGAACAGATCTTTAATGCTGACTGGCAGTCCATCGATGGGACTTAGCGCCTGCTTTGCCTGCCAGCGGGCGTTTGCCGCGCTACAAGACGCGGCGTAGCGTTGCGTGAACACCAGTGCCCCCTGTTGTTCAGGATCCTGCGCGGCCTGCAACGCGGATTCAGTAAAGGCTTCGGGCAGAGCATCGCCGCTCTGCAACTGCTGACTGGCTTGCCAGAGTGTGGTCATCGGCGCTCTCCTCATGCCACCACCGGCAGCTCGCCGGTGGTGTAAGTGTGTTCCAGCGTGCGATTAAGCACCGGGTCGTGCAGCGCCATGCGGAACTGGCTGGATGGCCGGATGCCGCCAATGGCGCCCAGCGTGCCGCAGGACATAGCAACGCCCTCTTCCACGACACCGCCAGCAAAATAGCGAGCGAGCAAATCCTGTGGTGTCAGCAGAGAGGCCAGCGTGCCCTGCTGATAGATGACCCATTTACCCTGCTCTTTAATCCATGAGCTGAGTTCAAGCACATCCCAGTGTTCGGTAACGTCGCTCATGCGCCATGCGGCGCTGGCAACCGGCTTGATACACGCCTGCTTAGAGAGCGCAACGCTGAAGGTTTCCAGATGGCGGTCGGTATGATCAGACGTGAGGGACACCCACAATTCGCCGCGATGCGAGAAAACGAAGGGTTCGGCTTCGCCGGAGGTCTGCTCGCCTACCACTTCAAGCTCTGATTGCTGGCTGAGCTGATTAACCGCAACCCGGTAAAAAAGCGGAACTGCACCGGGTGCGGGCACGCCGAGGGCTTCTAATTCACGAATATGGTGCAACACGGCTTCCTTATCGCGGCCGGCCCAGCCAGCAATAATGAAATGCGTAATGTCTACGTTCAGTGTGGTCGCGGCTTTGTCGCCCGTAGAGAATCGCAACTGCATGAGAAAACCTCCGATTGAAAAATCACAGTGAAATTTCACAGTAATTTTAAACTAGCGATTTTCATGCCAGATTTTTGTGTAAGATGTCTTACAGGTAAAAAAAGGAACGTGGTGATGAGTGAATCAGTGGCGGAAAATGTGAACCCAGGCAGTGCAGATAAAAGCCTTTCTCTTAATGAACAAGCCTATCTGGCTTTCAGGCACAAGCTCATTACGTTGCGTTACAAACCTGGTGAATACCTTAATACCGCTCAGGTGATGGATGATCTGGCGATAGGCCGCACACCGGTTAATCAGGCGGTCCATCGCCTCGCAACCGAAGGTTTACTGCAAATTATCCCGCGTAAAGGTGTCATGGTGGCGCCATTATCGATTGATGATGCACTGGAGTTGATTGAAGTACGGCTGGTAAATGAAACGCTCTGTGTTGAGCTTGGCAGCCAGAAGGTGACGGAGGCGCAGCTTGAGCGTCTGCGTCATCTTAATCAGCAAATTGATGAGGCGAGCCAGTTACGCAGCCGCGAACAGATGATGCTGCTGGATCGCGAGTTTCATCAGGTCCTGGCCGAGATTGCCGGTAATCGCCATCTTGCCGATATCCTTAGCGTGATTCATGCACAAGCGCAGCGCTTCTGGGCCACCACCCTTTCCAACGTGGCGCATATGGATGAAGTGATCGCTGAGCATAATGAAATCATTGCCGCGCTGGAATCAGGGGACACGCAACGTGCAGCCGAAGCCGCACGTGCGCATATTTTCTCATTTAAGCGCGCCTTACTTTCCGCTTAAAGGCCAGACCGCGTGCCGTCACAAGTCCCCTTTTTAACAGCACCTGATCAATTTCAGTTTATGCAAGACCCGGTTGCTGCGGGCGGCGCGCTAATGATAGCTGACGGCTGATACCGTTTTCAGGGCGGCAGCGGCGCTCGGGAGCATGATATGCCCAGTGGGGAGTGTTGCCGGTTCGCTGTTTAGCCTGGGGCAATCGCGTTGAAGCGGGGGCATGTCCGCTATGGGCCAGAAGCGGACATTGCTTGCAACATGGTATGTTAGTTTACGGAGGGCTGGTCAAAAGGGCTTATCCTCCCTCACCACCTGTCTCAATACTGTGGCGGAAGTAATATGTGAAAGTAATTAGCAGGCTACCTTCACCGTACAGATTTAAACAAATTTCAGGACCATATGAGATCCCTGGGTTTTTTTGACTGCTTCATCAATATAATGCTGGCGAACAGCATCAGTCACAGGTTCACTTTCATAGGGGGGTTCAAACTGTTTCATGGTGCTTTTTTCAGCCACAAAACCACCCACGACCATTTCACCTTCTGCCCTGATTTTTTTGCCCTCGATATCAAGCATCACATATGAACTTGTGCCTGTAATTTTCATATCAGTTATCCCTTACAAAAATGACTTTTTCCGTCTGTGATATCGGATCGATTGTACTGATTTTCGTGACATTATCATTGCCCATCAGGCGCGGTAACTCAACGTTTTCCCATATATTACCTTCACGCAGGGACTGCCCCACTACGGCCCTGACTTCTCCAGAGACCTGTTTTGCATAAGACGCGGAGACATCCTCCCAGGCCTTGATGCTCTGCGGGTTATCGAAATCCCATTCAGGCATTTTAATATTTTTATCTTTGATTATGGATTCGAGCGTGACACCGCCCCGGGACTTCGCGATGGCTTCTGCGACGTCAGGACCGCCGACACCTTCAGTACGTCCTGACCAGAAAAAGGCACTGTCCGGATCAGTGGCCAGTTGGGGTTCTATTTCTTTAAGGTTGATGAGGCTCTTAGGCGTGTTACGCCACGCATTAAAGGCTGCGCCTCCTTTTGCACCTGCAAGGCCGCCTGCAAACGCACCGCCTAATGAAAGCCACTTCTGACCGTCAGAGCCTTCTCCCCATAATTTCCCGCCTATGTAAGCGCCGCCATAACCTCCACCAAGACCTCCCGCAAAACCCAGCAGGGCTATCGCCGGTCCTGCCAGAACGGTCGTGGCCGCAAGGCCCACGCCCAGCAGTACTCTGTCCACCCAGTCAGGAATTTCAGGACTGATTACGTCAGTCTGCTCTTTAATGCCACCAATAATGACGTTAGTAGATCCGCCGCTGATGACCCCACTGCAAGTCAGGCGGTCCCCCATCCTGGCAGCGGGTAGTCCGTTGATACAGACGCGTGAAGATCCTTCTGCCACCCGCTGTAAAGCCGGGCCATGCTCGTCACAGTCACCTACAGACATATGCGACATCACCGCCGGTCTTCCGTTGATGAATACGTTTGATGAACCAGTAACCAGATGGCCGGTTTCGTGGTGGGGTGCCCATGACATACTGCCGAGAACTTCTCCCAGTCCGCCGCCGCCAGCTGCGCCTGCGACCGTCGCGGCCAGGACTACTGTTCCGACGCCCCCCGTGGCCAGCGTGAACGCCGCACCGGCAATGGCCCCGCCTATCAGACCGAGCACCAGCCAGCCTTTAGAGGCGGAGTGTTCTATGCCGTCCCCCACGCGTGCAGCGGAAAAAGCTTCAGCGGCACCACTCATTTTTCATTTATCCGCTGGCGGAGGTAAGCCTCAACGACTTCAGTGGTATCAAGGCCGTCAATACCCCGGACAGTTCTGGCCAGAAGCAAACTTGATATCAGTCCAGGTCTCCTGGTACCTGCCATCTCCCACAGCGCAAAGCGGCCAGCATGCTCGCCATCAGGTATCGGAGACAACATCAGTGGTTCACCGACAGCGTCAAAGAACAGATAGTTGCCGTTCCTGGCCCGGCTGAGATCAATCGATGAGTAGAGGTCAGAAATTGAAGGGAACACATTCAGTTCGCGGCTATCACGGTCAAAGCTAAAGAAGAGTTCCTGGCTGTCGGCGGGGATCTGGCTCCCCCTTGCGGTAGAATCTGGTGCATCGTCCGGAAAGGTAATGCTGTCCGTGATGTTGTCATAGATACGGCCATGGTAATCGTCAAACGCATCCGGGCAGGTGCCAATGAAACAGAGCAGCTTTTTACCCGTATTATTTTCAGATGTCAGTACCACCCTCTGCTTCTGAAAGATGATTCTTTCGCCAGATTTGAAACTGTAAAACAGTTCCAGGGCCTGCCTGCCATTCAGTTCAGTGAGCCGGGCATGATTGAGTGAGAGATCCTGCAAAGTCGCCTGCAGTTCGGAAGACAGTCTCTGGGATACTGACTGAAGCGTGTCTTCTGCAGCAGCGGTTGCACGTGAAATCACAAAGGTGAATTCATTGGCATTCGTATGGCTTAGGGTAAAGAGGTTCATGGTGCGATCGCGAAATACGTCAGGCACCGTAATGTTGCAGTCCTGCAGGGTATATTCAGACATGTAAAGCTTCTCCGGTCCGTGAGTCCGGACCAGAATATCAACGTTTATAAAATGATCCCTAGATGATACTGATTTAAATTTGATCTAATGCAAAGGTGTTCTTTACACCTTCTGACCTGCTACCTGATAATTCACACAGAAGGCTGTTATCAATGTCCGCTTTTCGCTCTTAGCGGACATTGGCCTGCACATCGTCCGCTCTATGGCAAAAGCCGACATAATCATTATTGCTGAACAATAACTGCTAACAGAGAAGGTATCTAATGAACTACCAGGTGATTAACTTTTTAATGAAATAAAATTAATGGGAACTGTTTCGGTTAACCAAACCCCGTTTTCAGCCTGGAAAAATTTATATCCATGCTGGTACATTCGCTGGGATTCAATCTCCAGCAGTACTGGTTTACCGTAGCGTTGTCCGACAGCAATAGCCGTCCGGGTTTCCTGCGATAGATGCACATGGTGGCGTGAGCCTGCAATCAATCCTTGCTGAAAAATAGATTCAATGAAGCGTGTTGCAGTGCCATGGTAGAGGAGTTCTGGCGGTTCTTTTTCTCTATGCTGGAGATTCACGTTTGGTGCTGAGTGCCCCTGGGCGGCACGTATACGCTGACCATCGTCGGAGAGGGTAAACCGTTTCTTATCACTGCTATTCACAATTGTCTGAATCAGTGCCAGATCAAGTATATGACCTTCATTCGCTGCGCCGGTAATCAAAGAGTTAATGTCTGCCCAGCCTTCTGCATCGAGTTGCAATCCGATAGTGTGAGGCTCATGGCGCAAGATATAACTCAGGAACTTGCTTATTTCGCTAAGTTGCTTGTTATTCATGATTAGTCTGCATAATTTTTAAGATTTAATTACAGCCTTTATAATAGCCGGGAGCAGCTGTTCAAGTCTAAGTGAACGGAGCACGACTACATTCGTTATCACCATGAATGCCACTGTTGCACCCTTTCTGCAGTTACTTTACCTCACTTTCGCACCCATCGTGATGACTTATAGTCTGGCTGCTCAGTATGTAATAACGCATCTCATACGAGATCTATTGTACTACCTCACTTGTATCAATTACTTTTTCAATTTGCAGGGCGAATGCTTCAGCCGACAGCTATTATTGTTTGGGGTAATTTCTGCTCTTAGCTCAAATCAGACATCCATCACCTGAAACCACCACAAGCCTTAAAACACCCTCTTTGCCTGACACTAAACACAACTGCCCGCCTGCCGGGAATCCGTGACGTGGCAAGCCGTCAGCCTGAGGCACTGAACAGCACGCAATAAAAAAGCCCGCGCAGGGTGACCCGCGCGGGCTTTTCACATCAGGACGCGATTACAGCGCCATGTCATGTTTGGCTGAAGGCGCTGCCTGCTCAGGCTGAGCCGCTGGCGCCGGTGCTGATTTGCCATCCATGTTGATCACAGGCGGCGTGGTCAGCTGCAGGGTTGCCGCAGTGTCATTCCAAACCTGCTGCAGCAACGGCACGTTGTCGTTCAGCTTCTGACCGTAGCCAGGGATCATTTTGTGGATCTTGGCCTGCCACTCTGCTGACTTAAACTCTTCCGGGAACAGTTTCTGCATCACGCTTAACGCGATCGGAGCAGCGGTTGACGCGCCCGGCGAGGCACCCAGCAGGGCTGCGACAGTTTTCTGCTGATCGGTCACAATTTCTGTACCCAGTTTCAGCACGCCACCTTTCTCAGCATCTTTCTTGATGATCTGAACACGCTGACCGGCCTGAATCAGTTTCCAGTCCTCTTTCTTCGCGTCCGGATAGTACTCTCTCAGCGCGTCGAAGCGATCTTCATCACTCAGCATCACCTGACCGATCAGGTATTTCACCAGGTCAAAGTTATCGATACCGACATCGGTCATTGGCACGATGTTGTGGGTCGTGGTGGTGCTCAGCAGGTCAAACAGCGAGCCGTTTTTCAGGAACTTGGTAGAGAAGGTCGCAAACGGTCCGAACAGCACGACGCGCTTGCCATCCAGATAACGGGTATCCAGATGCGGAACAGACATCGGTGGTGCACCGGTGGAAGCCTGACCATAGACTTTCGCCAGGTGACGATTCGCAATCGCGCTGTTTTCGGTCACGAGGAACGAGCCGCCAACCGGGAAGCCCGCGTAGTTGTCCGCTTCCGGGATGCCGGTTTTCTGCAGTAACTTCAACGCGCCGCCACCAGCACCGATAAAGACATATTTCGCATCGACCGCGCGCTCGCTGCCATTTTTGACATCTTTAATGGTGACGTGCCAGGAATTGTCGCCGTTGCGCTTGAACTCGGTGACTTCAGATGAGGTTTCCAGACGGAAGTTGTTATTCTTCTTCAGGCTGCCGATCAGCTGACGGGTAATTTCACCGTAGTTAACATCGGTGCCGACCGGGGTCCAGGTTGCGGCGACTTTCTGCTGCGGATCACGACCTTCCATGACCAGCGGCGCCCACTGTTCGATCTGCTTGTGATCGGTGGAGAATTTCATGCCCTGGAACAGCGCGGTTTTCTGCAGTGCAGCATAGCGCTTGGTCAGGAAGTCGACGTTGTCGCCCCAGACAAAGCTCATGTGTGGTGTAGAGTTGATGAAAGAGCGCGGATCGTGCATCACGCCCTCTTTGACCTGTGCGGTCCAGAACTGACGTGAAACCATAAAGGCTTCGTTAATTTCCAGCGCTTTGGACACGTCGATAGAGCCATCTTTACGCTCAGGTGTGTAGTTCAGCTCCATGTTGGCAGAGTGACCAGTACCGGCGTTGTTCCAGCCGTTTGAGGATTCCAGCGCCACGCCATCCAGCTTCTCAACCATGATCTGTTTCCAGCCAGGCTGCAGCTCTTCCAGCATGGTGCCCATGGAGGCGCTCATGATGCCACCGCCAATTAACAGAACATCGGTTTTTTCTGGTGAGGTTTCAGCGTGAAGTGCGGATGAAACTAACAGGGCCGCAAGAGACAGCGCGGGAATAACTTTTTGTGAATTCATCATTTTAATCTACAGCTCGGACCGTACTGGTTAAAAAAAGTCCTCAAAGTTTAAAATAATGTTATTTACGAGTTAATGCGAAATTAGTTATAAAATTAAAAATAGCAATTTAGCCTTAATTTAATTACAAAAGGCTTACTTTATTGAGCGATTATTTTAACCACACATTAAGGGTGTCCTTTGAATTATACAATCCCCTAACACAAATATTCTTACTGAAACCGACGGCGGTCAGGCCGCTAAAACTGTACTGATGCGGCGAGTTAGCGTATGTTTCCCGGCGATCTCCCATCCGTACTGAAAGCCTATGACAAGCCAACCACAGAACCGACACGCCGTGACGAAACGACCCATGAAACTCAGTACCCTGACCACACTGATGATGACCGCGGTTATCTTCACCGTACTGCTGGCTGTCCATCTGCTCTATTTCGTTCAGATCGATAACTTTGCCCAGTCGCACCTGAAAGATAAGGCGATGGCGGTCGCCCGAACGCTGGCGGACAGCCCGGAAATTCAGCGGGGATTGCTGTTGCCTGACGGCAGCAGCCAGATTCAACCGCTGGCCGAGGCGGCGCGTAAACGCAACGGCCTGCTGTTTGTGGTGGTGACGGATATGCGCGGCATTCGCTTTTCGCATCCCAATGCTGCGGTGATCGGCAAGCACTTTGTCGGTAACGATATCTATCCCACCCTGAGCGGTCGGGAGAATGTGGCGGTCAATCATGGTGTGCTGGTGGAAGCGTTGCGGGTCTTTACGCCTGTGTTTAACGCGCAGCATCAGCAGATTGGCGTGGTGGCGATCGGCATTGCGCTGAATGATGTGGCGGCGCAGATAGCGAAAAGCCGCTGGAACATCGTCTGGACCAGCCTGTTTGGCGGCGTGGTCGGGCTGCTGGGTATCCTGATTCTGGTCCGGCGGCTGAAGACCATCCTGCTGGGCCTGGAGCCACACGAGATTTCCAGTCTGTTTGAGCAGCGCCAGGCCATTCTTAACTCCATCAAAGAGGGGGTGATCGCGGTAGACGATCACTCCCGCGTCAGCCTGATCAATCAGGCCGCGCAGCAACTGCTGCATGAGACCACGCAGAAAACGCCAGCCAGCGGCGATCTGATTGCTGAAGAGAGCGTGATGCACCGCCACCAGCAGGATGCGCTGCATGCCGGGAAAGCCTGGTATGATGAAGAGCTGACGCTGGGAAATCGCATCCTAATCACCAACACCGTACCGGTGCGCAGCCGTGACCGGATTATCGGGGCGGTGACCACCTTCAGGGACAAAACCGAGATCAGCCAGCTGATGCAGCGTCTGGACGGCATGGTAAACTATGTGGATGCGTTGCGTGAGCGGTCCCATGAATTCATGAATAAGCTGCATGTCATTCTGGGCCTGCTGCATATGAAAAACTATGCGCAGATGGAAGAGTACATTCTCAAAACCGCCAACGCCTATCAGACGGAGATCGGTTCGCTGCTGCAGAAGATCAAATCGCCGATCATTGCCGGTTTCCTGCTCAGTAAAATCAACCGGGTTACCGATGAGGGCCATCAGCTGATTATCGATGAGGCCAGTTTTTTGCCCGACTGCGGCAGTGAGGAGCAGAGCGCGGTGCTGATTACGGTGCTGGGCAATTTAATTGAGAATGCGCTTGAGGCGCTGGATCCGGAGACCGAGGGTGAAATCCACCTCATGCTGCACTATCAGAATGGCTGGTTAGCCTGCGAAGTGAGTGATGATGGTCCCGGCATTGATGCCGCGCAGCTGAACACCATCTTTGAACGGGGCGTCTCCACAAAGGGTGAGGATCGCGGTGTCGGACTGTTTCTGGTCAGACAGCAGACCGAAAGCCTGGGGGGTAGCGTCAGCGTCGAGTCAGAACCCGGCGTCTTTACCCAATTCTTAGTACAACTTCCGTGGGAGAGAGGAATGATTACCCAATGATTAATGTGTTAGTTGTCGATGATGACGCCATGGTCGCGGAGCTGAACCGCTGCTATATCGGGCAGATCCCGGGATTTACCTGCTGCGGAACGGCCTCGACGTTACAGCAGGCGAAAGAGCGGCTGGCCCAGGCCGAGCCGCAGGTGGATCTGATTCTGCTGGATATCTATATGCAGCAGGAAAACGGTCTCGACCTGCTCCCGGAGCTGCGCAGCGCAGGCCGTCCTGTTGACGTGATTATTATCTCGTCTGCTGCCGATGCCGCCACCATCAAAACCTCACTTAACTACGGGGTGGTCGATTACCTGATCAAACCTTTCCAGTTTGCCCGGTTTGAAGAGGCGCTCACCGGCTGGCGACAGAAGAAGTCGCTGATGGATAATCATCAGTTTTACCAGCAGTCAGACGTGGACCAGCTTCTGCATGGCAACCCGCCGGGGGCCAGCGAACAGAAACGCCTGCCGAAGGGACTGACGCCGCAGACGCTGCGGACGCTCTGCCTGTGGATCGACGCCCATCCGGGGACCGAATTCTCGACCGACGAGCTGGCAACCGAGGTGAATATCTCCCGCGTCTCCTGCCGCAAATACCTCATCTGGCTGGCGCAGATCAATATTCTGTTCACCAGCATTCACTATGGCGTCACCGGTCGCCCGGTCTACCGCTACCGACTGCAGCCGGAATATCACACCCTGCTCAAACAGTACTGTCAGTGAACCAGCCGGTAGTCGTCATCCAGCAGCTGAAATGAAAAGTGACGTTGTGACGAACAGATGACCCGCCTGTCGCGGGTCACAAACAGGGCTTCGATACCCGGTTTGTCCGCCAGACAGGCAATGCCCTGTTCCACGCCCAGACCATACAGCAGCGTGGTGTAGATATCGCCATCCAGCGACCGGTCAGAAATCACGGTAACGCTCAGCAGTTCGTTATCCAGCGGATACCCGGTGCGCGGGTCCAGAATGTGGTGATAACAGATCCCGTTCAGCTCGAAGTAACGTTCATAGATGCCGGATGTCACCACGGAGCGATTGTTCACGCCAATCACGCCGATCAGCTCGTCGGCTGCGCCAAACGGTTTTTTCAGGCCGATTGCCCAGCCCTGTTCATCAGGGGGTGCCCCCACGGTCTGCACGTTGCCACCCAGATTGATCAGCGCATGGCTGACCTGCTGCTGGCGCAGAAAGGCCTGCACAAGATCGGCGATATAACCTTTGGCGATGGCCCCCAGGTCAATCTCCATGCCCGGTCTGGCCAGCATTACGCTGCGGGCGTCGGCGTCAAGCATGACCTCATGAGGATCGATGAGCGCCCTGCGAGCCTGAAGCTCCGCTGGTGACGGCACGCTGTGCCCCTGAAAGCCGATTTTCCAGCACTTCACCAGTGGACCAATCGCCAGATTAAACAGGCTGTCTGGCAGCAGGCTCACCGCATGCGCGCAGGCGATAAGATCGAACACCGGCTGGCTGACCACCACCGGATGCTGCCCTGCCGCATGGTTGATCGCCATCACCTCAGAGGCGGCGCGGTTCACGGTGAAGAGATTCTCCTGCTGTCTGATAAGCCGGAAAACCTGTGCGGCCAGGGTCTGATTGTCTTCGAAGAGTTTGAGCAGGATGGGCGATCCCATCAGGATGGCGGAGTAAGCATAGACACGCGCTTCAGTTAACATAGGCGACTCTGCTTCAGAAAGGGAAAACCGGCACCCGCCAGAGGCGGATGCCGGGGAGGACCGTTAACGTCGGGCGTAAGCGGCGGCGTTACCACCGGCCAGAATACCAAAGATGATGATATCGGCGACGGCGTTCCCGCCGATACGGTTCGCGCCGTGGATACCGCCAACCACTTCACCACAGGCCCAGGCACCGTTGATTACCTGTTTCTGAGTGTCCAGCACCGCTGTCGTGGTGTCGATGGTCACGCCCCCCATGGTGTGGTGAACACCCGGCGCGATACGAATCGCGTAGAAGGGGCCTTCACTCAACGGGTGACGCAGCGCGGTCTGACGACCAAAATCTTCATCTTTCTGCTGGATAACAAAGTTGTTGTAACGGGCCAGTGTCGCTTCCAGGGTGTGATGTTCGCCCATGTTAAGTTTCACCGCCAGCTCCGCCACGGTAGGCGCGCTGATGACAAAGCCTTTAGCGATATACTCGTCGGCCGCTTTGTTATTCATCCGCACCTGTTCGTCAAACACAATCCAGGCGCTCTTCTCAGGCAGGGCGATAATCTGCGCCGAGACTTTGTCGCGGGTTTCCATTTCATTATAGAAGCGCTTGCCCGCCTGGCTGACCAGGATAGCCCCGCCGCCGCGAATGGATTCAGAGACCAGATAAGAGGTGGTCTGCTCCACCGTTGGGTGAATCTGGATCTCGCCCATATCCACCGTGCCCGCGCCGATTTTCTCCAGCATCGCAATCCCGCTGCCGGTAGCGCCTTTATGGTTAGTGGTAACAAAGCCATCGAGTTCAGGGCGGTATTTCACCACCAGCTCGCGGTTGGCACTGAATCCGCCGGTCGCCACAATCACACTTTTCGCGTAGAGGATGCGGCTGTCGTTGTACTCATCGACCACCTTCACACCGGTGACCGCTCCATTTTCATACAGGATTTCTGCGACTGAGGTCTCCAGCAGAACTTCGATGTTACGGCTGTTGATGTTTTTCACCAGACCGCTGATCAGGAAGCCCCCCACCGCGGAACGGTCAGCCGGACGGTGAGTCCGGTCAATGCTCATCCCGCCGGTAATGGTAATGTCGTTGAGTTCGATGCCGTGGTTAGCCAGCCATTCGATCGCTTCCGGTGCCAGATCCACAAACTCACGCAGCAGCACCGGGTTGTTTTTGAACTGACCGCCCTTCAGCGTCTCTTCATAGAACAGCTCTTTGCTATCCTCGATGCCTTTGAGTTTCTGGAAGCGGGTTTCGGCAGCATTCATACCGACCGACGCCTTGATGGTGTTACCCCCGATGGTCGGCATCTTCTCGATGATGACGACGCGAGCGCCCTCGTCGTGCGCCTGAATCGCCGCAGCCAGACCTGCCCCGCCACTGCCGACAATCACCACATCGTAATTCTGCGGTGCATTCGGGTTGCCCCCCTCTTCAATCACATGCGCTTTGCTGGAGGTGGTCATGGCGCGTGAAACCGCTTTTTTCAGCGCCTCACTTTGGGTGGTTGCGCCGGTAATGGCGTCCACGTGCGGGCTGTTTGCCACCAGAATGCGGTTACGCAGGCTTTCAAACGTGGTGGTGAAATCGACATCCAGGGTGTCATCCGGCACCAGTGAAATGTCGGTGATACGGTCCGTGTCGAGCGTCACGTTGATTTTCAGCTTCAGCGCTTCTGCTTCCACTTTTTCCTGATAAACGCCCGCTTTGTATTTACGGCCCGATTCGCTCATGTCGCGGATCATCGCGTCGACCAGCGAGAAGCGCCACAGCGGTTCCGGGATCTGCAGCTCTTCGCGTTTGTTGCTGTCGATATAGAGTTCAAGGTGCTCGTTGTTGATGATCCGGTCAGCCCAGTTCGGGTAGGCGATACAGGCTTTACCAATCGCCACCAGATCGTAGCCTTTCTCCAGCGCCATCTCGGCATCGGCCCGGTTCACAACGCCGCCGACGCCAATCACCGGCACTTTTGCCAGTTCAGGCGACCGCATGGCGAGGTACTTCTCGATCAGCGGCGTCGGGTCCTGGGTATCCACAATCGACGGACGCAGCAGCTGGCCCACAGAGAAGTGGACATAATCCAGGCCACGCGCGGCCAGTTTTTCCAGCAGATAGAGGGTGTCGTCAAAGCGAATGCCGGGCACTTCGATCTCTTCAGGCGAGAAGCGATAGCCGATGATGAAAGAGTTGTGGGCGAAGCGTTCCGCCATCTTGTGGGTGATTTCCAGCACTTCCAGCGGGAAGCGGGCGCGGTTGTCGCGGCTGCCGCCCCACTTGTCATCGCGCTGGTTAGAGTTGGGTGAATAGAACTGCTGGATCAGATAGGTATTGGCGCCATGAATTTCCACACCATCGAAACCCGCCTTGATTGCACGGTTCACCGCATCACCAAATTTGGTGATCATGGTGTCGACTTCTTCTGCGCTGAGCGCCAGCGGTTTGGTGGCACCTTCTCGCGGCGCCGCGATGGCGCTCGGCGCAACCGGGGTTTTCCCGCCAATCAGCTCCGGCTCGACCATACGGCCGCCGTGATAGATCTGTAAAATGGCGGTAGAACCTTCAGATTTGATCGCGTCCGCAATGCGTTTCAGACCGGGGATTTTGTTGTCGCTGTCGATGGCAATGGCACCCGGAAAGGCCGGGCCGCGGTTATCGATAAAGCAGCACTCGACAATCACGGTTCCGATGCTGCCTGCCCGTGCGCGATAGTATTCAACCAGTTCACTGGTGACCGTGCCGTCATAGAAACCGGTACAGGTGGTCATCGGGGCCATCACCAGTCGGTTTTTTAACACGGCGCCATTTGGCAGGGTCAGTGGATTAAGGATGGGAGTGAGTGTATTCATTGCGATAAACTCCAAGATTTAAAAGTCTGGAAATTTTTTAGCGGACGCAAATTATCGCTTAATTAAGTGGTCCGATGTCATGCTGTTAATATACGCCTTTCTTTGCTTACGTAAGCGATAAATTTACTTATTTAACTTTTAAAGCATCTGGAGTTTTTATTTGCTGAATGGCGGAACTAAAGTTATATTTATTGTTAATCAAGGGTAACCAAAAATCAACCATTTGTTTACATTGAAATAAATTCATTCATTATCATAGCTTTATATGATAACCTCCTGCTTTTCCGCCCTGCTTACTTGTTGACCCGCTTCACAAAAGTGTCAGAATGCCGGTGGCAGAAATATAAATAGAAAATAAATGTTAAAAAATCGCGAATAATGAATTAATTTCTTTGATCTGGATCAAAATTTATATTTGCAGAAATCGCATCATATTTACAGGCTTTTAAAAATGCTGCTCAATCCTCAGGCAGCGGATTAAAAAAATCAGTGCATCGCGGTTTATTCACACTATCAAGAATAAGAACGAAATTCATCAGTGAAGGTCCGGGGCGCAAATCGTATTCTTCTTAACTTGCAGATAAAACACTATGAAAACACTCTCAGCTGTAACTGAACCCCCAAAAGCCGCACCTGCGGGTGCGGGGAAAAAGAAAGCGATCATGCTGGCTCTGCCGGTGCTGGTGGCCGTGCTGCTGTTACTGGTGCCGACACCTGCGGGCCTTGAACCCTACGCCTGGCACTTCTTCGCCATCTTCGTCGGCGTCATCGTCGGCCTGATCTTTGAACCCCTGCCCGGCGCCGTGATCGGCCTGACGGGCGTTGTCGTCATCGCGCTGTTCAGTCAGTTCCTGCTATTCAGCCCGGCAGAGCTGGCTAATCCGAAATTCAAAGTCGCCAGTGAATCCTTTAAGTGGGCGGTCAGCGGTTTCGGTAACTCCACGGTCTGGCTGATCTTCGGTGCCTTTATGTTCGCCGCAGGGTATGACAAAACGCAGTTTGGTCGTCGCCTGGCGCTGATCCTGGTCAAATATCTGGGTCGCCGCAGCCTGACGCTGGGTTATGCCATCACCTTTGCTGACCTGTTGCTGGCACCCTTTACCCCGTCGAACACCGCGCGCAGTGGCGGCACCATCTATCCGATTATCGCCAACCTGCCTCCGCTCTACGGCTCTAAACCGAATGACCCAAGCGCCCGCAAAATCGGTTCCTATCTGATGTGGGTCGCCATTACCGCCGCCTGTATCACCAGCTCAATGTTCCTCTCTGCACTGGCACCCAACCTGCTGGCCCTGGCGCTGGTGAAAAGCATCATCGGTTTTGATATCTCCTGGGGCATGTGGTTCCTGGCCTTCCTGCCGCTGGGTCTGCTGCTGATTCTGACCATGCCGCTGCTGGCTTACTGGTTCTATCCGCCTGAAGTCAAAATCAACGATGAAGTGCCAAAATGGGCGATGGCTGAACTGGAGAAACTGGGCAGACTGACCCGCAATGAGATCCTGCTGCTGGTGTTCGTGGTCTGCGCCCTGCTGATGTGGATCTTCGCGACCTCGTGGATTGAGCCCGCCCTGGCGGCACTGCTGGTCGTGGTCCTGATGTTGTGGACAGGGGTGCTCAGCTGGAACGACATCACCAGCAATAAACCCGCCTGGAACACCTTTGCCTGGTTCGCTACCCTGGTGGCGCTGGCGGACGGTCTGGCTCGCGTCGGTTTCATCACCTGGTTAGGTAAAGAAGGTGGCATGCTGCTGCAGGGCTATGACCCGCAGATTTCAGCCGTCGTCCTGTTAATCGCCTTCTTCCTGCTGCACTACCTGTTTGCCAGTACCACCGCGCACACCACTGCGCTGTTACCGGCCATGCTGACCATTGCCGCCTCGATTCCTGGCATCAATATGCCGGTCTTCTGCCTGATGCTCTGTACCTCTCTGGGTGTGATGGGCATCATCACCCCTTACGGCACCGGCCCAAGTCCGATTTACTACGGCAGCGGTTATCTGCCGACTAAAGACTACTGGCGTCTGGGTACCATCTTCGGCGCTATCTTCCTGGTCTCCATGATGGTGATTGCCTATCCGTGGATGGTGTGGATGTTCTGACGGATACAACATGCAGATCAACGCGTTATAAGATACCATTCCTGCACTTCCCCGCGGCACCCGCGGCGGGGAAGGATAATAAACGATTAATTCGCCTATGATGTTGCGCCCCGCAGCCTGCTCGCGGTGGTTCAGCCGGTCATTAAGTGAGAAAAAATGTCGAACAAACCTTTTGTCTATCAGAACCCTTTTCCGCTGTCCCACGAAGAAACCGAATACTATCTGCTGAGCCGTGAGCATGTCTCAGTCGCCGAATTTGAAGGTCAGGAGATCCTGAAAGTTGACCCGCAGGCGCTGACGCTGCTGGCTCAGCAGGCCTTCCACGACGCCTCTTTTATGCTGCGTCCGGCTCACCAGCAGCAGGTTGCCTCAATCCTTGCTGACCCGGAAGCCAGCGACAACGACAGATATGTCGCCCTGCAGTTTTTACGCAACTCTGAGATTGCCGCCAAAGGCGTGCTGCCAACCTGTCAGGATACCGGCACCGCTATCATCATGGGTAAAAAGGGTCAGCGCGTCTGGACCGGCGGCGGGGATGAGGCCGCGCTGTCGCAGGGTATCTATAACACTTACATCGAAGATAACCTGCGCTACTCCCAGAACGCCGCACTGGATATGTACAAAGAGGTGAACACCGGCACCAACCTGCCTGCGCAGATTGACCTCTACAGCGTGGATGGCGACGAGTACAAATTCCTCTGTATTGCCAAAGGGGGCGGCTCTGCCAACAAGACCTATCTCTATCAGGAGACCAAAGCGCTGCTGAGTCCCGGCAAGCTGAAAAATTACCTGGTGGATAAGATGCGCACCCTGGGCACGGCCGCCTGTCCACCGTACCATATCGCATTTGTTATCGGTGGCACCTCAGCGGAAAGCACGCTGAAGACGGTTAAGCTCGCCTCGACCCACTACTACGATGGTCTGCCGACCGAAGGCAACGAACATGGTCAGGCATTCCGTGATGTGCAGCTGGAGCAGGAACTGCTGGAAGCCGCGCAGAAGCTGGGTCTGGGCGCACAGTTTGGCGGCAAATATTTCGCGCACGACATTCGCGTGATTCGCCTGCCGCGCCACGGTGCCTCCTGCCCGGTCGGCATGGGCGTCTCCTGCTCCGCTGACCGTAACATCAAGGCGAAGATCAACCGCGAAGGCATCTGGATTGAGAAACTGGAAGCCAACCCGGGCCGACTGATCCCGGAAGCGCTGCGTCAGCAGGGCGAAGGTGAAGTCTTACAGGTTGATCTGAACCGTCCGATGGAGCAGATTCTGGCGCAGCTCTCCGCCTACCCGGTCTCTACCCGTCTGTCTCTGACCGGCACCATTATTGTGGCGCGTGATATTGCGCACGCGAAGCTCAAAGAGCGTATCGATAACGGTGAAGGGTTGCCGCAGTACATTAAGGATCACCCGGTCTATTACGCTGGCCCGGCCAAAACGCCTGAAGGCTACGCCTCCGGTTCACTCGGCCCGACCACCGCCGGACGCATGGACTCCTACGTGGATCTGCTGCAGGCACACGGCGGCAGTAAGATCATGCTGGCAAAAGGCAACCGCAGCCAGCAGGTGACGGATGCCTGTCACAAGCATGGCGGTTTCTATCTCGGCAGCATCGGCGGCCCGGCAGCGGTGCTGGCGCAGCAGAGTATTAAGAGTCTGGAGTGCGTGGAGTATCCGGAGCTGGGGATGGAAGCGATCTGGAAGATTGAGGTCGAAAACTTCCCGGCCTTTATCCTGGTCGATGATAAAGGTAACGACTTCTTCCAGCATATTGAGCGCGCGCACTGCGCGAAATGTGTGAAGTAAGAGATGCGTTAAGTTATGAAAAAGCCCCGGAATCGGGGCTTTTTTCTGCAATGATCCCGGAAGGCATGCTGGCTGTGGTAGCGAGCCTGCGCAGGGAACAGTGTCAGATCGGAAAGACGCAAAAGCCGTCATCCATGACACGCTCGGCCCGCGCCGTCCTGGCGCGGGACGCTTTCCTCCTCTGACCCCGTTCCCCGCGCCCTGAGCGAATTTACTGCTGTCAGATTCACCCTGCTTTGTCTTCAGCGTCGGTCTGCAAAAAAGGCTATCGAATTCTTTTTAGACACGCTGCAACCGCTGCAACGCCTCATCGATCGGGCTGTCGCCCTGAGTCAGTTCGATGATCTGATATTTAATGGCTGGCTGTTCGATCAGCCCGACCAGGGTTGCCGCCACATCTGCCCGCGGCACCACGCCATAGGGGATCGCCAGGTCGGCATGAATCCGTCCGGTGCCCGCTTCGTCAGTCAGCGTGCCAGGGCGCAGGATCACCCACTTCAGGCGGCTCGCCACCAGCTCAGCATCAGCCTGTCGTTTGACCCGCATGTAGTTCTCAAAACCCTCTGAAGGAGTTTTGCCGCGACCTGCATCGGGAAAGGCCGAAACCAGCATAAAGCGTGGAACATCTGCCTGCTCTGCTGCTGCCACGGCCAGTGTCAGCCCCTCACCATCAATGGCATTGGTCAGCGCGATTCCGGCACCACCGGCCCCCGCCGTAAACACCACGACATCATGCTCAGCCATCAGCTGTGCCAGCTCCGGGACGCTCAGCTGCTGAAGGTCGCCTGACACAGCCGTTGCGCCTGCTGCCTGCAACGTCTCAGCCTGCTCCGGTTTGCGGTGCAGTGCCGTCACCCTGTGCCCCTTGCTGCTCAGCTGACGGGTCAGCTGCTGACCCACCTTGCCCGCAGCCCCGATAATGAAACATCTCGCCATGGGTTCTGAACCTCCATTGACTGGTCAAATATGCCGGAAACAAAACAGGCGCCGGATAGGGCGCCTGCAGGTTTTTACTCAGGGATCACTTTTTCCGCTTTAAGCTTATCGAACAGCTGGGTGAAGGAGTCCAGCGTGCTGCGGTAGCCGGTAAAGCCCGCTTTGCGGCTCTTACTCATGTCGGTAAAGGCCTCCATCGGACGTCCCAGATCGGCATCGGTGTGCCACCAGGAGGCGAGTTTATTGATATCCGCCTCACGCAGCTGATGCTTCTCTGCAATCGCCTGCCATGCGCTGGCGGCCTCATCCATCCGCCCTTCCAGCGGCATCATCTGCGCCGGATAGTCCGCGGCCTCGATACCAAAGTATTCTGCCAGTTTCGGCCACATCCAGTTCCAGCGGAAGACATCGCCGTTTACGGCATTAAAGTCCTGGTTAGCGGCATTAGGCGAGGTGGCGGCCCAGAGCAGCTGCTCAGCCAGCAGACCCGCATCGGTCATATCCGCCACACCGTTCCACTGCTCAGGCGAACCCGGGAAGATAAACGGCCAGCCCTTCTCTTTACACAGCGTGGCGTAAACGGCCAGCGTCTGCCCCATGTTCATCGCATTGCCTACCGCATAGCCGATGATGGTGTGCGGACGATGCACGCTCCAGCGATAGTCATACTTTTCAGCGCCCGCGAACAGTTCATCTTCCTGCGCGTAGTAGAAGTTATCAACCGGCTGACGGCCCTGCTCTTCGCGGAATGGCGTAACCGGCACCGCACCTTTACCGTAAGCTTCAAACGGGCCCAGATAGTGCTTCAGTCCGGTGACCAGCGCCACGTGAGAACCCTGCAGGCGATCGCCCAGTGCTTCAATCACGTTGCGCACCATGCCGCCGTTGACGCGGATATTCTCTTTTTCATTCTCCTGACGCGCCCAGACGCTGAAAAACAGCGCATCCGGTTTGACCGATTTCAGCGCGTCACGCACCGCATCGGCGTCGGTCAGATCGGCGGTCAGGCTGGTCGCGCCCGCTGGCACGGCACCACGGCCGCGTGACAGGCCGCTGACCTGCCAGCCTTCCTGCTGTAATTTGTCTGCCAGTGCGCGACCGATTACGCCGCTGATGCCCACAATCAAAGCGTGCTTTTTCATTTGATTTCTCCTCAATTTGCGTAATGCTAAGCCTAATAGAGAATTCAGTTCTTATCTCTGTCATTTATTCACATCATTCTCAACCTGAGTTCACGAATCGATGCACGATCATCGCCTGAAAGACATCCTGCCGTTTGTTGCCAGCGTCGAGTGCGGCAGTTTCACCGCGGCGGCCGAACGTTTGCATGTCACCGGCTCGGCGGTCAGTAAAAGCCTCAGCCGGCTGGAAACACGCTTAGGCTCGCGCCTGCTGGAACGCACGACGCGCAGTCTGCAGCTCACCGACGCGGGCAGCGCCTATTACCAGACCTGCCTGCGGGTGCTGGAGGATCTGGCCGAAGCAGAAGCGGTGCTGGCGGCGCAGCGCACCATTCCTTCCGGCCGCCTGCGGCTGGCCGTGCCCACCACCTATGGCCGCCTTAACGTCATGCCGCTGCTGATGCCCTTTTGTCAGCAGCACCCCGAACTGGCGCTGAGCCTGAGTCTGTCCGATCGCTTTGTTGACCTGTTTGAAGAGGGGGTGGATGTCGCGGTACGGATTGGCGGGGCACCTGACCTGCCTGCCTCTCTGGGCTGGCGCAATATGGGTCGCGAGAAGATGCAGTTCTGTGCGTCACCCGCTTATCTGGCACGTGAGGGACGCCCGGAAGATGAGGCGGCGCTGCTGAATCACCCCGCCATCCTTTATGAGCGGGTAGATGGCAGCACCAAACCCTGGCTGTTTACTACTCAGGATGGGCAGGCGCACTGGCGGGAGGTGCCCTGGCGGCTGGCTGTCGGGGACGTTGATGCGCAGTTGCAGGCGGTTATCGCCGGGCTGGGTGTCGCACAGATGCCATCCTGGCTGATCCAGCGCGCCGTGGACGCGGGTGAACTCGACATTATTCTGCCGGAACTGCAGCCTGACGGGCTGACGCTGAGCGTGGTATGGCCACGGCGCAAACAGTTTCTGCCCAAAGTGGATGCGCTGCTGTCGGCGCTGAATGAACTGACCATCCGCTAATCTCTCTTCGTGCGCCAGGCGCGCCACGCTGCCAGCGTCGTATCATAGCGAGGCCGGAACCCTGCGCCCGGCCTGCCGGAAGGATTACGGCGCCGTGATCACGATGGCCACACGGCGGTTCTGCGCCCGCCCCTGAGGAGTGCTGTTGCTGGCCACCGGGGCGCTCATGCCTAACCCGCGTGTGATGATATTCTCAGGGGGGATCGCGGCGCCCTGCGCCCACTGCGCCGCAACCGCGTTTGCCCTTTTCAGTGACAGCTGCTGGTTGTAATCCGGTTTGCCATAGTTGTCGGTGTGCCCGTCAATGCGCACATGCTCAATACCGGTCGAGGCCAGGTTTCTCGCCATCGTCTGAATGGTCGTTTTGCTGGCAGGGGTCAGTTCGGATTCGTTGATACCAAACAGGATTTTATCGGACAGGCCCAATCCCCAGCCCTCCATGTTCTGCGTAAAGCCGGCGCTTTTCATCGCAGCGATCTGCGCCTCACTGAAGCGCGAAGTCGACTGACAGCCCGCCAGCGCCATCACAAGTAATACCAGGGAAAATTTCATTCTCATCTTTTCGCCTTACCTGCTCGTTTATTCCTGTACATGTTCATATCGGCACGCTCGAGAATGGCCGCGACCGTGTCACCCTGCTGTGACCAGGCATAGCCAACGGTCACCGAGGTCGTTATCTGCGTATCCCCGGCAAGCGTGATCGCCTGCGTGATAATCTCATGAATGCACTGCACCAGACGCTGAAGCTCCTCCTCACTGACGCGACTGCTCACCAGCATGGCAAACTCATCGCCCCCTAAGCGGGCAACCAGATCCTGATCGGCCGCCAGAGACAGGAGGCGTGAGCCTATCGCTTTTAAAACGTCATCGCCTGCGGCATGACCCCAGCTGTCGTTGATGCTCTTGAAACGATCGCCATCCAGAAACAGCAGAGCAAAGCGCCCCCTCTCCTGCTGTCGATCCAGAAGGCGGGCGAGATGCGCCGTAAAGGCGCTGCGATTGGCCAGCCCGGTCAGCGGATCTTCCAGCGCTTTGGCCGCCAGCGAGCGATTGTCACGGATCAGCGAAGCCTTCAGCGACTGCATCTCCTTCAGCAGCGAATTGAGATCATCGGAGAACAGCTGAAACTCACTCGTCGGGCTGCCGGGTATGCGCAGGGAAAAATCACCCGAATGAATCACATAGTGAATGGAACTGGTAATGTTGCGCAGCGTCGCGACGATACCCCGATGCAAAAAGGCGCTCAGCATCAGCGAGACAATCAGCACACACAGCATTCCGCTGGTCAGGATCAGGAAGGAGTAGCGAATAAATCGCATCGCGCCGGTCACGGTCCCTTCCAGCGTCAGTGTGCCGACCGTGACGTCAGCGTGATTGATGGCGACATTAAGCGGTTTGCTATACATCCACTCGCGTAACCAGCGTGAATACCAGCCCGTCGGTTCCTGCTGCGCATGCCAGCGGACCAGTTCAATATTATCCCGGGTGACGAGCTTTGCAGAGGCATAAAGGCCCTGCTCACCGAGCTGTTCAATTTTATTACGCGCATCGTAACTGTCGGCAAAAACGGTCGCGGCGGTCAGCGTCGTGCTGAGCGTGGAGCCGATCAGTTCGAGATTACATTTCTCATAATTTTTAATGAAGAGCAGCGAGGTCGAGGAGAGCAGCAGCCAGCACAACAGTAATATTACCGCCGCATTGATGGTGCTTATTTTCTGCAGCTTATTACGTATTGATGATTTGTCGTTTCTTACTTTATCGAATTTCATATTATTCGACTCTCTGGCGGGAGAGCAAAAGCACATCCGGACTCACCCTGACGCCACTTCTGGCAAGCGAGTCAAGATTAACGGAAAAAAGCGTTCGGTCCGGTTGAAATATCAGGCAAAAAGCGGCCCCCACGGTGCACTCCGGGCTATTCTCTGCAAGGGTAAGCACCGCTCTGCCCTGTAGCTGCTGAATAGTTTTTGCCTGCTGCTGCGAGGTTTCCGCGCCAAAATAGAGTGCATCGCACCGGCGCGTCGCAAGCTGGCTGACAGTCGCTATATAGACAACGGTAAAGGTTGCAGCAGGCGAAGTGATATTTTCCGGCAGGGAGAGATGCCGTGCCGATGAAAAGACACATAACTGGGGCGGACTGTTCAGGCCGGGCCAGTGGCTGAAGCTGATAATTCCGCTGACGATACGATTGGCTTTGCCATCCCGTATTTCGCCATAAGCCAGATGAGGAATGAGCAGCAGCAGAATAATGAGTGTCAGGACGCTTCTGCAGACAGGGCGCAGGGAATGCAGCAAACAGGCATTCAGATAAAAAGGATATTTTACGGTCATACTGCGTTCCCGGAAATAGATCGCTCGGCAGGACGCCTGAATAAGCGCCGGAATATTAACACAGCGTTAATAAGAATTGTACCGGATGAATAATTAAACAGGGTGGCGGAAAACTATATTGTCTTTCTGTCACAGGGACTGTGACGCGATGCTGACCGGGAGACGGACATCGCGTCAGACGTCAGACATAGCCCATCATTTTCAGCAGCGACTGCACCTGGTTCATCGCTTCACTGCGGTGAGAAACGCCCAGCTTCTGATAGAGATTGCGGATATGGGTCTTGATGGTGGTGGAGGCCACAGCCAGCTCCCCGGCAATCTGATCGTTGCTGTAGCCCGAATAGATAAGCCCCAGCACCTGCCATTCACGCTGTGTCAGCGGGCTGGTGCGGATCAGCTCCGGCACGTCAGGATGGTTGAGCAACCGGCTGACAAACCCCTCATCGAAATGGGCAAACTTGTGACGGTGATATTTATTGATCTCCAGCAGGATGCGGCGGGCGCGATGGCTGTCCAGCTCATTCAGGGTATTCAGCTGAATCAACTGCCGCAGTTGTTGTGCCATCATCTCGCCTTCAATCACAAAGTGACTGATAAAACCGGTACTGCGCGCCAGTTTCAGCGCCTCAATCAGCACACGCTGCGCCTCCGCTTTGCGTTCAGTCTGCCAGTAGATCTGATTCAGCAGCAGCAGGTTGCGGTTCAGATCGCTCATCAGGCGCAGGGCGCGGGCATTCTCGTTCAGCTCTTCCAGCACTACTTCCGCCTGGCTGACATCGCCCAGCAGGATCTGCGCACGGGCGATGTTGCGCCACTGCCCCTGCAGAAAATGGTTGTTGGCAAAGGCAGGTTTTGGCGTCTGGCGCATCCAGTCGCGTGCGTTCTGACTGTCGCCGGTCATCTGCCAGTAGATCACCCGGACCTTATCGGCATTGGCAATCCAGTCGCTGTGCCAGTTGCCGTTGTTCAGCAGGTTTTCCAGCCGGTTAAGATAGCTGCGGGCATTATCCAGATTTCCCCGCGCCAGCGAGCACTGCACCAGCAGGCCCAGACACTGGATCTGCTGCTGCGGCTGAAAACCGTTCAGTACGCTGATGCCGTCGCGGGCGGCCTGTTCCGCCTCTTCCAGCCGTCCCCAAGCCCACAGCAACTGAGCGCGAATGCGCAGCAAAAACTCATGCAGCGGGAACTGCGCCAGATGCTGCTCTTCCACCAGCACAAAGGCGCGACTCTGGATCTCGTAGGCTGCCTGCAAAAAGCCCTGCGCAAACAGAATTTCGCTCTGCTGAATCAGGCTCCAGAGGGCGTAGTGCCACACCTCATCGCGGCGCGCCAGCTGCTCGGTCTGACGCATCAGCTTGAGGGAATCCTCCAGCTCGCCTTTGCAATGCATCACTTCGCCATGCACCGACATCGCCACAATACGGCTGTAGTGACGATTGCCGGGCAGCGTGTCGAGCGCCACTTTTGCCAGTCGCTCCGCTTCGTCGATGTTGCCGTCGTTAATCGCTACCTGAGCGCGTAATGCATTAAATTCGCCGCGCAGCGCCGCGTCAATCTCGCAGCGGCTGGCCTGTTCAAAGCGTGCCAGCAGGCTGTCCACCTCGGAAAAGCGGTGCTGAGTCTGCATCAGCCAGGCCTGCAGCAGCACCAGCATCGGGTTCTCCAGCATCATTTCCCACGGCAGCGCCTTGAGGGAGTTTTCCAGCAGCGGCAGCTCACTCTGATTGAACAGTGTCCAGGCGTGCTCCAGCAGCACGTCGCGCAGCATGCTGGCGTCGCCGGACGCCAGCGCATGATGAATCGCCTCGCCAGGGAAACCCTGCGCCATCCAGCTCTCAGCCGCCGCCCGGTGCAGCGCGGGCAGCTCCGCCGCCAGTTCCCACTGACAGCGCTGCCGCAGGAAATTACCGAACAGCGGGTGGTAACTGAACCAGCAGCCGGAATCATCCATGCGCTGCAGGAACAGCCCCTGACGCTCGATCTCTTCAAGCCGCATCTGGCCGTTCTCTTCGCAGGTAACCCGGGCGATGAGTTCATCATTCATGGAGCGCAGCAGCGCGGTTTTCAGCAGGAAATGGCGGGTGGGGAGATCGACATGATCCAGGACCTCCTCCACCAGATAGTCAGAGAGGTGGCTGGCATTGATGCCGGAGAGACGCCGGGCCGAATGCTGAGCCGAACTGGCTCCCTGCCGCGCCGACAGCACAATCAGCTGCAGCGCGGTCGCCCAGCCCGCCACATCGTCACATAACCGGCTGCTCTCTTCGCTCTCCAGCGGGGCCGCCAGACGACAGTCGAAGAATTGCCGCGCCTCCTGATGGGTAAACGCCAGTTGCTGACTGCCCAGTTCAATCAGTTGCTCGCGTACCCGCAGGTTAGCAATACCCAGCTGGGGCAGATTGCGCGACATCAGGATCAGCGTCAGATTTTCAGGCTGGTGACGCAGGAAAAAGCGCATCGCATCGTGGATCACCGGATTGGTGATGAGGTGGTAATCATCGACGATCAGCCACAGCGGTTGCTGCCACTCCACCAGCTCGATAAACAGCTGTGAAAACAGGGCGTTAAGATTGACATACTGCCGCTTCTGCGCCAGCTGTTCGCTGCGCGGACAGCCACCGTGGGTGGCCTGCTGCAGGGCCGCAATCAGGTAATCGGCAAAACGCCCCGGCTGGTTGTCGCCCTCATCCAGAGAGACCCAGCCCAGATCGCTTTTCCCCGCCGCCCACTGTGACACCAGCGTGGTTTTGCCGTAGCCCGCCGGACTGGTGACCAGCACCAGACGATAGTTTCCGGCTGCGGTGAGCTTTTGCAGCAGGCGCTCCCGGATGACGGTGCCATCAAGACGCACCGGGCGGCTGAGTTTAGCGGGTATTAACATGGGCGCGCGTATCTCCGTTTGTCGAGCGCAGCATTATTTTACGCTTCGTAATTATTCCTTACACAGGTTCAGCATTTCGTCAGATGAATGCAAGCAAACCCATTAATTAAACTTTACAAAAGTGTGCGCTATCACACTCCTGAACCGATTTCGGATTAGCCTCATCCTCTCCACCCTCCCTATCCTCCTGCGCTAATTCTGTTCAGGAGGAGGAGCGCCAGCTTTCGCGCGGGCACAATGTCGCCATATTGACCCCTTTTTCTGTTTTTCCAGGAGATCAACCATGACGACACAGCCCGAATTTAACCCGATTCAGTTCAACGCCGCCCTGACCCGTCAGTGGCAGCGTTTTGGCCTGCGCGAAGCGCAGGAGATGACCCCGTCACAGTGGTGGCAGGCGCTCAGCGGTGCGCTGGCGGATATGCTGGCCGCACAGCCAGGCGCCCCGGCACCCGCAACACAGCGCCACGTTAACTATCTGTCAATGGAGTTTCTGATTGGCCGTCTGACCGGTAACAACCTGCTGAATCTGGGCTGGTATGACGCGGTCAATGACGCGCTCTCTGCGTGGCATATTTCGCTGACTGACGTGCTGGAAAATGAGACGGATCCGGCGCTGGGTAACGGCGGACTGGGTCGGCTGGCCGCCTGTTTTCTCGACTCTATGGCCAGTGTGGGCCAGCCTGCAACCGGCTATGGCCTCAACTATCAATATGGCCTGTTCCGCCAGCGCTTCGAACAGGGGGCGCAGCACGAAATGCCAGATGAGTGGCAGCGCGATCGTTACCCCTGGTTCAATCATAACGCGGCGCTTAACGTTCGGGTCGGACTCGGCGGCAAAGTGGTCACCACAGAGGGGCAGCCTCAGTGGCAACCGGCGTTTGAACTGGTGGGTGAGGCCTGGGATTTACCGGTCGTTGGCTACCGGAATAACATTACCCAGCCACTGCGTTTGTGGCAGGCGAAACACGCTCAGCCGTTTAACCTCAATCGCTTCAACGACGGCGACTTTCTGCGCGCAGAGCAGCAGGGCATCGACGCTGAAAAACTGACGAAGGTGCTCTACCCCAATGACAATCATCAGAACGGTAAAAAACTGCGTCTGATGCAGCAATATTTTCAGTGCGCCTGTGCGCTGGCGGACATTCTGCGCCGCCATCATCTGGCCGGACGGTCGATTGAAACCCTGCCCGATCATGAAGTCATTCAGCTGAATGACACCCACCCTACGCTGGCGATCCCGGAGCTGATGCGTCTGCTGCTGGATGAGCACCAGCTGAGCTGGGATCAGGCCTGGCAGATTACCCGCCACACCTTTGCCTACACCAACCACACGCTGATGCCGGAAGCGCTGGAGTGCTGGGATGTCCGGCTGGTACGCAGCCTGCTGCCGCGCCATATGATGATCATTAACACGCTCAACGCCCGGCTGAAAGCCGTGGTCTCAGCACGCTGGCCGGAGGATGAGGCGAAATGGGCGAAGCTGGCGCTGGTCCACAATAATCAGCTGCGGATGGCGAACCTCTGCGTCACCAGTGGTTTTGCGGTAAACGGGGTGGCCGCGCTGCATTCGAAACTGGTGGTGCAGGATCTCTTCCCGGAGTATCACCAGCTCTGGCCGGAGAAATTTCACAACGTGACCAACGGCATTACCCCGCGTCGCTGGATCAATCAGTGCAACCCGGCGCTGAGTGCCCTGATCACCCGAACCCTCAATACGCCCTGGCTGAACGATCTCGATGCGCTGCAGGGGCTGGAAACCTTTGCGGATGACGCCGCGTTCCGCGCCGAATACCACGCCATCAAGCAGCAGAACAAACAGGCGCTGGTCGGCTGGGTCAAAAACCGCACCGGCATTACGATCGATCCCACGGCGCTGTTCGACGTGCAGATTAAGCGCCTGCATGAGTACAAACGCCAGCATCTGAGCCTGCTGCATATCATCGCCCTGTGGCAGACGCTGGTGATCGATCCGCAGGCGAATCGTGTGCCGCGCGTGGTACTGTTTGGCGCCAAAGCCGCGCCGGGTTATGCCCTGGCGAAGAACATCATCTATGCCATCAATAAAGTGGCTGAGGTGGTCAATCACGATCCCCGCATCGGCAACCGTCTGAAGGTGGTCTTTATCCCCGACTACAACGTCTCCGTCGCGGAACGGCTGATCCCGGCCGCCGATCTCTCCGAGCAAATCTCGACCGCCGGCAAAGAGGCTTCCGGCACCGGTAACATGAAACTGGCGCTGAACGGTGCCCTGACCATCGGCACCCTCGACGGCGCAAACGTTGAAATCGCTGAACAGGTTGGCAGTGACAACATCTTTATCTTTGGTCATACCGTGGAACAGGTCGTGGCCTTAAAAGCTGGCGGATATGCTCCCGCTCTGTGGCGTAAAAAAGATCCGCAGCTGAACCAGGTGCTGCAGGCGCTGGAGGATGGCACCTTCAGCCAGGGCGATCGTCACGCCTTTGACGCGATGCTGCACAGTCTTGGCCCGGAGGGTGGTGACCCCTATCTGGTGCTGGCCGACTTCCAGCCCTATCTGGAGGCCCAGGCGCAGGTGGAGGCGCTCTGGAGCGATCAGGACGCCTGGACCCGTGCCACTATCCTGAATACCGCGCGCTGCGGGATGTTCAGCGCCGACCGCGCTATCCGCGATTACCAGCAGCGCATCTGGCAAGCGAAACGCTGAGGAACGCCATGAAAACGAATCCGGTTAAGGATGATTTTTCCGTGGCGGGTATCGCTGCGGAATATATTAACGCCCACGGCAGGCCGCAGGCGATCCCGGCCCTGACCCGCCAGCGTCTGCTGGCGGTGATGCAGCCTCCGCGTCAGCAGAGCACGCCGCTGCCGCCGGTGGTGATCTTTCGCAGCGGCGATCTGCTGAGCCTCTCCCCTCAGCTGACGCAGGATGCGCAGTGGCAACTCACCCGTGAGGCGGGAGAAGTCACTTCGGGTCGCTGTCATCCCGCTCAGCCGCTGCATCTGCCGCCGCTGCCGGAGGGCTACCATCAGCTGACGCTGCAGCAGGGTGCCCGGCAGTGGTCGTGCCGGATCATCATTGCTCCGCCCCGCTGCTATGAGCCACCAGCGTTGCAGGCGGGGGAATCGCTGTGGGGAGCCTGTGTGCAGCTCTATACATTACGTTCGGCGGAGAACTGGGGCATTGGCGACTTTGGCGATCTGCGCCGGATGCTGCCCGCTGTCGCGGCACGCGGCGGCGCGTTTATCGGGCTGAATCCCATTCACGCGCTGTTTCCCTCCAGCCCGGAGAGTGCCAGTCCCTACAGCCCCTCCTCCCGGCGCTGGCTCAATGTCCTCTATATTGATGTGAATGCGGTCAGTGACTTCCGGCAGAGCAGCGCCGCCCAGGCCTGGTGGCAGCAGCCGGAGACGCAGCAGGCGCTGACGCAGGCGCGCGCCGCGGAGTGGGTCGACTATGCGGCGGTTACCCGCCTGAAAATCACGGCGCTGAGCCTGGCATGGCCGCAGTTCAGCCGGCGTGAGGTCACCGATCCTGAGGTGCAGGCATTCCACGCCTTTATCAAAGAGGGTGGCATCAGTCTGCAGCATCAGGCGCTGTTTGATGCCCTGCACGCCGATCAGATTGCGCAGGATAGTCAGCGCTGGGGCTGGCCGATGTGGCCGGAGGCGTTGCAGGACCCTGCCAGCCCGGCGGTGAAGACCTTTCTGCAGCAGCATGCCGATCAGGTGCGTTTCTGGCTCTGGCTGCAGTGGCTGGCCGCGCAGCAGTTTGCTGACTGCTGGCACGGCTGCCAGCAGCAGGCAATGCCCATCGGCCTCTACCGCGATCTGGCGGTCGGGGTGGCCAAAGGTGGGGCCGAGACGTGGAGCGATCGCGACCTCTACTGCATGGAGGCCAGTATCGGAGCCCCGCCCGATATCCTCGGCCCGCGCGGTCAGGACTGGGGACTGCCGCCGATGGACCCGCAGGTCATGCAGCAGCGCGCCTGGGAGCCGTGGATTGCCCTGCTGCGCGCGAATATGCGCCACTGTGGCGCACTGCGCATCGATCATGTGATGGCGCTGATGCGACTCTGGTGGATACCGGCCGGGGAACCAGCGATGCACGGAGCCTATGTTCACTATCCCATCGACGATCTGCTGGCGATTCTGGCGCTGGAGAGCCAGCGACATCGCTGCATGGTGATTGGGGAAGATCTCGGCACGGTGCCGGAGGCGATTGTCGATAAGCTGCGGGATGGCGGCGTTTACTCCTACAAGGTGCTCTGGTTTGAACAGACCTCCCCGTCGGGATTCCGACCACCCGCCGCCTGGCCGCGGCAGGCGATGGCCGTCGCGACCACCCACGATCTCCCGACGCTGCGCGGCTGGTGGCAAAGCGACGACCTGACCACGGGTGCCCGGCTGGGCCTCTACCCGGACAAGGTGGTGCTGGCCGGGCTGTATCAGGATCGGCTGCGGGCAAAGCAGGCGCTGCTCAACAGCCTGCATCAGGTGGGCGCCCTGCCGAAACGGGCTGGATGGTCTGCCGGACGTACCGGGATGAGCAAGGCGCTGAACCGGGCGATGCAGCGCTATCTGGCGGACAGTCACAGCGCCCTGCTGGGTCTGCAACCGGAGGACTGGCTGGATATGGCTACGCCGGTTAATATCCCCGGCACCAGCGATGAGTACCCGAACTGGCGACGCAAGCTGAGCGTCACGCTGGAGGCGCTGTTCAGTGATGCGGAAACCCGAGCACTGTTGCGGGATCTGACGGCGCGACGGAAGCGGATCTGAGTCCCTGCTCTGAAGCAGACCTCAGGTAATGCAATTGCATTGCGAAATGCAATTGCATTATAGTGTCTTATCCATCCGGTCATTCTTTTCCTTGTAATGAGAGAGATGGAAATGAAGAGGAGTCAAATGATGGCTATTCAAACACAAGACCAGGACGTATCACTGTACGCTGAGTCCCGGCTCACTGAACGCAGTCAGACCACCATCCCGGCAGCAATACGCGATGCTTTGCATCTCAAGCCCGGTGAATACATCCGATATAGCCTGCTTCCAGGCGGCAAAGTCATTATGTCCCGCCAGGAGGATGAACAGGAGGATCCGGTTGTATCGAATTTTCTGAATTTCCTTGAGAATGACATGAAGAAAAACCCACAGCACATTCATGCCGTACCCGTGGCCGTCTGGGAAAGTATTAAAACATTGACTGCTGGAGTTGAGGTCGATTTAGACGCGCCGCTTACCGATGATTAACCTGATTAATACGGCGGTAACACATGGAAGATTTGGAAATAAATGGCTGGAAAATCTGCTTTCACGCATGTTTTTTGAATCAGATACAAGAACTCGTTCAAAAGGTCTCTGCGCTCAGGGCTGCAAAACCTGATGAATTTATGCGCAGGAAGGAAGCTAAGCTTCTGCGTGCGATTGAACGCGTGATTGAAGAATGCATCGCGTCTAATCCTCTCAACGCTCAGTATCGTCAGGGTGATACGTTAGGTGATGAGTTCAGACACTGGTTCCGCGTAAAGTTTTTGCAGCAATTTCGCCTGTTTTATCGCTGCAGTGCTGAGCATAAAATAATCGTCATTGGCTGGGTGAATGATTTTGATTCACTTCGCGCTTACGGATCTAAATCGGACGCCTATAATGTGTTCGCTAAAATGTTAAAAGCGGGCAATCCCCCTGACGACTGGGAACAACTTCTCAGAGAGGCTAAAGCCGCTACCTCCGCCTCAGATCTTTCAGATTTCTTCAGACAGTCACTTTCAGACTGAGCACCAACGCCTGCCAGCCAATCATGAAGTCCGCTGCCTGATCCCTTCACCTGGATACTTTTACACGAAAAAAAGGTGCGCCGGAGCGCACCAGATGGGACAACATCCCTGGTGTCGGGGCAGTTTCACCCCTTGCCTTTAACACCACGGATAAAGGTTTGCCGGGCAGAGGTGGAGCCCAGCCGTTCAGCTTCATCCAGCAGCTTCAGCGCTTTGTCGATATTGCCGCTGTTAATCGCCTGAGTGATCTGCTGATTAAAGTAGCGCTCAGTGTCACTCATGATCGGTTCTGCTGCTGTTTTCGTCGCGGGTAAAGGCGCGGCCGTGGCGGCAGGGGCCGAACGATAAGCGGGCGCAGGCGCGGTGTTACCGACGGTGACCGGGCCGGGACCGGACGATCCAAACAGCGGCCCGACCAGAATGGAGGAGCCGGAACTGGTCTGCATTTTCAGTTTGAGGGTGCCCTCCCGACTGTGGCTGGCGATGGGATCGGGGATGTCCGGCACAGCATGGCCGGTGCCCTGCGCGTAGGCTTTAGCCGGATCGAGCAGGGTGGTGGTCTGGCTCAGATCGCTGTCGGTGGTGAACACCAGCAGGTAAATTTTTTGCTGGCCCAGCGCCGGGGTCAGTTTCATCACCCCTTCCAGCCTGTCTGCCGCCATCACGCCTGGCTTCTGGTAGGTAAAGTAGCGGCTGGGGAACCAGGCGGCGGGCCGCAGAGTTTCATCCAGTACCAGCACGTTAGGCGCAAAAACCTGCCCGTTGGCCACTTCACTGCTCAGCGTCAGCGTCAGTTCGCCGATATTCGCTGGCAGGCTGTAGGCCGCCACCGGTCCGGCAATGTGCGGCGCGTTGAGCGTCTGCCCGCTGCTGGCGAGTTTTGTCGTCTGGGTCTGTGAGGCGGCCAGCGGCTGCCAGCTCAGATGTTGCAGGGTTTCAGCAGGGACAACCGGGGCGGAGGTGAGATCCTGCGGCACCAGGTTGACGTCCGCCAGGGCGGGCAGGCTCTGTCCGGCCAGTAATGTTGCACTCAGGCAGAGTGCGGTCAGCGTCTTTTTCATTTTCATTATGCGTACCTTATTACAGGTCGCGGCATGCACCAGGCAATGGCACACCGCGACCAGAGAGATTCATCAGGCGTGCAGGCACGCCCGTCAGAAACGGTGCGGGTTTACCACCAGATTTCCATCTGCGCGCCGAAGGTAAATTCATCGTTATTACCGCGGCTGTTGGTCAGGATGCCGTTGCCGGTAGAGTCAGCCGAGGCGAAGGTGGTGAGATCGCCGGCGCTGTCTTTGTTGTAGCCCCACTTCTCATCCCATTTGGCGTAGGTAGCGAACAGACGCAGCGCCGGACGTGACCAGATGCTGTCACCCGCCTGCCACTGCTGTGCCAGCGTCACTTTGTACTGGCCGTTGCGCTCGCTGGCCTGCTGTGACTTCACATTGTCATAGCCCAGTTCCAGCAACGTACTCATGATCGGCGTCCATTTATACATCGGACGCACGCCGACGGTGTACCACTCGGTGCCACGGTCGTTGTCCAGATCGATGTTCTGATACATGGCGACGTACATCAGGTCCCAGCGTTCTGCCAGCGAGATCGCTCCGTGGTCGAGGATGCGGTACATGTCCCCGTTGTTATTGAGACTGGTGCCCTGCGGCACCCCTTTGCCCTGCGAGGTCATCGCGTCGGTGGCGTACTGCAGTACAAACTTGTTGTAGCCCTTGAGCATGCTCTGGGTATGTTCGGCGGTGAACATCCAGCCATCTTTTGAGGCGCCATCTTCCAGACGATAGTCGTCACGGGCATTGGCACGACCGTAATCGACCCCCAGCTCCAGCACGCCATCCGGGTTGGTTTCCAGACCCGCCAGGCGCACATCAAACACGTCATTCGCGGTGCTGGTGGCGAAGTCACGGATACGATCGCTGGAGAAGGTGTAAGAGCCGCCCGCTTCCGAGGAGCGGGTTGCCGCGAAGGAGAGTTTACCGAAGCCGAGATCGACATCTTCCAGACCGGCACCCGGTCCGGAGATATCCCAGTAGTAGAAGTCGATCATATGAACGTCATGACGCTGATAGAAACGCTTACCGGCCCAGAGGGTCGATCCTGGCAGCGCATCGATCAGGTTTTTCCCTTTTACGTTGGCTTCACGGAATGCCGGTGAGGTGGCTTCCCAGTCGTTCTGCTGGGCTACGGAGTAAGCCACGTTGGTGTCGAAATAGAAGCTTTTGTCGCCCTCTTTCCACACTTCCTGACCTAACTTCAGTTCGGCGTAGGTTTCACATTCGTTGCCCAGACGGTATTTACTTTGAGCACCGGTGGCCTGAAAACATTGCTGTTCACCACCGCTGCCCGTCCAGCCGATGCCGGAACGGGCATAGCCGGTGAAATCGACCGCCATCGTCGGGGCGGAGAGCGTGCCCACCGCGACGGCAACGGCAAGGGGAAGTTTGCGCAGAGTTAACATTTTCTATCTCCTGAGGTCATGGCTTTTATTGTTTTGGCAGGGCTACACACCCGGCTCCTGGTACAGCCTGCGGCACGCGCTCCCGTCCTCGCGGAACAGGTGACAACGCTCGGGCGGCAGGCCAATCGCCAGGATCGCGCCCTCTTTTACCAGCACGACGTCCTCCTGGCGGTAGACCAGGTTCTGACGGATTGCGGGAATCTCGATGTGGATCTGTGTTTCATGCCCCAGCTGTTCCACCACCTGCACTTCCCCTTCAAGGGTGACGTCGGCGATATCGCTGGAGAGCAGATGTTCCGGGCGAATGCCCAGTGACATATTGCTGCCGACCAGTACGCCGGCGCTGTCAACCGGCAGCCAGACCAGCTGCTGATTCGGCAGACGGACCTGAACCTGATCGAGGGCGGTGGCGGTCACTTTGACCGGCAGGAAATTCATTTTGGGTGAGCCGATAAATCCGGCGACAAAGCGGTTGGCGGGATAGTGATAGAGCTCCAGCGGCTTGCCGACCTGCGCGATGCGCCCGGCATCGAGCACCACAATTTTGTCAGCCAGCGTCATCGCTTCAATCTGATCGTGGGTCACGTAAATCATGGTGCGCTTCAGGCGCTTATGCAGACGAGAGATCTCAATGCGCATCTGAACGCGCAGGGCTGCGTCAAGGTTGGACAGCGGTTCATCCAGCAGGAAGACGCACGGTTCCGCCACCAGCGTGCGGCCGATGGCGACGCGCTGACGCTGCCCTCCCGAGAGGGCTTTTGGCCGGCGATCAAGCAGGTGCGCCAGCTGCAGAATTTCGGCCACCTGATTGACCCGCTGATGGATTTCAGCCTTTTTTACCCCGGCCAGTTTCAGGCCAAAAGACATGTTTTCCGCTACGGACAGGTGCGGATAGAGCGCATAAGACTGAAACACCATGCCGATGCCGCGCTCGGCAGGCGGCACCTCATTCATGCGCCGGTCGCCAATGAGCAGCTCGCCGCTGGTGATGGTTTCCAGTCCGGCAATCATGCGCAGCAGCGTCGATTTGCCACAGCCCGACGGGCCGACGAAAACAACAAATTCCCCTTCACGAATGGTGAGATCGATCTCTTTCGACACCACCGTTTCGCCCCAGGCTTTTGTGACATTGCGTAGCACAACGCTCGCCATGATCCCTTCCCTCTTAGCTGCACATTCGTGTCTGCTCAGCGGCAGACGGGTTCCGGGGCTCACTATGCGAGAGGAAACCGGCGGTCACATCCTCCACCGCAGCGCAATCCACTGGGGGAGGAGACGGGAGGAGGAGAAACCGCGACCGACGAGGCAGCCAGCGCGCCGCCGCGGTTTTTTGTGATCGTTCACGCAGACCTGCACGATTTTTTGCCGCGCCATCTCCCGCTCCGAACGCTTTTTGCCAGCGCGATCACAGTGATGGGCGGCGGGGCGTAGAGCAGAGGAGGATGAGATGCCGGTGTGGATACGCACAATGATGCCGACAGAGTCTTCACCACTTCCGCTAACAGGATGAATTTATGACGATGAAAACCGGAGCAAGAATTCTGGCCCTCTCGGCCCTCTCTGCCGTGCTCTTTTCGGCCAGCGCGATGGCAAAGATTGAAGAAGGTAAACTGGTCATCTGGATCAACGGAGACAAGGGCTATAACGGTCTTGCTGAAGTGGGTAAGAAATTCGAGCAGGAGACCGGTATCAAAGTCACCGTTGAACATCCTGACAAAATGGAAGAGAAGTATCCGCAGGTAGCGGCGACGGGCGATGGTCCGGACATTATCTTCTGGGCGCACGATCGGTTTGGCGGCTATGCGCAGTCAGGCCTGCTGGCGGAAATCAGCCCGGACGCCAGCTTCCAGCAGAAGATTTTCCCCTTCACCTGGGATGCGGTTCGCTTTGACGGCAAGCTGATTGGCTACCCGATCTCGGTCGAGTCACTCTCGCTGATCTACAACAAAAAGCTGCTGCCTAATCCGCCCAAAACCTGGGAAGAGATGGCCGGCCTCGATAAGCAACTGCGCGCTAAGGGCAAAAGCGCCATTATGTTCAACCTGCAGGAACCCTACTTCACCTGGCCACTGCTGGCCGCTGGCGGGGCCTACGCCTTTAAGCTGACCGACGGGCGCTATGACGTGAAAGATGTCGGCGTGGATAACGCGGGCGCGAAAGCCGGGATGCAGTTCCTGGTCGATCAGGTCAAAGCTAAAACCCTGAATGCGGATACCGATTATTCGATTGCCGAGGCGGCCTTTAACAAAGGGGAAACCGCGATGACGATCAACGGCCCCTGGGCATGGAGCAACATCGACAAGAGCGGGATCGACTATGGCGTGACCACGCTGCCAACGCTGAACGGTAAACCCTCTAAGGCGTTTGTCGGCGTGCTGAGTGCCGGGATCAACGCCGCCAGTCCCAATAAAGAGCTGGCGAATGAGTTCCTGGAGAACTACCTGCTGACCGACGCCGGCCTGGATGCGGTCAATAAAGATAAGCCGCTGGGCGCGGTGGCGCTGAAATCGTTCCAGCAGACGCTGGAGAAAGATTCCCGTATCGCCGCCACCATGACCAACGCCCGTCAGGGTGACATCATGCCGAATATCCCGCAGATGGCCGCATTCTGGTACGCGATGCGCACCGCCACGCTGAATGCCCTGGGCGGTCGTCAGAGCGTTGACGCCGCACTGAAAGATGCCCAGGCGCGTCTGAAGAAATAATTTTTCCCTGCCGCCGGGGCAACCCGGCCTGAGTGACCGTTAAGGAAAACCGCATCATGTCAGGAAAACCGAAAACGCACAGTCTGCTGTTAAAGGGCGTTCTCATCGGAATGGGCTGTCTGCTGGTCGGCTATCTGCTGGTGCTGATGTATGCGCAGGGCGAATATCTTTTTGCGCTGCTGACGCTGATCCTCAGTGCGACCGGGCTGTGGATTTACGCCAACCGTCGCGCCTATGCGTGGCGTTATGTCTATCCCGGCGTGGCCGGGATGGCGCTGTTTGTCCTGTTCCCCCTCGCCTGCACCGTGGCCATTGCGTTCACCAACTACAGCAGCACCAATCAGCTGACCTTTGAGCGCGCGCAACAGGTACTGCTGAGCCGCACCTTCCAGTCGGGGGACGCCGTCAGTTTCTCACTCTTCCCGGCAGGCGACCGCTGGCAGCTGGTGCTGAACGATGGCAAAGCAGACTTTGTCTCGCCGCCGTTTCAGTTTGGCGCTGAACAGACGCTGAAAATGGCCCCCGCGACGCCGCCAGCGGGTGAGCGGGCGACCCTGAGGGTCATCACATCCAATCGCCAGGCGCTGAGCCAGATCCGTGCTGAACTGCCGGATGGCCGTCAGCTGCGGATGAGTTCGCTGCGCCAGTTCTCCGGAACTCAGCCGCTCTACCGGGTGGGCGCGCCGGATGAGCTGATCAATCAGCAGAGTGGCGTGCACTATCGCGCCAATCCGCAGACCGGTTTTTATCAGGCCGTCAACGCCGCGAACAAATGGGACAACGAAACGCTGAGCCCCGGCTTCACCGTGAATACCGGCTGGAAAAACTTCGCGCGGGTCTTTACTGACGAAGGGATTCAGAAACCGTTCCTGGCGATTTTTGGCTGGACGCTCTTCTTCTCGCTGATCACCGTGGTGCTCACCGTCGCCGTCGGCATGGTGCTCGCCTGTCTGGTGCAGTGGGAGGCGCTGCGCGGCAAAGCCGTTTACCGGGTGATGCTGATCCTGCCCTATGCCGTGCCCGCGTTTATCTCGATTCTGATTTTTAAAGGGCTGTTTAACCAGAGCTTCGGTGAGATCAACGTGATGCTCAGCGCGCTGTTTGGTGTGAAACCCGCCTGGTTCAGCGATCCGACGCTGGCGCGTACCATGCTGATTATTGTGAATACCTGGCTGGGCTACCCCTACATGATGATCCTCTGCATGGGGCTGCTGAAGGCGATTCCGGACGATCTCTATGAAGCCTCGGCGATGGATGGCGCAGGCCCATTGCAGAACTTTTTCCTGATCACCCTGCCGCTGCTGCTGAAACCACTGATGCCGCTGATGATTGCCAGCTTTGCCTTCAACTTTAATAACTTTGTGCTGGTGCAGTTACTGACCAACGGCGGGCCCGATCGTCTCGGTACCACCACGCCAGCCGGGTATACGGATCTGCTGGTGAACTACACCTGGCGTATCGCTTTTGAAGGCGGCGGCGGGCAGGACTTTGGTCTGGCGGCGGCGATTGCCACCCTGATCTTCCTGCTGGTGGGTGCGCTGGCGGTAATTAACCTGAAAGCCTCGCGGATGAAATTCGACTAAGCGTCTGGCCCGACAGGCGCAGACCCGGACCGTGAGGATGATAAGCACGATCCGGGTTCAGACTGACAAATCAAATCGCCTGAGGGACCAGGTTTAAGGAGCTGTTATGGCTATGGTACAACCCAAATCGCAACGGCTGCGTCTGCTGACCACGCATCTGCTGCTGCTGTTATTTATCGCGGCGATTCTGTTTCCGCTGCTGATGGTGGTGGCGATTTCGCTGCGCGCCGGTAATTTCGCCACCGGCAGCCTCATCCCGGAGCAGATCTCATGGGAGCACTGGCGTCTGGCGCTGGGTTTCAGTGTGGAACATGCGGATGGGCGGGTCACACCGCCGCCCTTCCCGGTACTGCTTTGGTTATGGAACTCGGTTAAGATCGCGGCCATCAGTGCGCTGGGCATCGTGGCGCTCTCTACCACCTGCGCCTATGCGTTTGCCCGCATGCGCTTTACCGGCCGTGCCAGCCTGCTGAAGGGGATGCTGATTTTCCAGATGTTCCCGGCGGTTCTGTCGCTGGTGGCGCTCTATGCGCTGTTTGACCGGCTCGGCCAGTATCTCCCGTTCATCGGGCTGAATACCCACGGCGGCGTGATCTTCGCCTATCTTGGCGGCATTGCGCTGCATGTCTGGACGATAAAAGGCTATTTCGAAACCATCGACGGTTCGCTGGAAGAGGCGGCGGCGCTGGATGGTGCCACCCCGTGGCAGGCGTTCCGGCTGGTGCTGCTGCCGCTGTCGGTGCCGATTCTGGCGGTGGTGTTTATTCTGGCCTTTATCGCGGCGGTGACAGAGGTGCCGGTCGCCTCGCTGCTGCTGCGCGATGTTAACAGCTACACCCTTGCGGTCGGGATGCAGCAGTATCTCAATCCGCAGAACTATCTGTGGGGCGACTTTGCCGCCGCCGCGGTGCTCTCTGCGATTCCGATTACCTTGGTCTTCCTGCTGGCCCAGCGCTGGCTGGTCAGCGGCTTAACCGCGGGCGGGGTGAAAGGCTAAACGATCATCATTGTACGTTGCCACTGCTTACACAACCTCTGTTGTGGTTGAAGGATTCGGCGGCCTGTGGGCCGCCTTTTTTTACGCTTCCTCTGCCGGACGGCTGCCTGCCACCAGCGCCACGACAAGCGCGGTTATCGCCTGCTCGCCTGCCTGTTTATCGATATCGCCCCGTGCCACCGCGCCTGCGATAGCATCCGCGCCCCCCAGCAAGCCCCACATGCCTGCTTCGGCCATTCCGCTGCTGCCCGTAAACGGAGCAAACCAGCGCTGACAGCGGGCGATAAAGTCGAGCTGATAGTGACGTTTTACCGCAGCGAGTTCAGGCGTGGTGCTGAGCGCGGAAAGGAGTTCAGGAATTTCACGTCCTTCCGTCATCACACAATCCACGTAACAGGCTGCGAGCACGGCCGCTTTTTGCTGCATCTGCAGCGGCGCAGCCTCCATGGCCGCTTCCATCCGATCGGTCTGGCGACGGTCGAAATCGTCATACAATGCCGCCAGCAGACCATGACGGGTCGTGAAGTGATCGTAAACGACGGGCTTACTGACGCCCGCTGCCTCACCCACCCGGGCCAGCGTCAGCGCCTCGCTGCCCTCGGCCTGCATGATCTGCCAGGCGACTTCGGACAGCTGTCTGCGACGCGCCTCGCGTGACAGGCGTTTAGGGGCAGACTTTTTCGCGGTCATGCGCTTTCCTCACGGGCAAAAATCCGTTGCCCCCTTTGCTGCGCCCGCTGATAGTGTGACTCAGGAAATCCCTCGTCGCTGGTCAGTAGCAGCTCGCTGGTAACCACCGGCGCGCCACAATAATCAAAGATGCCGTGATCGATCAGATTCCGCATGCTGCCGAAATAGCCGCGGCGCATGAAAGTTCGCGTATCGGCTGCACCCAGCGCGATCAGATGCACGGGAAGATGCCCGAGGCGCTTCACTATCCGGTCATCCTGCTCATCAAAGGCCCAGCCTGCAATGAAGACCCGATCGATCCAGCCCTTGAGCTGCGCCGGAAATGACCACCAGTAAATCGGGTAGACCAGCACCAGCGCATCAGCGCGATCCAGCCGCTGCTGCTCGGCCAGCACATCCGGCGGAGTTGCAGCCTCACCGTTAAAACGTTGGTGATCGCTGAGCGTAAAACGCGGGTCGAACCCCTCAGCGGCGAGATCGGCCTGTTCAACCGTATGGTGGCCTGACGCCAGAACCCCCTGCGCAAGCTGGTCCGCAATGCGGTGGGTGTGAGCATCATGATTGGGATGGGCAGTTACTATGAGTGCATGCATCGTCGTCACCTTACCTGATTAGCCATTAAGCTACTAAAGGTAGGTTGCGGTTAGTAGGTTAGCAAGTGGCAACGTATGCAGTGATTCTGCTGACCGCATTCAGGGTTAAACCCGGTCATCGCCCTGCGGCCAGCCGTTAACGACGATAAGCCAGCGAGCGCACCAGCCAGTCGCCCAGTTTCTGAATCAGCATCACCAGCGTCAGCAGCACGACAATGGTCGCTGCCATGATCTGATTATCAAAGCGCTGATAGCCGTAGCGAATCGCCAGATCCCCCAGTCCGCCGCCGCCTACCACGCCGGCCATCGCCGAGAAGCCAATCAGCATCACTATCGTCAGGGTAATCCCTGCCACCAGCGCAGGCAACGCCTCAGGCAGCAGCACGCGGCTGACGATATGCCACAGATTGCCCCCCATCGACACCACCGCCTCAATGCGGCCGCGATCGACTTCATCCAGCGCGTTCTCCACGATGCGCGCAAAGAAGGGAAACGCCCCCAGGGTAATCGGTACGATCGCAGCGGTACTGCCCAGCGTGGTGCCAACCAGCAGGCGGGTAAAGGGGATAAGCGCGATCAGGAGCACGACAAACGGCAGCGCGCGTCCGGTATTCACCAGCGTATTCAGCAGGAGAGAGATAGCGCGATTGGGCAGAATACCCTGTGGGCGGGTCAGAAACAGCAGGACGCCCACCGGCAATCCGATAGCGACGGTAAAAAGCGCTGCCAGCAGCACCATATAGAGCGTTTCACCCGTGGCATTCAGCAGCAGTTCCTGAAAACGATCGCGGGTCATGCTACGCATCGGGTAAGAGCCTCCCGCTGATATTTTTCGATAAACGCCCTGTCCGCCTCGCCATCCTTCAGCAGCATCGTGCGGAGACGGCCCTCCTCGCGTCCCATGATCTGGCTGAGGGTGCCGCTTTCCACCAGTTGCCCCTTCTCCAGCAGCGCGGCACCGTCACAGATACGTTTCACGACCGCCATCTCATGCGTGATCAGGACGATGGTGATATTCAGCTGCTGCTGAATATCTGCCAGCAGATCAAGAATGGAGAGAGTGGTTTCCGGGTCCAGGGCGCTGGTCGCCTCATCGCACAGCAGGTAGCGGGGACGGGCTGCCAGCGCGCGGGCGATGCCGACACGCTGTTTCTGTCCCCCGGAGAGCTGTGATGGCCAGGCCGTTGCAAAGGCTGTCAGTCCCACCAGATCCAGCAGCGAAGACACGCGGGCGTGGCGTTCGGCCCTGGGTATCCCGGCAATCTCCAGCGCCAGGTCAATATTGTCCCGCACGTTGCGGGAATGGAGCAGATTAAAGTGCTGAAAGATCATCCCCATCTGCTGCCGTTGCTGACGGAGCTGCGCCAGACTCAGTCGGGAGATATCTTCCCCATCGATCTCAATCAGGCCGCTGGAGGGACTCTCCAGCCGGTTCAGGCAGCGCAGCAGCGTGCTTTTCCCCGCCCCGCTTCGCCCCAGTATGCCGAAGATCGACCCTTCACTGATGGTGAGAGAGATATCGTCTAACGCTGGCGCGGGTGCGCCAGCATAGTGTTTGCTGAGGTGACGGATATTAATCATGCTGATTATCCGCGACCGGAATCACGGAGCCCTGGTAGTTTTTCCGGATAAATGCGGCCACCTGCGGCGAACGCAGATCCTTTGCCAGCTGCACGACGCGGGGATCTTTTTCCAGTGCCGGGGTGGTGACCAGCAGGTTGGCATACGGGTTATGCGCAGCGGACTCCAGACCCAGCGCATCTTTGGCCGGATTCAGCCCCGCTTCCAGCGCATAGTTGCCGTTGATGATCGCGGCATCAACATCATCCAGCGAGCGTGGCAACTGAGGCGATTCAATCTCGATGATTTTGATTTTCTTAGGGTTTTCGCTGATATCTTTCGGCGTCACCAGCGTGGAGCCCGCTTCACCCTGCGCCCGGAGTTTAATGACCCCTTTATCCTGCAGCAGCCACAGCGCACGGCTCAGGTTGGTGGTGTTGTTGGGTACCGCAATGCTGGCCCCCTCTGGCAACGCCGCCAGCGACTTCACTTTGCGCGAGTAGATGCCCAGCGGCTCAATGTGCACACTGGCGACGACGGCAAAGGTCTTACCCAGCGCCTTTTCCTGATCTTTCAGGTAGGGCAGATGCTGGAAGTAGTTCGCATCCACATCCCCGGAGGCGAGCAGTTCATTGGCGTTTACCCCACCGCTCAGCTCCACGATCCTGATGTCGAGTTTGGGATCCAGCGTTTTAACATACTCCAGAATTTCGGCATGCGGCACCGGATCCGCAGCCACACGCAGCGGCGCAGCCTGCAGACTTTGAGCAATCAGCAGTGAAAGACCGGCCAGAGCCAGAACGCGCTTTTTAATCATCATCATTTATCTCTTATGGTTTTAGTGGGAGGTGTGTTCAGGATAAAAACGCTCTGCAACTTCCGGATGCGAACGCAGCCGGCCTTTGAGGTAATTCCAGCCGACTTCACGCAGCAGCGGGTTGAGCGGATCGCTGGCCGGTCCCTGAGCCAGCCCGGCCAGTTGCGGGGGCAGCGGGTAGATCGGCACAACGGCATCGAGCTGCGCACCGAGGAAAAAGGCGATAGAGAGGCGCTCGCGGCTTTGCGGGGGCGATACCACCCGATGAACGGTGGCGCGCAGATAGCCATTGGTCGCCAGCTCCAGCAGCTCGCCAATGTTCACCACAAACGCGCCCGGTTTGGGTAAGGCGTCGATCCAGTTGTCCGGCGTCACTTCCACCTGAAGACCCGGCTGATCGTCCTGCAGCAGCATCGTCAGGAAGCCGGAATCTTTGTGCGCGCCGACGCCCTGGCAGGATTCGCCCGCGCTACGGCCGGGGTAGCGAATAAGCTTGATATGTTCGTTGGGATAGTCGCCATAGAGATTGTCAAAGGCGTTGCGCGGCAGATGGAGCGCTTCGGCAAAGGCGCGCAGCAGCTCCAGCGCAACGGCGGTCATCTGCTGCTGCCAGCGGGTGACGACGGTTTGCAGTTCTGGCAGGGCTTCAGGCCACTGATTTGGGCCCTGCATCCGTTGCCAGGTGGGCGAGTCGGCGGTCACGGGCAGCGCTTCGCGTTCAGCACCAATATCAAACTGCTCGCGAAAATCGGGCTGGCTGCGGGTTATCTCCACGCCAGCCAGGTTATAACCGCGAAAATGAGGCGAATTGGCCATCCTGACGGCGCTTTTGTCCGCCTGTGGCAGGGCAAAAAACTGGCGTGCCACCTGCTGAACCTCATCGGATAACGCGCGGTCAATCCCGTGGTTGATCAGATAGAAGAAACCCACCTCACGCGCCGCCTGGCTGAGTTTCTCGCGTGACTGTTGCTGCTGCTGTTGATCTCCCGATAACAGTGCGAAATCAATAACCGGTAATTCTGCTGATGTTAACGCGCCCATGTTTAACACTCTGTTGGTCTGGAATAGCAGTACACTGCCACTGCATTTATGCGTTAACTACCAACTAATCCTGCTATGGATATGCGGCGAACGGAAATATCGCGCTGCACCCCAGTCAAATGATCCGCAGATTACGCTGGTTGCCGGATGACACATTCTGGCGGGCGTCAGGCCTGGCGACGCCTGCTGGCCGGAATCATCCTGCGCTGGATGTTACGAAATGTTTATGGCCGTAAGCAGAGATGAATAAGATTACTATGCTGACTTTGTCAGTAAAAGTAGTTATTTCCGCTGAAAACTTGCAATACCTTACAATTGTGGTCTAAGGTTTGCCCCTGCGGTTAATTGCCGCTTCACTTAAAACTTATTCGGCTTCTTATAGCTTTCATTTCCACGGTTTCTTCTGACCCTTATTTTCGGCTGCGAAAGCTATAAGACTCCTTCATTCAGCAGTTGAGGAGTTTATGGACACCAGAAACAGATCGTCTGACCACGCAAAGAAACATTTCTGGAACAGGAAGCAAAAAGAGCTGACTGTTGATGACATTACCGTGATCGATAACGACATGCTGAAGCGTGCCGTTGGCGCAGCCGCGTTAGGTAATGCGATGGAATGGTTCGACTTCGGCGTTTACAGCTACCTCGCCGTTATCATCGGCAAGGTCTTCTTCCCGGACGCCAACAACGCCGTGCAGCTTATCGCCACCTTTGGTACGTTCGCAGCGGCCTTCCTGGTCCGTCCGATTGGCGGCCTGGTGTTTGGCCCGCTGGGTGACCGCATCGGCCGACAGAAAGTGCTGGCGATGACGATGATCATGATGTCGATCGGCACATTCTGCATCGGCCTGATCCCGGCCTATTCCTCTATTGGCATCATGGCACCGATCCTGCTGCTGGTGGCGCGTCTGATCCAGGGCTTTTCGACCGGCGGCGAGTATGGCGGCGCAGCGACCTTTATTGCGGAGTACTCCACCGATAAACGCCGTGGCTTCATGGGCAGCTTCCTGGAGTTCGGCACCATTGGTGGTTACCTGCTGGGTGCCAGCCTGGTGACGGTGATGACCACCCTGATGTCAAACGAGGCGATGATGTCCTGGGGCTGGCGCGTGCCCTTCTTTATCGCCGCGCCGCTGGGTCTGTTTGGTCTCTATGTGCGACTGAAGCTGGAAGAGACTCCGGCCTTCCAGCAGCACATGGAAAAACAGGAGGCGCTGGAGCAGAGCAAACCGCGCCTGACCCTGATGCAGATGCTGAGCAAATACCGTGCGCCAATGCTGAAATGTATCGGTCTGGTGCTGCTGTTTAACGTCTCTAACTACATGCTGACCTCCTATATGCCTAGTTATCTGACCGGCGTACTGGGTCTGCCTGAACTGAGTGGCCTGCTGCTGGTGATGGTGGCGATGTTTGTGATGATGCCGCTGACGCTGCTGTGGGGCCGCTGGACGGACCGCATCGGGCGTCGACCGGTGATTGGCTTTGGTGCGGTGGGTCTGATCCTGCTCGCGATTCCGAGCTTTATGCTGATCGGTTCCGGTAACATGTGGGCAGTATTCGGCGGCCTGCTGATTCTGGGCGTGCTGCACACCTGCTTCAGCGGCACCATGCCTTCAACGCTGCCTGCGCTGTTCACGACCGATATCCGTTACAGTGCGCTGGCCATTGGCTTTAACCTGTCGGTCTCCCTGTTTGGCGGAACCACACCGCTGATCACGGCGTGGCTGGTCGATACCAGTAAAAACACCATGATGCCGGCCTACTACATGATGGGTGCGGGTATCATCGGTCTGCTGACTATTCTGACCGTCCGTGAAACCGCCCGGCAGCCGCTGACCGGTTCATCGCCAGCGGTGGCGACCACAGCGGAAGCGCATCGCCTGATTGATAAGCTGCGCAAGCGCTCAAAACCTTCAGCGCCCGCCGCGCATTAAGCCTGAAAACACCCTGCTCTGCAGGGTGTTTTTTTATCTGTCGCCTCTTCCTCTTTTTCCGGCATCACCTCAGCGCCCGGAGTCGTCATCCCTCTGACTTCACGCCCTGCCGGAAACGCGCCACTTTCGCCCGATTACCGCACAGCGCCATGCTGCACCAGCGACGGCGATGCGCTTTGGTACGATCGTAAAACCACAGGTTACAGGCGGGATGTTCACAAGCGCGTACCCGGCTGAAATCCGCCTGGGCCAGCAGGCTGGCAGCCTGTTCTGCAACCCGCCCCAGTCGCTGCATTGCGCTCTGAGCAGGATAAATCCGGCGGATCTGCAACGTCCCCTGCTCTGTGACGAGCTGCATATGGCTGATCGCCTCGCCCAGCCAGGCATTCAGCACCCGCACATCTATCGCTTCACCCGCCTTCTGTTGCTGCACCATGTCGCGAATGTTGTCCCGCAACTGACGGGCAGCCTGCAACAGCGTGCCAGCTTCAGAGTGCGCTGCCGGGCCGTCTGTAGCCAGTCCGGCCTGCTGAAGCCATGCGTCAACATCCTCATCGGTTTGCCAGAAATCGTGCGGCTGACCGTCCACGATGGCGACGGTATTAATGAAGTCCAGCGCCGGATGATCGGCCAGAAACCACGGCCCCTGCGCGGTGGATGATTGTGTTTCTGCCATGTTAATGCCTCTCCTGGGAGTCTCGCCTGACAACAGTGTCACCGATAAAAGACGCATTATACAGTTACAAACAGACCGTGTAACCACTTAAATCATCATTGACAGGTTACCAAAAGGCAGCATAATCAGCATCAGTAACCCCTAATAAGCGAATTTACCAGTTACAGGAGTGTCAGCTATGACCGACCACGCTATTCAACATCGCTATCTGCAGGCCGATGGGGTCAATATCTTCTATCGGGAAGCGGGCGATCCTTCCCACCCGGTACTGTTACTGCTGCATGGCTTTCCCACCTCGTCACATCAGTTTCGTCACCTTATTCCTCTGCTGGCTGACAGGTTTCACCTTATCGCGCCCGATCTGCCCGGCTTTGGCTTTACTGACGTTCCCGCTGAGCGTCACTACAGCTGGACTTTCGACGCACTCGGTCAGACGCTGACCGCTTTCGTGGATGCGCTGGGTCTGAAACGTTATGCCCTGTATGTTTTCGACTATGGTGCCCCTGCCGGTCTGCGTCTGGCCCTCGCCCGGCCTGAGCGTGTCAGCGGACTGATATCGCAAAACGGCAATGCCTATCTGGAGGGACTGGGAGAAGCCTGGGCGCCGGTGCGTGCTTACTGGGACGACCCCAGCGAAGCTAAGGGTCAGGTGGTGCGCGACACCGTCCTGACGCCGGAAGCGATCAAGTGGCAATACACGCATGGCGTCAGCGATCCGCAGTTAATTGCGCCGGAGACGTATACGCTGGACACCCTGCTGATGGAGCGACCCGGTAATAAAGCGATTCAGCAGGCGCTGTTTCTCGATTACGCCAGTAATTTGCAGCGCTACCCGGAATTTCAGGCCTTTTTCCGTCAAAAGCAGCTGCCGACGCTGGTGATCTGGGGGAAACACGATCCCTTCTTTATACCGCCGGGGGCAGCAGCCTGGCAGCGTGACAATCCGCAGGCGGTGGTTGAGATGCTGGATAGCGGGCATTTCGCGCTGGAGACCCATACTCAGCACATTGCAACGCGTATCCGGGAGATGTTCAGCGGCGACTGACAAAAGGGGCACAGAAGCTATCCGATACCGCCTCTGTGCCTCTCCCTTCCTTTATTCATTACTGAACCGGCCGACCGTACTGGCCGCGCCCAGCGCATGCCCCTTCAGCTGTGCAATCAGTTCCGCCTGGGTTAAACCCGCTTTTAACTGGCCCGGCGGCAAATCGGTGGCGATCAGCACAAAGTTATAGTGGTGCAGACCGCTACCCGCTGGCGGACAGGGGCCATAATAGTGTGTGGTTCCCGGCGTATTCTTTCCGCCGGTATACCCTTTCCCCTCCGTCAGGGCGCCCTGAGCAAACGATGAACGCGTGGGGGCAATGTTGTAAGCCACCATGTGGGTGACGCCAAGCCCCCTGGCCCCCACCGGATCGGTCATCAGCAGCGTCAGACTGCGGGTGCCCGCCGGAATAGCCGACCAGTTGAGTTCAGGAGAGATATTCTCCCCGGTACAGGAGGGATTACTTTTATTGGCACCGGCAAACTTTTTATCGAGCAGCGCATTGTCGCTGAAGTCCCGGGATTGCAACGTAAATACGGATGCCGCCAGCGTGGTCATGGGCAGAACGGCCAGCGCCGCCGCGCAGAGTAATTTTTTCAACCGTCACTCCTTATCAGATAGCACCTGAGAAAATTGTCCCGCTACATTTTGTCATTGCCTGCTTACTCTGACGGCTGCGCGACAGAGGCCGCACAGCAGCGTCAGCATTTTCACTGCACCTTGTTCAGGGCCGCAAAGACGCGTGCGACCGCGACGGCCCCCGGATCGGGCACACCATTGAGGTTTGTGCTGTTCAGATAGGAGGAGCGACCCGCTTTTGCAGTTCCCATGGTGGCCGTCGCCTCACTGCCCTGCTGCGCCGCTTCTGCTGCCGCCTCCAGTGACTGGCCCGCCACCAGCGCCTCAATGGCCGGTTGCAGTGCATCGATCAGTGTCCGGTCACCCGGCTTTGCCCCGCCATACTCCTTCATCTTCTCCAGCCCCTGCTGCAGGGCGACAGGCAGGGTATCGCCCTCCGCCAGTTGCTGGGCGGCAGCGGTAAAAAAGATCGCCATCAGCACGCCGCTTGAGCCGCCCATCACCGTCGCCAGCCGCTCTCCCGTGACCGCGAGCAGCTCGGGTAAAGCATCCAGTGGCAGCTGATTATCGGCACATTCGCGCTGGATCTGACGCGCGCCCGCGGCAAAGGTCGAACCGGTATCACCGTCCCCGACCTGCGCATCCAGCCGGTTCAGCTCACTTTCGCAGGCCATCAGGGTTTCACAGATAGTGTTCACGCAGGCGGCAACCTGGGGGTTTGCAGAGGGCTGGACCGGGTGGGCTGAAGCCGGAGTGGCGGCACTTACCGGTTCCAGTGGTGCGATTCTCACCGGGGTTACCCAGCCGGTGACCTCAACCGGCGCGCAGAGGGCCTCTTCGAAGAGGGGAGTCAGCCTCATGCAGGTCACGGAAAACCCTTTCATGTCCAGTGCGGTCATCAGCGGCGCAGGCCCCATCAGATAGTTACTGCCACGGCTGAGCGGCGACGCAATCAGATCCCGCGTCACCAGACTCATCTCCAGCGCGGACATGCCGCCCAGATTATTCACCAGCAGCGCGCAGGGTTCCTCATTCTCCGGCATCACCTTCTCCAGCAGCTGCTGAACAATCTGCTGACTGTTCTGGCTCTGCATCACCTCAACGCCCGGTTCCCCGTGAATGCCCAGTCCCATTTCGACACTGCCTTCCGGCACCCGCTGGCTGACCGGCTCATCCGGCAGATGGCAGCCGGAAAGCGCCACGCCCATCGACGCGATGGCCTGGCTGGCCGCCTGCGCGGCCGCGGTGACCGCCGCCAGGTCGTCACCCCGTTCGGCGACGAAGCCCGCCACCTTGTGTACCAGCAGGGTACCGGCCAACCCGCGCGGCTGAGGATTCTCCGGCAGGGCCACATCATCACCGACAATCACCATGTTGACGCGGTATCCCGCCTTACGCGCCTTCTCTGCCGCCAGGCCAAAGTTAAGCCGATCGCCGGTGTAGTTTTTTACAATCAGCAGGCATCCGGCTTCCCCGGTAAGATTGACGATGGCGTGATACACCGCGTCTACGCTGGGTGAAGCAAAGAGATCGCCACAAACGGCGGCCGTCAGCATCCCTTTACCGATAAATCCGACATGCGCCGGTTCATGTCCGGCTCCCCCGCCGGAGATCAGCGCCACCTGCTGTTTCTGCCAGTCCCTGCGCATGACAATGCGGATTCGCGGCGCGACCTGTAGCCGCACCAGATTGCGCAACGGGCTGGCGTAAATCATGCCATCTAACGCGCTGTCGACAAGGTCGTCCTTGTTATTCAGTACAAATCGGGTCATCTCTTCATTCCTCATGGGCGTGCGAAGGGGAAGTAAACAAGTGTTGCACATAACCGCCATACGGGGAGAAATCCACTGCGAAACCCGGCGTATCAGCCCGTCTCGTTCAGCGCCTGGCGCGGCATCTGGCAAAAGCATCGCGCCATTACGGACTAATTTATTGATTTCTATCAAATATTTTTATCCGAAACTGAGAGGTTCTGCGCAGAACCCTGATAGGGAATGGTGGAAGTTAGAGCGCATTCACAAACAGAGGATGTTTTTATGACTCAACGTATGATTCTGAATGAAACGGCCTGGTTTGGTGCCGGCGCGTTACGCCATCTGCCGGAAGAGGTAGAGCGTCGTGGAATGCGCAAAGCCCTGATTGTTACTGACCGTGCACTGGTGGCAGCCGGTGCGCTGAAGCGGGTGACCGATCGGCTGGCCAGCCACCAGCTTGCCTGGACGGTGTACGATGAGGTGGTACCCAATCCCACCATTCGGGTGGTGCAGCAGGGCGTGGCGGCCTTCAGGGCATCGGGCGCAGATTATCTGATAGCGATCGGGGGCGGTTCACCTCAGGATACCAGCAAGGCGATCGGTATGATTATCAACAATCCCGAATTTGAAGATGTGCGCAGCCTGGAGGGCGTGGCCCCCACCCGCCATCCCTGCGTTCCGATTATCGCTATCCCGACCACCGCAGGCACCGCCGCTGAAGTCACTATCAACTACGTTATTACCGATGAAGAGAAACGCCGTAAGTTTGTCTGTGTCGATCCGCATGCCATTCCGAAAGTCGCGATTGTTGATGCGGAAATGATGGCGAGCATGCCCGCCTCACTGAAAGCCGCAACCGGCATTGATGCGCTGACCCATGCGATTGAGGGCTATATCACGCGTGGCGCCTGGACGCTGACCGATATGCTGCATCTCAAAGCCATTGAGATTATCAGCCGGTCACTGCGCAAGTCGGTGGCGGGGGATCCCGACGCGGTGGAGCAGATGGCGCTGGGACAGTATGTCGCCGGAATGGGTTTCTCCAGTGTCGGACTCGGGCTGGTTCATGGCATGGCCCATCCGCTGGGCGCCTTTTATGATGTGCCACACGGCATTGCTAACGCCATTCTGCTGCCGCAGGTGATGGCGTGGAATGCCGCCTGGACCGGCGAAAAGTATCGCGACATTGCGCGCGCAATGGGCGTGAAGCAGGTCGACACCCTCTCGCTGGAGCAGGCGCGGGAGGCCGCGGTTGATGCCGTTCGTCAGCTCTGTCGGGATGTGGGCATCCCGCGTTCCTTACGTGAAGTGGGTTTACAGCAGGCTGATATCCCGGCCCTGGCGCAGGCCGCGCTGGATGATGTCTGTACCGGTGGCAACCCGCGCACGCCCGATCTTGAGGCGGTGATGGCGCTCTACCGTCAGAGTTAACGCGCGCCAGCTTATCCGCCGCTGACGTCAGGCCCGCTCACGCCAGCGGGCTTTTTTATCGCGCTGGATCTGTCGCGATTCGCCAGGGCGGATAAAGCCAGTCAGCGCGGTGACGGCCGGGGTTTTCTCGATTTTCTGATGCCCGTTTCAGCCTGAAATCGCCCGCGAGTTTTCTGCAGGTTCCGGTGCATGAGCCACCTGACCGGACAATTTCTTTAGATGCTAAACCCTGAGTCACTTGATCTGGATCACAAAAATCCGCATCATGCGCAGCGAAAACCTTTACGATGCTGCGGAGATATTGATGACACTGTACCAGGGTATGCTGATTTTTTATGCCGTTGTTGCACTGTTCGCTACGCTGATCACCTTCTTCATCGCCAAAGATAAGCTCAGCATTAAACTGCTCAGCGCCTTTCTGGTGGGTGCCACCTGGCCGATGAGTTTTCCCGTCGCGCTGATGTTCGCGCTGTTTTAATTGACATTTTCGCCTTACCGACCACACTCAGATTAGACGTCACTGACCCGCTCTGCGCCGATCGCTGATGTCGGCTTGCTCATCACTCATATAAGGAGCGGATATGCGCGTAATCAGTGTGGCGATTCTGATTTCCCTTCTCAGTGCCTGCAGCGGACCCTGGGGCGCCGAAAAACCGGTCCCGGCGGCAGAAACCCGTCAGCAGACCTGCCAGCCTGGCACCAATCCCAGCCAGAATGACTGCGGTCACTTTCCCGAACCGGAATTTCACTGACACACCCGCACACTGTGTTACGGGATCGCATTTGCGCTATTTCATCGCATAACAAGGCTTTACACGCCGATGGCCGGTCAGTAAAGTAGCGCCCAGACATCATTTCTGATGCGTAAGCGTTAACGTCAACCAACGCCCCCGCAGCGCTGCTGCCTGTGATGATCCCTGCCATGAAGCCTCTGCAACTTAGTGTTAAACCTCATGCTGCGCTCTCCGGCGCCTCATTTTTTTTATTTGTGCTGCTGCTGACCGCGGCCAACCTTCGCGCACCGGTGACTGTGGTCGGCCCGGTTCTGCAGGATATCCGTCAGACCTTTGGACTGAGTGCCGGTGAAGCGGGTCTGTTCAACTTTATTCCCCTGATCCTCTTTGCCCTGCTTGCGCCACCAGCCGCCTGGCTCGGCAATCGCATCGGACTCGAACGCAGCCTGTGGGGCGCACTCTGCTTAATGACCGCGGGTTCCCTGTTGCGCTGGCTGCCTGTGGAGGCGGCGTTATGGGGCGGGACCCTGCTGCTCAGCGCCGGGATTGCTGCCGCCAACGTCCTGCTGCCCCCGCTGATTAAACGCGATTTTACCGCCCATACTGCCCGCTATATCGGGCTTTACGCCGCCACCATGTCGATTACTGCCAGCCTGGCCTCCGGGATTGCCGTTCCGCTGAGCCAGCTCTCCTCCGCAGGCTGGCGACTGTCGCTGGTGGTCTGGGCGATCCCAGGGCTGATTGCGCTGCTGGCCTGGCTGCCACTGCTACGCCAGCGTCCGTTAAAGCAGGCATCCGGCGAGACGACAGTCCTCCATCGCCATCCGTGGCGCTCGGCAGGCGGCTGGCAGATTGCCCTGTTTATGGCGCTGCAGTCGCTGGCGTTTTATACCCTGATAGACTGGTTTACGCTGTTCGCCCAGGACCAGGGTTTCAGTCAGGCCACGGCGGGCTGGCTGCTGTTCTGGTATCAGGCCATCGCAATTGTCGCCAATCTTGGCTGCATGATGGCGCTGAAGCGGGTGAAGGATGCCCGCCTCACCGCCTTCATCGCCTCGTCGGCTATCTTTCTCGGCATGCTGGGGCTTCTGCTTAACCCGCTGTGGGCGGCGATCTGGCTGACCCTGGCCGGTCTGGGCGCAGGCGCCTCACTGGTGCTCTGCCTCTCCCTCTTTAATCTGCGGGCCAGCAATCATCGTCAGGCTTCACAGCTCTCCGGTATGGCCCAGTGCGTCGGCTATGCGCTGGCCGCGCTCGGTCCTTTGTTGTTTGGCGTGCTCCATGAGCAGAGCGGAAACTGGACGATCCCCTTCAGCGTACTGGTGCTGCTGAGCCTGCTTCAGATGCTGCTGGCCCCTCTGGCAGCACAGTCAAAACCCATCAGCTGAACGTGCGGCCATGCCGCCATCGGACCTTAACAATATGATCTGTCGGTCGCTGATGCACAGCATCAGCGACCGGCGGGAAGCGACAGGAGAAGCGAGTGTGTCTGAACTGAATAATGCGCTGTTGCAGGCGATCCTGGATGAGGTGCGTCCGCTGGTTCATCAGGGAAAAGTGGCGGACTATATCCCCGCGCTGGCCGATGTGGCCGCAGACCGGCTGGCTATCGCTGTCTGCCTGCCTGACGGCACCCTCTTTCAGGCGGGCGATGCTGAAACGCGCTTTTCGATTCAGTCGATCTCTAAAGCGCTGTCCCTGACCGTGGCGCTGACCCGCTATGACGATAGCGAAATCTGGCAGCGGGTCGGAAAAGAGCCGTCGGGTCAGCCTTTTAATTCGCTGGTGCAGCTCGAACTGGAACAGGGTAAACCGCGTAACCCCTTCATCAATGCGGGTGCCCTGGTGATCTGCGACCTGCTGGAAACCCGGCTGACCGCGCCGCGTCAGCGTATGCTGGAGATTGTCCGGCAGCTGAGTCAGCAGCCGGACATCAACTATGACCGTCACGTTGCCCGTTCCGAGTTTGAACACTCGGCCCGCAACGCGGCGATTGCCTGGCTGATGAAGTCGTTCGGGAATTTCGATAACGACGTGACCAGCGTGATGCAGACCTATTTTCACTACTGCTCACTGTCAATGAGCTGCGTTGAACTGGCACGCACGTTTATCTATCTGGCGAATCAGGGCCGGACGCTGGATGGCAGCCAGATGATTACCGCGCGTCAGGCGCGCCAGATTAACGCGCTGATGATCACCAGCGGGATGTACGATGGCGCGGGCGAATTTGCCTGGCGGGTCGGCATGCCGGCAAAGTCAGGGGTAGGTGGCGGGATCATTGCCATTATTCCTGGTGAGATGAGCATCGCCGTCTGGTCACCCGGACTCGATGGCGCGGGCAATTCCCTGGCGGGCACGGCGGTGCTGGAGTTACTGACGGAAAAACTGGGCCGCTCTATTTTCTGACCCTGGGACCCGACGAAGTAGAGTAGTCATCTGTGCAAGGCGGTTTGATGATGCACAGGCACGACGACTCCGGACGCCGGGGAGTGGGATCATAGTCTGCATAACAGACTGAGAGCATGTCTCAGTCTGTTTGACGGATATTCGCCAGTTCCGCTTCGCTCAGCCCGGTCATTTGCAGAATGGTATGGCGGTCCATACCGTTTTGCAGCATTGCGCGGGCGATCTTAAATTTTGCTGCACGTTCACCTTTTACCATACCGAGCCGGATACCCTGCTCAATGCCTATTTGTTCCAGCTGTTGTGCAATCGTCATAAGTGAATCCCCATGCTGCGGCACGCGCCGTGCCAGTTCCCGTACAAAGGCTTTCGCGTCCGCCGTTTCGCCAGCCTGCAGCAGATTGTTTACCAGTGATACTACTTGCGATGAAGAGTGATAACCGGCCATCAAAACGGTAGCCAGCCTCTCCATGACCTCAGCCGCATCCCGCTGATGGATGTGCTTCTGTAGCAGGGTCAGAGCAGCCATGCTACGGTGCTGCATAATTTCGTCATCAGGTATAACTGTGACGTCAACCAATGGGAAAGCCTGATGATAAAGCCTTCCCGCCAGTACCGGATCGTCAAACTCATCCAGCCACCGGTTAGAATAGGGATAGGGGCTACGTTTACCGGTATAAAAAAGCACCGGTATCACCAGCGGTAACCGCTTATGTCCATTCTCCAGATGGCGCTGCATCGCTGCAACGGCATAACGAAGTAACCGAAACGCCATGTGTTTGTCTGGTGCAGACTGATGCTCAATCAGAACATGGACAAATCCCTCACCTGAAGTCGTTTTCAGACTGTAAAGCACGTCGCTGAAATATTGCCTGAGAGCCTTTTCCACAAACGACCCCGATTCGAGCTTCAGCGTGTCGGGATCACAGATCTCCCGCAGGTCTGGCGGCAGGTGCAGCGCCATAAAATCTCTGGCAATTTCAGGCTGCGTCAGAAACTGCCGGAATGTTGCATCATGAGGCGCAGGCGTGCCGTTCTTCTTTTTCATCGTGCCATCCTGGCTCTGTTCCTGATCCCCTTAACCTGATCCACCTGCTCTTTGTTTCGCGGTAATGAATCAGGCTATGACGGGAATATCACTCCGGACAATGCAGGTAAAACGACACGCTTTATATTTACGAGGTGGCCCGCTTTTCAGTGCAGAAAGCGTCATGCGCTGCCCCATGCCGAAGATGCCCCCACTCAGACCAGGTTCAGCTCACCACGTTAATCGGCTCGCCCTGAAGAGAGGCGGCGATATTTTTCATCACGCCTTTCACCAGATTCTCTGCGCCACTTCGGCTTGCCCAGGCAATGTGCGGTGTCAGCAGCAGACCCGGCAGATCCGCCAGCAGCGGATTATCGGCAGCAGGCGGTTCGCTACTCAGCACATCCAGCGCCGCTCCGCCGATAACGCCCTGCGCCAGGGCAGCCGCCAGATCGGCTTCATTGATTAATCCGCCACGCGCGGTGTTGATCAGCAGCGCCTGCGGTTTCATCTTAGCCAGCGCCTCACGATCAATCATCTGTCGGGTCTGATCGCTTAACGGACAGTGCAGTGAAATCACATCGCTGGTGGCCAGCATCTGCTCAAAGCTGACATAGCCGTCACGTACTGTCTGACTCCCTTTGCGCTCGGCGAACTGGACCTGCATCCCCAGCGCCTGCGCCAGCCTTCCTACCGCCTGACCGATTTCGCCCCGGCCCGCGATACCCAGCATGGCCCCGCCGATATCCTGAATCGGCCGACGATGCAGACAGAAGTGTTGCGCCTGCGGCCAGTCCCGGCGGGTGGTGCTGGCATAGTCAAATAACTGCCGGCGCAGCGCGAAAAGGGCTGCAATTACCGCCTCGGAGACGCTCTGCGTGGAGTAGCCGGGCACATTGCTGACGGTGATCCCGCGTTCGCGACAGGCGTCGAGATCGATACAGTCATAGCCGGTTGCGGCAACACAGACAAAGCGCAGATCCGGCAGTTGCCTGAGTGTGGCGGCGCGTAACGGAACTTTATTGGTGATCGCGATAGTCGCCCCCTGCAGGGCAGACACGATCTCATTAACCGGCGTGTGTGTGCGGATCTCCCACTCACCCTGGAGCTGTTCGATCGGCAGTGAGAGCGGCAGCGTATCGCCATCCAGCATAACTATTTTCATTATCTGTCCTTAATTGCTCAGAGTGTCATCCACAGGCTCAGCCGTGATGTTACCTGTATGTGTTCAGCGGGTAACAACTAAGTTAAATGAAGCTGAAATTAAAGTGAATATGTTCAAAGAGTGCGAATTTCTTTGCTTCAGCAGCCACTTTATTTAACCCTTTTATTCCCTTCGCGTTACACTGCCGCCCGGAAATTTGTCCCATTGTGCCTGTGTAAATGATGCCGAAATGCTTATTCAGACAACGACTCACAGCCGGTATTGCGATACTGGCCGTGCTGCTGTTGTTTGTTGCACCGATGGTCTCTAAAAACCTTGCGGCAGATCATGCCAGGATGCAGCACGTCAGCATGAGCGCAGAGATGCCGATGATGCATCATCACGGCGAGATGTCCATGATGGACCCTGTGATGATGTCCGATGCAGGCTTTGCCTGCGGATACTGTGATTTACTGGTGCATGTCCCCCTGATGCTCTGGAACTTTGTCCCGTTCATCTGGTGGATGTGCCTCATCAGTCGCGCCCCGCCGCCCCGTGCGGTCACGCCGCTCCGGCGGCGGCGAACGCTGCGCCTTCATCGCCCCCGGGCACCGCCCTGTTACGCATCACACTGACGCCATAACATTTCGATTGCGTGACAACGTCACCCAATCGCCCCTGTCTTTTGAAAAGTGTGGAATGCTATGTCCTCTTATCAGGAAACATCCCCTGCACCACGCGGCACGCTGTTCAATCTGCTACGCCGCCTGCATTTTTATATTGGTCTGTTTATTGCGCCGTTCATTTTCATCGCGGCCCTCACCGGAACGCTCTACGTTCTGACTCCGCAGCTGGAACAGGCGATCTATCACAATGCCCTGACGACCCGTGCGCAGGGCGAGCCGCAGCCGCTCTCCGCGCAGGTTGCCGCTGCACGGGCCTGGGCAGGCCAGTCAGCGCACATCTACGCTGTGCGTCCCGCGCCGGGTCCCGGGGATACGACGCGGATACAGTTCACTGCCGCTGATGCGGGTCCCTCTAAGTCACGCTCGGTGTTTATCGATCCCTATACCCTGCAGGTCAGGGGAGATATGACCGTATATGGCACCAGCGGCGTGCTGCCGCTGCGCATGTGGCTGGATCAGCTGCATCGTGGCTTGTTACTGGGCGATTTCGGCCGTAACTACAGTGAACTGGCCGCGTCCTGGCTCTGGGTCGCCGCGCTGGGCGGGCTTATCCTGTGGGCCGGGACCCGCCCTCCCCGTACCCGAAAGAACGTCCGCAGCGGGTTTGCCGCCGTGCGTCACTGGCACGTCACGCTGGGACTGCTGCTGGCCCTGGGCCTGATCTTCTTTTCGGTGACCGGGCTGACCTGGTCGCAGTGGGCGGGCAGCAACATTGAAAAGATGCGCAGCGACCTGAACTGGAAAACGCCGCAGGTGAAAACCGCGCTGAACGGTAACGCCCCGGCTGAATCTGCCGATCCCCACGCAGAGCATCGCGGCGCAATGGAAGGGATGACCATGTCGGGCATGACGATGCCCGCTAAGACTCCCGCGCGGGTCATTCCTAATCAGCCGGATGCCCGCTGGGATCAGGCCCTGTCTGCCGCCCGTCACGCAGGACTGAAGGCGGCAAAACTCGAACTGCGCCAGCCTAAAAACGCCGGACAGGCATGGACGGTTTCGGAGATTGACCGCAGCTGGCCAAGTCAGGTGGATGCCGTTTCACTTAATCCGGCCGACTTCACCGTGGTCGACAAAGTGGCGTTCGCCAGCTTTCCGCTGGTGGCAAAACTGACCCGCTGGGGCGTCGATGCGCACATGGGTGTGCTGTTCGGCCTGCCTAATCAGCTGATTCTGGCCCTCTTTGGCTTCGGACTCTGCACGATGATTGTGCTGGGCTACCGCATGTGGTGGATTCGTCGTCCGGCGGTGCCGCAGCTTAACCCATCACAGACGCTGTTAACCGCCTGGCTGGCGCTGCCACGCTATGCGCAGGGCACCAGCCTGATTGTGATGCTGGCGCTCGGTTATGCCCTGCCGGTCATGGGCATCAGCCTGCTGCTGTTTCTGCTGCTGGATATTCAGCGCTGGCGCAGCGCCCGGCGTCGCAGCCAGGCCCGCACCGAGATTGCACCCGACAAGCAGTCGCCGCTGGCGATCGTGCAGTCCCGCTTCGCCGTGAAGCGCAAAGAGATGCGCTATTTTCTGCGCAGCGTGACGGTTCTGGCGCTGATTGTGATTTCGGTGATGGCGAATGCGATGATAGGCGGCGTGATTGATCAGTATCAGATCCCCTTCAGCCACTGGTCGCTGACGATGTATATCACGCAGGCGATGATGATTCTGCTCTACTCGACGGTCTTTACCGGACTGCTGTCGATTCCACTCTGGTATTTCTTCCTGGGTGAAAGCGATGAGCAGGGCAAATAGGCTGCCGCCTCCGCTGGCAGTCTCTTCTTCAACATAACTGACGAAGCCGGGCAAATTTCCCGGCTTTTCATTCTCTCACTAAAGGCTATGATCGTTGTCACTGACCCTTCTGTTTAAAGGCAAATCATGAACATCCTGCGTGCTAATCCTGAACAGCTGTTTGAGTACGGCCCCTTTACCGTCCGCCGTCAGCGACCTGGCGAGGCACTAAGCCCGCTGGTCAGCGTTGATCTGATGTCGCTGAAACTGGATGCCCGGATCCCGATGCAGCAGCACTGGAATGAAGAGGTTTTTACCTATCTGTGGCGGGGATCGATGCAGCATCAGGACAGTAACGGCGAGCGGACCCAGCTCTCCGCTAAGCGGGTGATGGTGGTCAATGCGGGTGACGGCGTTCAGTACGAAGAGTCGGTGCCTCTGTTTGAAGCGGAACTGTTACAGGCGGTTATCCGTCCCGCCCAGCCCGGGGGTGAAGCGATGACCCAGGTGCTGGAGCGCGATCAGGGCATTATGAGTAATGGCTGGACCGAACTGGCCGGGCCGGAGGAGTCAGACGCCCCGCTGGAACTGCGTCAGGCTGCCTATATCTATGACACCCTACTGGAGCGCAACCACACGCTGGACGTGCCCGCTCTGCCGGGCTTTGTGGCTTATCTCGTCGTGCTGGAAGGCAGCATTCGTATCGGCGAGGCGCGACTGGGTCGGGGTGATGCGGTCAGCGGGCTGGCGGCCGGGAGTGAAATCACGGGTGACCGGGATGCCAATCTGGTCTGCTTCCTGATCAGGCCCGATCACGCTGTATAAAAAACGCGCTGCCTTTCCCGGTGAGGTCGCAGGCAGCGCCACGCGTAACTTAAAAGCGCCGCGCGGGACGATTCCCGTGCGGCGATCTTTGTCCTTACTCCCGGTTACGGGGCTGCTTCGCCTGAACCCGTTTATAAACGTGGTCAAACTGACGCACATCGTCGAGTAACCAGTGGCGCTGCGTCAGCGGCGCATCATCCAGTGCCTGCGGCAGCGGCACCCCATCCAGTGAACCCCGACAGCAAAAGGCGCGCGCCAGGGTCGGCGTGGCAATACCAATGTAACGGGCAAATTCGGGCAACGTCATCAGTGCAGCACTCATCTTCCACCTCCGGCAATTAACTTTCCTCTGCATTCTCAGGCTAATTCTTTACTGCTTTTATTGATCTGAAACATGGATGTGGTACTAATCTTCTGCCTGCTGATGAGAAAGCTCGCCTCGCCCACCGCAAACCGAGAAAGAAGTGAGGAACCTGTGCGCCATTATGGATTGATGATAGCCCTGCTGTTTTCCGGCGTTGCTTCCGCCCACACCCTGACACCCGGCCAGCCGGTTCCGCCGGTCTTTGTGGCCGATAAAGGCGAAATGATGCTGAATCAGGGCGATATCGGCTACCAGCGCTGGAACAGTCAGGCGCTGACCGGCAAAGTGCGGCTGGTGATCCATGTCGCGGGCCGTCTTTCAGCCAAAGAGCAGAGTGCTGCCCTGATTGAGGCCGTTCAGCAGGCCAGTCTGCCGCGCGACCGCTTTCAGACCACCACCATCGTGAATACCGACGACGCCCTGCCCGGCAGCGCCATTTTTGTGGTGCGCAGCATCGCCTCCAGCAAAAAAGCCGCTCCCTGGCAGCAATTCATCATCGACAGCAGCGGCGTGACGGCGCATAGCTGGCATCTTCAGCCAGAAAGCGCAGCCGTCGTGGTCGTTGATCAGCAAGGTATTGTGCGCTTCGCTAAAGATGGCGCATTATCTGCTGAAAACGTCGCCAGCGTGATGAAACAGCTACGGGCATTGCTGGGCTGATAACCGCTTAGTTTTCACCCGGCTGTCACCGCAAATCGCGGAATGCTCCTGAATTTCCCGACATTTTTTATTACCGTAAGCTACGCTTAGTTGTAATGGATTTACCCGCCGTTCTTTGAAAACCTGCCCACTATACCGGGGCAGCCGGGGACGATGATTGAAGATGGCATCGAATCATTTCGACCTGCTGTGACTTCCTCTGTAGATAAGGACAGCCCTGATGACGGTCTGCGCAGAAAAACACGTCAATGTCATACACAGCGATGCAGCGATTCTGTTGAACGATATCGAGCAACGGCTCGATCAGCTTTTACCGGTCGACAGTGAACGTGACCTGGTCGGCGCGGCAATGCGCGACGGCGCGCTGGCGCCGGGAAAACGTATTCGTCCGCTGCTGCTGCTGCTGACCGCGCGCGATCTGGGGTGCAATGCCAGCGCAGCCGGTCTGCTTGATCTCGCCTGCGCGGTTGAGATGGTGCACGCCGCTTCGCTGATCCTGGACGATATGCCCTGCATGGATGATGCGCAGCTGCGGCGCGGACGACCTACCATCCACTGTCAGTATGGTGAACATGTCGCCATCCTTGCTGCCGTGGCCCTGCTGAGTAAGGCCTTTGGTCTGGTCGCCGTGGCAGAGGGCTTAACCGCCAGCGCCAGAACGGACGCGGTTGCAGAGCTGTCTCAGGCGGTTGGGATGCAGGGGCTGGTGCAGGGGCAGTTCAAGGATCTCTCGGAGGGAGATAAACCCCGCAGCGCCGACGCCATTCTGATGACCAATCACTTCAAAACCAGCACCCTGTTCTGCGCCTCCATGCAGATGGCCTCTATCGTGGCGGAAGCCCCCAAAGAAGCCCGCGAACAGCTGCACCGCTTTTCGCTGAATCTCGGTCAGGCGTTTCAGCTGCTGGACGATCTCACTGACGGTATGAGTGACACCGGTAAAGATGCCCATCAGGATGAGGGAAAATCGACGCTGGTGAATCTTCTCGGCGCAAAAGCGGTGGAATCGCAACTGCGCGACCATCTGCGCTGCGCCGGAGAACACCTGCTCTCCGCCTGCCGCGACGGTTACGCCACCCATCATTTTGTTCAGGCCTGGTTTGAGAAAAAACTCGCTGCCGTCAGTTAAGGATGCTGCATGAGCCACTTTGCGGTTATTGCACCGCCCTTCTATAGCCATGTGCAGGCGCTTCAGCATCTCAGCCAGGCCCTGATAGCACGCGGACACCGTATCACCTTTATTCAGCAGACGGACGTCAGCGCACTGCTCACCGACCGCCGCATCGGCTTTTTTCCGCTGGGCTTAACCTCGCATCCTGCCGGGAGTCTGGCGCATACCCTGCAGCTGGCTGCACACCCCCTTGGCCCGTCGATGCTGAAACTGATCAGTGAGATGGCGCGCAGCAGCGATATGCTCTGTCGCGAACTGCCGGTGGTGCTGAATACGCTGGCAGTGGATGGCGTGATTGTCGATCAGATGGAGCCGGCCGGCGCGCTGGCCGCTGAAGCACTCGATCTGCCCTATGTTTCGGTGGCCTGTGCCCTGCCGCTTAACCGTGAAGCGGATTTCCCGCTGGCAGTGATGCCGTTTGACTATGGCACCAGCGACCAGGCGCGCGAACGTTATCGTGCCAGTGAAAAAATCTACGACTGGCTGATGCGCCGCCACGACAGGGTAATCGCCCGTAACGCCCATGCGATGGGGCTGTCACCGCGGGAAAAGCTGCACCACTGTTTTTCTCCGCTGGCACAGATCAGCCAGCTGATCCCGGCGCTGGATTTTCCCCGTCAGGCGCTGCCCGACCATTTTCATGCTGTTGGCCCGCTGCGCGCCCCGGACGCGCCCCAGGCCGCACAGCCGCGCTATTTTCCGCATGGCAACAGGCCGCGCATTTTTGCTTCCCTCGGCACCCTGCAGGGACACCGTTACGGCCTGTTTAAAACGATCGTCCGCGCCTGTCAGGAGATCGACGCGCAGTTACTGCTGGCCCACTGTGGCCGCCTGTCGCCGTTTCAGGCGGAGAAACTGGCGCAGGCCAGCCATGTTCAGGTTGTCGATTTTGCTGACCAGGCCGCCGCGCTGGCCCAGGCCGACCTGGCCATTACCCACGGCGGCATGAACACCGTGCTGGATGCGATTAACCATCTGACGCCACTACTGACAATCCCGCTGGCCTTTGACCAGCCGGGCGTGGCCGCCAGGGTGGTCTGGCACGGTATCGGCCGCCGCGCCTCACGCTTTACCACCAGTCACGCCATGGCCCGCCAGCTTCAGACCTTACTGACGGATACGCACTATGCTCAGCAGATGAAGCCCCTGCGCGCCGCGCTTCGTCAGGCGGGTGGCGCCTCGCTGGCAGCGGACATCGTCGAGCAGGCGATGCTGACCCGCCAGCCCGTGCTGAACGGGAGTGCCTATGCCACGGTATGATCTGATCCTGGTGGGCGCGGGGCTGGCCAACGGGCTGATTGCGCTGCGCCTCCGCCAGCAGCGCCCGTCGCTGCGCATACTGCTGATTGACGCGGAGAGTCAGCCTGGCGCCCATCACACCTGGTCCTTTCATGCAGACGACCTGACTGAAGCGCAGCACCGCTGGATCGCCCCGCTGGTGGTGCATCACTGGCCCGGTTATGAGGTGCGCTTTCCGCAACGTCAGCGCCATCTGAACAGTGGCTATTTTTGTGTCACCGCAGAGCGCTTCGCTCAGGTAATGCGCGATCACTTTGCCGCTGACCTGCTGCTGAATACGCGTGTCGCAACGCTCGATTCACACTCGGTTACGCTGGAGGATGGGCGGGTAGTGGAAGCGGATGCCGTGATTGATGGCCGGGGCTACCAGCCCGATGGCGCGCTGCGCATGGGCTTCCAGTCGTTTGTCGGCCAGGAGTGGCAGCTGGGTGCTCCACACGGGCTGACCGCGCCAATTATTATGGATGCCACGGTTGACCAGCAGGCCGGCTATCGCTTTGTCTACAGCCTGCCCTTTTCGGCCGATACGCTGCTGATTGAAGACACCCATTATATCGACCACGCCACGCTGGACGGGGAGCGCGCCCGCCAGAATATTCGTGACTATGCGGCGCAGCAGGGCTGGCAGCTGGCCCGTTTGCTGCGCGAAGAACAGGGTGCCCTGCCCATCACGCTGACAGGCGACGTTGACGCATTCTGGCAAAAGCGTGACCTGCCGTGCAGCGGCTTACGCGCCGGGCTGTTTCATCCCACCACCGGCTACTCACTGCCGCTGGCAGTGGCGCTGGCTGATCGGCTGGCGGAGATGCCCGTAATGACATCGGCCTCACTCAACGCCACTATCAGACAGGTGGCCTCCCAGGCCTGGCAGCAGCAGCGCTTCTTTCGCATGCTGAACCGGATGCTGTTTCTGGCGGGGCCAGCCGGGCAGCGCTGGCAGGTGATGCAACGTTTTTATGGCCTTCCCGAAGGTCTGATCGCCCGTTTTTATGCGGGAAAACTTACTTTGCCTGATCGGCTGCGTATTTTAAGCGGCAAGCCCCCGGTCCCCGTACTGGCGGCGTTACAGGCTATCATGACTCCTCACCGTCAACAGGCGATGCAATGAACAGAACGACAGTAATTGGCGCAGGCTTTGGTGGTCTGGCGCTGGCGATTCGCCTTCAGGCGTCAGGCATTCCCACCCGACTGCTGGAGAAGCGCGATAAGCCAGGCGGCCGGGCGTATGTTTATCAGGATCAGGGATACACCTTTGATGCCGGCCCGACGGTGATCACCGATCCCAGCGCGATTGAAGAGTTATTTACGCTGGCGGGCAAAAAGCTCGCTGACTATGTTGAGCTGCTGCCGGTCAGGCCCTTTTATCGTCTCTGCTGGGAGTCAGGGAGGGTCTTCAGTTATGACAACGATCAGCCCGAACTGGAAGCGCAGATCGCCGCCTTTAATCCGCGTGATGTCGAAGGCTATCGCCGTTTTCTGGCTTACTCCCGCGCCGTGTTCGCCGAAGGCTATCTGAAACTGGGCACCGTGCCGTTTCTCTCGTTCCGCGACATGCTGCGCGCCGCGCCGCAGCTGGCAAAACTGCAGGCCTGGCGCAGTGTTTACAGCAAGGTGGCAAGCTACATTGAGGATGAACACCTGCGTCAGGCGTTCTCCTTTCACTCGCTGCTGGTCGGCGGCAATCCCTTTGCCACCTCCTCCATCTACACGCTGATTCATGCGCTGGAACGTGAATGGGGAGTCTGGTTCCCGCGCGGCGGCACGGGCGCACTGGTGCAGGGCATGGTGAAACTGTTCGAGGATCTGGGTGGCGAAGTGGAACTGAATGCCAGCGTGGCCCGGCTGGAAACGCAGGAAAACCGGATTACGGCCGTCCATCTCGAAGATGGCCGGGTACTCCCGACCCGCGCCGTCGCCTCCAACGCAGACGTGGTGCACACCTACCATGATCTGCTGCGTCAGCATCCCCCTTCTGTGGCTCAGGGAAAGACACTGCAGAACAAGCGCATGAGCAACTCCCTGTTTGTGCTCTATTTTGGCCTGAATCATCATCATGACCAGCTGGCTCACCACACCGTCTGCTTCGGCCCGCGCTACCGTGAACTGATCGATGAGATCTTCAATCGTGATGGTCTGGCCGAGGACTTCTCGCTCTACCTGCACGCCCCCTGTGTCACCGATCCCTCACTGGCTCCGGAAGGCTGCGGCAGCTACTACGTGCTGGCCCCGGTGCCGCATCTCGGCACGGCTGATATCGACTGGGCGGTTGAAGGTCCGCGCCTGCGCGACCGTATTTTTGACTATCTGGAACAGCACTACATGCCGGGCCTGCGCAGTCAGCTGGTGACGCACCGCATCTTCACGCCGTTCGATTTCCGCGATGAGCTGAACGCCTATCAGGGCTCCGCCTTCTCGGTTGAACCCATCCTGACCCAGAGCGCCTGGTTCCGGCCACATAACCGCGACAAACACCTCAGTAACCTCTACCTGGTCGGCGCAGGCACGCATCCTGGCGCAGGCATTCCCGGCGTGGTGGGCTCGGCGAAAGCCACGGCAGGATTGATGCTGGAGGATCTGGCTTGAACAGTCCGTCACTGCTCGATCATGCTGTAGAAACCATGGAAGTGGGTTCAAAAAGCTTTGCCACGGCATCGAAACTGTTCGATGCCAAAACCCGACGCAGTGTGCTGATGCTCTACGCCTGGTGCCGTCACTGTGATGATGTGATTGACGATCAGGTGCTGGGCTTCAGCAACGATACGCCGTCGCGACTCTCCGCCGAACAGCGTCTGGCGCAGCTGGAGACAAAAACCCGCCAGGCTTATGCCGGGTTGCAGATGCATGAGCCTGCCTTTGCGGCCTTTCAGGAGGTGGCGATGGCGCACGATATTCTGCCTGACTACGCCTTTGCTCATCTGGCCGGTTTTGCGATGGATGTGCGTGAGACGCGCTATCAGACCCTGGACGACACGCTGCGCTACTGTTATCACGTGGCGGGCGTGGTCGGTCTGATGATGGCGCAGATCATGGGGGTGCGCGACAGGGCCACGCTGGATCGCGCCTGCGATCTCGGTCTGGCGTTTCAGCTGACCAACATTGCCCGCGACATCGTCGAAGATGCGGCCGCAGACCGCTGTTATCTGCCTGAAGCGTGGCTGGCTGAAGAGGGGCTTACACGGGAAACTCTGGCCGCGCCACAGCATCGTCAGGCGCTGAGCCGCGTCGCCCGTCGCCTGGTTGAAACGGCGGAGCCCTACTATCACTCGGCCACAGCAGGTCTGCCAGGCCTGCCGCTGCGATCGGCATGGGCAATCGCAACCGCGAAGCAGGTCTATCGTAAAATCGGCATGAAAGTGATTCAGGCAGGGCCAGCGGCGTGGGATCAGCGCCTGTCCACCAGCACGCCCGAGAAACTGGTCATGCTGATGGCGGCGTCAGGTCAGGCGGTTACTTCCCGGATGGCGCGTCCTGCTCCACGCCCCGCTCACCTCTGGCAGCGCCCCGTTTAACGCCGTGACGTTCACGCAGCGTCGCCTGCAGTTTTGACAGCGGTGGCGCATAGAGGAAGCCAAACGAGACACACCCCTCTTTTCCGCGCACCGCGTGATGCATCCGGTGCGCCATATAGAGCCGACGTAAATAGCCCCGGCGCGGAACATAGCGGAAGGGCCAGCGCTGGTGAACCAGGCCGTCATGAACAATAAAGTAGAGCAGGCCATAAAGCGTCATCCCGGCGCCGATCCACTGCAACGGCCAGACGCCCGTGCTGCCCAGCCAGATCAGTAAAATCGACAGGCCCGCGAACACCACCGCATAAAGATCGTTAACCTCGAACCAGCCCTTGTGCGGCTCATGATGCGACAGATGCCAGCCCCAGCCCCAGCCATGCATAATATATTTGTGCGCCAGCGCAGCCGTTATCTCCATGCCGATCACGGTGACCAGAACAATCAGGGCATTCCAAATCCACAACATAGCTTCTCCCGAACATGCATCCTGCAAAGTGGCGCAGAGGTTCAATTTTAACAGAGAATGGCAGAAACAGCCGGGCGGGTTTGGCGGGTTTTAACAATTACTGCAGATGATAAAGCGGATAACCCAGGTAGCCGGACCCGGAAGGGAAACCGGTCGCCATAACCGGGGAATCCGCGTCAGCGGCAACGGCTCAGTTATACACCAGATTAAAGGTGACGGTCCCGTCCGCTTTGCCCGCCGTCACCTGGCTGTCGGTCTGAATATATTGGGCGTTAAACGACATCGACTTCGCCTGATCGGGTGAGGAAACGGTAGTCAGCACCGGCAGCTGATCGGTCGGCACATTCAGCGGCACGCGCTGGCCTTCTGCAACCTGCAGACCGGGCCCATAGGTCAAGGCAATGCCCACCCCTGACGCGGCGTTACTCTGTGGTGTCAGGCTGATGGCATCCTTGTCGCCAGCGGTCGCCATGCCAAAAAAGCCGACTTTGACTGCGGCGCTGTGTTCGCACATCACCTGAATCCGGAAACTTTTTTCGCTTCCCGCCCGGCTGCCGATGCCGGTGAACTCCGCCTTACTCACTTTTCCCATCTCCACGTTAATCGCAGACTGGGATGTGACAACGGCACAGCTGCCATATTGCACCGTGAAGCTGGAGAGAAAGAGCTGTGGCCTGTCGTTGATCGGCTGGCTGCTGGCCGCACTGTTCCCCACCTTCAGGCTGGCATTACCGATGTTTACCTCACCGACATTCGCGGGTTGGTTGCCTGGATTCAGCGGGGAATGCTGTCCCGGAATTTTGTAAAACACCACATAGGACTGCAGTTTGATGTCGTGTGCCGCGTTGAACTGTGGACTGACCTGCGAGTTACAGATCGAACTGGTTTTGCCTTTGCCGGTGGTATCGAAAAAGCCGCTGTTGCAATATGAAAGCTCTTTAAATCCAATCGCGAATCCGATGCTCTCAACACCCGGTACGCGATAAATTGGCGTCGTGTGCCCTCCCGCAATTGAGGTCTGTAATCCCGACTCTTCAGCATTAATCTGAAACCCCATATCTTTCCAGGCATAGCCCTGCTCACCGCTGTTTTTATTGCAGGTAAACGCATTGGTACTTTGCACGGGCATCTGCGCAGAGATGGGGGTGCCGTCAGCGGCGCCCGGCACATAATTGACGTTATGCACCTGCACGACCACCTGGCTCACCCCCTGACACGACTCCTGGGCCAGAGAGGGCCAGCAGACCAGTGCCGGGATGAGCAGCACGATCCCTTTAATGACACGCTGAACTGATTTCATCTGAAACTCCTGTGAATTACTGGCAAACCGCAGAGACCAGTCTGACCGGATTCGTGCCGCTGGCGTCAAACAGGCGGAACGGCGCGCGACAGCTTTTCTGTTTCCCCTCCTCCTGCCACTTCACTTCAACCGTCCCCTGAGCGGGCACACCGCTCAGATAGAGTTCGCCCTTTTCTGCGACAATGCCGCTTGTGCTGCTCTGATTCCCCCCGGCATGGATGGCAATCTGCCCTGTGGCACCAAAAGGCGGGAAGGTATGCTGCCAGGTAAGCGTGAACAGCACCCGGTTCCCCACATGGGTCGCGTAGTCAGCCAGCACAATCGCCCCGCGGGTCGGGATAGCCGTTTGCCCATCCAGTTCCACGTCTACATTGTCGGGCAGCGTTTCAGTTTCCAGCTCGATGGCATTTTCATGATACGGCGAGAGTGAAGGCACAATTGCATAGCCGCGGCCGTCCGTGAACACATTGCTGCCGCTCTGGATGCCCACATTGGCGGTATCCGGAACCCGGACAATCGCGAAGGTATCCCCCAGCGGCTGGCTTAGCGTCACGCCGTGCACATGGGCCACGATCCCGCCCGAGAGACCATAGCTGTACTGCGTACTGTGACGATCATGACCAACTCCGACACTGACGCTGCCCTGACTGCCGCGATAGTCCAGCGAGCCGCTACTGTTCACATTCTGCCCCTGACTGTCGTGGCCCTGCTGCAGGGTGTAGTACAGGTTATTGTTCTGCAATGCACGGCCTGACAGGCCGACCTGCTGCGAGACATCCCCGCGATTGCTGGCATTCATGCTGTAACTGACCGAACTGTCCGGCAGTAAGGCACTCAGTGGAACCGAAATATTGAAGGAGATAGCGCGGTCAGCTTTCCGGGCCTGGGTCGAGTCGGTGTAAAACCAGGCCACGCCCCAGGAGATGGCTTTATAATTGCTGTAGAAACCCAGATGCAGGGTGCGGTCGTTTCTGTTTGATCGCCAGTAGCGCTGCATATAGGCAGACGCACTGAGACTGCCAGCGTCACCGATACCCTGGGAGACGGCAATTTCTGAACGACTGCGCTTGTTATCGACATAGCTCGCCGGGCTGGTGAGCGCATTGGCTTCGCTGAAGGCATAAAATCCGCTGGAGGAGTAGCGATAGCTGGCCATGCTGAAAGTGGTATTCGTGGAGGCAAAATTTTTCTGATACTGCGCGCGCACGGACTGACCACTTCGGCTCAGCCCCTGCGGTAACCGGGTGCTGGCGAAGGTCACATCCATTCCCAGCGAGCCGAAATCACCCAGACTCTTGCCCAGCCCCGCCGCCACAGCATGATAGTTTTGCGCGAGCTGTACGCCACCAAAGGCGGTAAAGTCATGCGGCAGTCCGTAAAACAGCGTGGACTGGACAAATTCAGGTGAGCGCAGATTGTGACTGCCTGAATAGTGATAACGACCACCGCTGACGCTATATTTCAGATGTCCCTGACGCAGCATATAAGGCACCGCAGAGTAAGGCTGGGTGAAGGTGCGCACCGAACCATCGCTTTCATGGATAGTGATATCAAGATCGCCGCTCTGAGCGGTGGGATAGAGATCTTTAATCTCGAAAGCACCCGGTGCGACCACGGTTTCATAAATCACATAACCCTGCTGACTCACCGTCACCCGCGCATTACTGTGGGCGATGCCATGGATCACCGGGGCAAAGCCGCGCTGACTTTCGGGAAGCATGGTGTCATCAGACATCATCTGCACCCCCCGAAACTGCACGCTGTCAAACACGTCACCCGAGGTGTAGGTATCACCGACCCGGAACTGGCTTTTCAGCGTCTTAAGATCCCGCTCCAGCCAGGTCGTCTGAGACTGCCAGTGACTGACCAGATCGTAACGCCAGCTGGACGTGTTACGCAGACGCCATGCGCCAAGATTAGCCCCGCTGCGCAGGCTCAGCAGCGTCGAGTTCCAGCGGTCATTCTGATTGCGGCCGCTGCTGCCAGAGAGGTTATAGTCCACGAAAGCCGCTGATACGCCCTCATCCCAGCTGGCGGGATCGACATAGTCACGATCTTTCATCTTCAGGGCAATCTGGGGAATGGAAAGGTTTAACTGCTGGTGCGCAAAATCAAAGTCACTTGAGGCATCGGGAATGTAATCGCCCAGCTCAGCAATCGCCTCATCTTTCTTCAGGTGGCTGAATGCAGAGAAACCCTCAACGTTTACCCCCATCGCGGAGAGATCGGCTACCGTCAGCTGTGGAATCAGCCCGTTTTTGCCCTCAACAAAAGAGACATCACGGCTATCAATCACTTTGTTGTTGAGCAACAGCGAGACATGATAGGTGCCGGGCTGCTGGCCGCCCTCACGGGCGAAATAGTGCAGATCGGCGGCCGTGTGTTGATCGGATGAAAACTCCAGCGCCGCCGGATTAAAGTAGTCGTCGGCGCGGGCAGCCCGCAACGGGCAGAACACCATCAGTATCACTCCCGGTACACCCGCCAGCCATGAAGAGGCATGCTTCGTCTTTGCATATTTTCTCTTCTTTAACTGCGCGTGCTGCGTCACTTTCACGGTTAAGGCCCCGGCATCAGATCAGTAAAACCACAACAAAATCCATCAGCGTGTACGTTCTTCAGTAACGCCGCCATAGTCATTGATGGCAGACCAGCTCACCGGGCCGGCATGGCTGACCGTCCAGTGACGATCTTCATCCGGACCAATCATGCCGGGATCGTTGATCGCCTGATGATTCACGCTCAGCGTATAAAAGGAGACGAAATAGGGCGTCGGGTTATGCGCAATCAGCTGGTTGCCCTGCTGGCGAAACGCGATGTCCTGCCAGGCGTCAGCCGGATTTCCCGCCAGCCCTTTTGGCCGGAAAAAGAGTTTAAATTTCGATTTAATATTGACCTGCAGCTGATTGCTTTTATCGCGCGGTGTGGGTGAGATCGATTTGACATTCAGCCAGAAAACAGACTCCCGATCTTTCGGCAGTGGCATGCCCAGATAATTAATCCTGAGCAGGTTCTCTTTATTGGCATCCAGGCGAAACAGCGGGGGCGTCACAATAAAAGGGACGCGGGTGTGATTATTTTTATCGGCATTCTCGATCCAGGATTCGATCAGATAGGGTGTCGTTTTATCCTGATTTGTTACCGACAGCGTGGCTTCCTTTTTTCCTTCAGCAAAAATAACCCGGGTCCCTCCCATCACCACACCTGCATGCGCCGCGAGATGAAGCAGACACGCCGAAATGAACGAAATAATTCTTATTACCTTAATCATAGAGCGTTACGCCATTGAATTACGGAGGGAAAGCAGGGTTGCCCCTGCTATAAATCAGTTATAAACCATCACAAAATTTGATACAGCATTGGCCGCGCCCACATTAATAGCGGCACCGTCACTTTTATAATCAGCATAGAATTTTAAATCGGCGTGCCCCCCCGTGCTGGCTGCCACTACATCAACGTTTTTGGAGACGGCGCCGATAGCCACCTGAGTCTGACGGTCAGCTTCATAAAGTTTCACGCCGACACCGGACGCCCCGCCGCTGGCAACTTTAAGCAGGGTACTGTCGCCACTGTCTTTATCGCCATCGAACAGCACCGCCACTTTTTTGACGGATGTCGGGCAGTCGGTGACTGAAATAGTGAACGGCGTTTCAGTGGTTTCCGTACGGCTTTCGAAATAGGATTTGGCCCACTTACCTAAATCAATACTCTGCTTACTACTGGCGGTTGTCACGTTGCAGGATACATCGGTAATTTCACCGGTAAATTTAACTTCACCACCGGCTCCCTGCGTTCCCGCTGCCGTTCCCGGATTCGTATTAATAGGGGATGGGCCTTCAGTCGGGGTGGCGAATGCTGATCCGGAAATCATAAGGCCCGCCAGCGCCACTGGCAGAATACGTTTTCTGATATTCATCAACTGTTTCTCTTTTCAGAACATGCAAAGTGGCCGCAACCAACCACCTGATGGATAAATATGCACCAATAAGAATGCGCCAACATAATAACGCACTGTTTATTATGTTGCGGGTATATTAATTAAACAAAGGTAGACGAAACTTAAACGAGCAGATTTATCCGGGGCTGAGATTTAATATTGAGGAGGTTAATTGAGCAGGATCAATTCCAGCAATCCCGACTTAAATAGTCGGAAAATAAAAGACAGGATGTGATGAATAATATGATCACTTTAATTACCCATTATATTTTCAAAAAATATTTATGAATTCCAGAATGGGGATCTTTAAGCAGTCCATCGTTAAATCAGGTATGAATGGGCGCTCTGCGCTATGACCCGCAGGGATCTCTCTCCGGTTCAGGCGTCGCCCTTTCTGTCATGTTCACGGCTGACGCGCACCAGTCCGCTTCACTCAGGGCAGATCGTTATCCAGCGGCGCACGAAAAGCATGGCGGGCAGCCAGCATTAACTGGCTGGCAGTCACGGTGGCAGGTAAACGCCTCAGTATTTTGCAGGCCTGCCAGTAGCAGAGCACCATCACCTCATCCTCCTCTTTTTCCGCCCGTTCAAGCAGACGGGCGCGCAGTGACAGGACATCCAGGGTCTGCTGTTCATCCAGCATGTCCGCGATCGTCTGGTTAATAATGCGATAGAGTGTTTTCCAGGTGAGATCGGTATACAAATTTAGCCTCTTCTAACACGTATCCGCTTCCCGTGTATCCCCGACAGGGAAGTCACAGAAAGGATCTTCTCATTCAGGCGAATGAACGCTGCTGATTAACTATAGCGACTTGCCAGCGGCCGTCCAGAACCCGCGGCGAAGATTGCCAGAACGGATAATTCTAACGATTCAGAGGCCTGCCTGTCGCCTGTTACCTGCGGCTCCGCTTCTGATTGCCGATTTTTGTAACAATTGAGCCCCATTCTTAACTGGCTGCTGTGCCGCGGATTTGCCAGAGTAAAACGACTTCCCGTTACGTTTAAACTTAAGGAGTGGTTAATGAATCAGCACGCTGATGTTCTGGTCTGGGGTCAGGGTCCTGCGGTCTTCGAAGTCTTTCTGGAACCTACCTGTCCGTTTTCCGTTCGCGCTTTCAATAAATTCGACGCCTTACTGGCGCACGCAGGCGAAGAGAACATCACTCTGAAGATCCGTCTGCAGTCCCAGCCGTGGCACCTCTATTCGGGTCTCATTGTGCGCTATATCCTCGCCGCGGCCTGCGAAAGTAAAACGGCCGCCAGACAGGTGATGCAGGCCGTTGCCGATCACCGCGAAGAGTTTGAATTTACCGACCACTGCACCGGTCCGAACCGCGATGCCACCCCGAATCAGATTCTAGAACGCCTGAAAACCTACAGTGGCGTCGACGCCATGGCGGCATTTGATCGGCCCGATTTGCAGAATGCCATCAAGTGGCACTGCAAATACGCCCGCCAGAATGGCATTCACGTCTCTCCTACCTTTATGGTTAACGGCCTGGTGCAGCCTGAGATTAGCAGCGGTGATGACATTGAGCAGTGGGCGAGCTTCCTGAAACGCTAGTTCGTCTCTCCTGAGTCACTGCTTTGCCTGACAGCGGCGCTTGTGCACGACATCGGCGGGCAAAACGGCTTATCCCGGAGATTCGCCTGTTTTCCTGCCGGAATGCCGGGTAAGCTGTTCGGCGACAAGCAGCCTGCTCCGCAGATAGCGCTGTTGCAGAGAGAACGGCTGCACACCTTTTCGGTGCCTCTGCAATGATGCAGGCACGCACCCACTTTCATAAGGATTTGCTGATGGCGATGACGCTGGAACAACTGCAGGAAAAATATCCGGATGCGATGGTCGATGCATTCGGTGATTCACCCGAGCTGGCGAACGCGTTAAGTACGCTGATTATTGCGGGTAAAAAAGTGGCCACCTGTGGGTCGGCAGCCAACTGGCAGGATCAGGAAAAACTGCCCCAGCCGGGCGGTTACAGCATTGTTCTCAACGGTGAACAGCAGCCCGTCTGCGTGATCCGCACCACCGGGCTGTTCCTGACGCGCTTTGACCGGGTGACGCCGGAGATGGCGATGCTTGAAGGTGAAGGCGATCTCAGCCTCGACTACTGGCGTCAGGAACATCAGCGATACTTTCAGCGGGAAGGCTCTTTTCACCCTGAGATGGAGCTGATTTTCGAAACGTTCCAGCTGGTCGAGGTGATCTGAACCGGCAGTTACAGCGCCTTTGCCGCCATCAGCGCCAGACGCGTGACCCCGCGTGCGGCAAGATTTTCAGCCGCACGCGCGGCCCGCATTCCGCTGGCGCACACCAGGACCACGCGTCGATCGGCAGGCGGCTGCCAGCCGGCGATCTGCTCTGGCAGAATGCGCAACGCCCCTTCCGCCACGCTGACCGGGGCCTCTTCGGCGCTGCGCAACTCCACAATGCAGTCCTCACCGGTAAGCATGGCCTGGTCGATGAACGGCGTGCCCGGCGCCTCCGGTTCCGGGGCATCGTCAAAGCGGAACTGTCGCATATGCCACGAGGCCAGGTCGCAGTGGATCATACAACCCAGCGGTGAAGGCGTCAGTTTCAGCAATACCGTGAGCACCATCTGTGCCTGCATGGCCCCCAGCGTGGCCACCGCAGGCCCCATAACGCCCGCGGTGTTACAGTCAGCCGATGCAGTGGGCAAGTGCGGAAACAGCGCGCGATAGCCGGGCGCACCGCCGCAGAATCCGCCGACATAGCCTTTACGCCCCAGCACTGAGGCGCAGATCAGCGGCAGGCCGCGCGGATAACAGGCGTCCGAAAGCTGATAGGTAATGGCAAAGTTATCCGCCGCATCCACCACCACATCAATCTCCGCCAGTGCCTGCGGCAGCAGACTGGCGCTCAGTGACTGCGGATGCGCGTCGACTTCACACTCAGGGTTTCGCTGCGCCAGTGCCCGCTGCGCGCAGCGCGCTTTTGGCTGCCCGACATCGTCCACGCCAAACAGCGTCTGCCGGTGAAGGTTGTGCAGTTCAACCCGATCGCCGTCGTAAAGACGAATGAACCCTACCCCGGCACCTGCCAGCAGGGGCAGCAGCGTGGCACTGAGACCGCCCGCGCCCACAACCAGCACCCGCGCCCTGCTCAGTCGCTGCTGCCCCGTATCACCAATTTCCGGTAACATCGTCTGTCGCTGATAACGATCCATTGTCGCTCCTTAACTGAACTGTGCCAGACCAAACAGGGGCGTGGAGGCCGACGCCATATCGCGCTGCTCCATCAGCCCGGCCTGAAACGCCTCATGTCCCCCATGGATCGCGGCGGCAAAGGCACCGGCCATCCGGACCGGATCGCGAGCTTTTGCTACGGCCGTGTTGAGCAACACGCCATCAAAGCCCATCTCCATCGCCTGAGCCGCCTGGCCCGGCGCGCCGATCCCCGCATCAATAATCAGCGGAATATCCTTAAACCAGGCACGCATGGCGCGCAGCCCCTCAATATTGCGCAGTCCCTGGCCGGAGCCAATCGGCGCCCCCCAGGGCATCAGCACTTCACAGCCGGCTTCCAGCAGTTTTTCACCAACAATGAGATCTTCCGTGGTGTAGGGAAACACCTGAAATCCGTCAGCGCAGAGAATGCGGGCGGCTTCCACCAGCGCAAAGGGGTCGGGTTGCAGCGTATCGGCATGACCAATCACCTCCAGCTTGATCCAGGGGGTATCAAACAGTTCACGCGCCATCTGCGCCGTGGTGACCGCCTCCTTTACCGAATGGCAGCCGGCCGTATTCGGCAGAATGCGTTTGTTGAGCTGTTGCAGCAGCGTGCGAAAGGCCGCGCCTTCCTGCCCCTCCCGTCGCAGGCTGACGGTAATGATCTCCGCGCCTGACGCGTCGATCGCCTGATGCAGAATCTCCGGCGAGGGATAACCGGCGGTGCCGAGCAGAAAACGGGATGTCGGTGCAAACTGATAGAACATGATTAACCTCCCTGCATCGGGGACAGAATTTCCAGCTGATTCCCGGCCTCAAGTCGCTGGCTGGCGTACCGGGTGCGCGGCACAAACTCACCGTTCAGGGCGGTGGCGACGGTGCGCGGATCGATCTGCTGCTCCTGCATCAGCTCCGCCAGGGTCGTTGCGTCGGTTTCAATCGCGCGTCCGTTGAGTTCAATTCGCATGGGGTGTCTCCTGAGTCAGTCGCCGCATAAGGTTTTCAGCCATTATCGGGGCCAGTAAAAAGCCGTGTCGGTAGAGGCCGTTGAGCGAGAAGCGGCCATTTTCGTAGCGCACCTCCGGCAGATTCTGCCGGTAAGCAGGACGCAACCCGGTACCGCTCTCGACGATCCGTGCTTCAGCCAGCGCCGGATGCAGGCTGTAAGCGGCGCTCAGCAGCTCCATCATCGCTTTCGCGCTAATCGGGCTGCTGTCATGGCTTTCGACCATGGTGGCACCCAGCATGAAGTGCCCATTGGCACGAGGCACCAGATAGCAGGGAAAGCGCGGATGGAGCAGCCGGACGGGACGGGAGAGGCAAATATCGGGGGTATGGAGGATCACCATTTCGCCGCGCACGGCACGCAACGCGGGCTGCTGATCGGCGGCATGGATGCCGCGACAGTCGATAATCTTTCCGCCGGGCTGACCGCTGTGAAACGGCACGCCCGCTTCTTTGAGCGTATCCTGCAGCTGCTGCAGCGCCCGACGCGGGTCGAGATGCGCTTCCCGGGCGAAGAAAAGGCCGCGAGCGAAGCGGTTTTCCAGCGCCGGTTCAACGTCGCCGGGGGCCACCCACTGATGCTGCTGCGTCATGCTGGCAAAACGCGTCAGCTCACGGCTGTCACGCGGCGGTGCAACCACCAGCGTGCCCTGCTGCACCACACCATCCACACGCTTTGCCCACCAGCCCGCGGCATGCTGGCCCCATTCGATCACCTCTGGCGGTGCACTTTCTGCCTCGCACCAGGGCGCGAGCATGCCGCCCGCCCAGTGCGAGGCTGCCCGGCAGTCAGGCTGAGTAATAATTTCGACAGCTTCTCCCCGTTCCGCCAGCAGGGTGGCGACACAGAGTCCGGCGACACCGCTGCCCAGCACCGACCAGCGGCCCTGGCTGCGTGCTCCGGAAGAAGAGAGATTCAGGATTGAGTGGGTCACATTCGCCTCGTTATCCGTTAACGAAGACCCGTGATACAGAGGGAATAGGCAGAAGCGACGCGAATGCGCTCCTGCGGCAAGTATCTGATGCGATACCCGTCTTCCTACGCCAGTATCAACTGGGTCAGGTTCTAAGGGTCGCTGAGCCGCGCGGGTGCGCTATCAGCCTCTCAGTCTCTCCGGCGAGACTCCCCTGACGGGTTTAGTTGTAAGTGAAGCGAACAGCTTCGTCAAGCAGTGTGCAGGGGCGCGACGCAGAAAGAGAGAAACAAGGAAAGATGTCGTTACCGGATCAGAGGCGCGCGGCGACGTCTATAGCAGCGCCTGCAGGGAGTGCGTCACCGCGTCGGTGACTTCCCGAATACGCGGTTCGGCACGGCGATAGTAGGTCCATTTACCCACTTTGCTGGTTTCCACCAGTCCGGCACCCTGCAGGGCTTTCAGGCATAACGAGGTGGCGGGCTGCGATAAGCCCGCCTTGTTCTGGATGAGACTGGCACAGACGCCATACTGGTCGAAGGGATAGAGCTGGGCATAGCCTGCAAACGCTTCGTCAGGGTTTTTGAGCCACATCAGCACGGCCATTCTGGTGGGATTGGCCAGTAACTTCAGGGCCTCTTCGGGTGACATGCCGCCTCACAAAACATCAGGATGGATAAACAGGGTAGTCAGTATACCCTTTCTCCGTTCCGCCATACAGGGAGGCGTGATCCACAGGATTCAGCGGATTGCCTGCTTTAATCCGCGCGGGCAGATCGGGGTTGGCGATAAAGGTGCGGCCAAAACCAAACAGGTCACCCCAGCCTTTATCCAGCATCCGCTGTGCTTTTTCGGCGGTGTAACGGCCTGAGTAGATAATGGGCGAGCGGAAGGTTTCCCGCAGCGCAATCCGGAAGCTCTCCGGCAGGTCAGGACTGTTATCCCAGTCCGCCTCGGCGATAGAGAGATAACCGATTTCCAGCTCATTGAGCAGCTGCGCGGCGCGGATATAAGTCGCATGCGGATCACTTTCGACCAGGCCCAGATAGACACGATCTTCGTCCGTGCTGCTGAAAAGCGGGGCAAACCGAACGCCGACACGATGACTGCCAAAGACCGAACTTACCGCTTCAACCACTTCACGCAGAAAACGCAGACGATTCTCAGGCGAGCCACCATATTCATCCGTGCGGAAGTTGGTGTGCTCAGAAATAAACTGATTAATCAGATAGCCGTTGGCGGAGTGAAGCTCAACGCCATCGAACCCGGCCGCTTTGGCATTTTCCGCCGCCCGCCGGTAAAGCGCCACAATCTCTTTTACTTCCGCGTTCGTCAGTGCCCGCGGCTCGCTGGGCGCGGTTAACATTCCGGCACCCGGTCCGGTTTCAATAAAGACCCGGACGTTATCGGCGGCTATCGCTGACGGCGCAACCGGGGCCTCTTTTCCTGGCTGAAGCTCATTATGGGACACCCGCCCCACGTGCCAGAGCTGGCAGAAAAGAGTGGCACCTTCCTGATGTACTGCTTCGGTGACTTTTTTCCAGCCCGCAATCTGCGCTTCACTGTGTATCCCCGGCGTCCATGCATAGCCCTGCCCGCGAGGCTCAATCTGGGTGCCTTCAGTGATCATCAGTCCGGCACCGGCGCGCTGGCGATAATATTCCACCATCATCGGACCGGGAACATTGCCTGGCTGCTCACTGCGGCAGCGGGTCAGCGGCGGCAGAACGATGCGGTTACGGAGCTGAAGGTCGCCCAGGCTCAGGGGGGTAAAAAGTGATGGCATGACTAAAAAATCCTCTGGTGTTTGAAGAGGCGACATTATATTTACACATTTAAATTTGTAAATGTGTTTGTGGGATTTTTATTTGTCCTGTGCCCGATTTTATCAGGTTATGAGAGACTTATCGCCAGGCGATGAACCTGTGGGGTAGGATTGCTGTTCCGGATGCAGACGCAATTACCCTCATAGCGCATCTATCGGAATTAACAGGGAGCTATTTGTGAACAGGCTAATCTCGTCAGACGCGCTGGGACCACGCATCTGTATTCTCGGGCCCTCTAACAGCGGAAAATCCACGCTGGCTGAGGCCCTGTCACGCAAAACAGGTCTGCCTGTGGTGCACCTGGATCAGTTGCATCATATTCCAGGCAGTCAGTGGGTGCCCAGGGAGCCGGACGTGTTCCTGCGTTTACACGCCGAAGCAGTCAGTCAGGAGAGATGGATCATGGAAGGCAACTACACCAAGTGTATTGAAGCACGACTCGCCCGGGCAACCGGACTGATTCTTCTGGATGTCAGCGTGCCCTTAGCGCTGCTGCGCTATGTCCGGCGATGCTACTCCTCCACCCCGAGGATCGGGGGACTCAGGACTCACAGAGAGCCGGTAAGCCTGGCGATGATAAACTACATTGCCCGCATCGCCCCTCAGAACCGGAAGCGGCACAGGCAGCTCTATGACTCGCTCACGCTGCCAAAACTGCTGCTCAGTTCTCCTCGCGCCATGAATATCTGCGCGGAAGAGTGGGGACTTCAGCTAAAACACCCTGGAACATAACCAGCCAACGGCCAGGAATGCAGACAGAAACCCTCAGAGAAACTATGGCGATTCATCAGCAAGTTTCAGATGGGTCAACAGCGCCGTCAGCGACGGCACCGGTCCGGCATGGGTGGTTGCTGAGCGGGTCGTGTCCCAGGGCATCGCATCATCAGTGCAGAAGTCGCCGACACACTGCATATCCAACGCCTCATTGAGTAAACCCACCGGAATCCAGACATAAGGCCTGTCCCGCAACGGGTTGGGCACGGTGGAGCCACAGCGGGTGCAGAAATCGTTGCGATAACCGCTGGCTTTTTGCCATGACGCCAGGTGATCTTCTCCGCCAGTCCAGCGGAACTCCCCCGCTTTCACCAGCGTCGCCAGGTTATAACCGGTTCCGCTCTGCTTTCTGCACAGCGAACAGTGACAACGGTAGTAAAGCGTGGGTGGCGCTGCCAGCTCAAAAACCACCGTTTCACACAAGCACGAGCCTTTCATTTCACCGCCTTGTTGATGTAATGAGAGAGGCCACCGCTGCGGATGCCCCCCTGATCGCAGTGACACCCTGGCGAAACCGTTGTTTGCATCAGCACAGGGTGTGCCATTTTCATGCAGAAGTCGCGAACGGCCATCCCCGACTTAGTGGCGACTGAACACCAGTTTCAGCCCCGCCAGCGCAAAGCAGCAGGCTAACAGCGCCTCCAGTCCGCGACGGATGCGGCGATAGAACGCGCTCATCACCGCCGTCGAGAAGAGCAGCGCATATCCGCCGAACACCAGCAGACAGATCGTTGCACAGCCAGCGATGATCAGCGGTACCGTGGAGGCAGCCATATCGGGCTTCAGGGCAAAAGACATGATCGCCACCCAGGTGAGAATCGCCTTGGGATTGCCGACATGCATGAGTATTCCCTGGCGAAACAGTCTGCCCCAGGCGACCCGCTCAGTGCTGGCATCAATGTCTGTCGCTTCCGTGCGGCGCAGGGCCGATTTACCCGCTTTAAATGCCAGCCAGAGCAGATATAACCCGCCGCCAACCTTCAATACAATCAGCAACTTTGCGAAGGTGGCCAGCACCGTCAGCACGCCACAGGCGGCCAGTAGCGCCCAGATCATCGAGCCGCTCACCACACCTGCTGCCAGCGCCAGGGCGGCTCCCCTGCCCTTTTTCATCGCCGTTCCCATTATCGCCATATTGCTGGGACCCGGGCTGGCCGTGGCGACAAAGTAGGTGGTGAAAATCAGGAGTAATTCATGCGAAAGCGCCATAACTGCCTCTGAGATTGATTGTTATCAATCTGTTATATCGGTTGTGGCGAACATTTACCAGTGATGCTGTCGTCCGCCTGATGGGCGGAATCTCATTCAGCGGGGATAAAGATCAGGTCGGATGAGAGTCCGGATGAAATCCGGCAGGTTGAGCGGTTTATATGCGCATTTGTCATCGCGCACGGGCGCAGTGCTGAAGAGGTTTAGCGGGAAATGAGACGGGCAAAAGCAGAATTAAGAGTCAGTCCGGCCGATCGCATTGTGAAAATGAAATCATTCGCCGGACTGAACGGGCTCAGGAAGCGCTTATTTGCCCAGAATTTCTCTGCGGACAATCTCTGCGCCTGCGCTCAACGCGTTGAGCTTGCCATTGGCAACATGACGCGGCAGCGGGATCATGCCGCAGTTGGTCGAAGGGTAGAGATTTTCGGCATCCACAAACTGCAACGCCTTGCGCAGCGTACTGGCGACCTCTTCCGGCGTCTCAATATTATGGGTTGCCACATCAATGGCGCCGACCATCACTTTTTTACCGCGAATCAGCTCGATCAAATCCATCGGCACCCGCGAGTTCTGGCACTCCAGCGAGACGATATCGATCGATGAGCGCTGCAGTTTCGGGAAGACCTCTTCATACTGGCGCCACTCGGTTCCCAGCGTTTTCTTCCAGTCAGTGTTCGCTTTGATGCCATAGCCATAGCAGATATGCACGGCGGTTTCACACTTCAGCCCTTCGACAGCGCGCTCTAGTGCCGCAATGCCCCAGTCGTTGACTTCGTCGAAAAAGACGTTAAAAGCCGGCTCATCAAACTGAATAATATCCACGCCTGCGGCTTCCAGCTCTTTTGCCTCCTGGTTGAGGATTTTTGCAAATTCCCACGCCAGTTTTTCGCGACTTTTGTAGTGGTTGTCGTAAAGGGTATCGATCATGGTCATCGGCCCCGGCAGCGCCCATTTAATCGGACGATCGGTCAGCTTACGTAGAACCTTTGCATCTTCGACAAAGACCGGCTTCTGACGGGAGACTTCACCCACCACGGTCGGGACGCTGGCATCATAACGATTACGGATACGCACCACTTCGCGCTTTTCAAAATCCACGCCGCTGAGGTGTTCGATAAAGGTCGTGACGAAGTGCTGACGGGTTTGCTCACCATCACTGACGATATCGATCCCCGCCCGCACCTGATCGTCCAGGCAGAGACGCAGCGCATCTAATTTACCCGCCACTAACTCATCATCCTGCAGTTTCCAGGGTGACCAGAGCACCTCTGGCTGTGCAATCCATGAGGGTTTTGGCAGGCTGCCAGCGGTGGATGTCGGTAATAAGGTTTTCATAGCAGGTGACCTTTTAATTTTAATTAAAGAACGGATTCAGCGGACCATTTCGCCAGCAGGGTCTGGTTAGGCTTAATGAAATGGGCCTCAGTAAATTTCCCCTGCTCAACAGCCAGCCGGCTGCGCTCTTCACGATCGTAAACAATCCGGGTTAAAGAATAATCCTGATGCTGCAGCGTCGGCTGATAGCAGTGACCGGCAGCGGAATTCGCGTTATAGATTTCAGGGCGATAGATCTTCTGGAACGTTTCCATGGTGCTGATAGTGCCGATCAGCTCAAGGTCGGTGTAATCGCTGAGCAGATCCCCGTGGAAATAGAATGCCAGCGGCGCAACGCTGCCCTGCGGCATAAAGAAACGCACTTTCAGGCCCATTTTCCCGAAGTAGAAGTCGGTCAGTGAAGGCGCATCCTGCTGATATTCAATGCCCAGGATGGGATGCTGATTGCCGGTGCGCACATAGGTGTTTTTGCTGGACACGCTCAGGCAGATAACCGGTGATTTGCTAAAATTCTCTTTATAGACCGCTGAGTTAACAAAGCTTTTAAAAATGTTGCCGTGCAGCTGGCCAAAATCCGATGGGGTGCTGAATTCAGTCTGCCCTTTATTGAAATCTGCCAGCACCACGCTGAAATCATAATCACGCACGTAGGATGAGAAATTATTTCCCACAATGCCCTCGCTGCGCTCACCGGTGTGATGATCCACGATATAGGTTTTTAAAATTTCGATAGCCGGAAACGCTTCGCCGTCAGCGCCACCCTGCAGATTCAGCTCCGCAGAAATGATCTCCAGTTCAACGGAATAGCGGTCAGCCTTTGGATTGTCCCAGTGCGCCAGCGAGTTAAAACGATTATCGATCATCACCAGGGCGTTGCGCAGATTTTCCTGACGCTTTTCGCCACGCGCTAAATTCGCAAAGTTCGTCGTCGCGCGCGTATTTTTTGAAGGGTTATAGTTTTCGTCGAAACGAATACGCTTGATGGTAAAGGCAAAATCGTTGTTCATCGCTATCGGGTATCCTGGTCGCTGATATGAATTGTTGCTGAGAGGGTTATGCAGCTTTGCTATCCCTTAACAAGCATTCATATTTCTCAAAGTTATTAACAATTCTTACTTTATGCCTCAACGGGCGGGTGAAAAAAAGTGATTAAATTTCAACGAACATGAAGGAAATTCATGTAGAGACGGGAAAGCGGGGGATTTTTCACGATCGGGCGGGACATTCATTTACCCGCCCCCGTGCGCGGGCCTGTCACCTTCGCACAGAACCCGGCGTCGCGGCAAATCTGCACGGGTGCCGGGCTTATCTCACCAGCGGTAACGTTACCGCTGGTGCGCTGCGCTAGATCTTATAAAAATCATCGCAGAATGCTTTTCGCGCACCCGATTTCAGGGAAAGCCTGTGCGCCGCCTCTTTCATCAGTTTACCCAGACCACCGTCGCGCTTCGCCTCTGTCAGGCGTGAAGCGGGCCCGGTCAGGGCCAGGGCCGCGAGCATATTGTCGCCCTCACCAAACACCGGAAGTGACAAGGACGCGATATGCGGATCGCGGATACCGGAGGTAAACAACGGAAGTTCCGGCTGAGTCTCAAACAGCGGTTCTCTGCGTCCCCAGCAGCGGAGCACCTTTCCGATGGCTGAATTGTCCAGCGGCAGAAACGTTCCGGGCAGACGCGTTTCCCGCAAGCCTTCTGACGGTTCCGCGCGGAACAGACAGAGTCGCTGATCCTTCTCGATGACATACCAGGTGGCGCTTTCACCCGTGGCCGTCGCCAGGGCATGAAGCTCAGGCTGGACGATAGTGGCAAGATGAAAGGATTGTTCATAGAGCTTGCCCAGATAGAGCAGTCTCGGTCCCAGGGTATAAACCCCGTTGTCGCGCCGGATAACGTAATTCATGCGTTCCAGTGAGTTCATCAGGCGATAAACCGTCGTTTTGTGATACCCGGAAAGCTGGGCCAGCGCGGTCAGCGTGAGTGACTCTTCGCCAGGCCTGAAACAATCCAGTAGCGCCAGCGCTTTTTCTACGGCAATTACGCCTTCATTCCCCATTAGCAGGTTCTCCTGTTTGCGACGGCAGGCAGTTTACCCTGTAATTTGTGATTCACATCGTATTTACATCACAAATGAATGCTTAACACTGGTGTGATCCAAATTAACATAGATATAGTAGTTTTATATTGTACAACAAAGTTGTACCTGGTAAAACGAAAGAGGATGATCTATGCCACATGCAGATAATACCTTCATCAATCGCGACATTACCCGTATCGCGCCAGAGCTCGTAAAACAGGCTGCTCAGTTTCAGGCCGCGATACTGGCAGATGTTGCCGGGCGACGCGGAACGCTGCACGGACGCGTAAAACCGCTTTCCCACACCATGAAAGTTGCCGGCCCCGCTATCACCGTTGAAGTCAGACCGGGTGACAACCTCGCTATCCACGCCGCACTGGCTATTGCCCAGCCGGGCGATGTGATTGTGGTTGATGGCAAAGGCGACATCAGCTGCGCATTAATCGGCGAAATTATGTCTACTCAGGCGCAGGCCTCTGGCATTGCCGGGATTATTATCGATGGCGCGGTTCGTGATGCCGATGCACTGAGCACCAATGGCTTCCCGGTATTTGCCGCGGGCCTGAACCCGTGCGGCCCGACCAAATCGGTGGCGGGACGGGTTAACTTCCCTGTTTCAGTAGCAGGCGCAGCAATTCAGCCGGGCGATCTGGTGATTGGCGACATCGATGGCGTGGTTGTGCTGCCTCGTGAAGCCGTTCCGGCCCTGATCGAACTGGCGCAGAAAAAACTGGATTTCGAAACCAGCCGCATCGCCGCCATTCGCGATGGTGATCTCCGCGCGCCCTGGTTAGAGAAAGCGCTGCTTACGGCTGGCATGCTGGTTGACGGGGAGGTGCTGTAATGACGACCTCTTCTCCTGTCATTCTGGTCACCGCCAGCGATCTGGCACCGCAGGCAGTGAGCCTGCTCGACGATTTCACCATTGTGTATGCAGGCAAACAGCCGGGTGAAGAGACCCTGGTTCAGCTCTGCCAGCAGCACAACCCGGTGGGGATCATCGTCCGCTACGGCAAGATTAACGCCCGCATCATGGACGCCGCCCCCGCTCTGCGCGTTATCTCCAAACACGGCAGTGGCATCGATGTCATCGATCAGAAAGCCGCCGCTGAGCGTCATATCAGTGTTCAGTCGGCTCCGGGTGCCAACGCGGCTGCCGTGTCAGAGCACGCCTGGGCGCTGATCCTGGCCTGCGCTAAATCGGTGATCCCTCTGGATCAACGCATGCGTCAGGGACACTGGGATAAATCGACCCACAAATCCGTGGAGCTGGAGGGCAGAACCCTCGGGCTGGTGGGTCTGGGGGCGATAGGGGGTCGCGTGGCCCGAATCGGCCGCGCTTTTGGCATGAACGTCCTGGCCTATGATCCCTATGCGCGCACTTTCCCGGATGAGTGTGTCTCCTCCTCGCTGGACGATCTGCTGCGTCAGTCAGATGTGATTTCATTGCACTGCCCGCTGACGGAACAGACACAAAAGATGATCAACGCAGAGTCGCTGGCGTTGTGTAAAAAAGGCGCCATTCTGGTGAATACGGCTCGCGGGGGGCTGATCGATGATGACGCCCTGATCGCGGCACTGAATGACGGCACGATCGCCTCGGCGGCGCTGGATAGCTTTGCCACAGAACCGCTGACCGCCCCGCATATCTGGCAGAATGTCGACAACGTGATTCTGTCGCCACACATTGGTGGCGTCAGTGATAACTCCTACGTGAAAATGGGCACCGTGGCAGCCACAAACGTGCTGAACGTGCTGGCAGAACCGGTGAAAGACGAAAGTCCGGTTTCCTGATCGGCTTTTCCTGATCGGCTAAACAGGCGCCTGGGCCGTTTAGCCGGTTTTTTTATGCGTTCTCTCTTTTGCCTGGCTTTCAGGCTATGCCCTTGCCGCTTTACCGCCCTGTCCTCTGAAACTTTCCCTCTGCCCTCCCTGTGGCCTGCCATGCACTGACAGACGCGCTCAGCATTCAGATGCCGCATCGCGGCACTCCAGCTTTAAACACCCGCAGATAGCGTCACCTGTCCCTGCAGGGCCAGACTCACTGTCAGCACCTCCCTTCTGGCTGAACCAGCGCTCCTTACACCACTCTTCCTCCAGCCGAGGGTGAGCCCCTGCATACGGCCCGCTTTCGTCAGATGGCATTCAGAGGGGATGACAGCCCGCTACAGGCTTACAGAAGTGCCAGGCGTGGCTCAGTGAAAAGATGGGCGAGTTAACATGGCTGTTGAGTAAGCGAGGGGGTGTTGCACACAAAGAGATCGATCAGGAAAAAGAGGCGGCAGGAGGATGAGTGAAGGGAGAAGCCCGGAGACACGGCGAGCAGCGTCTCCGGGCTGACAACGTTATTTACTGACGGGTGAAGCGGTATTCTCAACTTCAATGTTTAATTTTTTGGTGCGTCCCATAACCAGCACGGCGATGCCGCCGACGCTGCAGAGCACAGCCAGTGGCAGCATTGCCAGGGTGTGACTGCCGGTGGCCTGATTGATGATGCCGTAAACGTTAACCATCAATCCTCCGCCAATCAGGTTAGCCATTGCCCCGATAGCAGCCAGACCCGCCGCAGCCGTCGTGGATGACATCCAGCCCGAAGCCAGCGCCCAGAAAGGCCCTTTCATTGAGTAAGCACCAATCAGCACCAGCGACAGAATCACGACGCTGCCGGTCAACGTGTTGGTCAGGAATGCAGAGAGCAGACCGCCTGCGATTAAAAACAGCGTCAGCGCGGTGTGCCAGCGACGTTCGCCGCTGCGGTCAGAGCTTCTGCCCCAGACAATCATCAGAACAGAAGCCAGACCGTAAGGGATCGCATTTACTAAACCGGTTGTGAAGTTGTCCAGACCGAAAGATTTCAGCAACTGCGGAGACCAGACGCTCAGCGTTGAACCTGCCGCCGAGGCACCTGCATAAATCAGCGCCATCACCCAGATATGTTTATGGCGCAGCAGCTTCCACAGGGAGATGTGTCCAATCGCTTTTTTCTTCGCGTTTTCCGCTTCCAGCGTGGTATTCAGCCAGGCTTTCTGCTCCTGATTCAGCCAGCTGGCATCAGAGGGGCGGTTGCTCAGCATGAAGAAAGCGGCCACACCCAGCACCACGGCCGGAATGCCTTCCAGGATGAACAGCCAGTGCCAGCCACGCATGCCCAGCCAGCCATCGAGTGACAGAATCAGACCTGAGATAGGTGAGCCGATAAAGTTCGCGGCAGGGATAGCGACCATGAAGGTCGCGATGACGCGTGCACGGTATTTGCCGGGGATCCAGTAGGTCAGATAAAGAATGACGCCCGGGAAGAATCCTGCCTCAGCGGCACCCAGTAAGAAGCGCAGAACATAGAGCGTATTGGCGCTTTCGACGAAGGCCGTACAGACCGAGATGATGCCCCAGGAGACCATGATGCGCGAGATCCAGATCTTTGCACCAATCTTCTGCATCGCAAGGTTGCTGGGGACTTCAAACAGGAAGTAGCCGACGAAAAACAGGCTGCTCGCCAGGCCAAACACCGCTTTCGACAACCCCAGATCTTCGTTCATCTGCAACGAAGCCATGCCTATGTTGCCGCGGTCAATAATGGCAATCAGATAACAGACAATCAGAAATGGCAAAATGCGCCAGACCACCTTTTTTACGGTCTGCTGCTCGATATCGGCAGAGAAAGTCGTGATGTGCTGTTTTTCAGACATGATGATCCTCACATTTTTGTCATCGTTTTGCGCGTGATACGCAAAACGCATTGTTGTACTCTGTAAAACATTAATGTACTCAGTAAAACCATTATCACGATAAAAAAGCGTCTCCGCCGGAAGATGTAATCAGGTTGTGTTATTTGTCACAAAAAAGTATTCAGCACATCTGGTTTATGTGACGGGCAAGTCGTTACCAGGATAAAGACCGGACAGATTTTTTGCGGGGTTGATGCGACGGGAGAGAGTAATGAGAACAAAGGCCGTCATCCAGGGATAATTTTTGCTTTTATACCGCTTGTTCTGGATGGATCGGCCTGGTTTCATGATCCCTCATTCAGGACGGCTCTGCTGACTGGTCTGCTAACGCTATCCGCTCCCTTTATCGTGCTTCAGCCCGCGCTGGGTTTTGGCTTCGCGGCGTCGCGAACGCCCCGTCCCTGGCGAGCCCGACTGCTTAGCCTTCTTACGCATATAGCGTATGGATGCAGACTCTCAATCACAACCTTGCTGACTTATTAGCGTCGGATGGAGGCTCTGCCTGAAACGCGCTGCATTTGATGCCACTGCATTCTCCTGACCGAAAACGGCAAGTGGCTCTTTAAGATTGCGGAAGAACAGAGCGCCCATTCATTCAACGATTCTCAGGGGAGCGGGTTGCGGATATATAGCCGGAAGTTAAAGATTCTTTATTACCATTCCAGACGCAGCCAGAATCATAATGGATGCGGCCAGTCGAAAAAGGCGTCGTTGCGCTTTTTCACTGGCGAGCAGATGGCGTATTCTGAGCGCGGCAAGAATAAAAACCGCGCCAACGCTTAAAAGGACCAATACGGTAACGGGCACCAGCATTCCTCCCCACATTTTTAATGACACATTATCCAGAGAAATGACAAGAGGCAGTATCGCCAGATAAAAAGCGATAGTTTTGGGATTCCCAAGTGTTATGGTCAGCCCTGAAAACCAGGCTGTTGCCAGTTCTTTGTTTGTCGTTTTCTGTGCAATATTTATCGCCTCCGGCTGACTGCACCAGAACTGCCATGACAGCAGACATAAATAGAGTGAAGCAGCATAGTTAATCAGGGTGAAGATAGTGTCATTAGTCTGCCCAATAACCCCCAGACCAAATATCGCCAGTGTTAAATAGATCAAATCCCCCAGAATAAGTCCTGCCAGCATAGCAAAAGCGGAAACAGCACCCCCACAGACACTACGTGCAACCAACGCCGTCATTCCGGGGCCGGGGATGGCAGCAGCCAGACCGAGAGCTGCAACATAAGAAATTACCTGAGCGATTCCAGACATCGTCATTCCTGTTTTTAATAGAAGAGAGAGGGACGGCGGATTAAAAGCGCCGCTAATTCATGTAGCAATAATCTTTAATGTTTTGGACACCACCAGAACGCTTCAGAGAAAATTAACGGAGCCAGGGAAATTAAAACTCTGACACCCGCTTTTAAATTGCATAGCGTAAAGCAGACTCTTATGCAGGTCATAATGAGAAGAGTCAGGTTTAAAACCCTCTTTTTTTGCCTTGAGCCAGAAAATAAATTCAGGTGATTGAGAAAGAGAAGAGTATGCATGACCTCTGAACAGGATCTTATCCTGCCTTATCTCTCCTGAACGGTGAATCAATTATGCCGTAAACAAAGAGGAAAGAGTCACCTATCTCATTTACCCGGCGCAGGTTTTCAGGTAGAAATAACCACTTATTGATTACATTAAGAAAGGAATTTCCCTAAATGGCACTCAGCCCGACAGATGTGAAGATTCTTGAAGTTCTGCAGAACGATGCGCGCGTCACCAATCAGGAACTGGCGGAGAAGATCAACGTTTCAGCTTCTCCCTGCTGGCGCAAAGTGCGCAGGCTTGAAGAAGATGAAGTGATCAAGGGTTACCGCGCTGTTCTGGATCGCAAAAAGATTGGTCTGGGCGTGATGGTTTTCATTCGGGTAGTCATTGACAGCCACAGTGAAGCGCAGGCCAGAAAGTTTGAAGAGGAAGTCACGGCGCTTGAGGACGTTGTGGCCTGTTATAGCATCGGTGGGGATGCCGACTTCCTTCTGCAGGTTGTCGCATCGGATCTGGATTCCTATGCCGATTTTGCCATGTCAGTAGTGCGCAGATTGCCGGGAATCAAAGAGATGCAGAGTATGTTTGTCCTTAAAGAGATCAAACCACTCGTTACTTATCCTGTAAATAAAGCGTCTGTGCAAGGATGACTACGATAGCACCTTAGCAAAGCACACCGCGTCTTCCCGGTTTATGTAGGGCCCATAATTTGCGATGCGGTTATATCCGCTGTTCTGATAAAAACGGACAGCCTTATGGTTCACAGCACGGGTTTCGAGCCAGATTTCCGTGTATCCCATTCCCGGAGCCGACTCTTCGAGGAAAGTCAGTAATGCCCTGCCGATCCCGGCGTCACTGCGGTCTGAATACATTCTCTTCAGTTCGGCAACCGTCTCTGTAAGCGGTCGGATAGCGCCGCAGCCTACAGCCACACCCTGATGATTTCTGGCCACCACCCAGAGCGCCCTCTCCTCATCCATAGCAGCCATTGCAAAGTGTCGCCTGCCATCATCGCCGGTTATTGCCGCGAGCTCGGCTGAAAGCGCATTTATCAGCCGTTGCGACTCCGGGGCGCAGGGATCGGCTTTTTCTACCCTAATCATGCCAGCCTCCGTTTTTCTTTTAACCGTCAGAATAAAACGAAATCCGGTCAGCGACATCCCCCCTGGCACTCATGGACGGGATTAATAAGACTGGACCCGTCTCACAATGCCCGGATGAGGGCTCGTCGCGCATTCACGGCTAAGCCTCTACTTCGCATCTATAATTCAGTAATTCATCACCCTGCGCCCTTTTTAATCGTGGCAGCGAGAGGTCGCGGTTCCGCCTCACGCAGAGACTGGCGGCAAAAAACAGCTGAGTGCCCCAGCCTCTTACGGCGCAGCTCCCGCTGAGTGACGCACAGAACAGAACGGCCGGTCACAACATAAATTGACTCTTTACTGAATAAGGAAGCCTCATGAATCTATCTCTCAAAAATCAGGTTGCGCTGGTGACCGGTGCCAGTTCAGGCCTCGGCTATGCCTGTGCAGAAGCCCTCGCAAGGGAAGAGGCCGCTGTGGTCATTAACTATCACAGTCAGGCCGAGCCTGCCGAAGAGCTGGCAGAAAAAATCCGGGCCGGTGGCGGTCGTGCCATCGCGGTGAAAGGCGACGTGTCGAAAGAGGCAGATGTCGACAATCTCTTTGCGCAGACCCTTGCTGAGTTTGGCAGACTGGACATTCTGGTGGCTAACTCAGGCCTGCAGAAAGATGCCCCCTCAATCGATATGACACTGGAGGAGTGGAATACCGTTCTGGATGTAAACCTGACCGGGCAGTTTTTATGTGCGCGGGCTGCGCTGCGCCAGTTCCGCGATCAGGGACACAGTCCGGAGATCAGCAGAGCGGCAGGGAAGATTATTCATATGAGTTCGGTTCATCAGCTCATTCCCTGGGCCGGACACGTTAACTATGCCGCCTCCAAAGGCGGCGTAGACCTGCTGATGAAGACGCTGGCGCAGGAGGTGGGTGAGGCGCGTATCCGCGTTAACTCGGTTGCGCCTGGCGCTATCGCGACCGCCATCAATGAGGAGACCACTCAGGGTGAGGCGGGCAAAGCATTGTTAAAACTGATCCCCTATGGCCGCATCGGTGCGGCTGAAGATGTGGCGAATGCGGTGGTCTGGCTTGCCAGCGATCTTTCCGATTACGTTCATGGCACGACGCTCTTTATAGATGGTGGCATGAGTCTTTATCCCGGATTCCGCGACAACGGCTGATTCCTCTGCCTCGCGCAGAGGATCAGGGCGGCAGGTCTTATCCGCCCCCCTGGCAGTGACCGGCGCCCGAAGCAGTGCATTCTCCGGGCGTTTGTCTCTGCGGTGACTGCCGCTCAGCAGGTGATCCGCCCGCTGCGCCATGCGACAATCGCGCCTTACACGGTTTTGTTCTGAGGTTTCCGACATGACGTCCTTTTATCAATTCACGGCCCCGCTGCTGAACGGTCAGATGGCCTCCATGGCAGACTACGCAGGCAGGACGGTGCTGGTGGTCAACACCGCCAGCCGTTGTGGGTTCACACCGCAGTATGCTGGCCTGGAAACCCTTTATCGCAGATATGCCGATCAGGGACTGGTGATACTGGGTTTCCCCTGCAATCAGTTCGGCAGGCAGGAGCCCGGCAGTGCTGACGATATCGCACAGACCTGCCACATCAATTACGGCGTAAGTTTCCCGATGTTCGGCAAAGTGGAGGTCAACGGAGCCGCGGCACACCCGCTGTTTCGTTATCTGAAAGAGGCGTTACCCGGCATTCCGGGTGGCCGAATCAAGTGGAACTTCACGAAATTCCTGATTGGATCCGACGGCACACCGCTAAAACGATTCGCCCCCATCACCGCCCCGGAGAAGATGGAGTCGGCCATTGTCGCTGCGCTGCCAGGGCGATGAGCGTGCCTTCTGAAGATCGAAGCCCGCCGACAGGTTTCTGCCCTGTTCTGAAGCGCCGCGATATCAGGCGCTACTGTCTGATAATGGTCTGAATAATCCACTCACGGAATATTTGCATCGACGGCGTCATTTTCCGGGCTCTTTGCCAGGTCAGCCAGTATCCGTCATTGCCGGAATAAATATCAAAAGGCCTGACGAGCAGTCCGCCTTTTATTTCCGGTTCAAACATGATTTCCGGTGCCAGCGCAACGCCCCCGGTAATCAATACGGCATCAATAATCAGACGCGATGAATCCAGAACAGGCCCGTTAATTCTGAAGGGGGGAATACCCGCCGCAGCAAACCAGTTCTCCCACTCTTCATGACGATAAGAGCGCAATAAATTTTCGCCCGTAATATCCTCAGGCCGGTTAAGTCTTTTCGCCGTATCTGGCCGGCATAATAGCGTCAGCGGAGCGTCAAACAACAGTTGATTATGTGATGCCGACCAGTTGCCAGAACCATATCTTATAGCAAAATCGACACCTTCTCCGGCGATGCTCACCACATTGTTATTGGTCTGAATACTCAGTTCGATAGCGGGATGGCGTTGCCGGAAATCGTCAATTTTCGGCAGAAGCCAGCCCAGTGCAAAAGTGCCGACACAGGAGAGCGTGAGCGCCTCCCTGACTTCTCCCCCCTCAAACTGACGATAGGCTTTCTCAATCCGATGAAAGGCATCAGAAATCTCAGAAAACAGCAATCGCGCCTCATCGGTCATTTCAAGACCACGCGAAAGCCTTCTGAATAATGTGATCCCTAACCTCTCTTCAAGCAGCCTGACCTGCTGGCTGACCGCCGCCTGCGAAACGAACAGTTCCATGCCTGCCCGGGTAAAGTTGAGGTGGCGGGCAGAGGCTTCAAATGCACGCAGAGCGTTAAGCGGAATATCCCCTTTCACTATAGCCCCCAGAAAAAGTTATGACTGGCATCAATTTATACCGTTTTGACTCGCCGTAAAACTGATTTATTTTGGAGTCCGTAATTAAGGGGAACGATATTCAGTCACGGCCTTGTGACAATTCAGATTTAATTAATTTTTGTATAGGGAACGTTTAATAATGAATAAATTCAAAAATCGCCTGGCCGGAATAGTGTTATTCGCCGCAGCGGGATGTTCAGCGTCAGCACATGCGGCTTTCGATCAGCAATCCCTGAACAATCAGTTTGAGAAACTTGAACGTCAATCCGGAGGCCGGCTCGGCCTGGCCGTCATTGATACGTCTGATAGTGCGCAATATTCCTGGCGCGGCAACGAAAGATTTCCACTATGCAGTACCAGTAAGGTGATGGCCGTTGCTGCGATATTAAAAAAGAGCGAAGGGTTAAAAAAAAATAAAAATGCTGATACTTTACTTAATAAGAAAATTCATATAAGTCAGCATGATATGGTGAATTACAATCCTGTCACCATGAAGCATATCGGTTCGGCAATGAGCCTCGCGGAGCTGAGCGCGGCGGCCCTGCAATACAGCGATAACGCGGCGATGAACAAGCTGCTGGCGTATCTGGGCGGTCCGCAGTATGCCACGCAGTTTGCGCGAACCCTTGGTGATACGACGTTCCGGCTGGACAGAAACGAGCCAGGCCTCAACACCGCGATTCCGGGTGATCCTCGCGATACCACTACCCCTTCAGCGATGGCAGCGAGTCTTAACAAACTTATTTTAGGTTCTGCGCTTAAAGACGATCAGAAAGCCACACTGACAGCCTGGATGAAGGGCAATACCACGGGGGCAGCCAGTATTAAAGCGGGCCTTCCGGCAGACTGGATAGTGGCCGATAAAACCGGCAGTGGCGACTACGGCACCACCAATGACATCGCTGTTATCTGGCCGAAAAATCACGCCCCCCTCGTCCTGACCACCTACTTTACGCAGCACGATAAAAGCGCCGCCGCGCGTAAAGATGTGCTCGCCAGCGCAGCCAGAGTGATTGCGGACGCTGTCCAGCAATAAAGACGGACAGGTTCAGAGCTGTTCTGTGAGCAAAACCGGCCCTGGCCGGCCGGTTTACCGGTTTCAGCACAGGGCCGTCAGGCCGTCATGCCACCATCAATCACCAGTTCGCTGCCGCAGATGTAACGGCTTTCGTCCGAGACCAGGAACAGGGCCGCTGCAGCCACTTCATCCGGATCGCCCAGCCGCCCTGCCGGTATTCGCGCGCTCAGTGCCTGCCTTAGCTCATCGCTGGCCTGGTCGAACATCGGCGTATCCGTCGGGCCCGGACTGAGTGTGTTGACCCTGATACCGCGCGGTGCCAGTTCGCTGTTCCAGGTACGGGCATAAGCGCGAACAGCGGCCTTACTGGCAGAATAGGTTCCATAACCCGGATTGGCGATTCCCCCCGCGATGGAACCGATCAGCAGAATGGCCCCTCCCTCCTCCATGAGCCTGACAGCATGCTGTACCGTCAGCACCATGGCACGAACGTTCAGACCAAAAATAAGGTCAATATGCTCTGCTGAGGTCTCATCCAGGTTTGCCGGTACAGCCACACCTGAAGCATTAACCAGGATATCGAGGCGACCGGCTCTGGCCTGAATCGTCCCGAACAAACGTGCGAGATCGCTGGCATCCGTCAGGTCACCCGCTATCGCTTCAGCCTGACCGCTGGTTAGCGTAACCGCCTCTGCCAGCTGAGCTTCGCGTCGGGCGGTAATAAAAACCCGTGCGCCTTCCTGTACAAAACGGCGAGCGATGGCAAGACCAATACCGCTGCTGCCACCGGTCACCAGAACAACTTTTCCACTCAGTTTCATCATTGCCACTCCGTAAAGAGGTTGAACGATGGATGATACATTTCGTATATTTAGTGTCAATTACGCACCTGATGTACATCAGATATCCTTGAGGAAACCGCATGGCCACCGATATCACCGCTCTGCTGGCAGAGATCAACAGTACCCGCCCGATCCTGGAACAGGTTGCCAACAAATGGTCGGTGTTAATCCTGACCGTGTTGTGCTCACAGCCGTCGCGATTTAATGCCATTAAGCGCAGGCTCGATCCCATTACCCACAAATCACTGACTGAGGCATTACGCCGTCTGGAGCGAAACGGACTGATAAGCCGGCACGTGATCGCCTCATCACCTGTCGCGGTGGAGTATGCGATCACGCCTCTGGGCAGAACCCTGCAGGACCCGTTTGTCGCGCTGGTCAACTGGGCGAAGCAACATGGCGAAACCATGCAGCAGGCTCAGGAGGGGTATGAGGAGCGTGAGCCGGGACAGCAGACGTGATCTTCAAGTGCGGGAGACAGGAGTGAGATGGCGCTAAGCGCAGCGGCCGACAGGATTTGTACAGCCAGTGATCACAGGGCTGCCTGCTCAAAAAACTGATAGGAGCCATCGCGGCGGGCTTTAGCCTGATACATCGCTTTGTCGGCGCGCTCGAACAGCATTTTCGCCGTTGCCGTTCCGAAGCGGGCCAGGCTGATGCCAATCGCTGCACCGATGCGCACGTCCATGTTATCGATGACGAAGGGGGCCTCCAGGCTGTCAATAATGCGCAGGGCGATGGCCGATGCCACCCCGCGATGACTGCACTTTGCGGCCACAATAAACTCATCGCCGCCCATCCGGGCCACCGAGTCGCCCGGGCGCATGCAGCGCTGCAGCCGTTCACCGACCTGCTGCAGTAAGGCATCCCCTGTCGCATGGCCCATAAGATCATTCACTGCCTTGAATCCATTGAGATCGATAAACATCACCGTGGTGAAAGCCGGGTCCTCTGTCTCCGCCAGCATTCGGCCAATCTGCTCGTTAATCCAGGCGCGATTAGGCAGCCCGGTCAGCGGGTCGCGGGTCGCCAGCTCTTCGAGATTTCGCATCCTTTCCTTGTCACGCGTGATGTCACGCGAAACCAGCACCGCACCGATATTTTTGCCTGAAGAGGGATTGCTGACGCCACAGGCTTTGGTGCCCAGCGTGAGGTAGTGACCGTCACGATGCAGTTTACGTACTTCAACCACATCCGGCAGCGTTCCGCCGCTGAAGATATGTGCCAGCGCTGCCGAGGCAGATTCGCGATCGTCAGGATGCAGGAAATCGACCACCAACTGACCAACCACCTCTTCAGGTCTCCAGCCTATCATTTCGCTGTAGGAGGGCGAGATCGAGACGTATCTGCCATTCGCATCACAATGGGCAATCAGATCGGTACTGTTCTCGATCAGCAGGCGATATTCCGCCGCCGTGCGCACCGCATCCTCCAGCGCTTTACGCTGCGCAGTCACATCCAGTATGAAGCCGTTGTACTTCTGGTGGGAGGTGCCAGGCAGACTCTCCGGCAGGCCGGAAACCACGACGCGGCGTGTTTCGCCGTCCAGACAGTGGATAGGCACTTCAAAGTAGAAAGGGGTCAGATATTCCAGCGCCGCGGTCAGCTGCAGCGCGATCTTTGCATCATCGTCAGCCTGCGCCAGTTCCAGCCAGGAACTCAGCGTCACCCCCTTCAGGGCAGGCATCAGGCCAGCCGGTGTTTCCTGACTGGCAACGCAGATACCCTGCGCGTCTGTAGACCAGACGGCTGTGAAAGAGGGTTTAATCATTAAGTTCATGGCGGCCGACTCCGATGTTGCTGACGATACTAAACAAGCTCAATACTCGTCGCTACAGACCTGATTATAACCGTAAATGTCCGTCTGACGCGGCAGGAGGCGACAGTCACTGGGTGAGCCTGAGGCGAAACCGGCCATCGCGCATGGCGGGCGCCCGGACCTGGCTGGCCGTTGTTTCTGAGGCCGGGATGCTTACAGGGATGTGCGCAGAACGTTTATGACAGGGTGCAGTCTCTGAGATATCAGCTCCTGTTTATCGGCTCATCAGGCCGGAATCTTTAGCCCTGTCGCGTTAACTGCCCCACTTTCCGGCGCTTCATCTTTCCTTAAGAATACTCTTATAACATCCCTGCTCTGTTAGCTCATATTGGGCTTTTTCCGGAGCGTGACCCTATGCAAAATAACAACACAGCATCGCTTTTTCTGAGTAAAGTGCCTGCCGTAACCGCGGCATTCTGGTTAACCAAAATCGCGGCGACAACCCTGGGTGAAACCGGCGGCGATGCGGTAACTATGTCAATGAATCTGGGATATCTGACCGGTACGCTGATTTTCGCCATTATCTTTCTGGTCGCGGTGGTGGTGCAGATTAACCGTCCCGGTTTCAATAAATGGATTTACTGGTTCACCGTGGTGGCAACCACCACGGTGGGCACCACGCTGGCAGATTTTGCCGACCGCTCCCTGAATATTGGCTATCCGGGCGGCACTCTGTTGCTAATCACGCTGCTGACCCTCTCTCTGTTTCTCTGGAAAATAACCTGCGGCACGGTGGCGGTCAGTTCGGTGAACAATGGCGTCACTGAGACCTTCTACTGGGTGACCATCATGTTTTCCCAGACGCTGGGCACGGCATTAGGTGACTGGGCGGCAGACAGTGAAGGGCTGGGTTACGATGGCGGTATTCTGCTGTTTGCGGGTGCGCTGGCGCTTATCTGGGCTGCGAGTCGCTTTACCTCGCTTTCGCGCACGGCGCTATTCTGGGCGGCCTTTATCCTTACGCGGCCTCTGGGTGCAGTGGTGGGCGATTTTCTGGATAAACCGCTTGCCTCGGGCGGGCTCGCGCTGAGTCGCTACGGTGCCTCGCTGACGCTGGGCCTGATCATCATCGCGTTGCTGGTGCTGCTGCCACAGCGCCCGGCTGCGAAAACCGCCACCGCGCATTAACCGCACGACCGGGAAAACGGGCGCTCGCCTGCTTCAGTCCCTGGCAGAGCCGCCTGCACCGGCGGCTTTTCAGGATTTGCCGTTAACAGGTGTACCTGGAATATGCCGGCTGGCTACTCAAGCCGGCTGGCGATGAGGCGCAGTTGTTCTGCTATCTGCTTTAAATCCCGCTGCTGCTGTCCGGCCATACCGGTTGAACTGCGCACCACCAGTTTAGCCGGCAGAATCGAGGAAGAACGCTGCTCATCCTGTTCGCTGGCCAGCAACAGCCTTGCAACCGCCTCTTTGCCCTGCAAATCGAGGTCCAGCGACACCGTAGTCAGCGCCGGATGAAAAAACGCACTTTCATAGGTGTCGTCATAACCAATCACAGAGATCTGGCCCGGCACCGCCACACCGCGCTGATGCAGCGCGCTCAGCACACCCAGCGCCATCTGATCGTTGCCCACCAGCAGTGCGCTGAATCCGGGCGCTTCCCGCAGCAGCTGCAGTACACCGTTGTAACCACTCTGTGCGTCCCAGTTACCGTGGCTGATGCTGACGGGCTTCAGACGGTAACTCTCCAGCGTATCCAGCCAGCTTTTCAGACGCAGATTTGCTGAAACCGACTGCTCGGGGCCGGCCAGCAGGGCGAACTCGCGATGGCCCTGCTCATAGAGATATTTAACGCTGGCACGGGTGCCGTCAGCCGGGTTAAACGAAACGTTAAACACCGCGCTGTAAGGATCGACATCCAGAAACAGACAAAGGATATCGTCATTCTCCTGCACGATTTGCTCAGCATCGTGGCTCTCCAGCGGGACGTTGATGATCACCTTGTCCACCCGCTGAGACTTCAGCTCATTGATGCAATCCTGGAGGCTTTGATTGACGTTCTCATCAATCATGGCGATTAGCACCTGGTATTCAGCAGCATTAGCATAACGTTTAACCGCAGCGGCCACCTGCGAGGGGGCATGCAACGCCAGCGAGGTGGTCACCAGACCCAGCGTGGTGCTCTGCTTACCCACCAGTTGCTGTGCCAGCCTGTTAGGTACATAGCGCAGCGTTTCAATAGCGTGTTCCACCTTGCGCCGCGTTGATTCCGAAACGTTTGCCGACTTATTCAAAACCCGCGAAACCGTCTGATACGAGACGCCAGCGTGGCGTGCGACATCCTCTAAGGTGGCATTTTTTGATTTCATAATTCGCATCCCTGATGACCAATGGCGGAATGGTATCACAGCCGTGGTGTCAGCCAGCCCACCGCTGTCACATTGCATGAATAAAAAGTAAAAGTAATACCTTCACATATTGAGATTTGGTGATCTGATTCACTAATCGTTACAAATAGCGCCGCTTTATTTGCAGTATCTCACACATTATCGCGATTTTATTTGTCACTCATCTGACAAAAAGCGTTTACTGCCGCTGTCATGTGAACGTATTACAAATAAAAATGAGGATAACATGGAAACAAGGTTACGTACTGCTGCCGTGGCGCTTGCTGCGGCCCTGACTTCCCCGACGCTCTATGCCGCTATCGACAACATTGATTTCCATGGCTATCTCCGTGGTGGGGTGGGCGTATCGCAGGATGGCGGTATTGAAGAGTATCAAAAGAACAAAGTCGGCCGTCTCGGCAACGAAGCGGATACTTACGGCGAGGTCGAACTGGGCAGTGAGGTTTACAAGAAGGATGATGTCAGTTTTTATGTCGACACCATGGTCAGTATGTTCTCCGACGGCTCAAATGATAACGAAACCACCTTCGGTGACGATGCTCAGTTTGGCCTGCGCCAGCTTAATCTGCAGATCAAAGGACTGGTGCCGGGTGACAAAGATGCCGTGATCTGGGGCGGTAAACGCTACTATCAGCGTCATGACCTGCACATTATTGATACAAAGTACTGGAATATCTCTGGTTCGGGTGCCGGTATCGAAAACTACACGCTGGGTCCGGGTGCTGTCTCTTTTGCCTGGATTCGCGGCGATGCCAATGATGTGGATTACCGCGTCGATGGCGACAACGACGTCAACATTAACTACCTGGATCTGCGCTATGCCGGCTGGAAACCCTGGAGTGGAGCCTGGACCGAGTTTGGTATTGATTACGCCATGCCAAACACCACCAACAAACAGAAGGAATATGGGGGTCTCTATGACGCGGATAATGGCGTCATGCTCACCAGTGAAATCAGCCAGGACATGTGGGGCGGCTACCAGAAACTGGTCTTCCAGTACGCCAATAAAGGTCTGGCGCAGAATATGATTTCGCAGGGCGGCGGCTGGTATGACATGTATAACGATACCCGCAACGCCAGCGGCTACCGCGTGATCAATACCGGTCTGCTGCCGGTCACCGACAAATTTTCTCTGAACCAGGTCTTTACCTGGGGATCAGCAGACGATATCACCGCCCAGACGAGTAAAAGTACCCTGCTGTCGCTGGTTGGTCGCGGTCAGTATCAGTTTACGCAATATGTCCGCGGCATCGGCGAAGTGGGTAGCTTCTGGCAGAAAGATGAAAACAAAGTGGGCAGCGACTACAAAGCAGCAGGACAGAAATATACGCTGGCACTGGGTCTGGCAGCCGGTCCCGAATTTATGTCTCGTCCGGAACTGCGCCTGTTTGCCTCTTATCTGAATGACTCAGAAGATGGACACAGCTTTAAAGACAACACCAGTAATAACACCTGGAACTTCGGCGTACAGGTCGAAGCCTGGTGGTAACTGCGCCATCGCCTCCCTGGGGTCATTGTTAAGCTCTTATGCAGGGGCTTTATGGATAACCGGCGACGGTTATCCATTTTTTTGTCCCGGATTCAGAACAGTGCCTCATTCCGGCTGAAAGAAACGTTCTTCCAGCAACTGACGCAACGGGTCGGACTGCCTGCCAAATATCGCATGGACTTCCTGTCCCAGAATCACCACGCCAATTGCCCCTGCCTTCTGTAAACCCGCCGTATCCACCGCCTTCAGTGAGGTCACCTTCACCCGCAGCCGGGTTATGCAGGCGTCCACCTGCTGAATATTGTCACGCCCGCCAAAGCACTCGACAAGCCGTTCCAGTAGCGCGTTGTCTATCTCAACCTCCTGTGCCGTAATCGGCTGCCGGCTGAAATATTGCTTAAACGATTTCAGACTCACCATGTTGTTCTCCTTCAGAGGATAAAAAGGCGGGCTGCTGCCCGCCACTCACGACTGATACACGAAAACGAGCGGGCCATGCCGTGACTGCCCGCAGAAGATAGCCTTTTCCTGCCCTCGGCCTCTAAAAAACCAGCCCTGCATCAACAGCAAAAACCCCGCTCTTCCTGCAGAGAATGCCATCTCTTGAAGTGATGGGGGCATAGGCCCCCTGAGCCTGTGCTCTCCCTATTCCAGCGGTCGGCTCAACACACGGCATCCCCACGCTGCCAGCATCAGCGATCCTGTCATGGGTGTGCCATCAATCAAATCGCTCAGCCCGGCAGGCAATAACACCTGCTGCGTCTGGCCAGTAAAGTTCTGCACAAACAGAAACGCCTGTTCACCATCGGTACGCCGCTGAACGACCACCCCAGGTGGCAGCTCAATCGGCAGTGCGCGCGGTAATTCCAGCTGCTTAATCAGTGCACCATAAAAATCCCGATGGAACGACAGATCATTACGCGACGCGATATACCACGCTTTACCCTGACCTACCCGATTTACGGTCACCGCTGGCGTTCCGGCATAAAAATCACTCTCGTAACTGGCCAGCGCCGTCGCCCCTTCCAGATGAATATGCTCGCAAAGCTCGCGCGCCTGATAAGGTCCGCTCAGCCCCAGCTCATTGCCGCGTATCCCGCGCACGCCGTTGAACTCCTCATCCGTCAGACTATCGATCTCTTCTGACCAGATGCCGAGTAATGGCCGCAGCGGACCCGGGAATCCTCCGAGGTAACAGAGATCGCTCTCATTTACGATGCCGCTCCAGTAACTGGCGACAAAATGGCCGCCGCGCTCCACATGCTGCCTGGCCCGTGCTGCAAAACCATCACGCACCATATAGAGCATTGGCGCAATTACCAGATCGTAGCCGCTGAGCTCGCTATCACCATTAATCACATCCACCGCCACCCCCTGCTCCCAGAAGGCACGATAGTGTTCGTTCACCGTGCGCTCATAATGCAGGCCCAGATTGCGTGGTCCCTGCGCGTTATCCATCGCCCAGCGACTCTCCCAGTCAAAAATGATCGCGACGCGCGCCTCAACCCGACTGCCCATGACCGGCGTCATCGCTGCCAGCATCCGGCCCAGCTCTCTGACTTCACGCCCGGTGCGGGTATCAAGATGACCGACATGATCGACCACCGCACCATGAAACTTCTCAACTGAACCCCGACTCTTGCGCCACTGGAAATACTGCACCGCGTCCGCACCATGCGCCACTGCCTGCAGGGAAGAGAGAATATGCATCCCCGGCTTCTTCAGCTTACTGGTCGGCTGCCAGTTCGTTGCGCCTGGCGTCGACTCCATTAATACAAAGGGCTTGCCCTGTTTCAGGGTGCGCATCAAGTCGTGGTACATCGCGGTATAACAGGCAAGCGTGGTCTCATCCCTGACGTTGTGCCACATCGGATAGCTATCCCAGGAGATAAAATCGAGTGCTGATGCCAGCTTCCAGTAATCGTAGTCGTAGAAATACTCCATGAAATTGGTGGTCGCGGGCAGGTCAGGATTCGCCTGTCTGAGCGGTTTAATCTCCTCACGACAGAAGTCCGTCACCTGATCGGTCATAAACCGACGCCAGTCCAGATTCAGACCGTGGATCGACATTTCACCCTGCGGCGCTGGCGACACAATCTGTGACCAGTCACTGTAGGTATGACTCCAGAAATCACTCCACCAGGCGAGATTCAGATTATCCAGCGTCTCATAGCGGCGCTGCAGCCAGCCGCGAAAGGCCTGCTGACAGCGGTCGCAGTGACACTCCCCGCCATACTCGTTAGAGACATGCCAGCCGATCACCGCAGGATGATGCGCATAGCGCGCCGCCAGTCTGCTGTTTATCGCCTGCACCTTCTGACGATACACCGGTGAGGTCATACAGTGGTTATGACGGCCGCCATGCAGGGCGGGTATGCGATCGCGCCCCACACGCAGTACCTCCGGATAAGCCTGCGACATCCAGGCCGGGCGCGCTCCGCTGGGCGTGGCAAGAAACACAGATATTCCCTCCAGCCAGAGCGAATCGATCACTTCATCCAGCCAGCCAAATTCATAGCGTCCCTCTTCCGGCTCCAGCTTAGCCCAGCTGAAGATACCCACCGACATGACGTTACAGTTCGCCTGCTTCATCATCGCGACATCGTCATCAATAATGCCCGGCTGGTGCATCCACTGCTCCGGATTGTAGTCAGCACCATGCAGCAGCCGGTTAACCCGGGCGCTGAGCGGGGGAAATTTATTCATACCTGTTCCTCAGAGGAAGAGATCAGCGTCAACGCTGATAGTTAATTGAAAACCTGTAGCGAAGGCAGGGCCTTGCCGTGACAGTCAAACAGCGCCTGGTTCTCGCGGGCGTTACCCTGTTTCCATTCGTCGTGGATATATTTCATGCCTGCGGGCGTGGCCCAGGTATTACCCGGCGCGGGGATCCACGCCGGTTCCCAGTACACCACGCCCTTACCGCGATGATCCGGCACCGCCAGTACCGCTGTGATCAGGTCATGCAGATAAGCCGCCTGCCCTGCGACCGTGCCCGGATAACCGCCTGCCTGCGCCTCTCTGGCCTGGAAACTGTTCTCAGCGCTATCGCAGTTTTCCAGCGTGTAGCCATAGGCGGCTTCCACCACCATCACGTCTTTGTCGTAGCGCCGGGAGATGTCATCCATGTTTGCTTTCAGTGCACTGATGGGGCCGTTCCAGTAGGTGTACATCGACAGTCCGATCACATCGAACGGCACATCGCGCTTAACAATTTCGTCGAACCACCAGCGGAACATATCGTTTTTGGTGCCCTCAGCCAGATGCAGCATGATCTTCACCTGATGCGGATCGCTGAGGTTTTCACGCAGCCCGCTGATGCCTGCCTTGAGCAGGCCCGCCAGCCGATCAAACTCACCGCCGTTCTGGCCCCAGCTTTTGCCTTCCGGCCAGAGCATGCCGCCATTAAGCTCATTGCCAATCTGCACAATATCCGGCATCACGCCTTCTGCTTTGAAGCGGGCGAGGGTGTCGCGCGTGTAGTCATGCACCTTTACTTCCAGCTGGGGAAAGGTCAGCGACTGCCAGGCTTTAGGCTTGAACTGCTTGCCGGGGTCGGTCCAGAAGTCGCTGTAATGTATGTCGAGTAACAGCTTCAGACCTGCCGCTTTGACACGCTTCGCCAGCGCCAGCGTGGTCGGCAGATCGTTACCGCCACCGCCATAGGTGTGACCGTTGTCATCGGTAGGATCGACCCACAACCGCAGCCGGATAGTGTTGATACCGCTGGCTTTCAGAATGGCGATAGCATCCTGCTGTTGATTCGCAGCGTTATAGAATTTCGCGCCCTGCTTCTCCAGTTCTGCCAGCGAAGAGATGTCCGCCCCTCTGATAAAATCGGCAGGCCACGGTCCGGCAGAGGCGATGTCTGGCTGTCCGGCGGCGAGCAGCGGCGTCGCCCAGGCCAGCGCCAGGGCGAGAAATAATCGTTTTGGTGACATGATTTATCCTTTTGTACTGCCTGAGGCGAGGCCGGAGACAAAGTATTTCTGCAGGGCCAGATAGAACACCGCGACCGGCAAGGCGATCAGTACGGCACCGGCCGCATAGGTGGTGTAGCTGGCACCCATTTTTTGCGACACCAGGTTGTAGAGGCCAATCGGCAGCGTGTACTGCTCCGGCGTGCGCAGAATGGTACTGGAGAGGATGAAATCGCCCAGCGGTCCGGTAAAGGAGAACAGCGCGACCACCGCCAGAATCGGCTTCGACAGCGGCATGATGATCTCTGCAAAGATGCGGAGATTGCCTGCACCGTCCATACGTGCCGACTCATCCAGATCTTTGGGAATCGAGTCGAGATAGCCCTTCATCAGCCAGGTGTTCATCGGGATCATCCCGCCGACATAGATCAGCACCAGCGCCAGATGGCTGTTGATTAATCCCAGCAGCTGCGACAGGACGAAAATCGCGATAAGCGCCGAAAACTGCGGGATCATCTGCAGCAGCAGAAACAGCATCAGGCCATTCTGCCGCCCTTTAAAACGAAAGCGGGAAAAGGCGTAGGCGGTACAGCTGACGCTGATTAACGTCAGTACCATGGTCAGGAAGCTGATTTTCATCGAGTTCCAGTACCAGGTCAGATAAGGGACCGTGCCGTTGAACAGGTCGCGGTAGTGCTGCAGCGACGCATTCTCCGGAATGATCGCGCTGCTGAGCAGACTGTTGCCCGCATTCAGTGATGCGCCTACCGTCCAGACCAGCGGATAGATAATGATGGTCGAGACGGCCAGCACCACCAGCCAGGTCAGCGACAGGCGTATCCACCTTTCGCGTTTAATACTGCCGGACTTCGCCATAACTGCTCCCTTACACCATCTCATCTTGTTTAAACGACCGGGTCGCGCGGAACTGCCAGAGCGCCAGACCTACCACGAAAATCGACAGCAGAATGGTGATCGTGGCGGCGATGGCATATTGCGACGACGACATGGTGAGCTTGTAGATCCAAGACACCAGGATATCGGTGCCGCCGGCATTCGATCCCGCCACCGCCGGACCACCATTGTTAAACAGGTAGATGATGTTGAAATTATTAAAGTTGAAGGTGTATTGCGTGATGATGATCGGCGCAATGGCGTAGAGCACCAGCGGCAGCGTGATGGTTTTCAGTCGTGTCCAGGCGCTGGCCCCATCCATGATTGCCGCCTCATAGAGATCTTCAGGGATCGCCTGCAGCACTCCGGTCGTCATCGCAAACACAAACGGGAAGCCGAGCCAGGTCTGCATCATGATCAGCGCGGTTTTAGTCCAGAACGGGTCGGTCATCCAGGCTTTAGGTGCGATGCCAAAGAAGTCGAGAATCGCATTGTTGATTACGCCAAAGCTGTCATTAAACATCCCGGCAAATACCAGAATGGTGACAAAGCCCGGCACCGCCCAGGGCAGGATAAAGAGAGTGCGGATCAGCGGCTTAAAGCGCAGGTCCTTCTGATTGACCAGAATCGCCAGCATCACGCCGACGGTGCACTGCAGCGTGGTCGCCAGCAGCGTCCAGACCACGGTCCATTGCAGCACATCGAAGAAGGTGGAGCGCCAGATTGACAGCGTAAAAATGTTGATGAAGTTTTTGAAACCCACCCAGTCCACCAGCTTCGCCGGTGGCGTGTGATAGAGGTTGTAGTTGGTGAAGGCGATGGCGAATCCAAACAGAATGGGAAACACCACCACAAACACCAGCAGAATAAAGCCCGGCGAGATCATCAGGTAGGGGAAGCCGTCACGCAGCAGCAGCTGATACTGCTGACGCACACTGTTAAGTGGCTCTCCCCTGTCGCGCTTAGCGCCATTGATCCAGGCGTCGCGCACCGACAACCCCCAGATCGCCACGCCGAAAGCGGCTATCAGCACACTGATAATTCCCTCCGCCAGCAGGAAAATGGAGTTATCACGCGGCACCGCTTCACCCAGCGTGTAGAGACCCCAGAATCCTTCTCGCAGAAAATCATGGAAGATGCCGGCAAAGCTGCTGAGCAGAATCAGAAAGCAGACGCCTTTCGCCCACTGGCGGTGGTAAAACTGGCCGAAGCCAGGCAGCAGTGCCAGCAGTGCACCGGTCGTCGCATGACGACGCGGACGCCTGGCAGTCACCAGATGTTCCTCGGAAGATATAGCCACTCTCTGATCCTTATCCTGTAGGGTAATCCCGTGAACCGGCCTTACTGATTACTGGCCTGCATCGCTTCAATCTGCATGGTGATCTGTTTCACCGCGTTATCCAGTGCGGCTTTTGGCGCCTGCTTGCCGGAAACGCTCAGTTCCAGCGCCGCATTAGCCGGCCCCCACACTTCCTGCATCTCCGGCACGCCTGGCATGGCTGACGCGCGCGCTGACTGCACCGCGACCGCGTTGGCTTTCTCATCATCTTTAATCATCGGATCGTTCATCAGCGCAGTCACCGGCGGGATCTCCTGGGTTTTCTGATAGCGCGCTTTCACGTACTGCGGCTGGTTGATAAAGGAGAGGAACTTCTGTGCCAGCGCCTGATCTTTGCTCCAGGTCGATACCACATAGCCTTTAACGCCCAGGAAGGAGCTCATCGGCTTGCCGTTTGGCAGTAGCGGCAGTGGTGCCACGCCGTAGTTGATCCCGGCCGCCTGATAAGGCTGGAACGCCCACGGCCCGTTGATCACCGCCGCCGCTTTCTTCTCGGTAAACAGCGAGTCGATTGCGTTAAGGCCGTTGTCGCCCATGATGCCGCCAGGCAACAATCCTTCGCTGAAGAAGCGCCTGAGATAGGTCACGGCCTCCACACTGCCCGGCGTGTTCAGTCCGATATCCTGAGTGTTGATGGCACCCTGTGCATTTTTACCAAAGATGTAAGCGCCCATCGGAGCCATCACGCCCCAGCTGTAGTAAATCTGGTCGAACTTCGCCAGCAGGCCATACTGTTTTGCCTCGCGCTGCTTCTGCGAGAACGCGCGATACTCATCCAGGGTTTTCAGCGGCGCGGGCAGCAGATCTTTGTTGTAAATCAGCACCAGCGTTTCTACGGCTTTGGGTATGCCATAGACCACCTTATTCTGCGTGAAGGCCGCCATCGCCGAAGGGGTGTAAGCGCCCTGTTCTGCTGCGTCAATCTTCAGTGGGGCCAGTAATCCCTGCACGACCGCGCTGCCAAGCTGATCGTTAGGAATGACCAGAACATCAGGACCGATTCCGGCCGGCCCGTCCAGGCGCAGCTTTTCAATCTGCTGTGCAAAAGGCATCTCCTGTACTTTCACATCAACATTAAACTGCTTCTGGAAATCAGCGACCGCTGCTTTGATGCCATCCGCTTTCTTAATATCTTCCCAGACTGTGAGTTGCTGAGCGGCCCAGACGGATTGATTCAGCATCAATGCTGACAGAAGTAGCGTCACGCTGGTTTTGATTTTCATTACTGGCCTCATGTGAAGGTATTACATTTAAAGTTATTTCCGCTGATCTAAACCTGACAATTTTGCAGATAGCAGGGAGTTATCAGGCAAATTCAACGTGATTAACGTATCGCAATTTCGCTTACGCTACGCGGAACATCAGAAACGCTCCAGCCCCTTCGTGCCAATGTGTGATCGCTATTACAGAAATCAAAAACAGCGGTAGGGCGCCTCCTGGCGTAACGTTATAGTCATGGCAGGTAGCATCACGGCTGACATGTAAAGCGACCACCTGGTATACGTATTACATTTAAGCCACCAGAACCATACCATGAGGATCAGCATGTCCAGCATCAGATTGAGAAATGTGACCAAACGCTTTGGTAAAACAGAAACGCTGAAAAACATCGCGCTTGATATTGAAGCCGGAGAGTTTGCGGTCTTCGTGGGTCCCTCAGGCTGCGGTAAATCCACCCTGCTGCGGCTGATTGCCGGGCTTGAAGAGATCAGTGACGGGGAAATCCTGATCGGTGAGGAGGTGATGAATGATGTCGCCCCCTCACATCGCGGCGTGGCAATGGTGTTTCAGTCCTACGCGCTCTATCCCCATATGACGGTGGCAGAAAATATTGGCTATGGCCTGAAAGTGAATGGGCTGCCAAAGGCACAGATTGAGCATCAGGTCGCAACCGTTGCAAAGACGCTTCAGCTTGCGCACCTGCTGGATCGCAAACCCCGGCAGCTTTCCGGCGGCCAGCGTCAGCGCGTGGCCATTGGTCGTGCCATTGTGCGTAATCCCGGGGTATTTATGTTTGATGAGCCTTTGTCGAATCTGGATGCGGAGCTGCGCATCGATATGCGGCTGCACATTGCAAAACTGCATCAGGAGCTGAAAACCACGATGGTCTATGTCACGCATGATCAGACCGAAGCGATGACGCTGGCCGACAGGATTGTGGTGTTGAACGATGGCAAGGTGGAACAGGTCGGCCCACCGATGGAACTCTATTACAATCCGATTAACCGTTTTGTGGCGGGTTTCATCGGCTCACCCAGGATGAACTTTCTGCCCGCCCGCGTGGAACAGTGTGGCCCGGCGGGGCTGGTCGCGTTGATCAATGATGGGGAACACCGGTTGCAGCTTCCTTTACCTCTGCGCCAGCTGCAGCCTGGCGATGAAATCACGCTGGGCATCCGACCGGAACAGCTTCAGATCAACGGTGATGCGCCACTCAGCATCCACTTTCACTGCGAGGTCGTGGAACGTCTGGGCAACAACACCTGTCTGTTTGGGCAGAGCCACGGTTATGATGGTTTCAAAATGCTGCTGCCCGGGGACGTGCACTTCCATCCCTACCAGACCCTGCGTCCCACTTTCCATCCGCAGCACTGCATGGTGTTTGATGCTGACGGAGCACGTATCAGCGCAGATATTGAGATGCCACAGGTGCGCGCAGCCTGAGATCGCTGACTGATATGTCCGGGAAAAAAGGCCGGAAACGGCCTTTACTGCCGGAGCGGCCTATCCGGTCAGTCTGATGCGCCTCCTGACCCGGCGGAACAGGTTACCGGTTAAACCGAACCCTCTTTCTCGATGACCAGCACGCGGGCAACGCCCTGGGGACGCGCAATATGCTCTGTCCCTTCACTGGCATAGAAAATATCGCCTGCATTCAGAACCCTGCTTTTAATCTCACCCTGTTCTTTATATTGCATTTCAACACACCCATCCATCACCGCAAAAACCTCCTGCCCATCGTTGATGTGCCACTTATAGGGCCGATCGGTCCAGTGAAGTTTCACGCTGGTATTGCCGAAGCTCGCGATGTGCTGAGCGTCCCAGGCCTTCGAACCGGTAAATTCTGTGCTGCGGTAAAAATTCATTCTATCTCCGGTAACAGACATACGTTTTCGTCATCGGCCTCATGAATAGCAGAGCAACAACATGGATTCCAGACTCATGCCCGCGCTTGTCCCGATCTGTCCCGATGTTGTCCGGTTAAGGCGTTATCAGGAGATCCGGTAGTCCCGATAAAGCCCGGTAAGTAGTGAGGCTTAACCGCTTCCGGGATGATCACTGAATGAATCGCCTGGCCCGGACGCGAAGGCAGGGATAATATTGACGATGCGTCTCTGTTTCCCCCGACTGTCAGAAGGAGTGTCATGAATTCAGCAACCCTGCAAAACCTCTATCACGCTGCCAGTGAGAAAACGCTCGCGATGTGGGCGAAAAACGCGGGGATTGGGGAGATTAAGAAAGAGAGCTATTACGATCCGCTGAAGCTGGCCCTGGCAACCGGCATTCAGCCCGCCGTTCCCCCCGCGGTTTCACGGCTGCTGGATGAACTGAAACAGCTTACCCGGGATGACCCTCTGGCCGATACCTTGCCGGAGCAGGGTCTGCACTTTACCTTTTTACCTCTGACCCTGCCGCTCTATATTGAGCACGCACCTTTGCCGGAAAAAATGGCTGAACTCAGGGCGATCTGGTCCGGTTTTCACGGGCAAAAAATTGTTATCAGAGATCTTCGTTTAGTCGCGTTGCCGGGACAGCTGTTGCTGGCGGGCATCCCCGACACGCCGGCAACAGACCTGCGTCACGCCTTCTGCGAAAAGGTTCTCAACTCCCGCTGGAAAGAAGAGTTGCTGATGCGTCACACCGGCAGCGCCCTGCCGGCCGCCTTCTGGCACTCGACCCTGCTGCGCTATGGCGCGGCTTATGTACCCGCGCCGCTGCGGCAGTTCTTTCTGGCACGCCAGACCCTCAATTACGGGAAGGTGGAAGGCGAACTGATGCTGGCAGAGGTCAACTACAACTGGACAACCTGTTATCCTTTGCAGGATTAATCGCGCGATCAGAATCAGCTCATTCAATCAGGAAAGAAGATGTCTCTGGCAAAGAAAGATTTCACCCACATCCCCTCTCATCCGTCAGTCAGACCATGAATCGTCAGCTGTTTGTTTCTCTGGATGGCCCCAAAGGTGCCGGTAAAACGACCCTGCTGGAAGCGATCACGGCACGGTTAAGGGCAGACAACCGAAAGGTGGTCCGGCTTTGCGAGAAAAAAAGCGATCCTGACAGAGCGCAGACCATGGCGCTGGTCAACCGGCTCGCCAGAGATCCCTCTCTGGATCTGGAACGGGAAGTTTGTGAGCGCTTAGCGGCCAGCCGGGCGTGGATTTCCCGCAACGTGCTGACCCGCCAGCCGCCCGACAGCATTATCCTGATGGATCGCTGGTATCCCTCCGACGCGGCCTTTCGCCGGCGGATCCCGTTTGCAGAGATTTTGCAGATGAACCACGCGCAGGACGTGCGCATACCGGACCTGCATGTCGGCGTGGTCACCGCGCCTGAGATTTCATGGTCACGGGCGGCAGCACGCTCCCGCGGGCTGGGAAGCACGGTCCTTCACAGGCTGGAAGAGCATGCCGAATGCACGCGGGCGTTCGAGCGTGAAATTGCCCGCACCGGCTGGGTTTTATGCCGTAATGAAGGCACGCTGGATGAAGCCGCCATGCAGGTCACGGCTGAGATAATCCGGGTGATTTAATCTGAAATCCTTATCGCCTGCTGGCAAGGCGGTAGAGAGAATAGCGACCTCTGCCCGCGAAATTTGTCTGAAATCAATCTTCGTCAGGTTACCGCTGGCACTGCGATCCTGCTTTCCCTTATAAAATTCCTTTATTTTTCTATAGGGCACAGGGAATTGCGCTACGCATCACTACCTTTTAATCATAATGAACCGGGCTGGCCTGCGGGCGGGCACGCTTATGCGCCGCAGCCGGCTCTGCGAGGCGATATCACGGCAGACTGGGTTATCGTCGGCGCGGGGTTCGCCGGTGTCGCTTTTGCGCGCCGCCTGGCAGAAATTAAACCCGAGCTGAAAATCGTTATCGTCGATGCCTGTACCACAAGGGAGAGCGCATCGGCGCGCAACTCAGGGTTTGTTATCGGATTGCCCCACAATATTGGCAGCTCCACGGCGGAGTTAAAAAAGGCGCATGCTTACCGGAATCTGCTTCAGGAAGGCATCCGGCAGCTGGAGCAGGAGATTTCGCAGCATAACCTTCAATGCGACTGGCAGAAGGTGGGCAAATATCACTGTCAGGCGGAACGGGGCAACGATCGTATTTTAAATGAATACAGCCGACATCTCGATCTCATGGATGAACCCTGGACGCTGGCTTACAGCGATGAGTTGTACCATAAACTCGGTACCCGCTTTTACAGCAAAGGGATCTTCACGCCGGGCTGTGTGCTGGTTAATCCGGCGCAGCTGATTGCCGGCCTGCACCACCATTTACCGGAAAATGTTCAGCGCTTCGAAAATACACCCGTACTGGGGATTCGTACCGGCAGTCTGGCGGAGGTGGTGACCCCTTTTGGCACAATCAGAACAGCTCAGGTCATGCTGGCGACCAACGCGTTATCGCCAGAACTGCGCCCTGGCCTGGCCCGTCAGGCCGCTATGGCTACCTTCGCCAGCATCACCGAACCGCTGACAGACGCGCAACTGGCGACGCTGCCCCCGATGCAGAGCTGGGGCGTCACGCCGGTGAATGCCATTGCCGGTGCCACCTTTCGTTTCACCTCCGACCGCCGTTTTCTGATTCGCCAGCATGTTATTCCCGCGCTTCGGGGACAGGTCACTGCGGCACAAACCCATCAGGCGACGCAACACCATCAGCGCCTGTTCAGCAAACTCTATCCCACCCTGAACAGCGTGAAGATCACTCACACCTGGTCCGGCACCCTGAGCGTGACACGCAACGGCGCGCCGCAATGGGGGGTGCTGAACAGATTTATCTGCACGGCGGGCGGCTGTAACGGCGCGGGCGTATCGAAACAGACCGTGGCGGGCTCGCTGATGGCTGACTTCATGCTGAAGCAGGATAACCCGCACCTTGCGGATATGCTGTCGCTGGGCCAGGCCAGTTTCATGCCGCCCTCGCCCGTGCTGGATATCGGCATTGCCCTTTCGCTGATGAAAGAGCGTTTCCTGGGACGTAAAGAGAACTGATCATAGTGCCGCTGGCAGGATCGTGTGACGAGAACTTTCCGCTATCCGGGAATGCGGGCAATAACCTTGATCTCAAAATCGAACCCCGCCAGCCAGGTTACGCCGACAGCGGTCCAGTTGGGATAAGGCGGTTGCGGAAAGATGGACGCTTTGACCTGCATGATCGTCGCAAACTGATTTTCAGGATCGGTGTGAAATGTGGTGACGTCGATCAAATCATCAAAGGTGCATCCTGCCGCCGCCAGCGTCGAAGCCAGATTGTCAAATGCGAGGGCGACCTGGGCCGCGAAATCAGGTTCCGGCGTGCCGTCTGCCCGGCTGCCGACCTGACCGGAGACAAACAACAGATCGCCTGAGCGGATTGCCGCGGAATAGCCATGCTGCTGATAAAGTGCGTGCCGGTGAGCGGGAAAAATGGGTTCGCGCGTGATCATCGTGTTTCCTCGGGTTACGGAATGAATGCAGGATGCGGCACAAACCGGAATGATTTAATATACGCCGCGTATGTCACATTAATAATACATACGCGCCGTATGTCAAATAATATACGCGGCGTATGTAAGCTGGAGGAGTTTATGGCAGCCAGTCGCGCTGAAACGATGGAAGCAAACCGTGCAAAACTGATCGCAGCAGCACGCAAAGCCTTTGCTGAAAAGGGCTTTGCCGGGGCCTCAATGGATGAACTGACGGCGAGCGTCGGGCTGACGCGCGGCGCGCTTTATCACAATTTTGGCGACAAAACAGGGTTGCTGGCAGCGGTGGTGGCGCAGGTCGATGGGGAAATGGCGCAGCGGGCTCAGGCGGCGGCCGCTTCGGTAACGGATGAGTGGGAAAGGCTGATCGCCGAAGGGATCGCCTACATTCGTCTGGCGATGGATGCCGAAGTCCAGCGCATCGTTCTGCGGGATGGCCCGGCTTTCCTTGGCGATCCTGCACAGTGGCCCAGCCAGAACAGCTGCCTGGCGGCCACACGGGAACGTCTCGTCAGGCTGATTGAAAGCGGTGCGGTTAAGCCGGTCGATGCCGATGCCGCCGCACATCTGCTTAACAGCAGCGCCCTCAATGCTGCACTCTGGGTTGCAGCCAGCAGCAACCCGGAAAAGGCGCTGCCAGAGATGCTAGAAGCCTTCACGCTACTGGCAGGCGGCCTGCGCCATCAGGCGGTTGAGACCTGAGGCGTTATCCGTCGTGACGCGAATCCTGCTCAGCGGCTGCCGCCCGTCGCTGAACAACGCGTTCCGGCGGGGATATTCAGGCTTGCGTCGGCAGCGGAATCAGGCCGCTCTCCTCATAGGTCGCCATCAGATGATCGAACAGGGTAATGTCCTGCCGCGTGCGGGCAATTAACTGCGCACCGGCAACCGCGGTATAGATGGCCAGCGCACGCTGCGCATTTTTTTGTGCGTCATCGGGCGTCATTTCATTCAGCACCTGATGCAACCATGCCACGTTCGCGTCGACGAAACACTGCACCTCACGCTTCACTTCTTCAGGCAAATCATCATATTCGGCCGCCATGAAGCTGGATAAACAGAGCCTGTTGGCGTCAGCCAGAGAACGGCGGAAAATTTGCGGATAGTGCTTCAGGGCTTCAGCGGGAGAGGCACTTTGCTCCCGGATGGTCTGTAAAACCTGTGCAGTATCCTGCCAGTAGCGATTTGCCACAGCCGCGCCAAGGTCTGCCTTACTGGCGAAGTGATAATAGATACTGGCATTTTTGATGCCGACTTCGTCAGCAATGGTGCGGAAATTTATCCCGTTGTAACCATGATTCTGCGCAGCACGCTTTGCGGCTGCCAGGATGGCCTCACGCGCATTCAAGCTCATAACGCTGTTTTCCTCTGAAACGTGAGGAGGAAGTATAGGGAAAAAATTTTTACCTGCCAACTGGTAGACAGATGTTGACAGGCCGAATTTCCCTGGCCACAATTCACCTACCATTTGACAGGTAGGTAAATAAATCATGACTTCTTCAGACGCTGTATCACACGTTTCAACTCAACCTTCGATGAAAATCTACGACTGGTATGACGGCCCCTATCCTGCCCGGGTCAGAATAGCCCTGGCGGAAAAAGGTCTGCTTTCTCAGGTCGAATTTATTCCGGTCAATCTCTGGAAAGGGGAACATAAAAAGGCGGATTTTCTAGCCATCAACTACTCAGGCACACTGCCGGTGTTAGAACTGAGTGATGGGACGCTAATCGCGGAGTGTACGGCAATCACGCAATATCTGGATCGGCAGGATCAGCATCCCCTTCTGACGGGTGTGACCCCGCTGGAACAGGGGGTGATTCATATGATGACTAAACGGGCCGAGATTGAATTTCTGGATGCGGTAAGCGTCTATTTCCATCATGCCACGGCAGGTCTGGGACCCAAGGTTGAGCTTTATCAGAATCCGGAATGGGGTGCGAAGATGGGCGAAAAAGCGCTCAGGGGCATGCACTACTTTGACCGCGTTTTACGCTCACAGCCCTATGTGGCGGGCAACACTTTCTCAATGGCCGATATCGCCGTCACCGGTGGAATGATATTCGCCGCCCTGGTGAATCTGGCTATTCCGGAGGAGTGTGAGGCGCTGAAAGCGTGGTACCTGAAGATCCAGCAGCGTCCCAGCTATCAGCAGTGGCAGGCCATGGTAGACGCAGGCCGTCCCGGCGCAAAAGCGTAGTCCCGGGTCAGATCGTGGCGGGAGCGGTTTGTCTGAATGAAACCTTCCCGTTCGCTGCTGTAACAATCCCCGGCGTTCGCCCGGGGATTGCTGACATTCTTAATGTGTCGTTCGCGCTGCGCGGCCCTGCCTGCTTCAGCCTGCCTGGCCGGTGTTACGCTCAAAGTGACTGTTCACAAAGGCGCGGCAGCGTGGCGAAATGGGATCGAGGAACACCTGTTCCGGCGAACCTGACTCCTCAATGATCCCCTGATGCAGAAACACCGCCTTGTTCGACACGTCTCGCGCAAAACCCATCTCATGCGTGACGATAATCATGGTGCGCCCCTCTTCCGCCAGGCCGCGGATCACCCGCAGGACTTCGCCCACCAGCTCCGGATCCAGTGCCGAGGTCGGCTCATCGAACAGAATCGCTTTCGGCTGCTGCGCCAGCGCCCGCGCAATGGCCACACGCTGCTGCTGTCCGCCGGAGAGCTGAGAGGGCCAGGCGTCGCGCTTTGCATACAGCCCGACCTTGTGCAACAGCGCTTCCGCCTCTTCGACAGCCTCGCGGTGGCTGCGCTTCTGCACATGAACCGGGGCTTCAATAATGTTCTGCATCACGGTTTTATGCGGCCACAGATTAAAGCTCTGAAACACAAAGCCGAGCTGCATGCGCATCAGCTTAATGCGCCGACGCTGCTCCCGGTTCAGTTTTTCATCGGCGTTATCCAGCGTGACGCTGACTTCGCCTACCGCTATCTCACCGGCCTGAGGCACTTCAAGAAACGGGATGCAGCGCAACAGCGTACTTTTGCCCGATCCGCTGGCTCCAATCAGCGAAATCACGTCGCCATCCTGGGCAGTCAGACTGATGTCGTGCAGCACTTCGTGTCCCGCATAACTCTTTCTGAGATGGCTCAGCATAATCGTGGGGGCCGTCATGAGCGTGCTCCAAAGTAGTAAGGTGACAGGCGTCGTTCCAGCATTGATACGCCTTTGCTGACCAGCATGGTCAGTATCAGGTAGATCACCGCCGCGCTCAGGAATACCTCCAGCGCCCGGAACGTGGAAGAGACGATGGAATCCGCAATGCCGGTCATCTCCATCAGGCTGATGGTGCTGACCAGCGAGGTCGCTTTGATCATAGAGATGATTTCATTGCTGTAAGCCGGAAGCGCCTGACGGATCGCAATCGGCAGGGTGATGCGGGTAAAGATTTTGTACGACGACATGCCCGACACTCTGGCGGCTTCCAGTGACTGCGAGCTGACAGCCCGCAACCCGCCGCGCAGGATCTCCGAGGTATAGGCGGCATCATTGAGGATCAGCGCCAGCAAGCCGCACCAGTAAGGATCGCGCAGCAGCGGCCAGAACAGGCTCTCCCGCACCGCCGGTAAACTGCCGAGTCCGTAGTAGACCATAAAGATCTGGATCAGCAACGGCGTGCCGCGAAACAGCCAGACATAAAAGCGGCAGAACAGGCTGCCGACTCGCGTCATGCGCAGCAGATTAAGCAGCAGCGCCAGTACGCCCCCTCCCAGCAGCGACAGCAGCGCCAGGTTGATGGTCAGCGGCAATCCCTTCAGCAGCGCCAGCAGCGTCTGCTGTAAAAAGTTGATATCCACGTGGACTCCCTAGCTTTTCACGCGCTGTTGACCGCGCATCGCAAATTTCTCCACGTAGCGGAACACCATATCGGAGCAGGTGGTGATAATCAGATAGATCACGGCACCCACGCTGTAGAAGAAAAAGGACATCTGGGTCGAGTTGGCCGCCGTTGAGACCTGATTCATGGTTTCAACCAGTCCGGTCACCGACACCAGTGCCGACTCTTTGATCACCGATTGCCACTGGTTGCCCATACCGGGCAGCGCCGTGCGCAGCGCCTGCGGGACGATGATGCGACGGAACATCATCAGTCGCCCCATCCCGGTGACGGTCGCTGCTTCCAGCGTTCCACCCGGAATAGCGTAGAAGGCCCCCCGGAATACGCCGCTCTGATAGGCACCCGAGATCAGCCCGATGGCAATCGCTCCCGCCACAAAACCGTTCACATCGAACGGCCCCTGCAGGCCCAGCGCGGTGCCGACGGCGGAAACCACCTGGCGTCCGCCGAAGTAGAACAGATAGATCACCAGCAGTTCCGGTACGCCACGAAACAGCGTGATGTAACCGGCTGCCAGCCGCTGCTGCCAGCGCGCACCGGCGATCTGCATCCAGCAGAGGACGCTGCCGAGCAGCGCACCCAGCAGCCAGGCGCAGAGTGAAACGCTGACGGTGACGGCGGCGGCGTTAAGCAGCACGCCGCCCCAGCCCTCGTCCCCAAAACCCAGCATCTGCCAGTCAATGTTCATCAGCATCCGCGGTTACGCTTTTGGCGCGACGTCTTCGCCAAACCATTTGATCGACAGTTTGCTCAGCGTGCCATCTTTGATCATCGACTCCAGCGCCTGATTCAGCACCTGCTGCAGCTCGCTGTTGCCTTTGCGCAGGCCAATCGCCGAGCCCGCGCCCAGTACGCCACCCGAGAAGCCGTAGCCGCTGCTGCTGATCGCATCCGCATGCTTTTTCACAAAGGCGTTGAGGTTGGTGCGGGATGCCATTACCGCGTCAACGCGCCCGTTCATCAGGTCAGCAAAGGTTTCAGGACCGGCCTGATAGGTCCGGATGGTGGCCACATCGCCGAGGTATTTTTGCAGGAAATCGGCCTGAATGGTGGCAACCTGTACCGCGATGGTTTTGCCTTTGAAGGTGGTTTTCAGATCGTCGATCGCTTTTTTCATGCCCGCGTCATCATCGGCCGTGACCACCGTGCCACTGCCTGGCAGCGTAGCCAGCGGGCTGTTTTTAGCGGTAACAAAGCTGGAGACGCTGACGGTGTACTGGTGGGTGAAGTCAATCGCCTCAGCCCGTTTCGGCGTCACGGTCACCGCATCGACCACCGCATCATATTTGCCGTCGATCAGGCCCGGGATCATGCCTGACCATTTCTGGGCAATGATTTCATATTTAAAGCCTGCCCGTTTAGCCAGCTCCGCCACCATATCGGGCTCATAGCCGACGATCTTTCCGCTCGGGGTGGTCTGATTAAACGGCGGATAAGCCGCTTCGGTAGCAAACTTCAGGGTGCCAAAATCTTTTGCCTGGCTGAATGCAGACGTGGCAAGCAGGGCCACGGTCAGAGAAGCCGTGAACAGACGGTTACGCATCATCATAAAACCTCATTTATTATTCGGAGAGTAAATCAATGGCAAGACGGGTCAGCGCCTGCGTCCCGGCAGCAATACTGCGTTCATCCGGCTGATAGTCGGAGTTATGCAGGTGATCGTCACGGCCCGGGGTTGCCGATCCGATATGGATCTGACATCCCGGTACCCGTTCCGTAAACAGTGAAAAATCTTCGGCGCCAAAGCTGGCGCTCGGCTGAGCGATGATGGCTTTACCGAACTGATGAGACAAAATCCCTTCCAGCGCGTCAATCAGGCGATCGTCATTCATCAGGGGCGGAACACCCCGCTGGAAATTCACCTCAACCCGCACATTCTGCGCCAGCGCCACGCCTTCACACATCCGTTTAAACGAGGCTTCCATCGCAGCACGCACCTCGGGAGATTTGGTCCGGATGGTGCCCTGGAACAGGCAGCTGTCAGGAATGATGTTGTGGGTAGTGCCGCCCTCAATGTGTCCGATGGTTAACACGGCAGAGTGCGCCGGATCGCGTTCACGCGAAATGATGCTCTGTAACTGACTGATGAGATGCACGGTGGCGATGATCGGATCGGTGCCCATGTGCGGACGCGCCGCGTGGGTTGAAACGCCCTGCACCGTGACATCAAACTCGTCACTGGAGGCGGTGCTGGCGCCGCGGGTCAGCGCAATCTCACCCGCGGTCAGTTCAGGCTTGTTATGCAGGGTTATCGCCCAGTCGACGCCGTCTGCCGCACCATCGGCGATCATCGCTGCGGCACCGCTCTCAGGCGTCTCTTCTGCGGGCTGGAAGATCAGCCGGACGCGGCCTTTCAGTTGCTGTCGATAGTGCGGCAGGAGTGTGGCCACACCCAGCATCGTCGCGGTGTGAATATCGTGACCACAGGCGTGCATCCTGCCGGGATAGCGGCTGGCAAACGGCAGACCCGTCTGCTCATGGATGGGCAGCGCATCCATGTCGGCGCGCAACAGCAGCGTCTTTCCAGGCTCTGCGCCCACAATATCCACAACAACGCCGCTGCGGCCGACGCCGGTTTGCGGGTCCAGCCCCTGAGCCCGCAGGTAGTCGGTCACCACCTGGGCAGTGCGCAGCGTATCAAAGCCTAATTCCGGATGCGCATGGATATCACGGCGAATCGCAACCAACTGCGATTCAAGTTCATTGACTCTGGCTTTTATTTCCCCGGCCAGTCGTGCTTTTTCCTGATTCATAGCCGCCCCGGCAATAGCAGACCGGCATGCCTATGCCGGTCCTTATTTTTATTTCATCCTGATACAGGATGGTGATGACCGTTTATTTATTCACAGCACGTGACAGAAAGCAACGCGTAATGCGCCTTCAGGAATTAATATAAATCAATAAGATAGAACTATTTATTGGAAAGCCGTATGAGGGAGTCATGGATAAGTAATAATATTAATAATCCACTTCGCAACATTACTTTCCCTGATGTTAATTTATCCGTTCCGGCTTATCCGGATGCCGCATAAAAAAGAGTTTGAGTATTTCCGCTAATTTCTCCGGCTGTTCGTCCGGAATAAAGTGGCCACAGTTGAGAATATTTTCACTGTACACCGGCTGCGCCACCGCGCGTAACGGTGTGGCCATATCCGGTATCGACCCCTGATCGGCACTGACTGCCAGCAGCGGTATCTCCAGTTTCCCTTTTAGCGCGCGCTGGCGATTCTGCTCTGCAGAGCGCTCAAACGAACGGTAGAAAGCGAGTCCGGCGCGCAGCGCGCCGGGCTGCTGAAAGATGCGCAGATATTCACGACGCGCCGCCGCATTAATATGATGCGGATTCGCGGCCTTACGGTTAAAAAACCACTCCAGGTAGATCGCCTCTCTGCCCGCAATCAGCGCTTCCGGCAGATCGTTCAGGCCATGAAAGGCAAAGTGCCAGATTTTAGCGGCGTTTTCACCCGTAACAGGCAGTGAATCCGGCAGGGTAACACCGGGTATGCCGCCATCCAGCAGTGCAAGAGAGCTGACCCTTTCCCTGAAGCCCGCCGCCAGCGCCCACGCGACCCAGGCACCAATATCATGCCCGACCAGATGAAAGCGCTGGATACCCAGCTGATCCAGCAGCGCCACGATATGCTGCGCCACGCTGTCGGTGTCATAGCCATCGGGCGGAAAGTCTGAATCCCCCTGGCCAGGCAGGTCAGGTGCAATCACCTGAAAACGGCTCGCCAGACGAGGGATCACCTCCCGCCAGGCGAAGCTGCTCTGCGGAAATCCGGCGAGCAGCACCACGGTTTCTGCCTGCGCATGGCCTGCGCTAAGGTAGTGCAGCCGCTGTGAATCTGTCCGGACAAAATGGTGCTGATAGGGAGCAAAAGCGTGCATAAAACCTCCTGATAATAAGGAAACGATTATTTCCTTAATGAGCAAAAAAATTCAGTCGACGATTTTCAGCGCCAGCGGAATGATGCTGGCATCGGGCCGGGTGGCCGCCACTTTGCCCGCCACCCGCATGCCCAGCACCAGACAGAGCAGCAGTGAGGCAGTGGCGTCACACTCCAGTGACGGGTTGACTGAGCCATCCTGCTGACCCAGACGGATAAGCTGCTGCAGATTTTGCTGATTGCGCAGCAGGGCGGCGCTGACCGCATCAGCCAGCTCCTCATCCAGGGTGTGCAGCTCAACGGCACTGACCGCGACCAGACAGCCGCGTTCACCTTCAACGTCGCGCACGGAATCGACATAAAAACGCAGCAGCGCCGCCAGCTTCTCCCGGCCCGTTTCACATTCGGCCAGCCGCGCGGCCAGACTGCTGTTGCGCAGTGAGAGATAGCGGGCAAAGACGGTTGCAAACAGCGTGCGCTTGTCGGTAAAGGCCTTATAGATGCTGCCGGTGGTCAGCTGCATCGCCTGCCCGAGATCGCCGACTGACGTCGCGTGATACCCCTTCTGCCGGAACAGCAGCATCGCCCTGTCCAGTGCGGCATCCGTATCGAACGCCCGGGGTCGTCCCCGCTCGTGATGGGGGTTGTTATTCATCGTCGATTCCATTAGGAAATGATCATTTCCTTTAAGATAGCCGTTTTAACCTGGCGGGCAAAGCTTTTTTAACACCCTTTCTCATCCGCCTGCGAAGGGCCTCTCACCCCTGACCTGACGCAAAGCAGTCAGGCTGACGCCTCATCTATACTGCTGCTTCTGTTAGCTGAAGGAGCCCCATCATGGGACTACGCTGGTTCACTCCCGGGTCACCGCTGGCACGCGTGCTGTTTATGCTCGCCTGCCTGACCCTTATTCTGACAGGCCTCTATCTGGCCGCTCCGCTCATCAACCAGGTTCTGCTGGCGATGCTGCTGGCTATCATGCTTGACCCGTTGATTACCCGGCTGGATAAAAAGCGCATCCCCCGCATCGTCTCGTCACTGCTGGTGATCAGCCTGATGCTGTTTATCATGGTCATCACTACCCTGAAACTCTCGGTGCTGACACCGGATTTGATGCAGCTCAGTCGTCAGGCGCCGGTGCTGCTGGCCGCCCGACTGGATCAGCTGACGCTGGCTTTTGCCCGGCTGGATATTGCGGTCACCCCCGACAGATTACTGGCCTTTGTGGATGCGGGGGCGATAGTACGTATCGTCACCGCCTTTCTGACGCAGATCCCGGGCGTGATCTCCTGGTGGATTATGGTGTTCCTGATGCTGCTGTTTATGCTCTATGAGATGCCGCTGCTGAAAAATGCGCTGCAACGGCGTATGCAGGGAAAACAGCGGGCCTTTTATCTGGCGTTACATGAGGGGATTCAGAGCGTCATTGTTTATGCCCGGGTGAAAACCCTGACCAGCATTCTGGGTGGGGTGATCGTGGGCGCCGGCGCACATCTGATCGGGCTGAAGTTTGCCTTTTTCTGGGGCGTGCTGATGTTCATTTTTAACTACGTGCCGGTGCTGGGTTCGTTTCTGGCGGCCATTCCGCCCGTGATCCAGAGCTATCTCCTGTTCGATCTGCAGGTCGCGCTGGCGGTAGCCCTCTTCTTTGTGGTGCTGAATCTCTGTCTGAGTTCGGTGATTGAACCGCTGCTGATTGGCAAGCGACTGAATCTGGCACTGACCACGCAGCTGCTGGCCTTTCTGTTCTGGCAGTCGCTGCTGGGGATTATCGGCGGGATACTGGCCATTCCGTTGACCTTTCTGATCAAAAAAGTCCTGCTGGCGAGTTATCCCCGGCAGGACCCGATTTCTGAGTTAACGCAGTGACGGCGTTTTCACCCGCCAGCTGCGGGTGAGACGTTTTTCAATCTCTACCACGGCAAAGATGGCGATGCCGACCAGCAGCGAAATCAGCCAGTAGTTAATCGGCAACGGGCGGGTACCAAACAGCGTGTTCATCAGGGGCACATAAATGATGATCGCCTGCAGGATAATCAGCACCAGCGTGACGAGCCAGAGGCCCCGGTTTTTCAGCAGACCGCGATCCAGCGAGAAGCCATCGATGTTACGGCAGTTCAGCATATAGACCCACTGCGCCGTTACCAGCATCTGCAGCAGCACGGTGCGGATAAACTCCGGGCTATAGCCGCGCGGCTGCAGCCAGGCTTCCAGCACAAAGGCACTGACCGCGATCAGCAGGCTGACAAAGACCACGCGCCAGATGGCGTAGACATCCATAACGTGGGCTTTGACATTGCGCGGCGGCCGGCGCATCACGTTAGCTTCGGCAGGCTCAAACGCCAGACCAAATGACAGCGTGGCCGAGGTCGCCATGTTCATCCACAGAATCTGAACCGGCGTTAACGGCAGCAGATTGCCCATCAGAATCGCAATGATGATCAGCAGCCCCTGTGCCATACAGGTTGGCATGACAAACAGAATGGTCTTTTTCAGGTTGTCATAAACCCGACGCCCTTCTTTGATCGCCGCCGCGATGGTGGCGAAGTTATCGTCAGCCAGAATCATATCGGCCGCCTCTTTGGTGACCTCCGTGCCTTTGATGCCCATCGCAATGCCCACGTTAGCCTGTTTCAGGGCGGGGGCATCGTTCACGCCGTCGCCGGTCATCCCGACGATCTCCCCACTCGCCTCCAGCGCTTTTACCAGGCGCAGCTTATGTTCCGGGCTGGTGCGGGCAAAAATGTCATAGGTTTTCGCGGCCGTGGCCAGTTCGGCGTCGTTCATATGCTCCAGCTCATAACCGGTGATGGCGGCCTGGCTGTTACCGATCCCGAGCATCTGACCAATCGCCATCGCCGTTTCCTGATGGTCGCCGGTGATCATTTTGACGCGGATGCCTGCTTTCTGGCACTCATCAATGGCCGCAATGGCTTCCGGACGTGGCGGGTCCATCATGCAGGCCAGCCCCAGCAGAACCATCTCACTTTTCAGATCGGCGTGATCCAGCGACGTCACGGGAGCGGCGGTTTTTTTCCAGGCGGCAGCGACGGTGCGCAGCCCTTCGCTGGCGTAGGTGGTGATGGCCGCATTCCAGTATGCCCGATCAATCGGTTCCGGGCCGTCCGGGGTCTGCTGCTGCTGGCACAACGTCAGCAGGACATCTGGCGCACCGGTCAGCAGCACCCAGGATTCGCCATTAACCACACAGCTGACGGACATATATTTGTAGAGGGAATCAAACGGCAGTTTGCTGACCACTTCCACCGGCTGCGGGGTTGTCAGGCCTTTGGCCGCCAGCACCTTGAGCGCCCCTTCGGTCGGGCCACCGACGATGGTCCAGTGTCCCTGACTGTCCTGACGCAGCTGGCTCTCGTTACAGATATCGACCGCCTGCAGGAAGTGCTGGAACAGGGGGTCCTGCGCCGCATTCACACTGCCCTGCTCCGCCACGATCTCCCCTTTGGGTTCGTAGCTGTTACCGCTGACACGCCAGCGGCTCTTCGCCAGCACCACCGCTTTCACGGTCATCTCATTCATGGTCAGCGTGCCGGTTTTATCGGAGCAGATCACGGACATCGCGCCCAGCGTTTCCACGGTCGGCAATTTCCGGATAATCGCATTGGATCGCGCCATCGACTGGACGCCCAGCGACAGGATGATCGAGATAATGGCGGGCAGACCTTCCGGCACGGTAGCGACGGCCAGGCTGATCACGGAGAGCAGCAGTTCGCCCAGCGGGATATCCCGCAGCAGATAGCCAAAGATAAACAGCACCACCATCATCGCCAGGATGATGAGAAAAATTGCCTTACCAAGTTTATCGATCTGCACCAGCAGCGGGGTTTTCGCTTCTCTGATGCCGCTGATCATCGCGTTGATATGGCCCAGTTCGGTGTCGCCGCCGCTGGCAATGACCACGCCTGATGCGGTACCGGAACTGACGGTGGTGCCGGAGAAGGCCAGATTCAGTCGGTCGCCCAGCGATTTTTCGCCGCTGAGCGTATCGCTGTTTTTTGAGACCACGGTTGATTCGCCGGTGAGAATTGCTTCTTCAACCCGCAGATTATTCACTTCATACAGTCTCAGGTCGGCCGGAATTTTATCGCCGGGCCGCAGCATGACCACGTCACCCACCACGATATCGCGCGTCGGCACCGTGACCTGTTTGCCATCCCGAATCAGCATCGCTTCGCTGGCGAGCATATTCTGGATGCTTTTCAGTGATTTCTCGGCATTGTTCTCCTGAACAAAGCCGATGAGGGCGTTAATCACGGCCACGCCAATAATGACAAAGGTATCCACCCAGTGCCCCATCATCGCGGTGATCACCGCCGCCGCCAGCAGGATATAGATCAGCACATCTTTAAAATGGGCGATGAATTTGAGCAGCGCAGACTGGTCAGCCTTTTGCGGCAGCGCGTTCGGGCCCTGCTTCCGCAGACGTTCCTGGGCTTCGGCAGTCGATAATCCGGCGGGCGAGCTTTTCACATCAGAAAATATCTCTGTCACACTGCGCTGATACCAGGGGCGCTGAGATAAAGCTGATGCTTTATCCTGCTTATCATTATTTAGCATATATAAACCTCGTGCCATTTAGCGATGAATTAAAGGCGCAATTAAAGGCACGCATTTTGCGGGAAGTCTTGCACGTCGGTTATGACCGATATCATATTTAGGTAAGAAACGTCCGATGGATAACATAAACGGGCAAAATTAAATCTGACTTATATTATGAGAATGACAAGATGCTTTTCGTTTAACTACGGTTTAAGTCATCTGAGGCAGTGTGCTTCGGCTTATATTCAGCCTTGAAAAAGGAAACGCTGATGAAAAAACAGAGCATTATCATGCTTTGCGGTTTCGTTATTTTCGCGGTCACCGCCACGACGCTGACAGGCCTCCTGACCTGGCTGGTGGTGAGGCAACTGGCGGCATAAAACGGATTCACAAACCTGTTGCCGTTGCGGCAGACGCAGACAACGAATATTAAATTTTATTTTATCCCGGTTGCGAAAAGCATCAGGGCGAATTACGCCTTCGTGTTTATCGTGCCGCCGTGAAATATCTGCAGCTAAGGCGAAGACAATGATTAAACGCAAAGTTATCTCTGTTTTTCTCTGCTGTTTTTTTATGACAGCGTGCGATGAAAAAAAAGAACCGGAAGCGCCGCCGCCCCGCGTCGTTAAAGTTTTTACGCTTGAATCGGACATGGCACAAAATATCCGGGTCTTTCCTGCGCGTATTCAGGCCGGAGATAATACCGATCTCGCCTTTAAACGGCCGGGCCAGTTAATTCAGCTCGATATCCGGGATGGCACCGCGGTGAAAGCGGGACAGGTTCTTGCCAGCCTGAACGATGCCGATGCGAAGCTGCGGGTGCGGGACCGGCAGACGGCGCTGCAACTGGCGGAGCGGCAGTTTCAGCGTTTCCGCACGCTGGAGCAGCGCAGCGCCGTGTCGAAGTCAGAGATGGACGTACAGCGAGCGAACCGCGACACCGCCGCGACGGCCCTGAAAATCGCGCAGGAAGAGCTGCAGTTTCTTACCCTGCGCGCGCCGTTCGACGGGGTGATAGCAAAAGTGGAGGCGCGAAATCATCAGGTGGTGGCCGCCGGGCAACCCATTGCGCTGCTGACGCGATCCGATCTGCTGGACGTTATCTTTACCGTGCCGGAAACCCTCTTCTCCGCGCTGGACGTTCAGAACCTTCACTATCAGCCGGAAGTGCAGTTTCACGCCCTGCCGGGCCGCGTTTTTACCGCGCAGTACAAAGAGCACACCAGCCAGACCAACGCCGCGACGCTGACCTGGCAGGTGGTGCTGACCATGCCGCGTCCGGCCGATCTTCCGGGCGTCAGCGGCCTCAGCGGCTCGGTTCGCGTCAGGCTGCATAATCTGCCGACTGCCGTCGCCCAGCCGCGGCTGGTGGTGCCGGTGGCCGCCGTGTTCAATCCGGACCGCAGCCCGACGAATCAACCGCACGTCTGGCTGGTCGACGAAGCGGGCGACGGCTTGCGCGTCACTGACAGGCCGGTTACCACGGGCCGCCTCACCGCTCAGGGCATTGAGATCCTGAGCGGGCTGAAGCCGGGCGACCGTATTGTCGCCGCCGGTGTGGGGGAGCTGCGCCAGGGTGAAGCGGTGCGCATCTGGCAACGTGAGCGGGGGTTATAATGGGGATTCAGGCGCATTTTCTTGATAAGCCCGTCCGCATCTGGCTGGTTATTCTGCTGCTGGGCGTGGGCGGTCTCTATGCTCTGCTGAACATCGGCCGGCTCGAAGATCCGCTGTTTACCATTAAGTCGGCGGTGATTGTCACCCACTATCCCGGCGCATCCGCGCAGCAGGTGGAGGAGGAAGTGACGCTGCCGCTGGAAAATGCGCTGCAACGCCTGCCTTATCTGGACAACGTCACCTCCATTTCAGGCAACGGCCTGTCGCAGATTACCGTGAATATTCACCCCCGCTATCTGGCCGATCAGCTGCCGCAAATCTGGGATGAGCTGCGCCGCCGGGTCGGCGATGCGGCCCGGCAGTTTCCCCCTGGCGTGCAGGCACCGCTGGTCAACGACGACTTTGGCGACGTCTACGGCTACTTCTTCGTCATCCACGGCAAAGACTTTACCAACAGTGAGCTGCGCAACTATGCCGATCAGCTGCGCCGCGATCTGGTGCGGGTATCCGGTGTGGCGAAAGTGGCGGTGGCAGGTGTTGAGCAGGAGGAGATCCGCATCGCGCTCTCCACCAGCAAAATGACCGCTTACGGCATAACGCCGCAGCGCGTGGCCGACCTGCTGAGCCGCAACAATGGCGTGGCCAGTGCCGGTGCGCTGCGGGTTGAGAGCGAGTCGATCCGCTTTCATCCCACCGGCGAGCTGGTGACGCTGGACGATCTGGCTGATCTGCCCCTTCTGCCCGCCGGCAGTCCGCAGAATCTCCATCTGCGTGATATCGCGACCCTGACACGCGGCGTGACCGATAATCCGGCCAACCTCTACTTTGCTGACGGGGAAGCGGCGCTGGCAATTGGCGTTTCGTTTGCGCCAGGCGTCAATGTGATCGACGTCGGCAATGCCCTCAGCGCGAAGCTGGAGCAGGATCAGCAGGACACCCCCGTGGGGATCAGCCTGAAGGTTTTCTATAACCAGGCGCACGAAGTCAGGCAGTCGGTCGACGGCTTTATCCTCAACTTTCTGATGGCGCTGGCCATCGTGGTGGGCACGCTGCTGCTGTTTATGGGCCTGCGCAGCGGCATGGTGATTGCCGCCTCGCTGGCACTTAACGTGCTCGGTACGCTTCTGATCATGTTTCTTTTTAACCTGGAGCTGCAACGGGTGTCGCTGGGTGCGCTGATTATTTCACTCAGCATGCTGGTGGATAACGCCATCGTGGTGGTGGAAGGGATAAAGATCGATCATCAGCGCGGCCGCCCTCTGCAACAGGCCATTGCCCGCATGGTGCGTCGCAGTGCCCTGCCGCTGCTGGGTGCCACGGTCATCGCGATTCTTGCCTTTGCGCCGATTGGACTGTCGCAGGATTCCACCGGTGAATATTGCAAATCGCTGTTTCAGGTGCTGCTGATCTCCCTGATGCTGAGCTGGATAACTGCGCTGACCCTGACCCCGGTCTTTATCCACTGGAGTGAACGGCGACGGGGTGCGATTCAGCCTGAGCAGAACGCCGCCTCAGCGCCTTACCAGGGAGTGGTTTTCCGGCTCTATCGCAAGGCGCTGGGTGGTCTACTGCGTTTTCGCCTGACGACGCTGACGGTGATGGTGGCACTGTTAGCCCTGTCGCTGTATGGCTTTACCCAGGTAAAGCAGAACTTCTTTCCTTCCTCCGGCACGCCGATCTTTTTTACCGATCTCTGGCTGCCCTACGGCACCGATATCCACTATACCGCCGATACGGCAGCGGATATTGCGCGTTTTATCAATCAGCAACCGGACGTCGCGGCGACGGTGACAACGGTCGGTCAGGGCGCGCTGCGCTTTACGCTTACCTATGACGCCGCACGCCAGTACAGCAACTTCGCCCAGATTATGGTGCGGGTGAAGGAGGCAAAACAGCTGGAGGCGCTGTCGCTAAAAACCGAGAGGTTTATCCAGCAGAACTATCCCCAGGTCAGGCCACGCATTAAGCGCATTCAGTTTGGCAGCGCCAGCGACAGCACGATCGCACTGCGGGTTATCGGCCCCGATCCTGAAGTCCTGCGTCATATCGGCAGCCAGCTGGATGCGATTTTCCTGGCTGATGGCTCAACCTTCCCGGCGCGTAACGACTGGCAGGAGCGCAGCAAGGTGCTCCGTCCGCTCTATTCGGCGCTGCGCGGGCAGGAGCTGGGCATCGATAAGCGGGATATTGACCAGGCGCTGAGGATGAATTTCAGCGGTGACGCCGTGGGCCTTTTCCGTGACGGCTCGCGGTTGATGCCGGTGATGCTCTATCCTGCCGATGAAGAGCGGCAGAGCGTCGATCATATTGAGAATATCCAGCTCTGGAGCGCCGCGCTCCAGCACTTTGTCCCGATGAGTAATGTGATCGCGGACTTCCGGCTGGAGTGGGAAAATCCGCTGATTATGCGTCGCGATCGGACGCGCGTGCTGACCGTACAGACCGATCCCGATCCGGCTTCGGGGCTGACCGCAGCCCAGGTGGTGGCCCGTGTACGGCCGCAGATCGATCAGCTCAGACTGCCCGCGGGTTACCGCCTGGAATGGGGGGGCGAGCTGGAAAGCTCACGTGAAGCGCAGAGCGGCCTGCTCAGTTCGCTGCCGGTGGGCTTCCTGGCGATGTTCATCATTACCGTGCTGATGTTCAACTCGCTGCGCGACGCCGTGGCTATCTGGATTACGGTGCCGCTGGCATTGATTGGCGTGACCTGTGGCTTTCTCCTCACCGGCATTCCGTTTGGCTTTATGGCGCTGATTGGCCTGCTGAGTCTGTCGGGTATGCTGATCCGCAACGGGATCGTGCTGATTGAAGAGATCCGGCTGTTCCGCCAGGAGAAACCCTTGCAGCAGGCGATTACTGATGCGGCGACGTCACGCCTGCGCCCTATCCTGCTGACCGCCTTCACCACGGTACTGGGTCTGCTGCCGCTGCTGCGCGATGTTTTTTTCCAGAGCATGGCGGTGGTGATTATCTTCGGCCTGGGGTTCGCCACCGTGCTAACGCTGCTGGTGCTGCCGGTATTGTATCGCTGCTTCCACGGTGGGGAGCAGGAGGCGCAGGGTGAATAAGAGCGGGCTGGCGATGCTGAAGACGCTGGCCTGCATCACGGCGGTGTCGTTTTTTACGCTTTATCAGAGTTACGACCGGTACTACTACGATGTCAGCCTGACGCTCAACGTGCTGAGCTTCGTCTCCACCATCGCCACACCACTCTATTTTCTGCTCAGCGGCTATATGGATGCGGGTGAGCAACATACCCCCGCGTGGCAGCTCGGCAAGATTCGCCGCATTCTGCTGATCTTTCTCTTCTGGTTCAGCTTTTTCTGGCTTGCCGGGATGCATCACAAGGGGTATCTGATTCAGCCGTGGTTTGTCATCGCGCTTATTGTGATTTATGTGTCGCATCCTCTGATCGACCGGCTGGTCCGGCGGCCGGGCGTGATGGCATCACTCATTTTTCTGCTGCTGATTTTCGCGTTCACCTATGACCTGCTTGCCAGTCTCTCTCCGGAGAGGCGGTTGTTTTCACTGCCGCCGCAGTATCGCATCTGGACATGGGTGCTCTACTACCTGTCGGGCCGGCTGATGGCCGCGCCCGCCGTCATGCCCTTTTTCACCTCACCGCGGGTGATAAAAACCAGCCTGCTGCTGCTGCCTGCGGTCTACCTGTTTACCTGGCTCTACGAGCGGTACTACTTTATTGCGCGCTTCCTGGCGACCAGCAACGAGGTGCTGCTGACCGGTTCACAGGTTTATCTGCTGGTGGTGCTGATCGTCATCAGCGTCAACGCCATCCGGCTGCCGGCGCGCGCCCGGTGGGTGACGCCGCTGCTGACCACGCTGGGAAAGACCATGACGGGTGTTTACATCCTGCACTATCTGATTTTTGGACTGCTGGCCGCAGCGATCCGCATCGAGACGCTGGGCGATAAGCTGCTGGTTATCGCCCTGACCCTGATATTCAGCATGACATTGTCACTGCTGCTGCTGCGTATCCCCGGCGTGCGCAAACTGATCAGCCTGTAGCCGCGCTGCTGCCGCTTCGGTGGCCGCACGGCGCGTGGCGATAAACGTCACCATCTTCGTCCGGGCTGCTTCGACTTCCTGAGGGGGAGCACTCTGCGGAGAACCGCTGTTATAGGGCGGCGCGGGATCGTATTCCATCTGCAGCTGAATCGCTCTGGCTGTCGCGTCATCTGCAATCTCCGCCACCAGCGTCAGGGCAAAATCGATGCCGGAGGTCACGCCTGCCCCGGTGATGCGATTGCGGTCCCGAACCACCCGCTCACTCACCGGCTGCGCACCCAGCAGAGCCAGCTGATCCAGGGAACCCCAGTGTGAGGTGGCCCGGTAACCCTGTAACAATCCGGCGGCCCCCAGCACCAGCGAACCGGTGCAGACCGAGGTGACCCACTGCGTCTCACCGGCTCGCTGCCGGAGGAAGTCCAGCGTTTCCGTGTCCGACATCAACGCAATCTGGCCCGGCCCGCCGGGCACAAAAATCACATCCAGTGGCGGGCAGGCTTCAAAGGTGGTGGTCGGTACGATCGCCAGGCCACGATCGGATCGCACCGGCTGAGTATCCTTCCAGATCAGATGGCACGCCACGCCGGGCGTGCGCGCAAAGACTTCCCAGGGACCGGTTAAATCAAGCTGGGTGAGTTCGGGGAACAGCAGCAGACCTATCTGTAACGGACGAGGCATAGAAAACTTCCTGTCAGGAGATAAGGGATCATCATGCCGTGATCCCAGCCCCGAATACAACGTCCCGCCCCTTTTTTCGGTCTGAGGAGGCCCGCGTCGTCAGGGCACACCGAGAAACCGCAGCAGCGCCGTCATCGCCGCCGCTCCGAGAATAATCATAATCAGCGGTGCCCGACGCCAGGCCAGCAGCAGGGCAAAGCCGACTCCGGCTACCCGGGCCACCCCGGCAAAATGGTGACCTTCAAACAGCGTCGTGGTCGCGGCCACCGCCAGCAGCAGGATGGTTGCAGCATCGGAGAGCATCTGCTGTGAGCGCTCACTGATAGGAAGACGGTTGCCCAGCCTGACACCGGCAAACCGCATCAGCCAGGTGCCGGCGGCCAGCAGGGCGATGCCTGCGATGAGGGTTCCCTGATGCATCATTTGCGCGATCTCCATGTCAGCAGGCCCAGCAGCGAAAACAGCACCGGCATGCCTGCCGGTACCAGCGGCGTCGCCACCAGTGACAGCAGCGCGCCAACGGTGGCGGGGATCCGGGTGCGTCGCTGCCGCAGCGCCGGGAAAATCAGA